>NZ_JBLWVT010000008.1:0-295361 GCF_048268305.1 Pseudodonghicola sp.
GGGAAGAAGGGGCTGAATCAGCTCCCATTCGAAGTCGGTCAGATCAAAACGTGCCATGCTCACCTCCGATAACGGAAGGGAAGCACGCACCAGCCCCTCAGGGAATCCCCTTTATGGGTTCAGAACCTAGCCCGGCACGCATGACGATATACGACTCTTACGTGATCTGTACCGCGCCGCGCAGCGGCAGCACCCTGCTGTGCAAGCTGCTGACGGTGACCAGGGTTGCCGGCAGGCCGGCCTCCTATTTCCATCGGCCCGCGGTCGAGGATTGGCAACAGAGGCTTGGCATCGTGCCGGACGCGGGGGCGACCGAGCGCGCGGCGCTCGATGCCGTTTTTCGTGCCGCGATCCGGGAGGGCAACGCCGGCACCGGGGTGTTCGGGCTGCGCCTGCAGGCCCATAGCCTGAAGTTTTTCCTGCCGCGGCTGGCGGAGCTCTGCCCGGAGGCGGCGGGCGATGTCGCCCGGTTCCGGCAGGTCTTTGGCGAGACCCTGTTCGTTTATCTGCAGCGGGCGGACAAGCTGGCGCAGGCGGTGTCCTATCTGAAGGCGGAACAGACCGGGCTGTGGCATGTGGCGGCGGACGGCAGCGAGCTGGAGCGGCTCGCCCCGCATCGCGATCCCGCCTATGACCGGGAGGCGATCCGCGCCGCCATCGAAACGATGGAGGGCCATGACCGCGCCTGGGAGGACTGGTTCGCGCGTGAGGGGGTGCGGCCGCTGCGGATCTCTTACGACGCGTTGTCGAGCGATCCCCTGGGCGTGCTGCGCGGGGTGCTGGAGCGTCTGGGGCTGGAGTCCGAGGCGGCCTGCGGGGTGGTGCCGGGGGTCAGGAAACTGGCCGACGAGACCAGCCGGAACTGGGTGGAACGGTATCGGTCGGGGAGGTGAGCCGGGCGCCCGGCGGCGCGCCTAGGGGCTGCTGTCGGGATGACCCTAGGCGGGACGGCACCGGACCGAGGTTCAAGGACGGCTCCGGGCCGTTGCAGCCACAGCGCTTTCATCTATAGAGAGAAAACATCTCACCTTCCTACCCGCCAAGAGGCAGTATTATGCCATCCGGAATCGACACAGCCTCAATTGCCGCCGAGCGGAAGCGCTATTTCACGCCGCGCTGGTTCTTGGACCTTCTGGCGGCGCGGCTGTCGCTGGGCGACACGTTCTGGATCGGCGGTTTCGGGACCGCGCTGGTCTTTGCCCCCTTCGGCTTCACTCTGTTCCTTGTCGCGCATTGGGTCCTCTCCCCCGGACAGTTTCGTATCCTGATGGGCGGCTGGATCACCTTTCTGACTCTGTTTCATGCCGCCCTATGGACGGCCATTGTCCGAACTGCCTGGCGCACGCCACAGGTCGGCGGATGGCGATGGGTCGGCGTTCTGGTCGCCCTGTTCAACATCGCCGCCATGGCGACGATGACCTATCTGTTCTGGACCGGGGCAATCGCGCTGGTGCCTAGCCTGCTGCGCTGAAGCGACGGACAAGCCCCCCATTCCCCACTGGCCCCCGCAGACGCCGCATGGCATTACGGGCGGGCATCACCAGCTAGGGGAGACGAGGCCATGACATTCGGAAAAGGCTGCCACCTGCACCTGATCGACGGCTCTGCCTTCATCTTCCGTGCCTTTCACGCGCTGCCGCCCTTGACCCGCAAGTCCGACGGGCTGCCGATCGGGGCGGTCTCAGGGTTCTGCAACATGCTGCAGAAATACGTCGAGGACGCCAGCGGCCCCGACGCGCCGACCCATGTGGCGGTGATCTTCGACAAGGGCAGCCATACCTTCCGCAACGATATGTATGACCTCTACAAGGCCAACCGCGAGGAGATGCCCGAGGCGCTGCGCCCGCAGATGCCGCTGACCCGCCGCGCCACCGAGGCCTTCAATATCGCCTGCGAGGAGATGGCGGGATATGAGGCCGACGACATCATCGCCACCCTCGCCACCCGGGCCCGCGACCTTGGCGGGCGGGTGACCATCATCAGCTCGGACAAGGACTTGATGCAGCTCGTCGGCGGCGGGGTCGAGATGCTCGACGCGATGAAGAACCGCCGCATCGACATCGAGGGTGTGCGCGAGAAATTCGGCGTCGATCCCGACCGAGTGGTCGACGTGCAGGCGCTGGCCGGCGATTCGGTCGACAACGTGCCCGGCGCCCCGGGGATCGGCATCAAGACCGCCGCGCTTCTGATCAACGAATACGGCTCGCTCGAAGCCCTGCTGGACCGCGCCGAGGAGATCAAGCAGCCCAAGCGCCGGCAGGCGCTGATCGACAACCGGGCGCAGATCGAACTGTCGAAGAAGCTGGTGCAGCTCGATTGCAACACGCCCCTGACCTTCTCGCTCGACGACCTGGAGGTGAAGGAGCCCGACCCCGAGGTGCTCCTCCCCTTCCTGGCCGAGATGGAGTTCCGCACCCTCTCCAAACGCATCGCCGAAAAGCTGGGCGCCGAGGCGCCGGTGATCGCCGACATCCCCAGCCAACCGGCCGCGGGCGACGATCCGGCGCCGGAGGCGGTGCCCTTCGACACGTCCAAATACGACTGCGTCCGCGATCTGGCGACGTTGGAGAAATGGGTCGCCGCGATCCGTGAGCGCGGCGTGGTGGCGGTGGATACCGAGACCACCGGCCTTGATGAGATGATCGTCGATCTGGTGGGGATCTCGCTCTCCACCGCGGCGGGCAAGGCCTGCTATATTCCGCTGATCCACAAGACCGGGGCGGGCGACGACCTGTTCGGCTCCACCGCGCTGGTCGAGGGGCAGATCGCGGTCGAAGACGCACTGGCCTGCCTGAAGCCGGTGCTCGAGGACGACGCCATCCTCAAGATCGGGCAGAACATGAAATACGACGCCAAGATCTTTGCCCGCCACGGGGTGAAGGTGGCGCCGATCGACGACACCATGCTGTTGTCCTATGCGATGCACGCGGGCCTGCACGGCCATGGCATGGATACGCTGAGCGAACGCTATCTGGGGCACGAGCCGATCCCGATCAAACCGCTGCTGGGCGGCGGCAAATCGGCGATCACCTTCGATTTCGTCCCGATCGAAGAGGCGACCGCCTATGCCGCCGAGGATGCCGATGTCACCTGGCGCCTGTGGGAGACCTTCAAGCCGCAGCTTCACCGCGAAAAGGTGACCACCGTCTACGAGACGCTGGAACGCCCGATGGTGCCGGTGCTGGCCGAGATGGAGATGGCCGGCGTCAAGGTCGACCGCGAAGTGCTGAGCCGGATGTCCAATGCCTTCGCCCAGAAGATGGCCGGGCTCGAGGCGGAAATTCACGAATTGGCCGGCGAAAACTTCAACGTCGGCTCACCCAAGCAGCTGGGCGAAATCCTGTTCGACAAGATGTCGCTGCCCGGCGGCAAGCGCGGCAAGACCGGCGCCTATGCCACCGGTGCCGACGTGCTGGAGGATCTGGCGGCCGAAGGTCACGATCTGCCGGCCCGGGTGCTGGACTGGCGGCAATTGTCGAAACTGAAATCGACCTATACCGATGCCTTGCAGGATCATATCAACAAGGAAACCGGGCGGGTCCATACCTCCTACATCATCTCGGGGGCGGCGACCGGGCGGCTGGCCTCGACCGACCCGAACCTGCAGAACATCCCGGTGCGCAGCGAAGAGGGCCGCCGCATTCGCGAGGCCTTCGTCGCCGAAGAGGGCAAGCTGCTGCTCAGCCTCGACTACAGCCAGATCGAATTGCGGATTCTGGCGCATATGGCCGACCTGCCGGCGATGAAACAGGCCTTTGCCGAAGGCCAGGACATTCACGCCGCGACCGCGTCGGAAATGTTCAACGTGCCGCTCGACCAGATGACACCCGAGATTCGGCGACAGGCCAAGGCCATCAACTTCGGCGTGATCTACGGGATTTCAGGCTTTGGCCTCGCCCGCAACCTGCGCATTCCGCGGGCCCAGGCGCAGGGCTTCATCGACCGCTATTTCGAGCGTTTCCCCGGCATCAAGGACTATATGGAAGAGACCAAAGCCTTCGCCAAGGAACACGGGTTCGTCCGCACCCTCTTCGGGCGCCGCGTCCATACGCCCGAGATCAACGCCAAGGGCCCGCGTGCCGGTTTCGCCTATCGCGCCGCGATCAACGCGCCGATCCAGGGCACGGCGGCGGATATCATCCGCCGTGCCATGATCCGCATGCCGCAAGCGATCGCCGGCCTGCCGGCGAAGATGCTGCTGCAGGTGCACGATGAACTGATCTTCGAGGTTGATGAAGATGCCGTCGATACCGTGGCCGCCCGCGCCCGCGAGGTGATGGAAGGCGCCGCCGACCCGGCGGTGCATCTGAACGTCAAACTGGTGGCCGACGTCGGCAAGGGCCGGAACTGGGCCGAGGCACACTAGGCCCCCCGCCCCCGTCCTTCGCGCCCGGCCCCTCGGGTCGGGCGCCGCGCCTCTGACCTAGACGCCTAATCCCGACATCCAGCCCAGGCTATCCTCGGTCTTCGCGGTGGTCGGGCGATATTCGGCGCTGATCCAGCCATCGTAACCGCCGGTGGCGATGGCGGCGAACAAGGCCGGGAAATAGACCGGCCCCTGACCCAGCCGCGGCTCGGTCCGCTCCGGCGGGGCGCCAAGCTGGATATGGCGCACGAGGGGGCGGAACTTCTCCCAGACTGCCAGGGCGTCACCATGGATCTTCTGCGCATGATAGCTGTCGTATTGCAGCCCCAGATTGGGGCGGCCCACCCGCTCCAGCACCCGCGCCGCCAGATCGTAATCGCTGAGGAAATAGCGTGGCTGATCGCCAAGGTTCAGCGGTTCGATGGTGAACGTCTGATCGGGGGCCAGATCGGCCAACCAGCGCAGGTTGTCGACCAGCGCCTCTTCCGCTTCCATGCCCTCGGCATAGCCCGCCATCACGTGGATCACATCCGGCGCCAGCGGGGCGGCATAGGTCAGTACCGCCTCCATCGCCGCTCGGAACCCTTCCTCGCCGCCGGGCAGCGCCGGGTAATCGGGGACCACGTCACGAGGCGGCGCGTTGATCAGTGCCAGCTTCAGTCCGGCGCCGTCCAAAGCATCGCGAATTTCCTGCGCGGGGACGTCATAGGGAAAGAGGATCTCCACCCCCTCGAACCCGGCGTCCTTGGCGGCCTGAAACCGGGTCGGAAACGATCGCTCGGGAAAGAGGTGAGAGATATTGGCGGCAAGTTTCGGCATCTTGTCTTCCTTCGGGATAGCACATGAACCGACGGCGCCGACTGCCCGCCCTCAGGCGGTCTCAAGCTCCGACGAGGGAATGATGGGGAAAAACTGCCCCGAGGACCATACCCCGAACCAGCCGTCATGGTGCGTTCCCAGTTCGACTAGCCGATAAAAGCTCTTGCGGTCAATCAACGCCTCGAGATTGGTCCGGACCAGGACATAGGGCGAAGGTTCGCCGGTTTCCGGATCACGCACCACCCGGATCGGATGATCGGGGCCGGCGACGGCGACATCCCCGGTCTTGGTGGTAAAGGTCAGCACCTGATCGCGGCCCTCACCCTCCGCCTCGAAATCCACCGCGAGGAAGGGGGCGTCATCGACGGTGATCCCCACCTTCTCGACCGGGGTGACCAGGAAATATTTGCCGTCTTCCTTCTTCAGAATCGAGGAGAACAGCTTGACCAGCTCCGGCCGCCCGATCGGGGTGCCGAGATAGAACCAAGTCCCGTCCCGCGCGATCCGCATGTCGAGATCGCCGCAGAAATCCGGGTTCCACAGATGCACAGGCGGAAGCCCGCGCGTTTTCGCAGCACGTACCGCATTGGCGATGCCATCGGCCGAGGGTGTCACAGGTTTTTGTCCGCTCATCGCTTTTGCCATTTTCTTCGCGCAGGTTACACTAACACCATATAAGCCCGACGAAAGGCCCACGAAAGGAATCCCATGTCTGACACCGCCGATCTGGTCGCCGAGATTGAGGCGCTCGAAGACAAGCTGGCCCGCGCCAAGGCGTCGATCACCCGCCGTTTCATCGGCCAGGAACGGGTGGTCGAGCTGACGCTGACCGCGCTTCTGTGCGGCGGTCACGCGCTGCTGATCGGGCTGCCCGGGCTGGGCAAGACCCGGCTGGTCGAAACCCTGTCCACCGTGATGGGGCTGCAGGGCAATCGCATCCAGTTCACCCCCGACCTGATGCCCGCCGATATCCTGGGCTCCGAGGTTCTGGACACCGCCGCCGACGGCAGCCGTGCCTTTCGCTTCGTGCCCGGGCCGATCTTCTGCCAGTTGCTGATGGCGGATGAGATCAACCGCGCCAGCCCGCGCACCCAGTCGGCGCTGTTGCAGGCGATGCAGGAACATGTGGTGACGGTGGCCGGGCAGGACCGCCCGCTTGGCCCGCCCTTCCATGTGCTGGCGACGCAGAACCCGATCGAACAGGAGGGCACCTATCCGCTGCCCGAGGCGCAGCTCGACCGCTTTCTGGTGCAGATCGACGTGCCCTATCCGGATCGCGAGACCGAGCGGAACATCCTGCTCGCCACCACCGGGGTGAGCGAAGAGGCGGCGACCGAGGTGTTTTCAGTCGCCGAGCTGCTGGCGGCGCAGACCCTGCTGCGGCGGATGCCGGTGGGCGAGTCTGTGGTCGAGATGATCCTCGATCTGGTGCGCGCCTTCCGCCCCGAGGAACCCGGCGTGTCGGATCGCGTCGCCGAAACCGTCGCCTGGGGTCCAGGCCCGCGCGCGGCACAGGCGCTGATGATGACGGTGCGCGCCCGCGCCCTGCTGCAAGGTCGTCTCGCCCCCAGTGTCGAGGATGTGCTGAACATGGCCCGCCCGGTGCTGAGCCACCGGATGGCGCTGACCTTTGCCGCCCGCGCCCGCGGCGACAGCCTGGCCGATCTGATCGACGACACCGCCGCCGGCCTGATCCGGGCCGAGGCCGCGGCGTGATCACCGCCCCCCATCTGCGCGCCCGCGCCGAGGCCGAGGCCGCCAGCCTGCCGCCGCTTCTGGCGCGTGCCGACCATCTGGCCGGCACCATCCTGCTGGGGGAACACGGCCGCCGACGCGCCGGGATGGGGGACGATTTCTGGCAATACCGCCCGGCCCAGCCCGGCGACAGCCGGCGGATGATCGACCACCGCCGCTCGGCCCGGGGGGATCTGCAATTCGTGCGCGAACGCGAATGGCAGATCGCGCAATCGGTGATGCTCTGGGTCGATCGCGGCGCCTCGATGCGCTTTGCCTCTTCCAAGGCGCTGCCGGAAAAGGCCGACCGCGCCCGTCTGCTGGGGCTGGCGCTGGCGATCCTGCTGGTGCGCGGCGGCGAAAGGGTGGGGCTGACCGGCACCGCCCTGCCGCCCCGGCGTGGACAGGCGCAGATCCTGCGGCTGGCCGAGGCCTTCATCGAGGATGCCGAAACCGATTACACCCCGCCCGAACACCGGGCGATGATCCCGCACGCGCGGGCGGTCTTTATCTCCGACTTCCTGGGCGAGATGCAGGAGGTCGAGCTGGCGCTGACCAAGGCGGCCGACCGTGGCGTGCGCGGCGTCCTGCTGCAACTGCTCGATCCGGCGGAGGAGGAGTTTCCCTTTCAGGGCCGCACCATCTTTGAAAGCGTTGGCGGCACGCTTCGCCATGAAACCCTGAAGGCCGGGGATCTGCGCGCCCGCTATCTCGACCGGCTGGCGGAGCGGCGCGACCGGCTCGATCGGCTCTGCCGGGTCACCGGCTGGCAGTTCGGCACCCACCACACTGGCGAGAGCGCACAGTCGGCGTTGCTGTGGCTTTACCGTGCGCTCGACGGGGGCATGCGATGACGACGCTGCTGGGCCTTGGCTTCACCGCGCCCTGGCTGCTCCTCGGGCTGGCCGCGCTGCCGATCCTCTGGCTGATCCTGCGGGCCATCCCGCCGGCACCGGTGCGGCGGCGGTTCCCCGGCGTGGCGCTGCTGCTCGGTCTGAAGGATGACGAGGCGACCTCGGACCGCACGCCCTGGTGGCTGATGCTAATCCGCATGCTGGCGCTGGCGGCGATCATCCTGGGTCTGGCCGGGCCGGTGCTGAACCCGCAGCAACAGGCCACGGGGCGCGGACCGCTGTTGTTCGTGCTGGACGCCAACTGGGCCGGCGCCCCCCGCTGGGCCGACCTGATCGCCCATCTCGATACCCAACTGGCCGAAGCGGGCCGCGCCGGGCGACCGGTGGCGATCCTGTCGCTGACCGCGCCCGAGCCGTTGCAATTCCAATCCGCCGATGCCTGGCGCAGCCGCCTGCCCGGGTTGAAGCCCGCCGCCTGGCTGCCGACCGAAGCGCAGCTGACACAGGCCGGCGCCGCGGTTCAGGCCGCCACCGAAAGCTTCGACAGCCGCTGGCTCAGCGACGGGCTCGCCCATCCCGGACGCGCGGCGCTGATCGCGGCGCTGCAGGCGAAGGGCGCACTCACGGTCTATGAGACCGGCCAGCCGGTGATCGGCATCGGCCCGGCCAGCTTTCAGGACGGCGCTATTCACCTGACGCTCTACCGCTCGCTCCCCGGCCCGGCGCGCGAGATGGCGGTGCTGGCCCAGGGGCTCGACCCCGCCGGCACGCCAAGGATGCTGGCCAGCACGCCCGTCCGCTTCGAAGATGGCGCGCTGAGCGCCGATCTGGCGCTGTCGCTGCCGGCGGAACTGCGCGCCCGCGTCACCCGGTTCGAGGTGCAGGGCCAACGCTCTGCCGGGGCGGTGACGCTGACCGACGACCGCCTGCGCCGACGCGAGGTGGCGCTGATCGCGGGTCGTGAGAATCGCGAGGGGCTCGAGCTGCTGTCGCCGCTGCACTACCTGCAACAGGCGCTGAAACCCTCGGCTGATCTGCTGCATGGCGGGCTGATGGATCTGTTGCCGGCCAATCCCGACGTGATCGTGCTGGCCGATGTCGCCACCCTGGCGCCGGCGGAAAAGACCGCGCTGACCGACTGGGTGGAAAAGGGCGGCATGCTGCTGCGCTTCGCCGGCCCGCATCTGGCCGCCAGCGATGTGTCCCGCGCCGAGGAAGACCCGCTGATGCCGGTGCGCCTGCGCAGCGGCGGCCGCACCGTCGGCGGCGCGATGAGCTGGGGCGCCCCCAAGACGCTGGCCGCCTTCCCGCCCGATTCACCCTTTGCCGGCCTGCCGATTCCGGCGGATGTCTCGGTCAGCGCCCAAGTCATGGCGCAGCCAGACCCGACACTGGCCGACCGGGTGATCGCGGCGCTGACCGATGGCACGCCGCTGGTCACCCGCAAGAACCTGGGACAGGGGCAGGTCGTATTGTTTCACGTGACGGCCAATGCCGAATGGTCCTCCCTGCCGCTCTCGGGCCTCTTCGTGCAGATGCTGGAACGGCTCGCCATCTCCTCCGCCGCCAAACCGCCCTCGGCCGAGGAGCTGGCGGGCACCACCTGGCGACCGGTACAGGTGATGGACGGCTTCGGCACGCTGTCGGATGCCGGCGCCCTGCCCGGGGTCGACGGTCCGACCCTGGCCGCCGCCCCGCTCGGCCCGGATCTGCGCCCCGGCGTCTATGACAGCGGCAAGCGGCGACTGGCGCGCAACGTGCTGGGGGCCGATGATGTGCTCACCCCGGCCGACTGGCCCGCCAATGTGCCGGTCGAGACCATGGCGGAGTCCGCCGAACGCCCGATCGGCGGCCCGCTGCTGGCATTGGCGCTGGTTCTGCTGGCGCTCGACGTGATCGCCTCTCTCGCGCTTGGCGGGCGGCTGCTGCCGCAGCGGGGGCGGATCGCCGCCATCGCCATCGCCCTGCTCACCGCCCTGCCGCAGGGCGAGGCGCGGGCACAGGCCACCGCACCGCAGCCGACCGAGGCCGAAACCGAATTCGCCATCCGCGCCGCCGGCGAATTGACCCTCGCCCATGTGCTGACCGGCAACACCAAGCTGGACGATATCGCCCAGGCCGGGCTCAAGGGCCTGTCGGATACGCTGTTCTTTCGCACCTCGATCGAACCGGCCGTGCCCATCGGTATTGATCTGGACAAGGACGAGCTGGCCTTCTTCCCCTTCCTCTATTGGCCGATCACCCCGGACCAGCCGCGCCCCTCGGACGCCGCCTATGCCAAGCTGAACGACTACCTCCGCTCGGGCGGGATGATCCTGTTCGATACCCGCGACGCCGATGTGGCAAGCTTTGGCGCCGCCAGCCCCAACGGCCGCAAGTTGCAGGAGATCGCCGCGCCCCTGGACATCCCGCCGTTGGAGCCGGTGCCGCGCGATCACGTGCTGACCCGCACCTTCTATCTGTTGCAGGACTTTCCCGGCCGCAGCGCCAATGCCCCGGTCTGGGTCGAGGCTGCGCCCCCCGACGCTGAACAGGTCGAAGGCATGCCCTTCCGCAATCTCAACGATGGGGTGACCCCGGTGGTGATCGGTGGCAACGACTGGGCCGGCGCCTGGGCGGTGGATCGCAACGGCAACCCGCTGCTGCCGGTCGGCCGCGGCATGACCGGCGAGCGGCAGCGCGAACTGTCGCTGCGCTTTGGCGTCAATCTGGTGATGTATGTGCTGACCGGGAACTATAAGTCCGACCAGGTCCATGTGCCCGCCCTTCTCGACAGGCTGGGACAATGACCGGTTCAATCGTCTTCGACCCGCTGCTGCCCTGGCCCGCGCTTGCCGCCCTGGCCGCGTTGACTGCGCTGGCGGTGGGGCTGGCGCTTTGGCGCGGCCTGTCGGGCTGGGGGCTGCGGCTGCTGGCCGGGGCGGTGGTTCTGGCGGCGCTTGCCGGCCCCTCCTATCGGCAGGAGGACCGCGCCCCCCTCAGCGATATCGTCCTGCTGCTTGAGGACGAGAGCGCCAGCCAGGGCCTCTCCGACCGCACCGCCCAGACCAAAACCGCCGCCGATGCGCTGGCGCGAGAGATCGCCGCGCGGGAGAATACCGAGCTGCGCCGTATCCGCGTGCCCGATGGCGCCGGCGATGACGGCACCCAGCTGATGACCGCGCTGGCGAATGCCCTGGCCGAGGAACCCCGCGCCCGGGTCGCCGGGATCATCGCGCTGTCGGACGGGCGTGTCCACGACATCGACCGCGCCCCCGAGCTGCCAGCGCCGCTGCATCTGCTGCTGACCGGGCACAAGACCGACTGGGACCGCCGGCTGATCGTCCGCAATGCCCCCGCCTTCGCCATCATCGGCGAATCCGTCACCCTGACCCTGCGGGTCGAGGACAGCGGCGCCGCACCACAAGACGACCGCATGGCACCGCTGGATATCTCGGTCGACGGCAGCGCGCCGGAGCGGTTCCAGGTGCCGATCGGCCGCGACATCGACCTGCCGCTGACCCTGCCGCATGGCGGCCGCAACGTGATCCGCTTTTCCGTCCCCGCGGCAGAGGGCGAGCTGACCGACCGCAACAACTCTGCGCTGATCCAGATGAACGGGGTGCGCGACCGGCTGCGCGTGCTGCTGGTCTCGGGCGAGCCGCACGCCGGCGGGCGCACCTGGCGCAACCTGCTGAAATCCGACAGCTCGGTCGATCTGGTGCATTTCACCATCCTGCGCCCGCCGGAGAAACAGGACGGCGTGCCGGTCGAGGAATTGTCACTGATCGCCTTTCCCACCCGGGAGCTGTTCATGGAGAAGATCCACGATTTCGATCTGATCATCTTCGACCGCTACAAGCGGCGCGGCATCCTGCCGGCGCTCTATCTCGACAATGTCGCCGAATACGTCCGTGGCGGTGGCGCCGTGCTGGTCGCCGCCGGCCCGGACTTCGCCAATGCCGCAAGCATTTATCGCTCCCCCCTGGCGCCGGTGCTGCCGGCCCGGCCGAGCGCCCGGGTGATCGAGGAACGCTATCGCCCCACCGTCAGCGATCTGGGCAAGCGCCACCCGGTCACCGCCGATCTGGGCGACGGGGCCACCTGGGGCTCCTGGCTCAGGCAGATCGAGGTCGAGCCGACCTCGGGCGAGGTGGTCATGACCGGATACGAGGGCAGGCCGCTCCTGATCCTCGACCGGGTGGGAGAGGGGCGGGTCGCGCTCCTCGCCTCGGATCACGCCTGGCTGTGGAGCCGGGGCTACGAGGGCGGCGGGCCGCAACTGGAACTGCTGCGGCGGCTGGCCCATTGGATGATGAAGGAACCCGAGCTGGAGGAAGAGGCGCTCTGGGCCGAACCCACCGGCCAGACCATGCGCATCATCCGCCGCACCCTGGGCGACACCGTCGGCCCGGTCACCGTCACCCGCCCCGATGGCGGCACCGATCAGGTGCCGCTGCGCGAGGTCTCTCCCGGCCGCTACGAGGCGACCTATCAGGGGCCGGAAATCGGGCTTTACCGGCTGGTCGAGGGGGAGCAGAGCGCGGTGATCGGCCTGGGCCCGGCGGCACCGAAGGAATTCGAACAGACCATCGCCACCGGAGAGGTGATGCAGCCGGTGATCGCCCCCCTGCGCGGCGGCATCAAATCTCTGGAAGACGGGCTGCCACGTCTGCGCGACGTCCGCGAAGGCCGCCCCGCCGCCGGACGCGGCTGGATCGGCCTGACCCCACGCGGCGCCTATGAGACCCGAGACCTCCGCCAGACCCCGCTGCTGCCCGCCTGGCTGGTGCTGATCCTCGCCTCGGCGCTGATCCTGGCCGGATGGCTGAGGGAGGGGCGGCGGTAAGGGGCGGCCCCGCTCCCTCGGATGTGTTGCCGGAAGTATCGCGCGCCACGCTCGCCAAGGACCGCTCAGAGCCCTTAGCCGCCGTTGGACCCAACAATACAAATCACCTACGGTACAGTGAGAGCAGCGAGGCGAAGATTTGAAACAACCAAGAATTGCTATCGGTATCACCACTTATGAAGACATTTCCTCGGTAGCCATTGGACTGGCCGTTTATGAACTGCTTCTGGAATTTGGGGGGAAGCTACAGCCAGAGTTCGTCAACTGGCACGAACCTGTGAACATCCCCGTGGCGGACCGAGAAACCTGGAGCCGCTATTGGTCTATCGACGCCATAACCAGAATAGAAGGGGGAGCCACCGAGTTCAAATTCGGCCCCATCTGGCGGCGCAGGACGTCGCTGGCAAGCACGGGAACAGTGACCCATGGGGATCGTTCCGGGCGTGACGCCGCCTCGACATTCCAGCTTTCCGCCAGGATTGCCGGTAGCGTCGATTGGCTTCAACTTTTCAGCAAGTTATGCACTATCTTGAAGCCTGCATATGGCATGCTGCACTGCTTTCCACCCGAAGAAGTCAAGAGACTTGATTACCTGAGTTTCGATGGACCTGTTGCGGGTGAGATCGCCTTCACTGCTCGCGTGACCTCCGATGGAAACCTTGTCAGACCAGATATGCGGCGGCGAACCTTTCCACGTCAGTTCACCTATCTGCCAGAACTCTCTTGGGCCAATTATTTCGGCCCAGAATGGGCGGGGACATACGATGTAGAGGGAGTGATTGGCCGGGCGCATAGGGCATCGCGTGACGAAAACGGGGTTCTCATTCAGGTTTCCGAAAACTTCGCTGACGTTTCGAAAAACCGTGAGACGTTCAACAAGCAGCGCGACCTGCTTCGGTCATGCTTTGTGCCGGGGACATTTCGCACGGTCTTGCCGGCATAGATTCTAGCCGCGCCACCGGCGGCTTCGTCCCGCGAAGCTGACATCCAAGACAGGCAGCGCCCCCACAGATTTCCGCCGCCCCCCTTCCCCTCCCGGCTCCGGTTGCGGCGGCGGTCTCTCGAGCGCTCCCAGCAACCCAGCACCGCCGCCCCGCTCCCCCGTTACTTGAACGTCACCCGCACCACCGGATCGCCGGGCAGGCCGACATAGGTGACGCTGGCGCCGCCCTTGCCCTTGGCGGGGGGCATCAGCGGCCCGAAGGAGCCGACCGAGACCAGATCGCCCGGCTTGAACTTCACCCCCTTGTCGCGCAGCCAGAGGACGGATTGCGCCGGATGCCCCAGCACCGCCGCGCCCGGGACATCGGCCAGAACCTCGCCATCCGCCGCGCGCAGCACCACCTGCATCGCGCCAAGCGCCTGGGTCATCGCCGCCGGGTCGGTCACCGCGATCCCCTCGCCCATCACCCCATAGCGGGCGCCAACGCCCATGGCGGTCAGGGTGACGCCGTCGATCGTCTCGCCCTTGGCCAGCATCAGATCGGGCAGCTCGATAAAGGGGCGCACGGCGGCGACATGGGCCATCACCTCATCCACTGTCTGCGCCTCGTTGATCGCCTCGTCACCAACCTCGAGGATCAGGTCGGCCTCGAACACCGGCACGGCGCCCCAGGGCATCGCCACCTCGGCCCCGTCGGGCAGGATGGTGTCGTGATAGAGCACACCCATCACCGGTTCGCTCACCCCGAAACGCTCCTGCGCCGGTGCGCTGGTCAGCCCGGCCTTATAGCCCACGACCGGCCCCATCACATCGGACAGCGCCAGGATCAGCTTGGCCTGTGAACAGATCGCATCGGCCATGTCACCGCCGGGCGACAGCGCCTTGGCCGGCATCTTGCTGCTATAGGCGTCGACAAAGGCGTCGATCTCCTCCTCGGTGGCACAGGCGGCCTGGGCCATCGGGGCCGCGACGCACAGGGCGGCGGCCAATATCCAGTTTGCGGAACGCATCGTCTCTCCTCCCACAGATGAGCTGGCCCCATCCTAGGCGCAGTCCCGGCTCGCGCAAGCGTTACTGAAGCTCCACCGAAACCCGGGACGATCGCCCTTCGCGGTCCAGGACCACGAGGGTCGAAAACCCCTTGCCCGGCGCCGGAATGTCGAATTCCCGGCCGTAAACCCCGGTTTCCACCGGCGCCCCGTTGGCCAGCACGGTGAAGGGCGCGGCGCCGCCGTTCAGCTTCAGCGTCAGCCGTCCGTCGCCCGGGGCCAGTCGGGCGCCATCGGGGGGAAAGGTCAGCCTCGGCCCCTCGCTCTGCACCACCTCGCCGCGCGGGCGATAGCGGCGCAGCGGTTGCGGCAGATCGGCGGTGGTGGTGATCACCGTGGCGGGCGGCGGCGGCGGCAGCGGGTCGAAGGCCGGTTTCAAGCGCCCGAAGGCCTCGAACAGCACCGGCGCCGCCAGCTCGCCACCGAAGGCGCCGGGCACCGGGGTGCCATCGGCCCGCCCCATCCAGACGCCGATCACATGCGCCCCGTCATAGCCCACCGCCCAGGCATCCCGATGGCCGTAAGACGTGCCGGTCTTATAGGCCAGCACCCGCGCCGGCGCCCCGGGCGGCGGCGTCAGGCCACGCAGGATGTCGCCCACCTGCCAGGCGGCCACCTCCGAGATCACCCGCGCGCCCCTGGTCATCGGTTCCCCGGCGCGCCAGCGCAGCACCGGCCCCTGCCCGCCCTCGGCCAGCGCGGCATAGAGCTGCACCAGATCCTCCAGCGTCACCCCAAGCCCCCCCAGGGCAATGGCCAGCCCCGGCGCGCCACCGGACAGTTGCGGATCGACGCCGGCGCGGCGCAACGCCGCCATCACCCGCGCCGGGCCGAGATCGCGGGTCAGCTTGACGACCGGAATGTTCAGCGACATCTGCAAGGCCTGGCGGATGCTGACATCGCCGCGATAGAGCCCATCGAAATTGCGCGGCGCATAGCGACCGAACATCACCGGCCCGTCGTGGATCAGCGTTTCGGGATGCGCCAGCCCCTGATCGAAGGCCAGCCCATAGACCACCGGCTTGAGCGTCGATCCGGGCGAGCGCAGCGCCTCGGTCATGTCGACATAGCCCTGGCGCAGGCCGTCGCCATAGCCCGCCGATCCGACCGAGGCGAGGATATCGCCGCTGCGATGATCCGCCACCACCAATGCGGCGGAAACCTGCGGCCCGGCCTGCTCCGCCGCCTCGCGCAGCAGGGGTTCAAGCCGCGCCTGCAGATCGGCGTCCAGCGTCAGATCAACCCGCCGCGCCAGCGGATCGGCGGCACGGGCGCGGTCGGCCAGATGCGGCGCCAGCATCGGAAAGGGCCGCATGGCGCGCGGAAGGGAGGCGTGAGAGGCGCCCTCCGCCTCCTCTGCGGTGATAATATGCGCCGCCAGCATCCGGGCCAGCACCCGGTCACGCGCGGCCCGCGCCGCCTCCGGATGGCGGTCGGGGCGGCGGGTTTCCGGCGCTTGCGGCAGGGCGACCAGCAGCGCGGCCTCGGCCGGGGTCAGCCGGCCAGGTTCCTTGCCGAACCAGGCCAGCGTCGCGGCGCGGATGCCTTCAAGATTGCCACCATAGGGCGCGTGCGTCAGGTAGAGCGACAGGATCGCCGCCTTGTCCAGCCGCCGTTCCAGCGCCAGCGCCACCCGGATTTGTCGCAGCTTGCCGGCCCAGCGGCCGGTGCTGCCATCCTCCAGCAGCCGCGCCACCTGCATCGTCAGGGTGGAGCCGCCAGAGACCGCCCGCCCGTTCGAGACCGCCTGCCCGACAGCGCGAATCATCGCCCGGGGATCGACACCGGAATGGCTGGCAAAGCGCTTGTCCTCGTAAGCCGTCAGCATGGCGACAAAGCGCGGATCGACGCCACCGGCCGCGGGCGGGGCCAGCCGCATCAGCCCGTCCGCCACCGGATAGGCGCGCATCAAGCGCCCCTCCCGGTCCCGCACCTCGACCGAGGTTTCGGCCAGAACCGGCGGCAGGTCGGTCGCCGCCACCCAGGCGTCGAACCGATCACGCAGCAGCGCCCCGGCATAAAGCACCAGCGCCACCGCGATGAGCCCCCGCACGAAGCGCGGCCGTCTAGGCATCGACCCAGCCGTCCCAAAGCCCGGGATAGCGGGTCACGAATCCGCTCGGATGAACCTCCAGCCGCGCCTGCATATTCTCCGAGGCGTAATCGATCGCCCCCTGTCCGCAGGGGGCATAGCTTTGGTTCAGACACTCCAACCGGTCGAGCCCCGGCACCAGCCAGGCAGCACGCAGTCGCGACATCTCCTCCGCCCCGGCGCCCAGCCGCCGCAGCGGCAGCAGGTTGGTGGCCGGGGTGAAACAGAGGTCGATATCAACGCAGCCCGCCACCGCCGGCTGTAGCACATCGTTCAGCCGCCATCCCTCGGACCCCGCCTGAATGCGCAACTCCACCGGCGCGCCGCCGCGCTCGCCGGTGATATCGGCCGACAGCGTCGCCCAATCCGGCCCGCAGCGCACGGTATAGAGCACCGAATGCTCCACCCCCGCCTCGCGCCAATCGGCCTGGCCGGACAGCAGCCAGCCCTGATCGGCGCGCGACAGGGTGCAGCGGTCGGTGCCGTCACCGTCCAGACGGCGCCAATGCGCCATGGCGACGGTGCGGCCCGGCATCACTCGGCCACCGTGATCTGGCCGGTCGCGGTCCGTGCCCGGAAGGCCGGACGATACATATCCTCGACCGAGGCCGCCGGCTGATGGAAGCTGCCCGGCGTCACCGCCCGCAGCACATAGGCCAGGGTGATCTTGTCCGGATCGCGCAGGTTCACCGCCGCCAGGAAGCGATCCGAGCGGAATTCGGTATGATCGGCCTCGGACAGGCTCAGCCAATCCAGCGCCCCGACATCGCCCGACCGCAGGAGCGAGGGGTTGTCGATCTCGAACCCCGCCGGCAGCGGGTCGTTGACCATCAGCCGCGCCCCCAGCTTTTCAACCGGCGTGACCTCAAGCACCGCGACGAAGCGGTCACCAACGTGGAAGCTGCTGCCCTCGATCGGCTTGCCTTCCATCGTATAGAACCGCCGGGTGATCGCATAGCCGCCGCCGGCCTCCGGCGCCACCTCGGGCACGCCGAGCGTGGTCAGCGTCAGATCGGTGGTCGCGCCATCGACGGCGGTGATCGTCTGGCCGCCCGCGCCGTCATCCGCCAGCCGGCGCACGAAGGGGCCGGCGACGGTTTGCCCATCAACCAGCAGCCCCGAGACCTCGGGCGATTTCACCAGCGCATGGGCCGCGAGCAGGGTCCAGACCGATTCCTGGGTCGAGCGTTGATCGCCGGCCTGCGCCACGCGGGTGGCCAAGGCGGCCTGATCCACCGCCGTGCTGCCGGCCTCGATCGCCAGGGTCAGCACCGCGGCGGTATCGCGCAAGGCGCTGCCGTAATCGGCCTGCCAGAACCGGGGTTCCTCCGCTTTCTGCTGCGTCAGCAGTTTCGCGGCGCGGGCGAACATCACATCCGCGCGCGGCTGATCGCCATAGGCCGCCAGCGCCGCGCCCAATTGCGCCGCCGCCAAGGGCGTGCCGAAATCGCCGCCCTTCACATCGGCGTAATAGCGCAGATCGCCCATCGCCGCCGCGCCCTCGCGCGCCAGCACCATCAGCGCATAGGCGATATCACCGCCGGCGTCGTCGGTGGCGTCGAAATCGGGAGCGTAATTCACCCGGTTGCGCAGGTTATCAAGCGCCTGGGCAAAGGCGCGGTCGGGCACCGGATGCCCCTCGGCCCGCGCCCGCGACAGGAAATCGGTGACATAGGCATCAAGCCAGAAGTCCCCCGAATCCGCCTGCCACATGCCGAACGACCCGCCCGAGGCCTGCCGGCTGAGGATTCGCGTCACCGCCTCGTCGATCCGCTTGTCGACCGCCGGGCCATTGCCCAGCCCCAGCGCATCGGCGACCGAGGACAGATAGAGCAGCGGCATCGCCTGGCTGGTCACCTGTTCGGTGCAGCCATAGGGATAACGATCAAGCGTCGCCAACAGCCCCGGCACATCGAACCGCGCCAGCGGACCGGCCGAGAGGATGGCGCTGCCGGTTCCCGCGCGCAGGCCGGTAAAGACATCCTCGGTAAAGGCAAAGCTCTGCCCGCCCTTGAGCGTGAAGCGGCGGGTCTGGGCGATCTCCGGATCATTGGCGCGTACCGGCAGCCGCAGGCTCTGGTTCAGAACCTGCCCCGCCGGGGTGGTCAAGGCCAGCTCGATCACCGGATCGCCGGCCTGGGTGGCGCGCACCGGGATGTCCAGCGCCACCTTGCCGCCTTCGGTCAGGGTGAAAGGCGCCGGATTGACCCCCAGCGTGATGCCCTCGCCCTGAACGCTCAGTGCGACCGAGGTCTGGCCCACCGGCCCATCGGCATGGGCGATCTCCAGATGCACCCGCGCCTCGTCTCCCGGCGCAAGGAATCGCGGCACGCTGGCGGTCACCACCACCGGGTCGCGCACGATCATGTCGAACTGCGCCTGCCCCACCGCATGATCGGTCCAGGCCACGGCCATCAGCCGCACGGTGCCGTTGAAATCGGGCAGGGCGATATCGACATAGGCGGCGCCATCCTCGCCCACCCGCACCGGGCCGGAGAAGACCGCCATCAGATCCTGCGTCGGCGGCGGGCCCTGCAACCCTGCCCCCATGCCGCCGTCACCGCCCGAACGGACGCTGCCCATCGCCCCGTTCATCGGGTCGATCAGCCGGCCATAGACATCGCGCAGCTCCACCCCCAGGCGGCGCTGGCCGAAATAATAGGCCTGCGGATCCGGGCTCTTGAACCCGGTCAGGTTCAGGATGCCCACATCCACCGCAGCCAGGGTCAACCAGGCCTCCTGCCCCGGTTTGACGCCGGCCACATCGACGCGCACCCGTTCGGTGCCGCGCGGGCGGGTCAGCTCGGGCGCGGCGATGGAGACCGCCAGCGCCTTGTCGCCGGGATCAACCGCAGCATGGGCCAGGCCGATGGCCCGCGCCGGCATCTGGCCGGCAGCCACGTCCATCGGTCGGATCACTGTCGCCGTCACATAGGCGCCGGTGCCCCAATCCTCTGTCACCGCAACCGGGATCACCGTCTCACCGGCCGCGACCGTCACCGCCTGACGCGAGATCACCCGATCCGCCATCACCGTGATCAGCGCGGTGCCTGCCATGCGCGGCACGATCCTGAGCTGGGCGGTATCCCCCACCGCGTAAGAGCTTTTGTCCAGCGACAGATCCAGCCGGTCCGGCGTCGAGGAGGCATCGCCCGAGACATACCAGCCAGCATAGAAATCGACCGAGGCCGCGGCATAGTCGCTGCCGGTGCGTTCCACCACCAGCTCGTATTGGCCCCAATCGACCGGATGGGCGATCTGCAGCGGGCTCGCGCCCAGCGTCGCGTCACCGCTGGCGACGCGGCTGCGGCGGGTCACCGGCTCCCAATCCCAATTGCCGTAAAGCTGATACCACTGATACTGCGTCTCGACCCGGTTCAGCGTCCAATGCACCGTCATCGGTTCCGGCTTCAGATCCGACGAAAGGCCGATCACCTCGAACCCCGCCTCGCTGCCTTCGGAGACCACATCGTCGAACAGCGGCTTGATGCCGATCACCGCGCTGTCGGGGCGCACCGGCACCGTCAGGCGCCGTTCCACCGGCCGGGCGGAGCCATCGGCGAGCCGCGCGATCACCTCGGCCTCCAGCGGCTGGCCCTCGGCCTCGGGCCGCGGGATGTCGATACCGACATCGGCCAGCCCCTTGGCATCGGTCTTCTCGCCGCCGAAGAAACTGCTCTGCGGCCGGTTCTCGGCGTCATAGCGGCCAAAGCGATAGCCGGGCCAGCCATCGACACTGGTGGCGGCGCGCAGGCTCACCTGCCCCTCGACGCTCAGATCCGCGCCGGGGGCGCCGAAAAGATAGCGCGCCTCGATATGCAGCGGCGGGGTGTCGCCGGGGTGGATGGCGTCATCGGGCAGGCTCAGCGCGAAATCGATGCGCTCGGGCAGGAAATCCTCGACCAGCAGGGTCTGGACCGCCAGCGGCGCGGCATCGGGATCGCTGCGCACCTCCAGCCGCCAGCTGCCGCGCGGGGCGCTGGCACCGACCGGGAAGCTGAAGACATGGCCGCCCGCATGGCCACCGTCCGAGATCTGGCGGCTGTATTCCACCCCGTCGGGGCGCGACAGGATGGCGATCAGCGGCAGACCGTCGATCGCCTGCGCGGTATCATCCCGCGCCAGGACCGTGGCATTGATCACCTCGCCGGCGCGATAGGCGCCGCGATCGGTGGTCAGGAAGACGTCGATCGGCCCCGCCGGCGCCCGGCCGGCGACACCGCGATCCGACAGGTCAAAGGCGGGCTCGGTCAGCGACAGGAAGGCCATGTCCTCCTCCCCCTGCCGGGCCAGCACCAGCCCGGGCGCCGCGCCGCCGGTGCCCCGCGCCAGCCCCGGCGCGAAGAGCGCCTGGCCAGAGGCATCGGTGACGGCGGTGCCCAGCACACCATTGGCGCGCGAGATCAGGCTGATCTCGATCCCGGCGCGCGGCTGAGCGTCGGACAGCCCCTCGACCTGCACATGCAGCCCATCGGCACCCGACATGGTGGAAAGCCCCAGATCGGAGAGCACGAACCACTGCGTCGCGCCCGGATTGTCATAAGGGTCGGCGCCCGGCACCTTGGCCACCAGCGCATAGATCCCGGCCGGCTGACCGGCGATCGCCGCGGCCATCGGCAGGCGGGTCGTCATGTCCTGATTGAGGCTGTTCTGAACTTCGCCGGTGCCCTTCCAGATCTCCACCGCCATACTGTCGGACAGCTCCTGCTGCTGCCACTGGCTCAGCGGGCGGGCGAAGAAATCGTCGCGGATGGCGCGGATCAGGTTGCGGTCGCTGACCCGGTAGAGCGTCAGGTCGAGCTTGTCGACATTGACCGTCTGCACCGGCAGCGCCGCCTCTGCCGCCTTGGGCAGCACATAGGCCCGGCCGGGGAAACGCACGGTCTGGCTGCGGTCGCGGACGTAATGGGTGATCTCGACATCCTTGGCCAAGGTCTCCCCGCTCGCCGCCGGCAGCCCCTTGCGGAAGGTCACCACATAGCGTTGGCCATGCTCGACCCCGTCGACGCAAAGCTGGCTGTCCTTCGCCTCGACCACCAGACCGGGGGCGGGCAGCTTGACGTAGGTTTCATAATCCACCCCCGCCTGCACCAGCGGTTCCGAGAACTGGGCGCAGATGCGCGGCGCCTCGCTGTCGCTTTCAACCGTGGTATCGGTGATGCGGAAGCCGTATTTGCCCACCGCCTCGTCCAGCGCGGCGAGAATGTCGGGACGCGGCTGAATCTGGCTGGCGAGCCTGAGCGCGAACAGCATGTCGCGCCCGCGCCCCTGCCGCTCCAGCGCCTCGGCCAGAACCTGCAGCGCGGTCACCCGCGCCGGATCCTTGTCCGCCCGCAGGTAACCGTTGAGCGCGGCGAGCCCGGCGCGCTGATCATAATCCTGCCGCAGCGTGTCATTGTCGGTGTGAATCGCCAGCAGCAGCCGACCGTATTCGGTCCAGAGCGCGCCCTGATCGCTCAGCGCCACGGCGATGCCGGTCCAGATCGCCGCCTGGGCGGTGTCATCGGTGTTGCGCGCGGCGTCCAACGCGGCCTGCAGCTCGATCCCGCCGGCGCGATGGGTCACCCCCAGGCTGCGCGCCTGGTCTCGCGCACCGTCGAAATCATCGCTTTTGAGAAAGGTCAGCTCGGCCGCCCGCTTGCCGCCCAGCGTCATCACCTTGGCCGGGGTCGCCACCTTCTCGGCCGAGACGGCGCCGGTATAGGGCTTGCGCTCGCTCACCCCGTTCTTGGGGAAACAGGCGTTCGACCGGGTGTTGAAGGTGAAGGCGGTGCAGCGGTCGTTCAGCGTGCAGGCCTTGAGGCAACTGTCCAGATCGGTGTCGAACAGCGCGTCCAGATCGGAGCCATAGAAATCCATGTCGCCGGTGCCGATATAACGGAAGGCCGGGATCGGAGGTTGCGCCTGCTGCGCCAGGGCAGCCCCGGCAAAGGCGATGAAAACAATCGAAAAAAACGCGCGCAGAAAATGGTTCATGAAACCCTCCGTCCTGTGGCCGCAAGGGTCGCAGGACGGCGCGGGCTTTGCAAGGATTCCTCTCCACCGCCGCGAGGGCCGGCAGCGGACATTGGCCGGGATTTACTTCGAATTCGCCTCATAGGGGCGGATGAAAACCGGCTTGTCGGCCTCGGACAGATCGGGGCGATAGACATAACCACCCAAGTCGAAATCGACGATCCCGGCGGGATCGCTCAGCCGGCGCTGGATGATGAACCGCGCCATCGCACCCCGCGCCCGTTTGGCATAGAAGCTGACGATCTTCGGCCCACCCGCCTTGTCTTCCATGAAGACCGGGGTGATCACCCGGAGCGTCAGCGCCGCCGGATCGACCGCGCCGAAATATTCCTGGCTGGCACAGTTGATCAGCACATCGGTTCCCAGCACCGCCGCCTGATCGTTCAGGGCCTTGGAAATCCTGTCGCCCCACCAGTCATAGAGCGACTTGCCGCGCGGCGTCTTCAGCCGGCTGCCCATCTCCAGCCGATAGGGCTGGATCGCGTCGCGCGGCCGCAGCACGCCGTAAAGCCCCGAGAGAATCCGCAGATGATCCTGCGCCCAGTCCATTTCATCGGGATCGAGCGAGGCCGCCTCAAGCCCTTGATAGGTATCGCCGGCAAAGGCCAGCGCGGCGGGACGGGTCAGATCGGCGGCGGGCCTGTCCTGGAAATCGCGGAACCGGTCGCGGTTCAACCTGGCCAGATCGGGACTGATCTTCATCAGATTTTGCAGATCCTCCGCGCTCAGCCCGCGCGCCACCTCGGCCAGTGCCGCCGCCTCGGCCGGAAAGCCCGGTTCGGTCGTCTCGAGATCGCGTTCCGCCCAGTCCAGCTTCTTCGCCGGAGAGATCACCACCAACATGCTCAGTTCCCCAAATCCGTTTCCCCGGGATCTAGCCCGCGTCGCGCAACACGTCCAGAAAGGCGGGGCCGAAACGCTCTGCCCGACGCTCGCCAAGAAGTCGCACCAGATCGCCGTGATCGCGCGGCCGCATCTTCGCCAGCTTGGCCAGCTCCGCGGCGGAACAGCTCATCGGTTTCTCGGTGCCGGCCTCGCCCCGCGCCAATACCGCCTGCGCCTCGAGCAGCCGGTCGTAAAGGCCGCCGGCATCATGACCCGCCAGCTTGCGGCGCGCCGGGTGGGTTTCCTCCACCTCGCCGTTGATCACCGCCAGGAACTCAGCGCCATAGCGTTCCAGCTTCTTCGCGCCCACCCCGTTGACCCGCGCCATCTGATCCAGATTGGCCGGCCGGTTCTCGGCCATCTCGATCAGGGTGCGGTCGGGGAAGATGACATAGGCCGGCACTTTGGCCGCCTCCGCCAACGCCCGCCGCTTGGCCTTCAGGGCCGAGAGCAGCGGCGCATCCTCCTCCGACACCAGCGCCCTGACCGCCGGACGCCGCCCCGCCGCCTGGCGGATCACATCCTGCCGCAGGGTGATGGTGGCCTCGCCGCGCAGCACCGGCAGGGCGGCATCGGTCATCTTCAGCGCGCCGTGACGCTCGGGATCCGGGCGCACCAGATCGCGCCCCATCATCTGCCGGAAGATCGCCGCCCATTGCCGCTTGTCGTATCCCTTGCCCACCCCATAGGTCGGCAGCCGGTCATGCCCCCGCTCGCGGATGCGGTCGGTCATATTGCCGATCAGGATATCGGTCAGATGACCGGCGCCGAACCATTCCTCGGTCCGCAGGATCGCCGAAAGCGCCATGCGGACCGGGGTGGTGGCATCGAACAGCTCGGGCGGCGTCTCGCACAGATCGCAATTGCCGCAAGGCTCAGACGCCTCGCCGAAATAGGCCAGCAGCGCCTGCCGCCGGCAGCCCAGCGCCTCGGCCAGACCCAGAAGCGAATTCAGCCGGGCATGATCGGCGGCGCGGCGTTCGGGCGGCGCCAGCCCCTCGTCGATCTGCGACCGCCGCAGGCGGATGTCGTCGGGACCATAGAGCGTCAGCGTCTCCGCCGGCGCGCCATCGCGACCGGCGCGGCCGATCTCCTGATAATAGGCCTCGATCGACTTCGGCAGATCGGCATGCGCCACCCAGCGGATGTCGGGCTTGTCGATCCCCATGCCAAAGGCGACGGTGGCGACCACGATCAACCCATCCTCGCGGGCAAAGCGGGTCTCGACCGCGCGGCGATCCTCCGCCTCCATGCCGCCGTGATAGAAGCACGCGCTGTGGCCATCATCGCCCAGCGCCTTGGCCAGCGCCTCGGTCTTCGCCCTTGTGCCGCAATAGACGATGCCGGAGCTGCCCCGGCGGGCGGCGGCGAAGTCGAGGATCTGGCGGCGCGGGTTGTCCTTGGCCGCAAAGGCCAGATGGATGTTCGGCCGATCGAAGCCGCGCAGGAAGGCGCGCGGCGGCTCGCCGTCGAACAGCTTCTGGACGATCTCCTCCTGCGTCTCCGCGTCCGCGGTGGCGGTGAAGGCGGCGAGCGGCACGCCGAGCGTGCGGCGCAGATCTCCGATCCGCAGGTAATCGGGGCGGAAATCATGACCCCACTGGCTGACGCAATGCGCCTCGTCCACCGCGATCAGGCTGACGCCAACCCGCCGCAGCATCCCCAGCGCCGCGCCCGAGGCCAGCCGTTCCGGCGCCATGTAGAGAAGCTTGAGCCGCCCGGCCTCCAGCCCCTCCCAGACCGCGTCGGTCTCTTCCTGGGTGTTGCCCGAGGTCAGCGCGCCGGCCTCGACGCCCGCCTCCTGCAGCCCGCGCACCTGATCCCGCATCAGCGCGATCAGCGGAGAGATCACCACCGTGACCCCCTCGCGCATCAGCGCCGGAAGCTGGAAACAGAGCGACTTGCCGCCGCCCGTCGGCATGATCGCCAGCACGTTCTCGCCCTTGGCGACGGCCTCGACGATCTCTTCCTGCCCGGGGCGGAAGGCGTCGAATCCGAAGACATCGCGCAAAAGCGGCAGCGGGTCGGTCATGGTTGGGCCTCTGGGGGGAAGAACTGCTCAGGCCGCCACTGTCCCACAGCGCGACTCGGGGGACAAGGGCAGGACCGGCGCAACCTCGGGCGCCTTACCCCGCCGCGCGCCTTCTTCTCTGCCCCAATACTCCCGCCGGAGGCTTCCGCAGCCCGCCGCAGGCGCCGGGAGCGGAAAATGCGCCCTCAGTAGAACAGCCCGATATTGTTGCGCAGGACGATCTCGATCACATAGATGCCCAAGAGCGCGATCAGCGGCGCCAGATCCAGCCCGCCCATCGGCGGCAGCAGACGGCGGAGCGGGCCATAGATCGGCTCCAGCACCCGGTTCAGACCATACCAGATCTGTGCCACCAGTTGCTGTCTGGTGTTGAGCACCTGAAAGTTGATCAACCAGCTCATGATCACATGGGCGATGATGAAGAACTGAGCGATGCTCAAGATCAGCATCAGGACTTGGAACAGAGACTGCATCGAAATTTCCCTTTCAAACCGACCCCTGACCTAAGGTCGAGCGGACCTGAGGGCAAGCCCCGCGTGATCCCTGCGCGTCATTCGCTGGCGTATTGCGGCAGATCGGGGCGCGGGTCGATCATATCGCGCAACGGAACCGCGCGGGCCGGCGATCGACGCTTGCCTCTCCCCCGGTGGCCCGGTCATATCGGCGCAAAGCGGCGGGGGCAGTGATGACGGGTATTTCCACCAGAAAGCGGATCTGGGGCTGGTTCTTTTTCGACTGGGCCAGCCAGCCCTATAACACCTTGCTGATCACCTTCATCTTCGCGCCTTACGTGAAAGAGCTGATGGGCGACGGCAGCGCCGCGCAATCGGCCTGGGGCTTCGGCATCGGCGCCGCCGGCGTCGTCATCGCGCTGCTCGCCCCGATCCTGGGGGCGATGGCCGATCTCTCGGGCAACCGGATGCGCTGGATCTGGCTGTTCTCGCTGCTCTACGTGATCGGCTCGGCCGGGCTCTGGACGGCAGCGCCGGGGCATTTCAACCTGCTGCTCACGCTCATTCTCTTCGCGATCGGCCTGATCGGGATGGAATTCGCGACGATCTTCACCAATTCCATCCTGCCCGACCTCGGCACGCGGGACGAGATCGGCCGCATCTCGGGCAACGGCTGGGCCTTCGGCTATGTCGGCGGGCTGATCTCTCTGGTGATCATGCTGGGCTTCTTCGCCGAAAGCGCCAGCACCGGCAAAACCTTCCTCGGCCTGGCGCCGGCCTTCGGGCTCGACCCCGCCACGCGGGAAGGCACCCGTTTTGTCGGGCCGCTGACGGCGATCTGGTACGCCGTCTTCATGATCCCCTTCTTCCTCTGGGTGCGCGATCCGGTGCCCGCCGAAAGACGGCGCGGCAGCGTGGCGGCGGCGCTGCGGGATGTCGGCCAGACCCTGCGGCGACTGCCCGATCGCCCCTCGCTCTTTGCCTATCTCGCCGCCTCGATGTTCTATCGCGATGCGCTGAACGGCATGTATGTCTTCGGTGGCATCTATGCCGCCGGGGTGCTGAACTGGTCGGTGGTCGATACCGGCATCTTCGGCATCCTGTCGATCATCTCGGGCGCGATCTTCGCCTGGGCCGGCGGCCGCGCCGATCAGAGATTCGGCCCCAAGCCGGTGATCGCCGCCTGCGTCCTGCTGCTGACCGGCGTCGCCCTGGGCATCATCTTCGTCAGGCCGGGAATGGTCTTCGGCATGACCGTGCCGGACAACTCTGCCCTGCCCGATATCGTCTTCTATGTCTTCGGTGCCATCATCGGGGCGGCCGGCGGCACCATCCAGTCGGCGAGCCGCACCATGCTGGTCCACCAGGCCGATCCCTATCGCATGACCGCCTCCTTCGGGCTCTACGCGCTGGCGGGCAAGGCGACCTCCTTCATCGCGCCGCTCACCATCGGAACCGTCACCCTGCTGACCGGCAGCCAGCAGATCGGCGTGACCCCGCTGATCGCCCTTTTCCTGCTGGGGCTGATCCTGCTACGCTGGGTTGAACCGAAAGGAGACCTATCCCGATGACCCGCCCACTCGCCTGGCTGAGCCTGATCCTCTGTCTGATCCTGAGCGCGCCGGCAAGCTGGGCCGAGCCGACGGCGAAACAGCTTTTCGGCGCCAAGGCCACCCCGTCGCAACAACGCCCCGCCCCCTTTGGCAGCTATGCCAAGGGCTGCATGGCCGGCGGCGCGGCCCTGCCCGAGACCGGCCCGACCTGGCAAGCCATGCGGCTGAGCCGGAACCGCAACTGGGCACAGCCGGAAACCGTCGCCTTCATCGAGGATCTGAGCCGTTTCGCCGCCACCCTGCCGGGCTGGAAAGGGCTTTATGTCGGCGACATGAGCCAACCGCGCGGCGGGCCGATGGCCTCGGGCCATGCCAGCCATCAGATCGGGCTGGATGCCGATATCTGGATGCTGCCGCCCGAGCGGCTGACCCTCAGCCGGCAGGAGCGGGAGGAGATTTCCTCAATCTCGATGCGCCGATCGAACGGCGCCTACGTGAACAGCTCCTGGACGCCGCAGCACCACGCCCTGCTGCGCGCCGCCGCCAGCGACCCGCGCGTCGCCCGCATCTTCATCTTCCCCGGCGCCAAGGTGCAGATGTGCAACGACGAGAAGGGCGACCGGAGCTGGCTCAGCAAGATCCGGCCGTGGTGGGGGCATCACTATCACTTCCACGTCCGGCTGACCTGCCCCCGGGGCGCCAAGGACTGCGTCGATCAGGACGCGCCGCCCGCCGGTGACGGCTGTGCCGAAGCGCAGGAATGGGTGAACAACATCCTCAACCCGCCGCCGCCCGATCCCAACGCGCCGAAACCGAAACCGCGCCGCGAATACGTGCTGGCCGATCTGCCCAAGCAATGCGTCTCGGTCCTGCGCTCGCAGTAATCCTGCTGCTCTGCACCGCCTGCGATGCCTCGGATCAGGACGGGGCGGATCGCGCGCACCTGCTGGGCAGCTATACCTGGCAGCAGGCCGATCCCTGGTTCGGCGGGCTGTCGGCGCTGGAACTCTCCGACGACGGGCTTTCCGCCACGGTGCTGAGCGACCGGACCGTGTTGATGACCGCGCGGCTGTCCCGCGATGCCGAGGGGCGGATCGTCGCGGCGCAGACCTCGGGGCACTGGCGCCTGCGGTCGAGCACGGGACACCCGATGAAGGGCCCGATCGGCGATTCCGAAGGGCTGGCGGTGGCCCCCGACGGAACCCTCTATGTCTCCTTCGAGGGGGTGCACCGCGTCGCCCGCTATCGCCGCCCCGACGCCGCCGCCGAAGTGTTGAACGATCCGCAGGTCTTTCGCGGCCTGCCCGGCAACCGGTCGCTGGAGGCTTTGGCGATCGACGCGCAGGGGCGCCTCTACACCCTGCCCGAGGGCGGCCGCGACGCCAAAGGGCAAATCCCGGTCTATCGGCTGGAAAACGGCCGATGGCGGGAGGTCTTCACCCTGCCGCCCCGGGGCCGCTTCCTGCCGGTCGGCGCCGATTTCGGCCCCGATGGCCGGCTTTACGTGCTGGAACGCGCGGTGACCCTGCTGGGGTTTCGCAGCCGGTTGCGGCGCTGGAGCATTGAGGCTGACGGCCCCGGGCAGGAGGAAACCCTGCTGACCACCGCACCCGGGATGCATGACAACCTCGAAGGCGTCTCGATCTGGCGCGACGGAAAGGGGCGGCTGCGGGCGACGATGGTGTCAGACGACAATTTTCTGCGGCTGCAGCGGACCGAACTGGTCGACTACGTCTTGCCGGATTAACCGGAAATCCTTGCTTACAAGGCCGTGGCGGGCTATGGACCCCTGCCCGCCGGCCAACCCAGGCCGCTGCGGGACAAGTCGCCGCCACCTTGTCAAAACGGGCCTCTGACATGAACCGATCGCATATTCCCGGCATTCTTGCCATGGCCGCCATTGTGGTGGCCTCGAACATCCTGGTGCAATTCCTGTTCGGCCAATGGCTGACCTTGGGCGCCTTCACCTATCCTTTCGCCTTTCTCGTCACCGATGTGATGAACCGCGTCTATGGCGCCGCATCCGCCCGCCGGGTGGTGTTTGCCGGCTTTGTCGTCGGCGTCGCCTGTTCGCTGATCGGCACCCAGATCAGCGGAGACTTCGGCCCGCTGGTGACGCTGCGCGTGGCGCTCGCCTCGGGCACCGCCTTTCTGGTGGCGCAGATGCTGGATGTCGCTATCTTCTCGGCCCTGCGCGAGGGCAAGTGGTGGCGGGCGCCGCTGGCCTCGACCCTGGTGGGATCGGCAGCCGACACGGCGCTGTTCTTCTCCATCGCCTTCTCGCTGCAACTGGGCTGGATCGACCCGGCCAACGACGTTGCCTGGGCCAATGAACACCTGCCGCTCTTGGGTGCCGGTCCGATGGTGCCGCTCTGGGTCTCGCTCGGCACTGCCGACTGGCTGGTGAAGCTGGGCCTCGCGATCGTGGCACTGATTCCCTTCCGCCTCATCGTTGCACAAATGTTGACCCGTCGCGGCGCCGCGTGACGATTTTATTTGGTGATCTCCGCCGGTCGTGGCACCCTGATGATAACGGTAACAGGGCAGAAAAGGAGGTGATCCAGTGTCGAGAAAGGTATTGGAGCGAGGTGTCGGGACAGCGTGGGAGGAGGCCGTTTAAGGCAGCCCTGAGCGGTATATCCGCCCGCGTGGATTGGCCGACAATCTAACCGGCCCCACCTCCTTGGCTTTCGAAAGGGCCACCCTGTCAGGGCGGCCCTTTTTTGTATTCACCGTACCCGCTTTTGCCCGACCGGCGAACAGGATAACCTGCCGCCATGCTGCGTATCACCGATGACATATCGCTTGCCGACTGGGAACTCACCGAACAGTTCATCCGCGCCTCCGGTCCCGGCGGGCAGAATGTGAACAAGGTCTCCTCGGCGGTCGAGCTGCGGTTCGAGGCCGAACGGTCGCCGTCGCTGACCCCTGCGGTCAAGGCACGGTTGAAACGGCTGGCCGGGCGGCGCTGGACCCTTGAGGGTGCCATCGTTCTGCAATGCGACGAGACCCGCAGCCAGGTCCGCAACCGCGAGATCGCCCGAGACCGCCTGGTCGAGCTGATCCAGAAGGCGTTGATCGCACCGAAGCGCCGGATCGCCACCAAACCGACCAAGGGGTCGATCCGCCGCCGGCTCGACGCCAAGAAGGTGCGCGGCGAGGTCAAGGCCTTGCGCGGCAAGATCGAAGAGGGCTGATCCCTCGCGTCCCGCTTGTGCCAATCTCCCGGTCGCCCTAATGTCCGTCCGAAATCCGGACTAAAGGAAGAAACAGCCATGAGACTCAAGGGAAAAACCGCTATCGTCACCGGCGGCGCATCGGGCTTTGGCGCCGGCATCGTGCGCAAGTTCATCGCCGAAGGGGCCCGAGTGATGATCGCTGACATCAATGGCGAGGCCGCCGAAACCATGGCCAAGGGCTTTGGGGACGATGCGATCGCCCAGCGCGTCGACGTCTCTGACGCCGCCTCGGTCAACGCCATGGCCGAAGCCGCGCTCGAGGCCTTCGGCCATCTCGACATCCTGGTGAACAACGCCGGTGTCACCCACCTGCCGACGCCGCTCGACGAAATCTCGGAAGCCGATTTCGACCGCGTGTTCAACGTCAACATGAAGTCGGTCTATCTGACCGCCCGCGCCCTGGTGCCGCATATGAAATCGCGGGGAACCGGCGCGATCCTCAACGTCGCCTCGACCGCCGGCGTGTCGCCGCGCCCGAACCTGAGCTGGTACAACAGCTCGAAGGGCTGGATGATCACCGCGACCCGGTCGATGGCGGTGGAACTGGCGCCCAAGGGCATCCGCGTCAACGCCATCAACCCTGTGGCCGGCGAAACGCCGCTGCTGGCCTCCTTCATGGGGCAGGACACGCCGGAGATGCGCGCCAAGTTCCTTTCCACCATTCCGATCGGCCGCTTCTCCACCCCCGAGGACATGGGCAATGCCGCCGCCTTCCTCTGCTCGGAAGAAGCCAGCATGATCACCGGCGTGGCGATGGAAGTCGACGGGGGCCGCTGCATATGACACCTGTGAAGCTCGCCGCGAAGCTCGCCATGTTCTCCGGCCATTGGGAGCCGCACGTGGTTGCGGATTACAATGGTCACGACGTCATGGTGGTCAAATTTCACGGCGAGTTTCCGTTTCACCGGCACAGGCACAGCGACGACTTCTTCCTCGTTCTCGAGGGAGAGATGGTGATCGACATCGAAGATCAGCCGTCGCAGACTGTCCATGCCGGAGAGCTTTTCATCGTGCCCAAGGGCGCGATGCATCGCCCGCGGGCGGAACAGGAATGCCAAGTATTGCTGATCCAGCCGAAGGGCGAGCCGAATTCGGGCGAATCCGACAGCGCCGCGCCCAGGCCGCGCATCTGACCCCGCCGCCGGTCAATCCCCCCCAAGGACAGCGAGCCCAACCATGATCCCAGGCCCCCGCAACCTGATCACCGATGTACCCGGCCTTCTGGTCGGCAACGCCCAGGACGATCGGCTGAAATCCGGCACCACGGTGCTGAGTTCCGACAAGCCCTTCACCGCATCGGTCCATGTGATGGGCGGGGCGCCCGGCACGCGGGAAACCGACCTGCTCGCCCCCGACAAGACCAATACCGAGGTGCACGCGCTGGTGCTCTCCGGCGGTTCCGCCTATGGGCTCGACGCCTGCTCGGGCGTGATGGACGCGCTTCGGGCCGAAGGCCGCGGCCTCAGGCTGGGGGCCGCGCTGATCCCGCTGGTGCCCGGCGCCATCATCTTCGATCTGCTGAACGGCGGCGCCAAGGATTGGGACGAAAACCCCTATCGCACGCTTGGAAAGGCCGCCTTCGCCAATCTGGGCGAGGATTTCGCCATCGGCACCGCAGGCGCCGGCACCGGCGCCTTGACCGCCATGGTCAAGGGCGGGCTCGGCTCCGCCTCCTTCGTGCTGGACAGCGGGATCACCGTCGGCGCCCTGGTCGCCGCCAACCCGATGGGGGCGGTGACAACACCGGGCGACCGGCATTTCTGGGCCGCCCCCTTCGAGGTCGACGGCGAATTCGGCGGCACCGGCCCCGACCCGGCAACCGGGCTGGGCCGCAGTCTCGACAGCCGCAAGTTCGCGGCGATGATGGCCGCGAACGGCGGCAGGCCGCTCAGCGAGACCCGCGCCAATACCACCATCGCCATCGTCGCCACCGACGCCGCCCTGACCAAGGCGCAGTGCCAGCGCATGGCCACCGCCGCCCATGACGGCATCGGCCGCGCCTGCGTGCCGGCCCATGCGCCCGGTGATGGCGATCTGGTCTTCGCCCTGACCACCGGCGCCCGGCCGATGCAATCACCGGAACGCGACCTGACGCAGATCGGCCATGCCGCCTCGCTCTGCCTGGCGCGTGCCATCGCCCGCGCGGCCTATGCCGCCACTCCGGCCGAGGGCGATCTGCTGCCCTGCTGGTCGCAACTTGTCCGCTAGGCCCTTGCCCTTGCGGCAAGTTGGCAATTGACTCCGGACGGCACCCCAACGCTATCTTGCGATGGCCCAAACAAGGAGAGGAAGCCATGAACCGTGTGATCGCAACCGCCCTTGCCGCCCTGATCGCCGCCCCCGCCCTGGCCGATGACGGCGACGCAGCCAAGGGCGAAAAGCTCTTCGGCAAATGCAAGGCCTGCCATTCGATCATCACCGACAGCGGCGAAGTCATCGTCAAGGGCGGCCGCACCGGTCCGGACCTTTACGGCGTGATCGGTCGTCAGGCCGGCACCTTTCCAGATTTCAAATATGGCCCCGATCTGGTCGCCGCCGGCGAGGCCGGGCTGATCTGGAACCGCAAGGCCTTCCTTGAATACGTCCAGGACCCGCGCAAGTTCCTGCAGCATCACCTCGACGACAAGAAAGCCAAGTCGATGATGAGCTTCAAGCTCCCCAAGGGGGGGGAGGACGTCTATGCCTATCTCACCAGCCTGGTGCCGGCCCCTGCCGACGCGCCGGCAGAGGCGCCGGCCGAAGGGACCAGCGAGGACAAGCCCGCCAGCGAATAACCGTCTCGCCAGAGCGGACGCAGGACGCAAACGGATCAGGCCGCAGCTCCGCCAGGGCTGCGGCCTTTCGCATCGTTGAAAGCGCGGCCGTCACACCCTAGCTTGACGCCAGGGTCGCGACCTGCCGCCCCCCACCCCAAGCTGCGGCCCCCCGCCAAACACATGATGATTTGCCACCCCGCCCAGAACACCGCCCGCAACGGCGGTGGGCCAGACCTGATCGCCCGATGAGCCAGCCCATCCCGGCCTGGGTCAACGGCACCCTCACCCCTGTCGACAAGCTCGACGCGCATCGCCAGGGCCTTCGGCACAAGGCGGTTTCGGTCTTTGTCCAGCGCGGCGGCGACATCCTGCTGCAGCGCCGCGCATTGGGAAAATACCACACCCCCGGGCTCTGGACGAACAGCTGCTGCACCCATCCGCATTGGGGTGAAACCGCAAGCGACTGCGCCCTCCGGCGCCTGCGCGAGGAGCTGGGGATCGCCGGGCTTTATCCCGAATTCCGCCACCGGCTGGAATATCGCGCCGAGGTCGGCAACGGGTTGATCGAACATGAGGAGGTCGATGTTTTTCTGGCGCTGGCGCATCGCGATCTGCCGCTGGTCCCCGACCCGGAAGAGGTGATGGAAACCCGCTGGATCGACTATCACGACCTGCTGGCCCAGGTCGCCCGCCACCCCGAGCGTTTCACCCCCTGGTTGCAAATCTATCTCGACCAGCATGCCGACCGGATTTTCGACCCCAATCTGACCTGGGTGGCGAAACGCTAAAACGCCTCACAGGGGGTTGCGCAGACCTCTCGCGCCTGCTTTCTCTGCCGCCGGAGACGGGGAGGAGACATCAGCATGACCATTCTTATCGCAGGCGCGGGGATTGCCGGGCTCAGCCTCGGGCTGACGCTGCATCAGATCGGCCTGCCCTTCCGCATCTACGAGGCGGCCGCCGAGATCAAACCGCTGGGCGTCGGCATCAACCTGCAACCCAATGCCGTGCGCGAGCTGTTCGATCTGGGGCTTGAGGCGGAACTTGACGCCATCGGCGTGCGGACCCGGCAGCTCGGCTTCTATTCCAAGTTCGGCCATACCATCTGGGAGGAACCCCGGGGCGAGCGCGCCGGCTATGCCTGGCCGCAGTTCTCGGTCCATCGGGGCGAATTGCAGATGATGCTCTACCGCGCGCTGATCGCCCGGGCCGGAGCCGATTGCATCGTCACCGGCGCCCGCGCCAAGGGCTTCGAGACCGGGGCAGAGGGCGCGACGCTGATCCTTGAGGATGGCCGGCGCATTCCCGGCGATCTGATCATCGCCGCCGACGGCATCCATTCGGCGCTGCGCGCCCAAATGTACCCCGATGAGGGCGCGCCGATCTGGGATGGGCGCATCCTGTGGCGGGCGACGACGCAGGCGCCCGATTACAAGGGCGGCGGGGCGATGGTGATGATCGGCCACGACAGCCTGCGCGCGGTGGCCTATCCGATCTCCGCCGCCGATCCCGAAACCGGCCTGGTCACCATGAACTGGATCGCCGAGAAACGCTTTGATCCCAGCAACGACTGGCGGCGCGAGGATTGGAACCGTGCCGCGAAGATCGAGGAATTCCTGCCCGATTTCGAAAGCTGGCGGTTCGGCTGGATCGACCTGCCGGCGCTGATCAGCGGCGCCGATCAGGTGTTCGAATATCCGATGGTCGACCGCGATCCGCTGCCGCGCTGGACCGAGGGCCGGGTCACCCTGATGGGCGACGCCGCGCATCCGACCTATCCGGTCGGCTCCAACGGGGCGAGCCAGGCGATCGTCGACGCCCGCGTCATCGGCGCCAGCCTGCTGGCTCATGGCGTCACCCCGGCGGCACTGGCGGCCTATGAGGCCCAGATCCGCCCGCTGACCACCGCGGTGGGCCTTGCCAACCGCAAGGGCGGCGGACCGGACGCGGTGCTGCAGATGGTCGAGGATATCTGCGGCGGAGAGTTCGAGACCATCGACGATGTGATCCCCACCGCCGATCTGGCCGCCCATGCGGCGCGCTTCAAATCCATCGCCGGGTTTTCGATTGCCGAGCTGAACGCCAAACCGGCGATCATTGCCGCCGGCGCGACAGCCTCCTGATCCTTCCACGCCCCCGGCGGAAAGGTCAGGACCGCTGACAATCTGCGCAGGCGAGATTTCCGCCCGTGCAGATCGTCAGTCTGGCTCTGGACCTCTGCGCGGGGCATCCCTAACGTGCCGCCGATGTTACGCTATTCACTCAAACGCCTGATCTCGCTGATCCTCAGCCTGGCCGTCGCCAGCCTGGTGATCTTTTTCGTGATCGAAATCGCGCCGGGCGATCCGGCCTCCTTCATGCTGGGGATCAATGCCCAGCCCGATACCGTCGAGGCCCTGCGGTCCGAGCTGGGCCTCGATGTGCCCAAGGTCGAACGCTATCTCACCTGGGTGGGGGGCATGCTGCACGGCGATTTCGGCACCTCCTATACCTATCGCACGCCGGTGACCAAGATGGTCGCCGAACGGCTCTGGGTATCGCTGCCGCTGGCGCTCTATGCGCTGGCGCTGTCGACGCTGATCGCCTTTCCCGCCGGCATCTATGCCGCCGCGCGGCGCGGCAAGCCGGGCGACATGGCGGTGATGGGGGCGACCCAACTGGGCGTGGCGATCCCGAACTTCTGGTTCGCGATGATGCTGGTGCTGATCTTCGCCATCAACCTGCGCTGGTTCGGTGCCGGCGGTTTCGCCGGTTGGAACAAGGGGTTCTGGGCCGGCATCCATTCGCTGACCCTGCCGGCGATCGCGCTGGCGCTGCCGCAGGCGGCGATTCTGGCCCGCGTCATGCGCTCGGCGCTGCTCGACATCCTGGGCGAGGATTTCATGCGCACCGCCCGCGCCAAGGGCCTGAGCCGGCGTCAGGCGCTGTGGCGTCACGCGGTGCGCAACGCGATGATCCCGGTCCTGACGATCATCGGGCTGCAATTCTCCTTCCTGCTGGCCGGCGCCATCATCATCGAACAGGTCTTCTACCTGCCCGGGCTCGGCCGACTGGTGTTCCAGGCGATCTCGGCCCGCGACCTGATCGTGGTGGAATCGGTGGTGATGCTGCTGGTCTTCGCCGTCATCGCCGTGAACTTTCTGGTCGATCTGGCCTATGCCGCCGTCGATCCCCGACTGAGGCAGCGCACATGAACCGCAATCTGATTCTGGGCGCCGTCCTGTCGTCTCTCGTGGTGCTGGCGGCGCTGGTCTCCTTCGTCTGGACGCCCTACGACGTCACCGCGATGGATATCCCGGCGAAGCTGAAACCGCCCTCGGCCGCCCATTGGTTCGGCACCGATCACTTCGGCCGCGACATGTTCAGCATGATCATGGTCGGCGCCCGCACCTCGATCGCGGTGGCGCTGGTGGCGGTCGGCATCGGTATGGCCCTGGGGATCCCGCTGGGGCTGATGGCCGCCGCCCGCAAGGACAGCTGGCTCGATGAGCTGATCATGCGCGGCAACGATCTGGTCTTTGCCTTCCCCTCGCTGGTGATCGCCATCCTGATCACCGCCATCTTGGGGCCGGGGGCGGTCAACGCGATCATCGCCATCGGCATCTTCAATATCCCGGTCTTCGCCCGGATCACCCGCGGCGCCGCCCTGTCGCTGTGGGAGCGGGAATTCATCATGGCCGCCCGCGTCGCCGGCAAGTCGCAGACGCGGATTTCCTTCGAACACATCCTGCCCAACGTGCTGAACCTGCTGATCGTGCAGGGCACCATCCAGTTCTCGCTCGGCATCCTGGCCGAGGCGGGTCTGTCCTATGTCGGGCTCGGCGCGCAGCCGCCGGTGCCAAGCTGGGGCCGGATGCTGGCCGATGCCCAGACCATGGTCAGCCTGGCGCCGCATATGGCGCTGATCCCCGGCCTTGCCATCGTGCTGACGGTGCTGGGGCTGAACCTTCTGGGCGACGGGTTGCGAGACCTGCTCGACCCCCGACTGAGGGTGCGCCGGTCATGAGCCTTCTCGATATCCAGAACCTGTCCCTGCAGATCGGCGGCCTGCCGATTCTCCGGGACGTGAGCTTTTCCGTCGCCCCGGGCGAGATCGTCGCCGTCACCGGCGAAAGCGGATCGGGCAAGTCGATGACCGCGCTGGGGGTCATGGGCCTGTTGCCCGACCGGGCCGAGACGCAGGGCAAGATCCTGCTGGAAGGCGAGGACCTGCTGGCGCGGAGCGAAGCGCAGATGTGCAGCCTGCGCGGGCGCGAGATCGGCATGGTGTTTCAGGAGCCGATGACGGCGCTGAACCCGGTCAAGACCATCGGCGATCAGGTGATGGAGACCATCCTGATCCACAAGGCGATGCCGAAGGATCAGGCCCGCGCCCGTGCCCGCGAGATGCTGGACCGCGTCGGCCTGCCCGAGGATCGCTTTCCGCTGTCGCGCTTCCCGCATGAGCTGTCGGGCGGGCAACGCCAGCGCGTCGTCATCGCCATGGCCATCGCGCTGCGACCGAAGCTTTTGATCGCGGACGAGCCGACCACCGCGCTCGACGTCACGACGCAGGCGCAGATCCTCGATCTGCTGCAAAGCCTGGTCGCCGATTTCGGCATGGGGCTGTTGATGATCACCCACGACCTGGCCGTGGTGTCGGATATGGCCGACCGCATCGTGGTGATGCGCCATGGCGAGCTGGTCGAGGAAGGCCCCACGCGCGAGCTCTTTCGCAACATGACGCATCCCTATACGCGGATGCTGTTCGAGGCCTCGGGCCATCAGGTGGTGCTGCCCGAGCGGCCCGAGCCGGAACCGTTGCTGGAAGTGAAGGGCGCGGTTCGTGATTACCGTCTGCCGCGCAAGCACCTGTTCCGCGATCCCGGCTATCACCGCGCCGTCAAGGGGGTGAGCTTTACCCTCAACCGGGGCGAACGGCTGGGGCTGGTCGGCGAATCCGGTTGCGGAAAATCGACCCTGACCCGAGCGCTTCTGGGGCTGGAGCCGTTGCAAGGCGGCGAAATCCTGCTGGACGGGCGGCCGGTCTGGTCCGGGCACAAGCCGGACCCACAGGTGCGCCGCCGGATGCAGGTGGTGTTCCAGGATCCCTTCGGCAGCTTCAACCCGCGCCACCGGGTCGACCGGCTGGTGACCGAACCCTTCCACCTGCTCGACACGCCGCCCACCGGGGCGGCCCGCAACAGGGCGATCGCCGAGGCGCTGGAGGCGGTGGGGCTGAAGGCCCAGGACGCGACGAAATACATCCACGAGTTTTCCGGCGGCCAGCGGCAGCGGATCGCCATCGCCCGCGCGCTGATCATCCGGCCCGAGCTGATCCTCTTCGACGAGGCGGTGAGCGCGCTCGATGTCTCGGTGCGCGCGCAGATCCTCGATCTGCTGGTCGAGCTCTGCGCGGCCTATCAGCTCAGCTATCTGTTCATCAGCCACGATCTGAGCGTGGTGCGCACGGTGACGGATCGCGTATTGGTGATGCAATCGGGCGAGATCGTCGAGGAGGGCGAGACTGAACAGGTCTTCACTTCGCCGCGCCACCCCTATACCCAAACCCTGATCGCCGCCGCGCCGACCCTGCCCGCACTGGGCTGATCGGCGCGCCGGTCGCCTGCCGGGCAAATCGGCTGCGCCGATGCCTCCGGCGGCCGTATTTGGAACGAGAAGAAGGGGCAAGATGCCGCCCCGTGACGTCAGGAGCCTTTCATGAGCGAGACCAATCCCATCTGGTTCGATCCCACCCTCTGCCTGATCGGCGGGAAATGGGTGCCGGCGCAAAGCGGCGAGACCCTGCCGCTGGTCAACCCCTCGGACGGCAGCGCCATCTGCCAGATCGCCCGTGGTGGCGCCGCCGATATCGACGCGGCGGTGCAGGCGGCCCAAGCCGCGATGGACGGAGACTGGGGCCGGATGACGGCGCTGGAACGCGGCCGGATCATCACCCGCATCGGCCAGCTGGTGCTGGACTATGCCGACCGGCTGGCGGTGCTGGAGGCGATGGACGTGGGCAAGCCGCTGACCCAGGCCCGGGCGGACGCCATCGCGCTGGCGCGCTATTGCGAATTCTACGGCGGTGCCGCCGACAAGGTGCACGGCCAGACCATTCCCTTCATGGAGGGCTATACCGTCTATACCCTGCGCGAGCCGCATGGGGTGACCGGCCATATCGTGCCCTGGAACTATCCGATGCAGATCATCGGCCGGTCGGTCGGCGCGGCGCTGACCATGGGCAACGCCGCGGTGCTGAAACCGGCGGAAGAGGCCTGCCTGACAGCGCTGGCCTTTGCCCATATCGCGATGGAGGCGGGGCTGCCCGCCGGCGCGCTGAACGTGGTGCCGGGCATCGGTGCCGAGGCCGGCGCGGCGCTGACCGCGCATCCGGGCATCCATCACATCAGCTTTACCGGATCGGTGCCGACCGGCATCCTGGTGCAGACGGCGGCGGCCAAGAACGTGGTGCCGGTGACGCTGGAGCTGGGCGGCAAGTCGCCGCAGCTCGTTTTCGACGACGCCGATCTGGACGCGGCGCTGCCCTTCCTGGTCAATGCCGGCTGTCAGAACGCCGGGCAGACCTGTTCCGCCTCTTCCCGCATCCTGGTGCAGCGCGGCGTCTATGACGAGGTCAAGCGCCGGATGGCCGAGGCCTATGCCGCCATCACCGTCGGCCCCGCGATGGAAGACCTGCGGATGGGGCCGCTGATCTCGGCTCGCCAGAAGGAGATCGTCTCCGGCTTTCTCGCCAAGGGGGCCGATCTGACCATCGCCGCCCAGGGCGAGGTGGTGGGCCATGCCCCGGCCGAGGGCGCCTATCTCTGCCCCACCCTCTTCGCCGATGTGCCGGGCGATCATGCGCTGGCGCGGGACGAGATTTTCGGCCCGGTGCAGGTGCTGATCCCCTTCGACACCGAAGAGGAAGCGGTGCAGATCGCCAATAGCACCGACTATGGCCTGGTCGCCAGCATCTGGAGCCGCGACGGCTCGCGTCAGATGCGGCTGGCCAAGAAGCTGCACGCCGGCCAGGTCTTTATCAACAACTATGGCGCCGCCGGCGGGGTCGAGTTGCCCTTCGGCGGCGTCGGCAAATCCGGCCATGGCCGCGAGAAGGGCTTTGAGGCGCTTTACGGCTTCTCCCAGCTCAAGACCGTTGCCGCCTATCACGGCTGAGCCGAGATGACCCAAACCCATCGGGAGACGGTCTGGCTGGCGATCGCCCTGTCGCTTTTGTCGCTGATGCTGTTCGACCTGATGGGTCTGGTGATCAAATTCCTGACGCCCCGCTATGGGGCGGCAGAGCTTTCGGCCTATCGCAACCTGATCGGGCTGATCCCCTCGCTGATCGCGCTGTGGTCGTCGCGCGCCTGGCATGCCGCCGGGCGCCGCTGGCGCATCCGGCAATGGCCGATCGGCTGCCTGCGCGGGGTCTGCGTGACCTTCGCGCAGTTCTTCCTCTATGTCTCGCTGGGGCATATGGCCTTTGCCACCGCCACCACGATCACCTATTCCAACGCGCTGTTCATGACGGCCTTTGCGGTACCGATCCTGGGTGAAAGGGTCGGGCCGATTCGCTGGGCTGCGGTGGTGCTGGGCTTTGCCGGGGTTCTCTGGATCATGAAACCGGGATCGGAGAGCTTTACGATCTATGCGGCGGCGCCGCTCGCCTCGGCCATGCTTTATGCGCTGTCGGGGGTGATCGCGCGGCGGATCGACAGCGATGTGCCGAGCCCGCTGGTCAATCTCTATTCCTCGGGCACGGCGCTGCTGGGGGCGATCCTGCTGGCGCTGGTCACCGGCGGCTTCGGTCCGATCCAGTCGCTGGGCGATCTGGGCTGGATCGTGATGATGGGCACCTTCGGCGGGCTTGGCGTTCTGGTGATGGTGATTTCCTACCGGATGGCGGATCAGAGCACGCTGGCGCCATTTTCCTATTTCGGCATCCCCTTCGCCTTCAGCTTCGGCTGGCTGTTCTTCGGCGAGGCACCCTTTGCCGATCTCTTCCCCGGGGCGCTGCTGATCGCCGGTGGCGGGCTGCTGGTGATCTGGCGGGAACGGATGATGCGGCGCCGTCGGATCGCGGCGGAGCGGTGACGGCACCCACCGCTTCCACGGCCGCAGCGGGGCCCCCGCGCGGGGGGCCACTGCCTCGGGGTCGCGGGCACCGGATCAGGACAGCGCCTTGCGATACTCCAGGAACCGCGGGTCGGTCTTGACGCGGGCGTTCATCGCCTCGCGCAATTCGCCCACCGTCTTGTGCGGCCGCATCACCACCTCGAAGAGGCTGATCAGCCCGTCCTCGCCCAGGGTGATCAGATCGACGCCGACGGCATCGAGCCCGTTGACCTTGCACTGGAACTCCAGCGCCCAGTCGTTGCCCGATCCCATCACCCGGCGATAACGGAAATCGCTGAAGACCTTGCCCACATGGCCCAGGACGGCGGCCACCGGTTCGCGCCCGGTCCAGGTTGCCCAATAGGTCGGCGGCAGGAAACGGACGTCTTCGGCCAGCACCTCGGCGATCTTCTCGTGATCGCCCGAGGCGATGATCTCCAGCGCCTTGGCGATGGTCGGGTGCATGTCGGGGTGCAAATCTGCGGTCATCTCGGGGTTCTCCTCCTCCGGCTCCGTCGGCAGCTTGGCGGCGCGGCGCCGTTCGGGCAAGCTTGACGTCAGGACGCGGTGAGGTAGGAGCGGGGAATGAGCGATTACAATCCCCCCATGGACCCCTTGGACATCCTTTACGAGGATGCGCAGCTTGTCGCCGTCAACAAGCCGGCCGGGCTGTTGTCAGTGCCGGGCCGGGGCGAGCATCTGGCCGATTGCCTGCTGAGCCGGGTTCAGGCCGCCTTTCCCGACGCGCTGCTGGTGCACCGGCTGGACCGCGATACCTCCGGGGTGATCGTCTTCGCACTGACCCCGCACGCGCAGCGCAACCTGTCGATGCAGTTCGAGACGCGGGTGACCAAGAAGACCTATGTCGCCCGGCTCTGGGGCCGGCTGGAGCCGAAGACCGGCACCGTCGATCTGCCACTGATCGTCAACTGGCCGAATCGGCCGCGGCAGATGGTCTGTCACGACACCGGCCGGCCGGCGGTGACCGACTGGAAGGTGGTGAGCTATGGCGAAAACGAGACGCGGGTGCGGCTGTTCCCGAAGACCGGGCGCAGCCATCAGCTGCGGGTCCATATGCTGGCGCTGGGTCACCCGATCCTGGGCGATCCGTTCTATGCCGAAGGGGCGGCGCGCGACTTTCCCCGGTTGATGCTGCATTCCGAGGAGCTGCGCATCAAGAACCCCGAGGGCGGGGTATCGCTGAAGCTGCGGGCGCCGGCCCCGTTCTGAGCCGGCGGGCGCCAGGTCAGACCGCGATCCGCATCCAGTCGGCGGGCAGGATGTCGGGGTTCTGCAGCTTCGGATCGCCGAACCATTTGGCGGGGCCGGCGACGCGCTTGTCATCATGCGCGTTCAGCCAGGCGGCCCACCAGGAGAACGACGAATTGCCGATGATATTGTGCCGGCAGAGCGACATCAGCCGCATATCCTCGAAATCCGTCTCCGGCCCGTTGAAATCGACCACCACCTTTTCCACCGGCAAGGGCAGGTTGGTCTTGGCCCAGTCCGGATCGTCGGAGAAGACGAAGACCGTGGGCGTCCCCTTCAGCCCGTCGAGCACGCGGGCGAGCGCGGCATCGTAATAGGCCTGATCGCAAAGCACATGGGCCCCAAGCGTCAGGTAATCGCCGCGCCGGACATGCAGCGCGATCGCCGTGGTCCCGGCGATCCGGGCGGCCATTTCGGCGTTCTGCGGCGTGCTGAAGGCGGGAAAGGTGAAGTCGCGGCGGATCACATCGCCGATGGCGGCGAAATAGCGCTCGCTCTGCCAATAGCCGTGCAGATAGGTGTCGTCCCCCCACCCCGCGAAGGCCGGGTTATAGCCAAGTCCCCGTTCGCGGCGGAACCGCGGATGGCGGCCGAAGCCGCGCCAGAGCGCATAGGCGAGAAAGCCGTCGTGCTTGGCCGGCGGCAGCGCCCCCGGCTCGGCCAGCGGCAGGTCGAAGACGCGGGTCAGCCCCCCCTCGCCCCGGCGCAGGGCGCCGCGCGAATCGACGGCCAGCGGCACCCTCAGCCGGGTCGCCAGGGCGCGGCCGGCGGCATATTGGAACATCTGGTTGCCGAGGCGTCCATGCAGGCGGGTATAGATCATCGAGGGTCTCACAGGGCTTTGCATCGTCTTTAGGGGGATTTCAGCAACAGGGCCAGCCCGGCGCGCCCTGCCGGGCTTGACCGGCGGGGGCGCGCGCGCCTATGGGGGATCAGGTTCGGGTGCCCTGCCGTTCGCAAGCGTCACGCTTTGGTGAAACCCGGAATTGGCTCAGATGTCCTACTCTCCCAGGCATGCGAGCGATGGCAATGCGAACCTCCGTCACCCCCCGCGTCATGCCGTATCGGAGACGAGGTTCAGGATGAGTGCATCCGAAGATCACCCCAAGATCGCGGGCTTCAAGGCCCGGGCGAAATCGCTGCGCGCCAAGCTGGCGGCGCAGGGCACCGAGATCAGCCATTCCCAGGCGCTGGAGCTGGTGGCGCATCAGGAAGGCGCGCGCGACTGGAACACATTGCGCGCCCTGGCATCGCGGCCGGCGCGCGACACCAACGCGCGGCCGCTGGCGGTGGGCGACCGGGTGACCGGGCGCTATCTGGGTCAGCCCTTCACCGGCCGGGTCCATGGGCTCAGCCACAGCCCCTATTCACCGCATATGCGGGTCACCCTGCATTTCGACACCCCCGTCGATGTGGTGCGGTTCGACAGCTTTTCGGCGTTCCGCCAGCGGGTGACCGCGACGATCGACGAAAACGGCCACTCGCCGCAAAAGACTTCGGACGGGGTGCCACAATTGATCGTGGGGCCGGCGGGACTGTGAGGCGCAGACAGCCAGGTCCCCGCCGGCCGCATCTGACGACGCTGGAAAGCGGGGCACGGTCCCCTGCTTCTTCTCGTTTCAAATACGGCCTATCCCGCCCGGGACGCCGTTGCGCGGTTGCCGGACCGGGCAAAAAAAGAAAGCCGCCCCAAAGGGCGGCTTTCCCGATGACGCGGACCTGCGGGCTTATTCCGGGGTCCAGCCGCTGACGGCCTTGATTTCCATAAAATCCTCGATCCCGAAGATGCCGGCCTCGCGGCCGTTGCCGGATTTCTTCATGCCGCCGAAGGGCGCACCGGCCGAGCGCGGTTTGCCGTTCATCTCGACCATGCCCGAACGCAGCACGCGGGCCATGCGGTTGGCGCGGGCCGGGTCCTGGGTCTGGACATAGTTGGTCAGCCCGTATTCGGTGTCATTGGCGATGGCGATCGCCTCTTCCTCGGTCTCGAACTTCATGATCGACAGCACCGGGCCGAAGATTTCCTCGCGCGCGATGGTCATGTCCGGGGTCACGTCAGCGAAGACGGTCGGCTTGACATAGAAGCCCTTGTTGAAGTTCTCCGGCAGGCCGGGGCCGCCGGCGATCAGGCGGGCGCCTTCGTCGATGCCCTTCTGGATCAGACCCTGGATCTTCTCCCATTGGGTCTTGTTGACCACCGGCCCCATGTGGTTGCCTTCGTCATGGGCGCTGGCGACGGTGATCTTCGAGGCGACCTCGGCCGCGATTTCCACCGCCTGGTCATAGATCCCGGATTGCACCAGCATGCGCGACGGCGCGTTGCAGGACTGGCCGGTGTTGTTCATCATGTGCAGCACGCCGCGCTTCACCGCCTTTTCATCGGCATCGGCGAAGACCACGTTGGCGCCCTTGCCACCCAGCTCCAGGTGCACCTTCTTCAGGGTTTCGGCGGCGTTCTTCGAGATCGCGATGCCGGCCCGGGTCGAGCCGGTGAAGCTGACCATATCGACGTCCGGGTGCCCCGACAGGCGGGTGCCGACGCCGATACCGTCGCCGTTCACCAGGTTGAAGACCCCCTTGGGGAACCCGGCGGCATCCATCAGCTCGGCGAAGACCATGGCGTCGAGCGGGCTTTCCTCCGACGGCTTCAGGATCATGGTGCAGCCGGCGATGGCGGCGGCGCCAACCTTCAGCGTGATCTGGTTCATCGGCCAGTTCCAAGGCGTGATCAGCGCGGCGACGCCGACGGCCTCATAGATGATGCGGTCGTTCGGGTATTTCTCGTCGAGCGGCCGGTCGAACTGGAATTTCTTGGCGGCGTTGATGAAATTCTTCAGATGGAACGATCCCGCCCCGACCTGCTGGCTGCGGGCCATGTCGATCGGCGCGCCCATGGCGATGGACATCGACTGGGCCAGATCCTCGCCCCGCTCCATATAGATTTCCAGCAGCTTTTCGACCAGCGCGATCCGTTCTGCCACCGGGGTGGCCATCCAGCCCGGCAGCGCTGCCTTGGCGGCGGCGACGGCGGCATCGGCGTCGGCATCGCTGCCCAGGGAGATCACCGCGCAGGGCTCTTCGGTCGAGGGGTCGATCACCTCGCAATCGCGTGCTTCGATCGGGGCGACCCATTCGCCATTGATGTAGAAATTCCGCTTCTCGATCATCTTTGATACTCCCAACTCGGCGGTTTCCGCTGACTGAGCAGTCAGCGATTCCGCGTCACTCTGTCATTGCAAAGGAATAGGGACAAGTCAGGGATGGAACCCGGCGCAGGAACGGTTACATTCGTGGCAGCACGCAATCGAAACGGACCACGATGAGGAGAGATATCATGGGCCTGCGCATCAACGACACTGTGCCTGATTTCACCGCGATGACCGATCAGGGGGCGATCAGCTTTCACGACTGGATCGGCGACAGCTGGGCGATCCTGTTCTCGCACCCCAAGGACTTCACCCCGGTCTGCACCACGGAATTCGGGGCGGTGTCGCAACTGGCCGACGAATGGGCCAAGCGAGGCACCAAGGTGATCGGCCTGTCGGTCGATGGCGCCGAGGAGCACAAGAAGTGGAAGACCGATATCGAAGGCTTCTCGGGGGCCAAGGCGAGCTTTCCGATCATCGCCGACAGCGATCTGAAGGTGGCGAAACTGTTCGACATGCTGCCGGCTGACGCCTATCTGCCCGATGGCCGCACCGCCGCCGACAGCGCCTCGGTCCGCGCGGTCTTCATCATCAGCCCGGACAAGAAGGTGCAGCTGATCATGATCTACCCGATGTCGGTGGGCCGCAACTTTGCCGAGGTGTTGCGCGCGCTGGACGGTCTGCAGCGGACCTACAAGCAGCCGCTGGCGGTGCCGGCGAACTGGACCGTGGGTCAGGACGTGATCGTTGCCCTGTCGCTGGACGACGCCGCGGCCGAGGCGAAATACGGCGCGCTCGACAAGAAGCTGCCCTATCTGCGCTTCGCCAAGAACCCGGACTGAGCGGTCAGCCCCGCTGCGGGCGCAGGGCGACCTGTGCCCGATAGACGGCCCGATTGAATTCCCGCGCCAGCTTGCCGCTGGCGCGGGTTTTTTGTTGGATGGTCGATCCGCCGATCTGCTGGGCGATCTCGCGGTTGCCATTGGGCAGGATGGCGTGGATCGGCTGGTGGGTGACCCAGTGCATCTGCAGGAAGGTGTCCACGGGGCGGTCGATGGTCTCGGTCGCGCGCAGCAACCGTTCGGCGGCACCGCGCCCGACCACCTGGCAGATGCATTGCAGCCCGATCACCTTCGGCAGGATGAACCGCATGTCGCCGTCCTGCGCCAGAACCGCAGCCGGTGTCTCGCGTTGCTTGACCGGCAGGCGAATGTACATCTCAGGTGTCGCCTGGGCCTCGATCAGGTCAAGCGCCCGGGCAAGGCCGCCCGGGTCCACCGCCAGATCGTCTTCGACGATCAGGGCATAATCCCAGCCGGCATCCACGATCCGCCGCCAGCATTTGCGATGGCTCAGGAACACACCGATCTCGGCCGGACGCAGCGCAAAGGGATAGCGCGGCCGCCACAGATCGCCCGGCGCCGTCACCACATCGGCGATCTGCGCCGAATCGCGGCCGTTCACCGCCTCGACCAGTTCCGCCTCCGGCAGATCGCGCAAAAGCCGCTCTGCATTCGGGCGGCGGGCGGTGCTGGCGGACATGTGAATGATGAGGGAGTGCATGGGGCGCTTTCTGACCGATCCGGGGCGGCGGGGGCTATTTCAACAAGCCCTTGAGGGTTTGGGAGAATTCCGAATAATCGCCCTGTTCCTGTGCGCGTTCCAGGTCCATCGTCAAGAGCAGTTCGCGGATCAGCGCCAACCGCTCCTTTTCACGAGTCTCGACAATCGTCTTGGCGGCTTCGGCCCGAGCGCGTTCGGCTTCGGCCAGATCGCGCTGGATACGGGCAACGCGTTCGGCATTGCCGAGGCTCTTGCTTTGCAGCCAGGCGTGCAGGGCACCGAGGCTTTCCTGCTTGAACTGGGTGGCCTCGACCATGACGGCGTTCTGCTCCTCGGGGCTCAGGGTCACATTGGCCAGTTGGCGCACGATCGTGTCGACCTTGCGGCGGAACTCCGGCTGGACGGGCAGCCCATCTTCCGCCTTTACCGGAACAGGCATCCGGTTCTGACCGTCGCGGCTGAGCCGCTGGACCTCGACAAAGGTGCGGATCACCGCCTTGGTCGCGCGGATCGCATTGTCCGAATTGAGGACGGTCGCCAGAAGGATCACGCCTTCCTCGGTAAAGGCGTTCGGGGTGCGTAGACGCTCTGTCATGTCGGGCCGTGAGGTCACGAATTGTGATCTCACCAGCCTGGTCTGTTCCGGCGTCAGCTTCAGCACAAATTCATCGGTGAACCGGGCCTTGTGGCGCGACACTTGCTGGTTCACCACACGCGTTTCCACCCCGAACAGCCGTGCCGCCTCACGGTCGAGAAGCAGGGGCACGTCGAACAGATTGATGATCGCCGGAGCAGGGAGGGTCATGAAGCGGGTATTATCCTGAGATCACAGCCTGTGATCTCAGTGAAAGCAGGGCGACGCCGGGGGTGCAACAAAAAAGCCCCGGCATCGCTGCCGGGGCTTGTGAAACTCGGGGGTGAGAGGAGATTACTCCGCCTCTTCCTCGGTTTTCTCTTCTTTCTTCATCTCTTCGCCGGTTTCCTGATCGATCATCTTCATCGACAGGCGAACCTTGCCGCGATCATCGAAGCCCAGCAGCTTGACCCAGACTTCCTGACCTTCCTTCAGCACATCCGACGGATGGTTCAGGCGGCGGTTTTCGATCTGGCTGACGTGGACCAGACCGTCCCGCTTGCCGAAGAAGTTCACGAAGGCGCCGAAATCGACGATCTTCACGACCTTGCCCTTGTAGATCTTGCCCTCTTCCGGCTCGGCCACGATCGAATAGATCATGTCATAGGCCCGCTTGATGGCTTCCCCGTCGGCCGAGGCGATCTTGATCACGCCGTCGTCGTTGATGTCGACCTTGGCGCCCGAGGTTTCCACGATCTCGCGGATCACCTTGCCGCCCGAGCCGATCACTTCACGGATCTTGTCCGTGGGGATGGTCATGGTCTCGATCCGCGGCGCGTGGACCGAGAATTCGGCCGCTTCGCTCAGCGCCTTGGACATCTCGCCCAGGATGTGCATCCGGCCTTCCTTGGCCTGCGCCAGGGCTTTTTCCATGATCGCCGGGGTGATCCCCGCAACCTTGATGTCCATCTGCAGCGAGGTGATGCCTTCCGAGGTGCCGGCAACCTTGAAGTCCATGTCGCCGAGGTGATCCTCGTCGCCGAGGATGTCGGTCAGAACCGCATAGGAGCCATCATCTTCCAGCACCAGGCCCATCGCCACACCGGCGACCGGCGCCTTCAGCGGCACGCCCGCATCCATCATCGACAGCGAACCGCCGCAGACCGAGGCCATCGAGGAGGAGCCGTTCGATTCGGTGATCTCGGAGACCACGCGGATGGTATAGGGGAAGTCGGTCGGTGCCGGCAGAACCGCCTGCAGCGCACGCCAGGCCAGCTTGCCATGGCCGATCTCGCGACGACCCGGGGAACCGACACGGCCCACTTCGCCGACCGAATAGGGCGGGAAGTTGTAGTGCAGCAGGAAGTTTGATTTGAAGTTGCCGTGCAGAGCGTCGATGAACTGTTCGTCATCGCCGGTGCCCAGCGTGGTCACCACCAGCGCCTGGGTTTCGCCACGGGTGAACAGGGCCGAGCCATGGGTCCGCGGCAGCAGGCCGGTTTCCGACACGATCGGGCGCACCTGGTTCAGCGCACGGCCATCGATGCGGCGGCCGTTCTTGACCACATCGCCACGCAGCACGTTCGATTCCAGCTTCTTGATGGCAGAGCCGAGGTTCTCGTCCGCAAGCTGATCTTCGGTGAGCGTTTCCTTGATCGCCTCGACGGCAGCGGCAATGGCAGCTTGCCGTTCCAGCTTGTCGGTGATCGCGAAGGCGGCATGCATCTGCGCTTCGCCGGCGGCTTTCACCACGGCATAAAGCGCGCTGTAATCCGGCGGAGTGAAGTCGAAAGGCTCTTTCGCGGCGTCTTCGGCCAGGGCGATGATCAGGTCGATCACCGGCTGGATTTGCTCATGCGCGAAGGTCACGGCGCCCAGCATCTCGGCCTCGGTCAGCTCATAGGCTTCCGATTCCACCATCATCACCGCGTCCTTGGTGCCGGCAACGACCAGATCCAGGCGTTGTTCCGGGTTCAGACGCAGCTGATGCATGTCCTCGACGGTCGGGTTCAGCACATATTCGCCGTCAACAAAGCCGACGCGGCAGCCGGCGATCGGGCCCATGAAAGGCACGCCCGAGACGGTCAGCGCGGCCGAGGCGGCGATCATGGCGACGATATCGGGATCGTTGACCAGATCGTGGCTCAGCACGGTGCACATCACCAGGACTTCGTTCTTGAAGCCGGGGACGAACAGCGGGCGGCAGGGCCGGTCGATCAGACGCGCGGTCAGGGTTTCTTTTTCGGTCGGGCGGGCTTCACGTTTGAAGAAGCCGCCAGGGATTTTACCGGCGGCGTAGTATTTTTCCTGGTAATGCACGGTCAGCGGGAAGAAGTCCTGACCGGGCTTTTGTTCCTTAGCGAAGGTCACGTTGGCCATCACGCTGGTCTCACCGAGCGTCGCGATGACCGAACCATCGGCCTGGCGTGCGACTTTGCCGGTTTCCAGAGTGAGGGTGTCCTCGCCCCACTGCATAGATTTCTTGGTTACATTAAACATCGTGTTTTCCTGTTAGGAAGCGCTCCCGGGCGTATCCCGGGTCTCCCGTTTGCGTGGCGGCCCCATTGCCGCCGCCCCCTATCCTCTCGCATGTGCCCAGGGGCTGAAGGCGTCACGTCTCAGATGGGGCGCGCATACAGGAGTTTCGCTGTTTTGGGAAGCAGGGAGTTATGGGCGCGACTCGGCCGCGACCGCGCCATGAACGCTGTCACGACCCCGTCATGCCGGGCGATTAGAGCGCAGCGAATGGGACGGCAGAGGGGCCAGAGATGCGCATTCCGGATTACCCCGCAGGCGAGACGGGACAATGGGCGGCGGTAGACCGCTATTTCGGCGACCTCCTCTGCCCCGCCGATGCGGCACTGGAACAGGCCCTGACGGAAAACGCCCGCGCCGGCCTGCCGCCGCATGACGTCTCCGCTCCGCAGGGCAAGCTGCTGGCGCTCTATATCCGGATGATGCGGGCGAGCCGGGTGCTGGAGATCGGCACCCTTGGCGGCTATTCCACCATCTGGATGGCCCGCGCCCTGCCCTCGAACGGGCAACTGGTGACGATCGAGGCCAATCCCCGTCATGCCGAGGTCGCCCGCGCCAATATCGCCCGCGCCGGCCTGTCGGACCGCGTCGATCTGCGAGAAGGCCCGGCGCTCGAGATACTGCCCGCGCTTCAAGCGCCTTTCGATCTGGTCTTCATCGACGCCGACAAGCCGAACAACCCGCAGTATCTGGCCCAGGCGCTTCGGCTGACCCGACCGGGCAGCGTCATCATCGGCGACAATGTGGTGCGCGGCGGCGCGGTGGTCGATCCCGACAGCGGCGATGCGAATGTGCAGGGCGTGCGCCAGTGCCTGCAGATGATCGCCGATCACCCCGGGCTCGACGCCACGGCGATCCAAACCGCCGGCGAAAAGGGCTGGGACGGCTTCGCCCTGGCCGTGGTGCGGTGAAAAACCCGCTCAGCCGCGGATGACTTTGCCCAGCATGTCGGTCTTCCAATAGAATTGATGCGCCAGCGCCAGCCCGACGTGCACCGCGATCAACAGCCAAAACAACGGCCGCAGCACATCGGCATGGAGGAACCGCGCCCAGACCAACCCGTCGTAATAGGTCAAAAGGCCGGTGACGGGCATGGCGAAGAACAGCAGGTAAAACACCCATTGCCCACTGCGCGCCAACACTCGGAAAACCCACGGCGCCCCCAAGGGCTCGGGCGGCACACCATGGATCAGCCGCAGCGCCAGACGGATCACCGCCAGGATCAGCACCGCACTGCCGGCAGCGATATGGAGCCACACCGGCGGGATGAAACCCAGATCCAGCCCCCTGCCCCCCATGGCCTGCGGCAACAGCAGATTGAACAGGATCAGCGCCACCATCGCCCAATGCAGGGCACGCTGGGCGAGCGAGAAGGTATCCGGATTGCGGCGCATGGCTTTCGACCCTCTTTCAGTCAGAAATGCTGAGCCGTCGATACATCTATTCCCAGCCCGCGACTTTGACAGAACGCAAATCCGCCGCCGTTTTTGCTGGAAGCGCCGGATACCGCGCCTCTCCACGGGAAATCGGCACAGAAAAACGCCCGCTCCAGAGGGAACGGGCGTTGAAATCGTCTAAGATCTCTTCCGGCTCAGCGACGCAGGCCCAGACGCTCGATCAGCGACTGATAGCGGGCTTCGTCCTTGGCCTTGAGGTAATCCAGCAGCTTACGACGCTGGGCAACCATCTTCAGCAGGCCACGGCGGCCGTGGTTGTCTTTCTTGTGGGTCTTGAAGTGCTCGGTCAGCGTCGCGATGCGCGAGCTGAGGATCGCAACCTGAACTTCGGGCGAACCGGTGTCGCCTTCCTTGGTTGCGTATTCCTTCATGACGCGGGCTTTTTCTTCCGGCGTAATCGACATCGGGGTCTCCTTTGCAGGTTAGAGGGATGGCGCAGGCCGGGATGTCGTCCAGCACAGGCCCATGGAGAAATCCCGCGCCGATTCCGGCCCGGGATGCGGGCGTATAGGCGGTTTTGCCCGGCTTGGCAAAGGAAAACCTCAGGGCCGGATGCTCGCCCGCGGCTCCCAGGGTTCGGGCCCCTTGGCATAGGCGATATAGAGCGGATGTTTCGGATGACCCGCCTTGCTGAGCCCCAGATGATGAAGCGGTCTGCCGGTGGCGCGCAACAGCGCCTCGACCGCCGGGCCACGGCCCAGATGCGCGCCATGATTGCCCCAGCCGCAGATCACCCGATCGGCCCAGGCCGCGGCCTCGATCAAGGCGGCGTCATTCTCCGGCCCCACCGGATCGACGGCCCGGCGCATCGCCTGCGGATCGGTGTCGCGCCAGGCGAAGATATTGGTGACGCGAAAACCGCCGAATCCCAGCGCCCGGGCACGGCGTTCGCAGCGTTCGACTGTCGGATCGTTCTGCACCTCGGTCGCCGTCGAGGGGTTCAGCATGACGAAACCCACCCGTGCGCCCTCGGGATCCCAGACGCGGGTGAGGCTGTAGCGATAGGCCTCGCAATCGGAATAGACGGCGACAGAGGCCGCATCGCCCTTGATATGGCTGCGGGTGATCATGTGCGGGGTTTAGCCCCTCAGGGACACGATTGGAAACCGGGGATCGGTACCGCGGGCGGAAGGGGGGCTCTGCCCCCCATGGCCTGCGGCCGCCCCCCGGGATATTTTCAGCTAGAAAAAGCGCCGCACCGCGCCCTCCCCCGTTGGACGGAGGAGCGCCACTGCTGCTGCTTCTCGTTTCCAATACGGCCGCCGGAGGCAGACGCCCCGCAGGGGCGTCTATTGGTTGAACACCCGGCTCGGGTGCAGCTCTCCCGCCTTGTAGATGCCCACCGCCACCGCCTTGCCGCCGAGCGAGGCCCAGCATTCATCGCCATACTCCACATCGGAGGGCAGCACGATGCCGGGGTTGCCGTTGCGGAGCTTCGCCGCGCCTTCCGGGGTGCATTTCACCTCCGGAAGATCGGCGAGCCCCTCTTCCAGCGGGCGCAGATATTGATCGAGCTCGGTGGTTTTCGCCATCGCGTCGATCTGCTCGACGCTGAGCCCGTCCTCGGCATCGAAGGGGCCGGACCAGATCCGACGCAGGCGCACCACATGACCATAGCAGCCGAGCGCGGCGCCCAGATCACGGGCGATGGAACGGACATAGCCGCCCTTGCCGCAGGTCATTTCCAGCTCGACATGATCGGCGTCGGGTCGGTCGGTCATCAGCAGCTCCTCAACCCAGAGCGGGCGCGCCTCGACCTCGAAGTCCTCGCCGTCCCGGGCGAGCTTATAGGCGCGCTGGCCGTCGATCTTCACGGCGGAGAATTTTGGCGGCACCTGCATGATGTCGCCGACGAACTGGCCCAGCGCCGCCTTGATCTGATCGTCAGACGGGCGCGCGTCGCTGGTCGCGATCACCTCGCCCTCGGCGTCGTCAGTATTGGTCGCCTGGCCCAGCCGCATGGTGAAGCGATAGGCTTTCAGCGCGTCGGTGATGAAGGGGACGGTCTTGGTCGCCTCGCCCAGGGCGACGGCGAGAACGCCGGTGGCCTCGGGGTCAAGCGTGCCGGCATGGCCCGCCTTCTGCGCGTCCATCGCCCAGCGCACCTTGTTGACCACCGCGGTGGAGGTCATGCCGGCGGGTTTGTCCACCACCAGCCAGCCGGAAAGATCGCGCCCCTTGCGTTTGCGTGCCATGTTGTCCCCGATGTCATGCGAATGAGGCCGGGGGCCTAGCCGATGACCGCGGCACTGTCAATTTCGCCGATGCCGCGATGGGGCGGTCAATTGGCCTTTTCCACCACGCCGACGATCGGCCCCAAGGCGAAGCCGAGATCGTCCCGGCCGATCCGCGGCGCATAGAGCCGCGAGATATTGCCATCGAAATAGAGCGCCTGCGGCAGTTTCAGCGCGTCGCGGAAGACCCGGCCGAATTGATGAAAGGTCACCGCGTCGCGCGACAGCACGAAGACCGCGCGGGCGCCGTCGGCGCTGGTCCCCACCCCGTTGCGGACATAGCGCGATGTGCTGTCGGGCAGGAAGCGCGGGTGCAGCGCCCCGTCGATCACCAGCATCGGTCCGGATTGGCTGGCATAGGTGCAGGCCGGCTTTTGTTCAAGAAACCGCAGGGTTTCGACCACATCGGCACGGCCGGGGCGGATGCAGAAGACGCCATTGGGCAGCAGGCCGAAGTTGCCGGGCCCGGCGTTCGGGACGACCTGCATCAACTCCTCCCCCCGCTCGACATAATGGCCGACCGGAGAGCGGTCCTGATGATACATGCCGGCGTTCATCGCGAAGACGAGCTTTTCGCCCCGGGGGGCCAGCATCGCGTTCACCGCGCCGAACTGGCCCAGCAGCTGGCCCTGGTCGTCCTTGAGGAACAATCGCAGATCCTCTTGCGCGGCATCGACCTCGCACAAGGTATAGCGGTTGCCCTCGTACTCCGTGTCACGACACTCCACCGCGCCGGCGGCAGAGGCGAACAGCAGGCCCAGAAGAATCAGGGCCGCGCGGATCACGTGTCCAGATCGCGGCGCACCGCGTCTTGCGACAACATGCGTCGGGTTTCGTCCATCTGGTCGAAGGTCTCGTCAAGCTGGAAGCGCAGGTCGGGGGTGAATTTCAGCCCGGCCTTCTTGCCGATGATGCGCCGAAGCTCGCCCTTGTTGCGGGCCAGAAGCTTCACCAGATCCTCCTGCCCCTTGCCGCCCAGAGGCAACACATAGGCGGTGGCGATCTTCAGGTCCGGCGAAATGCGCACCTCGCCCACGGTGACCGACATGCGGTTCAGGTCCGGGTCATGGATATCGCCACGCGCCAGCACCTCGGCCAGCGTGCGCCTGATCAACTCGCTCACCCGCAACTGGCGCTGCGAGGGGCCGGACCCTTCATGGAATCTGTTCTGTGTCATTCCTCCGATCTAGGCGCTTGTCGGGGCTTTGCCAAGCGGTGCCTGTGGCGGTAGGAGTTTGCGGGGCAAGACAGCGAGAGGGCGCCGAGATGACAATGAAGCCGGGAATCGTGGTGACCGGGGCATCGGGCCGGATGGGGCAGATGCTGATCCGGACGGTGGCGGCAAGCGACAAGGCGCATCTTGTCGGGGCGGTGGTGCGTAGGGGCCATTCCTGGGTTGGCCGCGATGTCGGCGAGGCGATGGGGGGCGCGCCTCTGGGCGTCACCGTCACCGATCAGCCGCTCGAGGCCTTCGCCCGCGCCCAGGCGGTGATCGACTTCACCACGCCGGAGACGACGCTGGAATTCGCGGCCTTGGCGGCGCAGGCGCGCGCGGTGCATGTGATCGGCACCACCGGCATGACGGACGAGCAGATCGCCAAGCTGGAGCCGGCGGCGCGCCATGCGGTGATCATCCGTGCCGGCAACATGAGCCTTGGCGTCAACCTCTTGGTGCAATTGACGAAACGGGTGGCCGCCGCGCTGGACGAGGATTTCGATATCGAGGTGATCGAAGCGCATCACCGCAACAAGGTCGATGCGCCCTCGGGCACCGCGCTGATGCTGGGCGAGGCCGCGGCCGAGGGGCGCGGCGTCAAACTGGCCGAGGTCGCCGACCGGGGCCGCGACGGCATCACCGGCGCACGCGAACGCGGCCACATCGGGTTTTCCGCCATCCGAGGCGGCGATATCGTGGGCGAACATGACGTTTTGTTCGCCGCCGATGGCGAACGGATCATCCTGCGCCATGTCGCCACCGACCGGGCGATCTTTGCCCGTGGCGCGCTGAAGGCGGCGCTTTGGGGGCAGGACAAGGACCCCGGCGAATACGATATGGTCGACGTTCTGGGGCTGTGATCCCGGCGGGGCGATCCGGCCACGAATCGCCCCGATCCATCAGACCATGCGGATCACGTCCTTTTCGATCGCCAGCATATAGCCGCGCCGGGCGATGGTCTTGACCAGAAGTTCGCTGATCATCTGATTGCCCAGCGTGTCGCGCAGCCGCTTGATTCGGGTGGCGCCGGCGGCCTCTTCGCAATCGGCGGCATCGCGGCCCGAGATCATCGCCTCGATCTCCACCCCCGACAGCACCTCGTCATCCAGCCGGGCCTCGGCCAGGACCGCCAGGGTCTCCATCGCGGCGGCGGTCAGCTTGAAGCCCATGTTGTTCAGATAGACGGTGTTCTCTTCCCGGCTGATCAGCAGGGAGTTCACCTGGATACCGGCGCGTTCAACCTGCGCCATGCGGCGATTGAGCCCCGCCAGCAGCACCAGAAAGACCAGCGCCGCCACCATCATCATAGTGGCGAAGACCAGCAGCACGAAGATCACCATCCGATAGCTCGACAGCGTGTCGGAAAAGGCGGTGCCGGACTGGGCGAGGATTTCCAAGAGCTTGATCTCGGCCCCCGTCGTCAGATCGTTCTCGACGAAAAGCTTTTCGACCTGCGCGTTGAAGGCATTGGCGTCGGGCAGGGTCAGCAGCAACAACCCACCCGCGGCCGCCAGAATCGCCACAATCGCGGCGATGCCGAAGGCCACCACGCGGCCGCCGGGAAAGCCGCGGCCGCGTGGTCGCTCAGAACTTGAGGAAGAAACGTCCGGCATTCGCCTTCCTCCCCTCAAGCCCATCGGGGCCGAAGACCGACACCACGTTCAGCAGCGTCCAGCCGTTTTGTCTGAGCCGCGCCGAAACCTCTGCCGAAGCGGATTGCCGGTCGCAGCCCTGGTGAAGCTGCATCACGCCGTAATGCAGCTTCAGCGGATTGTCCCGCTTGGCCTTGTAATCGGCGAAACACTCGGCCGCCGAGGCGGGAAGTGCGGCCAAAAGGCTCAGCATGAGGACGAGGGAGAGGGTGAAATGTTTCATGCGGGCATCCTGCCGCGACTGCGGCGGTTATTCAATAACCACAGGGCTTTGGTGCCTTTGATATCCGATAACAAGGTGCCGTTATTGCCTGTCCGGCGGGGTTGGGAGCAGGGTCGGGACATCCAAGACCTCGGCCACCCCGGTCGGAGGCACCCCGCAAAAGGAGCACAGTCATGCACCGCAAATTCATCGCCCTGGTTTCGGGTCTGGCCGTTGCCGTCGCCCTGACCGCCGCCACCACCGCCCCCGCCCGCGCCGACAATGATGCCGCCAAGGTTCTGGCCGGGATCGCCGCACTGGCCCTGATCGGGGCCGCGATCGACAGCAGCAACCGACCCACCGTGGTCGAACGTCAGGTGATTGTCCCGCGGCGACCGGCCTATGCCTATCCCCGTCCGGTCTATGCGCCGCCGCGGCCGGTCTATGTCCAGCCTCGCCCGGTCTATGTCCAGCCGCACCCGATCTATGTCCAGCCCCGCCCGATCTACACGCAGCCGCGCCCGATCTACACGCAGCCCCAGCGCAACGTCTATATCCAGCGCAACGTCGACCGGAACGTCTATCGCAATGTCGACAAGCACGTGAGGGTCTATCCCCACCAGCAACCGGGCCGTCAGCCCCACGACAACCGGCGCTGAGCCTCGCTCCCCTCCTCTCGGCGCCACGGGGCGGCCCCATCGGGCCGCCCTTTTTGCCACATCTGCCCCAGGGTTTGCCCGGAGGGGAGTTGAAACCGCCGCGCCAATGCCGTTTGATGGCTTCATCCAGACTCGGACAGGACCCGCAGCGACGTTTCGGCCCCGTATATTTCACGGGAGTGCCCGCCGCCTGGCGCAATAGCGCCGCCGCCGTATTGAGGGCGACGACAGGGCCCTGCCCAATCAGACAGACATGAACGGGCGGGCGGAATGAAACCCAAGCTTTTGACGACTCTTAAAACCTATACCATGCCGGAGTTCGGCGCCGATGTGCTGGCCGGCATCACCGTGGCGATGGTGGCCCTGCCGCTGAGCCTGGCGATCGCCATCGCCTCGGGCGCCGAACCGGCGGCGGGGCTGGTCACCGCCATCGTGGCGGGCTTCCTGATCTCGGCCTTCGGCGGCAGCCGGGTGCAGATCGGCGGCCCCACCGGCGCCTTCATCGTGGTGGTCTATGGGGTGATCGCCCAGCACGGCTATGACGGGCTGGTGCTGGCGACGCTGATGGCCGGGCTGATCCTGATCGTGGCCGGCTGGCTGCGGGCCGGCAGCCTGATCGCCTTCGTGCCGGAACCGGTGATCAACGGTTTCACCATCGGCATCGGGGTGATCATCGGCTTCGGCCAGATTTCGAACTTCTTCGGGCTGAGTCTGGCGCATGAGCCCGCCGATTTCGTCGAGAAGCTCCCGGCGCTCTGGGCCGCCCGGGATTCGGTGAGCTGGCAGAGCTTCGGCATCGGTCTTCTGACCATGGTGGCGATCATGGTGCTGCGGCGGCTGTTCCCGCGATTCCCCGGGCTGATCGTGGCCGTAGGGGCGGGATCGGCGCTGGCCGCGGTGCTGATGCTGCCGGTCGACACCATCTTTTCCCGCTTCGGCGCCCTGCCCGACCGGCTGCCGATGCCCCACCTGCCACAGATCAGCTATTCCCGGGTGATCGAACTGCTGCCCTCGGCGGCGGTGATCGCCTTCCTGGCAGGGGTCGAATCGCTCCTGTCGGCGATGGTGGCTGACCGGATGATCGGCGGCCATCACCGCCCCAATGCCGAGGTTCTGGCCCAGGGCATCGCCAATGTCGGCTCATCGCTGTTCGGCGGGCTGCCGGCGACCGGTGCCATCGCGCGGACCGCCACCAACGTGCGCGCCGGTGGCAAGACGCCGGTGGCCGGCATGGTGCATGCGCTGACGATTCTGATCGTGATGATGGTGGCCGCGCCCCTGGCCGGCTATCTGGCGATGCCGGCGCTGGCGGCGCTTCTGATGTTGACCGCCTGGAACATGACCGAGCCGCACAAATGGCGTGACTACATGCAGGCGCGCCCCTCGGACCGTGTGCTGTTGTTGCTGACCCTGGTGCTGACCGTGGTGGCCGACCTGACCATCGCCATCGGCGTCGGTGTCGCCGTCGGCCTGGCCCTGCGGCTCAGACGGCGCGAGGTGCCGCCCGCCGATTGGCACACACCCGATCGCTGATCCCCCCTTGCGCTGCCCCGGTCCACGGGGCAGCAAAGGCTCATGAGCACCCCTGATTACCATCTGGAGGAAGAGCTGCAGGCGCAGGGCTTCCTTCGCATCGCCGGCGTCGACGAGGTCGGCCGCGGCCCGATCGCCGGCCCGGTCACCGCCGCCGCCGTCATCCTGATCCCGGGGGCGATTCCCGACGGGCTGAACGATTCCAAACAATTGAGCGCGCGCCGCCGCGAGGCGTTGGAACGGGCGCTGAGCACGGCGGCCGAGGTCTCGGTCGCCCATGCCAGCGTCGAGGAGATCGACGAGATCAACATCCTGCGTGCCAGCCATCTGGCGATGGAACGCGCCGTGGCCGCCCTGGACCCGCCTCCCGATTTCCTGCTGATCGACGGCAACATGATCCCCCGTGGCCTGACCATCCCGGCGCGCGCCGTGGTGAAGGGCGACGCGATTTCCGTGTCGATCTCAGCGGCCTCGATCATGGCCAAGACCTGTCGCGATCGGCTCATGGTGGATTTGGCGCAACAGTACCCCGGCTACGGCTGGGAGACCAATGCAGGCTACCCCTCTCAAAGCCATAAAACCGCGCTCCGAGATCTGGGGATAACCCCACATCATAGGCGTTCGTTCAAGCCTGTGCACAACATCTTGTATCAAGGCAAATCAGTAAGTGACTGATTCAAAAAAGAAATTGACGAAGAATCAGGATTGACTCATCTTTACTGCTAATATGCGAGCGCGAAAACGCGCCGTTCATGAGGCAGTACAATGACAAGAACCAATGCAAAGGGGGCGCCCGCGCTCCCTCTCAATACCATATTGGCCGGCGATTGCATCGAGGTGATGAACTCCCTCCCCGAGGCGAGTGTCGACCTTATTTTCGCCGATCCCCCCTATAACCTGCAGCTCAAGGGCCAACTTCACCGCCCGGACAACAGCCAGGTGGACGCGGTCGACGATCACTGGGATCAATTCGATTCCTTCGCCGCCTACGACCAGTTCACCAAGGACTGGCTCAAGGCCGCGCGGCGGCTGCTGAAACCCAATGGCGCGATCTGGGTCATCGGCTCCTATCACAATATCTTCCGGGTCGGCGCCGCGCTGCAGAACGAAGGCTATTGGATCCTCAACGATGTGGTCTGGCGCAAGTCGAACCCGATGCCCAACTTCCGCGGCAAGCGGCTGACCAACGCGCATGAGACGATGATCTGGGCATCGAAATCCGAAGGCGCGAAATACACCTTCAACTACGAAGCGCTGAAATCGCTGAACGAAGGCGTGCAGATGCGCTCGGACTGGGTGCTGCCGATCTGCACCGGGCATGAACGCCTGAAGGACGACAACGGCGACAAGGCGCATCCGACGCAGAAACCGGAATCGCTGTTGCATCGCGTGCTAGTGGGCTCCACCAACCCGGGTGACGTGGTGCTCGACCCGTTCTTCGGCACCGGCACCACCGGCGCCGTCGCCAAGATGCTGGGCCGTGACTTCATCGGCATCGAACGCGAAGATGCCTATCGCGCGGTCGCCGAGAAGCGGATCGCGCGGGTGCGCAAATTCGACCGCGAGGCGCTGCAGGTCAGCACCAGCAAGCGCGCCGAACCGCGGGTGCCCTTCGGCCAGGTCGTCGAACGCGGCATGCTGCGCCCGGGCGAAGAGCTGTTTTCGATGAACAACCGCTACAAGGCCAAGGTCCGCGCCGACGGCACCCTGATCGGCGGCGAAGTCAAAGGGTCGATCCACCAGGTGGGCGCCGCGCTCGAAGGGGCGCCGTCGTGCAACGGCTGGACCTACTGGTGCTTCAAGCGCGACGGCAAAGTGGTGCCGATCGACGTGCTGCGCCAACAGATCCGCTCCGAGATGCGGCAGATCTGATCCGTCGTTTTCCAGTTACCGCTGGTGTCCCGAGGCCTGACCCGGGACACCGACCTGTGCCCCGCCCTTGTGGCGGGGCTTTTTTGTGGGGTCGCGATTTCTTGCCGGATCGCTTTGCCATTTGCTCCGGCCTGCAGCTAGGAAGACAACCGTGCGGGCGAGGACAGGAACAGGATACCGGGCCGATGAATGATCAGGCTGCTGACCGGAGGGCGACGCTTGCCCTCGTTTCGCCACGGGACCGCAACGCGACGGCGGCGCAAAACAAATACACCACGGCCGCGCTGGCACGCCACAAGCGCGAGGGGATGGCTCTGGCCATGCGGGCGCGGCTGGTGGCGATGCCGCTGATCGGCCTGCTTCTGCTGGTGATAGACCCGCATCTCGAGGTTCTGTTCTACCTCGCCATCCTCGGGATTCTGATGTTGAACGGCTGGCTGATGTACCAGTTCGGCAAGGTCGGGAAATCGCGGATCGAACTGTCCCTGATCTTCGCCGATCTGGCGATCATGACCCTCGGGGTGGTCATGCCGAACCCGCTCAGCAATGACCAGATGCCGCTGGCGATGCAATACTGGTACGACAGTTTCATCTATTTCTTCGGCATTCTCGCGGTAGGAACGCTGACCTTCTCCTGGCGCACCGTCATCGCCATGGGAATCTGGACCTCGGTGATATGGGCCATCGCCCTGGCGATCTCCTGGGCCGTGGCCACCCCGCATCCCGATCTGACCGCAGCGGTCCAGGCGGCATTCGGGGCCGGTTCCGAATTGGCGGCGCGGCTCGATCCGAATGCCTTTCACTTCCGCCTGCGGCTTCAGGAAATCGCGATTTTCCTGATCACCGCGGTGGCGCTCGGCCTCTCCTCCCGCCGCTTCGACCGTCTGTTGCACGACAACGCCGGCCTGGAACGGGAGCGGGCCAATCTGTCGCGCTATTTCTCGCCCAATGTGGTCGAGGCGCTGTCGCAGAACGACGATCCGCTGCAACAGGTGCACCGGCGCGAAATCGCGGTGCTCTTCATCGACATCGTCAATTTCACCGGCTTCTCGGCCGATCGCGATCCCTATGAGGTGATCAAGGTGCTGCGCCAGTTCCATTCCCGGATGGAACGCGAGGTGTTCCGCCATGGCGGCACGCTCGACAAATATCTGGGCGACGGGCTGATGGCGACCTTCGGCACGCCGGTGACCAGCGGCCGCGACGCGGCCAATGCGCTCGATTGCGCGCGCGGAATGATCGCGGTGATCGACCGCTGGAACCTGGACCGTCGCCGGCTGCACGAACCGGAAATCCGCGCCGGCATCGGCCTGCATTACGGTACCGCCGTGCTGGGCGACATCGGCAACGACCGGCTGGAATTCGCGGTGATCGGCACCGCCGTCAATGTCGCCAGCCGGCTCGAGGCGCTGACCCGGCCGCTGGCCGCGCGGCTGGCGATCAGCGACCGGCTGCGCGCCCGGGTGCTGGAGGAGACCGACGGCAGCGCCGCGGCGCCGGGCGGTACGCTTGACGGTCTGGTCCGGCTGGAGGATCAGACGGTGCGCGGCATCGAGGACAAGATGACGCTCTGGGCGCTCTATTAGGGGGGCTCTGCCCCCCGGCCTGCGGCCGCCCCCCGCCGTATTTGACACGAGAAGAAGCGGGACACCCCCTATCATTTCTCTTCGTCGCAAATACGGCCGCCGGAGGCTCCCCAAGGTGCCCTTCGCGCGGCGGTCGGTGGCTAGATGCTGCCCCGGGGCATCGGGTTCATCGCCTTGCTGTAGGGCGCCCAGTCGGTGATCTCGGGGTAATGGCTCTTGCGCCAGGCGCGCACGCGGGGGTTCATCACCCGGCGCCACAGCGGCGGGATCATCGCCGCCATGGTCATGATCGGATAGCCATAGGGCAGTTGCGGCGCATCCGCTTCGGTATAGTTCTGCAGCAGCGGGAACCGCCGGTCGGGTTTGTAATGGTGATCCGAGTGGCGCTGCAGGTTGATCAGCAGCCAGTTGGTGGCCCGATGCGCGGCATTCCAGGAATGCCGCGGCAGCACCTGTTCGTATTTGCCCTCGCCCAGGTACTTGCGGGTCAGCCCGTAATGTTCGACGTAATTGACCAGCTCCAATTGCCAGATCGCCACCCCCGCCTGCAGCAGGAAGAGACCCAGCCCCGCCCAACCGCCCAAGCCCGCGGCGAGCGCGATCATCGCCGCCTGCAACGCCCAATAGCGCCAGAAGGGATTGCGCCGGTCGGTCCAGCGCAGATCCTTGCGGGCAAGTCTCAGCTTCTCGGCATGGAAGGCCGACAGCCAGACCTGCCGCAGCACCCGGGGATAGAATCGGTGGAAGCCCTCGTTATAGCGCGCGGTCACCGCGTCGCGCGGGGTGCCGACATAGGAATGGTGCACCAGCAGGTGTTCCGAGCGGAAATGGGAATAGAGCACCATCGCCAGCAGCAGATCGCCCAAGGCCCGCTCGAACCGGTCCTTCTGGTGCATCAGCTCGTGGCTATAGTTGATGCCCACCGTGCCGGTGACCACCCCCATGCCGAAGAAGAGGACGATCTTTTCCAGCACCGAGAGGTGATCGCTATGGGTGACATAGAAGATCAGCCCGAAGAGGGTGAAGAATTGCAGCGGCACCCAGGCGGTGGTCAGCATCCGGTACCAGAGCAGATCCTCGGCCGGGGTCTCCGGATCGGCGTTTTCCAGGTTCAACCCGGTCGCCGCGTCGATCGCAGAGAACAGATACCAGGTGATCAAGGGCGGCAGCAGCACCGTCCAGCCGCCGACGGCACCGCCCAGCCAGATGACCGGGATCAGCAGGATCGTGGCCCAGAAGGGCGCGGCGCTTTGCCAGCGGGCGATCGTTTCGCGGGGGATCATCAGGCACCTCCTGCCGCGTGTCCGAAATCGCCTGGCAGTCTAGCCGATCGCGATGGAAAGACCATGGGTCACACTGACCCGCCCCGCCAGAGATCATAGGCCTTGCGCATCACCGTGGGCAGATCGGAGGGGCGGAAGTCGTGGCGCTCGACGATCAGCAACCCCTCGGGGGCGGGCCCGTCGGGCAGCGGCGCGGTGCGGAGCGTCAGGATCAGGTGGAAATGGGTGAAGGTATGGCGCACCTCTCCGGGCAGGCTCTGCCAATCGGCGGCGAAGGGCGGGCGATCGATGGCCGGCGCCTCCGCCCAGGGCGAGCCGGGCCAGCCCAGCATGCCGCCCAGAAGGCCGCTGTCGGGGCGGCGCTCCAACAGCAGGGCGCCATCGGCGCGTTGGGCAAGATAGGCCACGCCCTGGCGCACCGGCTTGGCCTTCTTCGGCGCCTTCTTCGGCAATTCCGGCGCGGTGCCGGCGGCACGCGCCTGGCAGGGATCGCGCCAGGGGCAGATGCCGCAGGCCGGCGATTTCGGCGAACAGATCGTGGCGCCCAGATCCATCACCGCTTGCGCGTAATCGCCGGGGCGATCCTGCGGCGTCAGCTCTGCCGCGCGCGCCTTCAGGTCGGGCTTGGCATCGGGCAGCGGCGTGTGGATATCGAACATCCGCGCCATCACCCGTTCGACGTTGCCGTCCATCACCACCTCGGGGGCATCAAAAGCGATGGCCGAGATCGCGGCGGCGGTATAGGGACCGATGCCGGGCAGGGAGAGGAGCGCGTCGTGATCCTCGGGGAAGGTTCCGCCGTGCTCCGCCGCCACCGCGCGGGCGCATTTCAGCAGGTTGCGGGCGCGGGCGTAATATCCAAGCCCCGCCCATTCGCCCATGACATCGGCATCCTCGGCCGCCGCCAGCGCCTGAACCGTCGGCCAGCGGCTGGTGAAGCGGTGGAAGTAATCGCGCACGGCGGCCACCGTGGTCTGCTGCAGCATCACCTCGGACAGCCAGACCCGATAGGGATCGGGGGCCACCCCGGCCTTGCGATCGGCGGGGGCGACGCGCCAGGGCAGATCGCGGGCATGGCGGTCGTACCACTCAAGCAGCTGGGTGGAGAGGGCGGGCTCGGGGATGGTGTCACGCAATCTTTATTGCCTTCTCTAGCCGGTTTCGCTGGCGCTTGGGCAGGTGGACCCTAAAATAGTGTGGAACCGAATGGAATCCATCTATGGCGCAGCGACGATCTTCGACAACACGCGGTTTCAAGCGAACCGATACATTGCTGAACGATCAGATCCGCCGCACCGGCGAAAGCCGCGGTTTCGCCGTGACCCGGGTGCTGACCCATTGGGCCGAGATCGCCGGGCCCGAGATTGCCTCGATCGCCCGGCCGGTCAATATCGGCTATGGCCGCCAGGGGTTCGGGGCGACGCTGACCATCCTGACCACCGGCGCCCAGGCCCCCATGCTCGAGATGCAGAAGGAAAAGCTGCGCGAGCGGGTCAATGCCGTCTATGGCTATAACGCGATCAGCCGCGTCCGGATCACCCAGACCGCGCCGACCGGTTTCGCCGAAGGCCATGCCCGGTTCGAACCGGCGCCGCCGAAACAGGCGCCGGCGCCTTCTCCCGAGGTGGAGAAAGAGATCGCAGAGGCAGCCGAGGGCGTCGGCGACGCCGATTTGCGCGCGGCCCTTGAACGTCTGGGCCGCAACGTTCTATCCAAACGCAGTCACTGAGAAAGGGGTACATATGACCCGACTGGTTCCCGCGCTTTCCGCGGCCGCCCTGCTGATGGCCGGCGCTTTCGTTTTCTCCGATCAGCCGGGCCGCGCGCCGGCATCCTGGTTGGTTGGCAGCGCCCTGGCGGCGAATGAGGCGGCCGAGGTCGACACCTCCACCATTCATGACATGGTGTTGGGTGCCGAAGACGCGCCAGTGACCATCGTGGAATACGCCTCTTTCACCTGCCCGCATTGCGCCACCTTCGATCAGGGGCCGTTCAAGAAGCTGAAGGCCGAGTATATCGACACCGGCAAGGTCAAGCTGATCTATCGCGAGGTCTATTTCGACCGCTACGGGCTGTGGGCGTCGATGATCGCGCGCTGTTCGGGCGATACCGGCAAGTTCTTCGGCATCACCGATCTGATCTTCAAGACCCAGAACGACTGGGTGCGCGCCGGCGGCCCGACCGAGATCGTCGATGCGCTGCGCAAGATCGGCCGGCTGGCCGGCACCGACAACGATCAGCTTGAAGCCTGTCTGCAGGACGGCGCCAAGGCGCAGACGCTGGTCGCCTGGTATCAGGAACACGCCAAGGAAGACGGCATCGACGCGACGCCGACCTTCATCATCAACGGCACGAAAGTCCCGAACCAGGCCTGGGACGACTTCAAGGCGGTGATCGACGCGGAGCTGGCCAAGCAATGACGGCCCCGCTTGAAGGTCTGAAGGTCGTCGAACTGGCGCGTATCCTGGCCGGCCCCTGGGCCGGTCAAACCCTGTCCGACCTGGGCGCCGAGGTGATCAAGGTCGAGGCGCCGCGCGGCGACGACACCCGCGCCTGGGGTCCGCCCTTTGTCGAACGTGAAGGCGATACCTCGGCTGCGTATTTCCATTGCGCCAATCGCGGCAAAGCCTCGGTCATCGCCGATTTCGCCACCGAGGAAGGCCAGGAAAAGGTGCGCGAACTGGTGCGCGACGCCGATATCCTGATCGAGAATTTCAAGTTGGGCGGGCTGAAGAAATACGGGCTCGACTACGACAGCCTGAAAGAGGTCAACCCGCGGCTGATCTATTGCTCGATCACCGGCTTCGGCCAGACCGGGCCCTATGCGCATCGCGCCGGCTATGACTTCATCATCCAGGGCATGTCCGGGCTGATGTCGATCACCGGCGAGCCGGGCGGCCAGCCGCAGAAGGCAGGGGTGGCGATCACCGATATCTTCACCGGGGTCTATTCGGTCACCGGCATCCTCGCCGCGCTCTATCAACGCGAACGTACCGGCAAGGGTCAGCATATCGACATGGCGCTGCTGGATGTGGCGGTCTCCGTCACCGCCAACCAGGCGATGAACTATCTGACCACCGGGGTGTCGCCGGGGATGATGGGCAACGCGCATATGAACCTGGCGCCCTATCAGGTGTTCGACTGCGCCGACGGCCATATCATCATCGCCACCGGCAACGATCCGCAATATCAGCGGCTGTGTCGTATCCTCGGGCTCGACGAGATGGCCGAGGCGCCGGAGTTCCTGCACAACAAGGACCGTCTGGCCAATCGCGTCGATCTGATCGCGCGGCTGACGGCGGCGACCTCGCAACGCGGCAAGGCCGATCTTCTGGCCGCCTGCGAGGCCGAGGGCGTGCCCGCCGGCCCGATCAACAACATGGCCGAGGTGATGGCCGACCCGCAGGTCGTGGCCCGTGGCATGCAGATCGAACTGGACGGGGTGCCGGGCGTGCGCTCGCCCTTCGTCTTCTCGGATGCAGAGCTGAACCTCAGCCATGCGGCGCCGAAGCTGGGGCAGGACGACCCCAAGTAAAAGGGATCAATGGCGGCGGGTCACTCCGCCGCCAGATGCCGTTCGCCGCGGGTCTGGGCCAGGGCGATCTGCTTTTGCCTTTCGCGGAACCGGGCCTTGTCCTCGTCCGAGGTCTCGTCGATGCAATGATGGCAGGATACCCCGGCCTCGTATTCCGGACGCGCCTTGTCTTCCTCGAGGATCGGGCGACGGCAGCCGTGGCAGAGGTCATAGGGCCCCTCTTTCAGCCCGTGCCCCACCGACACCCGGTTGTCGAAGACAAAGCATTCGCCCTGCCAGGTGCTGTTTTCCGCCGGCGTCTCCTCAAGATAGCGCAGGATGCCACCCTTGAGGTGATAGACCTCCTCCACCCCCTGGCCGAGCAGGAAGTTGGTGGATTTCTCGCAGCGGATGCCGCCGGTGCAGAACATCGCGATCCGCTTGTTGTGGAACCGGTCCTTGTTCGCCTCCCACCAGGCGGGGAAGTCGCGGAAGCTCTCGGTCTGCGGATCGATCGCGCCCTCGAAGGTGCCGATGGCGACCTCGTAATCGTTGCGGGTGTCGATCACCGCCACGTCGGGGCTGCGGATCAGGTCGTTCCACTCCTCCGGCTCGACATAATGGCCGACGCGGGCCTTGGGGTCGACATCCGGCTGGCCCATGGTCACGATCTCTTTCTTCAGCCGCACCTTCATGCGGGCGAAGGGGGGATGATCGCTGGTCGCCTCCTTCCACTCCAGATCGGCGCAGCCAGGCAGGGCGCGGATATGCGCCAGCACCGCGTCGATACCGGCGCGCGGGCCGGCGATGGTGCCGTTGATCCCCTCCTGGGCCAGCAGCAGCGTGCCCTTGACCTCACGGGCGAGACAAAGGTCAAGCAGAGCCGGACGCAGGGCTGCGGGGTCGGCGAAGCGGGTGAAGTGATAGAGTGCGGCAATCGTGTACATGGGCGCGGATTTACGCCCTCGCCTGCAATCCGGCAAGGGCAGAGCCGTCAACGCGACGGCGCGGGATTGACGCAGGGCGCCCGGCTTTCTACCCCTTGGGAGACATAGGAGAGCGCGCATGACCCAGGCCCTGATCGTGATCGACGTCCAGAACGATTTCTGCCCCGGCGGGGCGCTGGCGGTGGCAGAGGGCGATCAGATCGTCCGGCCCATCAACGCCCTGATGACCGAATTCGACGCGGTGATCCTGACGCAGGACTGGCATCCGGCGGACCATTCCTCTTTCGCTGGCAACCACCCCGGCAAGGCACCGATGGAGCTGATCGAGATGGCCTATGGCACGCAGGTGCTCTGGCCCGATCATTGCGTGATCGGCAGCGAGGGGGCGGAATTTCATCCCGATCTCGACACCAGCCGGGCGGACATGATCCTGCGCAAGGGGTTCCGGCCGGCGATCGACAGCTATTCCGCCTTCTTCGAAAACGACCGCCAGACCCCGACGGGGCTGGAGGGGAGTTTGCGCAGCCGAGGCATCGACAAGCTGACCCTGGTCGGGTTGGCAACCGACTTTTGCGTCAACTATTCCGCCGTCGATGCGGCGAAACTGGGGTTCGAGGTGACGGTCCGCCTGGCGATGTGTCGCGGCATCGACCTCGGGGGGTCTCTCGAGACCGCATTGAACGACATGCGCGCCGCCGGGGTGAGCCTGGTATAAATTGGCCCAGATCATGGTGGCTGTGACGAAACAGTGCATCTGATTGCAAATTGTTAAGACCCCCCAGGTCTAACTGAACGGGGGGCATCTGACAGGATCGGGAGTCCGTCGATGCAGAAGGCAGCGCCACCGTCCAGCGACTCACTGGCCGATTTCGAGCGCAGGAACAATCGGGCCGGGTTGCTGATCCGCTATGCGCGCGGACGGGTGGCGAATTTCGGCAGCCGCCAGATCATGACGATCTCGGGCGGGCTGTTTCTATGGATCATGAACGGCCCGGCTTCAGGGCTGGCCGCCATGCTGATCGCCATCATCGGCGAGGCGGTGGACTGCTTCTATCTCCAGGGTGTCGAGGCACGCCTGGAGCGCGGCCAGCCGCTGCGCCGGGTGCAGTGGATCAGCACGCTGACCGCCGGCTTCCAGGCGATCACCATCTCGATCTGCATCGCGCTATCGTGGTTCGGCATCCAAACGTCGGAATCGCCGCTCTTCGCGGTGGCCTTTCTGGTCGGGACGGCGATCAACGGCGGGCTGGTACTGCCCTATCACCGAGGCGCCGGTACGATTCGGCTGACTATCTATGCCCTCCTGCCGGTGCTTCTCTTCGCGACGACTGCGGTGCTCTACGGGCCGCCAGACACGCAGTTTGCCATGGATGCCGCCGGCACGCTGATACTGGGCTTTATGGTCTTCATCTTTCTGAACTTCGGCGTCGCCGGTTTCCGCCGCCAGCTGCGCAATACCCGTGAGCTGATCGAGAAGGGGGCGGAGCTGAAGGCGGTGAATCACAAGCTCGCCACCCAGCAGAAGGAAGCCCATCGGCTGGCATTGGTCGCACGTCACGCCAACGACAGCGTCCTGCTGCTGAACCGGCGCGGCCAGATCACCTGGGTGAACGAGGCCTTCACCCGCACCACCGGCTATACCCCCGAAGAGGCGATCGGACGCATGCCGGGGGCCTTGCTGAACGCGCCCGAGACGCAATTGGTGACGGTGGATCAATTGCACGAAGCGACCGCGCAAGGCACTCCATTCCGCTGTGAGGTTCAGAACCGCACCAAATCTGGGGACATCATCTGGATCGAGACCAACCAGGTGCCGATCATCGACGAGAATGGCGAGGTCGAGATGATCGTCGCGGTCGAACGCGACGTGACCGAGGCGAAGCAGCATGAAGAGGAGATGATCGTCGCCCGCCATGCCGCCGAGGAAGGGGCGCGGGCCAAGGCCGAATTCCTCGCCACCATGAGCCATGAAATCCGCACCCCGATGAACGGGGTGATCGGCATGGCCGATCTGCTGGCGGAAACCGGGTTGTCGGCCGAGCAGCTTGTCTATACCGACACCATCCGCAGCTCGGCACAGGCGCTTTTGACGATCATCAACGACGTGCTCGACCTGTCGCGGCTGGACGCGCAGAAGATGACGCTATCGCCCGAGGCCTTCGACCTGAAGACCTGCATACAGGAGCCGGTGCGCCTGCTCAGACCGCAGGCCCGCGGCAAGGGGCTGGCGCTGAAGCTCGAATTCATCGGCGACGGGCCGGATCGCCTGTATGGCGACGACAGCCGGTTGCGCCAGATCCTGATCAATCTGGTCGGCAACGCCATCAAGTTCACCCAGACCGGCGGCATCACCGTGCGGGTGCTGAACCAGCGGATCGAGAACGGCGGCAGCGACCTGCGGATCGAGGTGGAGGATACCGGCATCGGCATCCCCGCGGACAAGCAGGAACAGATTTTCGAACGTTTCGCCCAGGCCGATGCCTCGACCACGCGGGAATATGGGGGCACCGGCCTGGGGTTGACCATTTCCCGGATGCTGATCGAGACGATGGGGGGCACCATCAAGGTGCGCTCCGCTCCGGGACAGGGGGCCTGTTTCACCGTCGCCCTGCAGCTGCCCCAGGGTGAGGAGGCCTCCGAGCAAAAGCCTGGTGGCCAGACGATGTCCGATGCGGCGCTGCGCAAGATTCTGAAGGGCAAGCACATCCTCACCGCCGAGGACGCCGAGGTGAACCGTACCCTGATCCGCAAGTTTCTTTCCGGTTTCGAGGTCGACCTGGAGTTCGCCCATGACGGGCGTGAGGCGGTCGAGAAGACCCTGGCGCATCGGCCCGATCTGGTGCTGATGGACATGTCGATGCCCGAACTCAGCGGCATCGAGGCGGCCCGCCGCATCCGCGCCGAGGCCGATCATCAGCCGGTGATCATCGCGCTGACCGCCAATGCCTTCGACAGCGACCGCGCCGCCTGCCTCGAGGCCGGGATGGACGGCTTTCTCAGCAAGCCGGTCCGCCGGGCCGATCTGCTGGCCGGCATGGCCGAACAGCTCAGCATTCCGCGCGGCGCGACGGTGGAATGATTTTCGCCGCCCAGGTCGGGTTTGGGCGGATTTTCCCGGTTTCCCCTTGGCCCCGGGGGTTTTCGTGACGTATCAACCACGGGCAGCAAGCAAAGAGGCCCCCCGTGGTGGATATCGCATCCCGCGTCTATAACCATAAGTGGAAGATCGACCCGATCGTCCGCTCGCTGATCGACACCGATTTCTACAAGCTGCTGATGTGTCAGTCGGTGTTTCGCAACAAGCCGAAGACGCAGGTGACATTTTCGCTGATCAACCGCACGGATTCGGTGCCGCTGGCCAAGCTGATCGACGAGGGAGAGCTGCGCGAACAGCTTGATCATATCCGTTCGCTCACCCTCAGCCGCGGCGAAAGCACCTGGCTCAGGGGCAATACCTTCTATGGCAAGCGCCAGATGTTCCGCCCCGATTTCATGGAGTGGTTCGAAAAGCTGCGGCTGCCGCCCTATTACCTGGAACGCCGCGGCGATCAGTACGAGCTGACCTTCGAAGGCGACTGGCCCGAGGTGATGATGTGGGAAATCCCTGCGCTTTCCGTACTGATGGAACTGCGCAGCCGCGCCGTGCTGAACGATCTGGGCCGGTTCGAGCTCAAGGTGCTCTATGCCCGGGCGATGACCCGGCTCTGGGAAAAGATCGAACGTCTGCGAGAACTTTCGCCGCTCGGGATCGCCGATTTCGGCACCCGCCGCCGGCATTCCTTCCTCTGGCAGGATTGGTGCGTGCAGGCGATGATCGAGGGGCTCGGGCCGAAGTTCACCGGCACCTCGAACTGCCTGATCGCCAAGGAACGCGACCTCGAGGCGATCGGCACCAATGCGCATGAGCTGCCGATGGTCTATTCCGCACTGGCCGAGACCGATGCGGAGCTGGCCCAGGCGCCCTATAAGGTGCTGGAGGACTGGCAGGAGGAACACGACGGCAACCTGCGTATCATCCTGCCCGACACCTATGGCACCAAGGGCTTTCTCGACCGTGCACCCGACTGGCTGGCCGGCTGGACCGGCATCCGCATCGACAGCGGCGATCCGGTCGAAGGCGCCGAGGTGGCGATCGACTGGTGGAAATCACGCGGCGAGGACCCGCGGAAGAAGCTGGTGATCTTCTCCGACGGGCTCGACGTCGACAAGATCGTCGAGTTGCACGGCAAATTCGCCGGTCGGGTCAAGGTCAGCTTCGGCTGGGGCACGCTTTTGACCAATGATTTCCGCGGTCTGGTGCCGAATGACGCGCTGGCGCCCTTCAGCCTGGTCTGCAAGGCGGTCAGCGCCAATGGCAACCCGACGGTGAAACTGTCGGACAACCCGGAAAAGGCGATGGGGCCAGCCGAGGAGATCGAGCGCTATAAGCGCGTGTTCGGGGTGGGTGAACAGAAACGCATCGCGGTGGTAGTGTAGGACGCGCGCAGGGTCTGGGCCTGAACCCCTGCCCCCGCAGATGTGATAAAAACCCCAGGCCGGTCAGACGAAACGCCGCTCGCCGGCCGGTTTCCCGGCCGCTCAGCCCCGCCGCCGGCTCTGCTGGATCAACGCGCCGGTATAGATCACCAGCGCCAGCCAGATCAGCGGAAAGGCGAGGATCTGCCCCCGCCCCACCGGCTCGCCGAACAGGAAGACCGCGACCAGGAACACCATGGTCGGGGTGATGTACTGCAGAATCCCGATGGTCGAGAGCCGCAGCAGCTTGGCGCCATTGGCATAGATGATCAGCGGAATCGCCGTCACCACGCCGCAGCCCAGCAGCAAGAGTGTGCTCTGATCGAACCCGCCGAAATGGCCGCCGCCATTGACCCCGAGATAGAGGATATAGCCCAGGGCCGGCGGCAACAGGATCAGCACTTCGAGCAGAAAACCCTGATTGGGACCGATCGGCAGGGATTTCTTGAAGAAGGCATAGAACCCCCAGCTGAAGGTCAGCAGCAGCGACAGCCAAGGCATCCGGCCATTTTCCACCGCCAGGATCACCACCGCCATCGCGGCGAGCGACAGCGCCGCGATCTGCGCCCGGCCCAGCTTTTCCCGCAACAGAACCGCGCCGAGAAACACGCTGAACAACGGGTTGATATAATAGCCCAGCGCAGCATCCAGCGTGTGGCCACTGTTGATCGCCCAGATATAGACACCCCAATTCACCGTGATCAGCGCCGCAGTCAGCGCGCCCTGCGCCAGGGTGCGCGGATGCACCAGCGCCCGGCGCACATCGCCGGTCCGCCCCAGCACGATCAGCAGCGCCCCGGCCAGCGGCACTGACCAGACGATCCGATGCGCCACCACCTCGAACGGGGAAAGATGCGACATCAGCTTGAGATAGAGCGGCAGCACCCCCCACATCAGATAAGCGGAGACGGCAAAGGCCAGTCCCTGAGGGCTGTCCCCGGTTCCCGTGGCCGGGGCTGTCATCGGCTGCGCTGTCATCGCGGGCACTCCTCTTCGCCCACCGCTTTAGGCCAGGGCTTGGTCCCAGGCAATGGAAGACAGCGGCCGCCTCGCGAGACTGCGGATGCGACGGGGGTGGACCCTAGCCCGCCACCTGCGGCGCCGCGGCGAAGCCCAGCAGGAGACCGTAGAGGATGAAACAGCTGGCCAGCACGCGGCGCACCCAGACGTTGAACACCGCCCCGAGCGCCGCCCGCCCCATCAGCGCGCCGAGAGCGGTGAAACCGGTATAGCTGAGCGTGGTCAGCACCAGCGCCGTGGGCACGATCACCGCCATCTGATCCCAGATCGGCACCTGCGGCTGCACGAAGGCGGAAAAGGCGGCCAGATATCCCGCCACGCTTTTCGGGTTGATCGTGGCGATCGCCAGCGCGTGCAGATAGACATGGCGCGCCGGGCGCACCTCGGTCGGGGCGGGTTTGCCGGCGTTCATCCAGCCCCGCACCCCGAGCCAGATCAGCACCGCCGCGCCGATGAATTTCGCCACCGTGAAGCCGGTGGGCGAGGTGGCGATCAGCGCCGTCACCCCGGCGGCCGACAATACCAGAAAGCTCGTCGCCTGGGTCAGGATGCCCAGCACCCCCACCAAGGCCCGGCGAAAGCCCAGCGTCATGCCGTTCGATATGCAGTTGACCGCATTCGGCCCGGGAGTGGTGACGAAGGCCACCCAGAACAGCGTGAAAACGCTCCAGGCTTCGAAACTCATTGCTGTCTTGCCTCGGGGAGGGGGGCCAAGGTCATGCCAAATAGATGTCTTTTCATGTCGCCTGCAATCTGCCCGGTTTTCGCCGCCGCCGCATCCACTTTTTTCCACGGGAGAAGGTTTGGCCCATCCCCGGGCTTGCCCGGCAAACCGGAAAACCGACGGAAAAGGAGCCGGATCATCGCCCGCCCGCCACGGTCCCAGCGCGTCGACAGGCTGTTTCTGAATCTGCTGACCCCCGGGCTCATCCGCTCCGACATCGGACGGCTCGCTCTTCCTGCAACCGAGACCGACGCGGTCTGGGAGCGGACCGATCAGGACGAATGATGCAGCATGGCGCCGCAGATCGACCGGATGGCCCGGGTCGACTGCCCCTCAGAGCCGCCCGAAGGTCTGATCCAGAATCGCCTTCAGCGCCGTCGCATCGGCATCGCCAAAGGCATCGGGCTGGTCGCTGTCGATGTCAAAGACACCGATCAGACGGCCCGACCCGTCGCGCACCGGCAGCACCAGTTCCGACCGGGTCGAGCTGGAACAGGCGATGTGATCGGCGAAGGCCTCCACATCCGGGACAAGCTGCACCGCGCCCGTGCGCGCCGCCGCGCCGCAGACCCCGCGCGAAAACGGGATGGTCAGGCAGCCGTGACCGCCCTGATAGGGGCCGATCTTCAGCAGCTCGGGACCGACCACGCGATAGAACCCGGTCCAGTCAAAGCGCGCATCGGCGTGATGCACCTCGCAGGCGAGCGTCGCCATCAGGGCGATCTGATCAGTCTCGCCCTCGGTCAGGGCGGCGATGCTGCGGGCGAGAGCCGGGTAATCGACGGGCATGCTGGACCTTTCCGGGAGATCATGACCCAAAAGCTTGGGTCGAGATTGCGGCAAAGGCAAGGGGGCCGCCGGCCCCCTCGCGGCCCCGGGGGCCGCTCACCCCCGGGAGTATTTCGACAGAGAAGAACGCAGGGAGCCGCGCCCGAGGCTCAGACCAGTTCGATGGCGATGGCGGTGCCTTCGCCGCCGCCGATGCAGATCGCGGCGATACCGCGTTTCAGGCCGCGCTTTTCCAGCGCGTTGAGCAGGGTGACCATGATCCGCGCACCGCTGGCGCCGATCGGGTGACCCAGGGCGCAAGCGCCGCCGTTCACGTTGATCTTGTCGCGCGACACCTTCATTTCCCGCATGAAGGCCATGGGAACGACGGCGAAGGCCTCGTTCACCTCCCAGAGGTCGACATCCTCGGCGCGCCAGCCGATCCGGGCCAGGAGCTTCCGCGTCGCCGGCACCGGGGCGGTGGGGAATTGCGACGGCGCCTGGGCATGGCTGGCGTGGCCCAGGATGCGGGCGCGCACCGTCAGCCCCTGCGCCTCGGCCGCCTCGGCGGAGGCGAGGACCAGCGCCGCGGCGCCATCGGAAATCGAGGATGAGTTCGCCGCCGTCACCGTGCCACCGGCGCGGAAGGCCGGTTTCAGGAGCGGGATCTTTTCGGGCCGCGCCTTGCCGGGCTGTTCGTCGCGGGTGAAGACCTGTTCACCGCTGCGGCCGTGCAGGGTGAAGGGCGCGATCTCGTCCTCGAAGGCGCCGGAGCGCTCGGCCTCCAGCGCATTGTCGAGCGAGCCCAGGGCATATTGATCCTGCGCCTCGCGGGTGAACTGGAAGGCCTCGGCGCAGTCTTCGGCGAAGGTGCCCATCAACCGGCCCTTGTCATAGGCATCCTCCAGCCCGTCGAGGAACATGTGGTCGATGGTCTGGCCATGGCCGATGCGGGCGCCGCCGCGCATCGCCGGCAACAGATAGGGGGCGTTCGACATGCTTTCCATGCCGCCGGCGATCATCACGTCGGTCTGGCCGAGCGCGATCTGATCGAAGGCGAGCATCGCCGCCTTCATGCCGGAGCCGCACATCTTGTTCAGCGTGGTGGCCGGCACCTCTTCGCCCAGCCCGCCCAGGAAACCGGCCTGCCGTGCCGGCGCCTGGCCCTGGCCGGCGGGCAGCACGCAGCCCATCAGCACCTCGTCCACCGTCCGGGCGCCAGCCCCGGCCAGCGCGGCCCGGATCGCCGAGCCGCCCAGTTCGGCGGCAGCCACACCGTTGAAGATGCCCTGGAACCCTCCCATCGGGGTGCGCGCGGCCCCTGCGATCACAACCTCTTTCATCCCGTCTCCTCCACAGGTATCGGAAAACCGATTGGTAAGAATTCCCGTCTAGCTTGAAACTGCCCGAATTACCACCTGAGGAGAGCCATGTTCCTGAGCAGTATACAAAGGGGCGACACGCGTATCGTCACCGTCAACGCCGAGCGGATCGACGCGGCCGTCGCCATCCAGTTCAAGGAGGACATGCGTACCGAGACCGCAAGCGCGCCCGATCGGGTGATCTTGGATCTCTCGGCGGTGAAGTTCATCGACTCAAGCGGATTGGGCGCGATCGTCGCGGCCATGAAGCAACTTGGCGACGAGCGGCGGCTGGATCTTGCCGGGCTGACGCCGCTGGTCGATAAAGTGTTGCGGCTGACGCGCATGGATACAGTTTTCACCCTGTTTCCGTCGATCGACGAGGCCATGGTCGGGCTTGAGGGCTGAACCGGCGGCCCGTGTGTGCCGGAGTAGCGGATAACCGCAATGCCAGAGCGTTTCACGCATAGGTTCAGAGCCACGGAGCTGGCTGCACGCGGCGGCATCGTCGCCGTGATGGCACGGCTGCGCGCGCTCGATCTGCCCGAGCAGATTGCCGGTGACGTGGAACTGGCGCTGGCCGAAGCGGTGAACAACGTCACCGAACACGCCTATCGCGAACGCGACGACGGCAGCATCACCGTCACTGCGCGGCTGGAGGACAAGCGGCTGGTGCTGCGGATTTCTGACAACGGCCTGCCGATGCCGGAGGGCAAGATGCCCCAACCCCGACCCCATGATCTGTCCGGCAGCGCCGAGGAATTGCCCGAAGGCGGCTTTGGCTGGGGGCTGATCCATGCGCTGACCAGCGCGGTCCGCTATGACCGCCGGGCGCAGCGCAACACGCTGTCGATGGTCTTCGCCCTGCCTGAGGAACAGGACGACGCAGGTTCCCAATCCCGCGTCGCGCCCTGAAACTGCCGCATTCGCATCAAACTGCTGCCCGAATGCTGAGCGACAAGGGAGCGGTAGCTGCAATAGGCTTCCCTCGACGCCGCGCTGTCATAGCCCCCACCCAATGCGCGGCGTCGAGGACTTCTCTCCCCTTTCTCCCCTGATCGGCCTGCCGCAGCAGTTGGCAATCGGCCGGGTTGCTGCCTAAGCTCGGGCAGCAACAACAGGGAGGTGATCGTCATGCGCGATTTCCAGAGCCCCGGCCGGTCCGAGGTGCTGACGACAAACGGGATGTGCGCCACGTCGCATCCTTTGGCGGCACAGGTGGCCGTCGATACGCTGCGCCGCGGCGGCAATGCGATGGATGCGGCGATTGCCGGGGCCGTGCTCCTGGGGATTTGCGAACCGCAGATGACCGGGATCGGTGGTGATTGCTTCGTGCTTTATACCGACCCCGCGACCGGCGAGATGAAGACGATGAACGGCTCGGGTCGGGCGCCCAAAGCGGCGAGCGCCGCTGCGCTGCGCGACCGCGGGCTGCAGACGGTCCCGGTCCAGGAGGTCGAGGCAGTGACCATCCCCGGCGCCATGGATGCCTTCTGCCACCTGTCGGAAACCGTCGGCAAGCTGGGGATCGACACCCTGCTGGCGCCGGCAATCCATTATGCCGAAGAGGGCGTGCCGGTGGCGCCCCGGGTGGCGTTTGACTGGATCAAGGATGCGCCCGCCCTGAAGGGCCGCGCGCGCGAGACCTATCTGATCGACGGCCGGGTGCCGAAAGTGGGCGAACTCTTCCGCGCGCCCGGTCAGGCCGAAGTGCTGAGGCGGGTGGCGAAGCTGGGCCGCGACGGGTTTTACTCCGGCGAGGTGGCCGAGGATATCTGCGCCTCGCTCAACGCGCTGGGGGGCGTGCATACGCTCGACGATTTCGCCGCCACCCGCTGTACCGCGGGCCGGCCCGTCTCCGGCGCCTATAACGGCGCCGATCTGTTCGAGCACCCGCCCAACGGCCAGGGCGCCACGGCGATCCTGATGCTGAAGATCCTGTCGCATTTCGACATCGCCGGGATGGCTCCCTTCGGCGCAGAGCGCGCCCATGTCGAGGCGGAGGCGGCCAAGCTGGCCTATGACGCGCGCAACCGCTTCATCGCCGACCCCGACCGCATGACGCGGCTGGACCATATGCTCGCCCCCGAAACCGCGGCAAAGCTCGCCGGGCTGGTCGACATGAAACGCGCGATGGCCAATCCCCCCGCCGTCAGCGAGGCGGTGCACAAGGATACCATCTATATCACCGTGGTCGACCGCGACCGCATGGCGGTATCGCTCATCTATTCGATCTATTACGGCTTCGGCTCCGGCATCGCCAGCGACCGCTTCGGCGTGCTGCTGCAGAATCGCGGTGCCGGCTTCACGTTGAACCAGGGTCACCCGAACGAGTTGATCGGCGGCAACCGGCCGATGCACACGATCATCCCGGCGATGCTGCGCGACGAGCGCGGGCTGATGCCGTTCGGCGTGATGGGTGGCGCCTATCAGCCCAACGGCCATGCGCGGGTGGTCAGCAACCTGCGCGATTTCGGCATGGATCTGCAGGCCGCGCTGGATGCGCCGCGCAGCTTTACCGATGCCGGGATCATGCGAGTCGAGCGCGGCTATACCGACGCGGTGCGGCAGGAGCTGGCCGATATGGGCCACAAGGTTGAGATCCCCGAAGAGCCGATCGGCGGCGCCCAGGCCATCCGCATCCGCCCCGACGGGGTGCTGGAGGCGGCCAGCGATCCGCGCAAGGACGGCTGCGCCCTGGGGTACTGAACAGAGAAACAGGCCGGATCCGCTCAGGCGGGTCCGGAGGCTCCTCATCCCGGGCTGAAAAGCGCCGAGATTTTAGTTAAATTGGAAATGAAGGGGGTAAGAACCGTCCTGGAACGGGCCGAACATCTCGGGGATGTCGGGGTGGTCCACCGGCTCGCCCGAATAGTCGGCGATCAGGTTCTGCTCGGAGACATAGGCGACGTAATAAGTATGCTCGTTCTCGGCCAGCAGGTGATAGAAGGGCTGATCCTTCACCGGGCGGCTGTCCTCGGGAATCGCCTCGTACCATTCGTCAGTATTGGAGAACTCGGGATCGACGTCGAAAATCACCCCGCGAAACGGGTGCTTCCGATGGCGCACAACCTGGCCCAGATGATATTTCGCGCGCGTTTTCAGCATCGGTAAACAGCCCCTATCATTTGTTCTTAACCGTATCATGCCCCGATTGTCCAATCCCCCCGGCGGGTTTCGAAGAAACAATCTGTACAACCGAATATGACAGTGAGGACATGCGATGGCGGCTTCGGGCGCCTTCGTGCCGAAGCTCCGGCGAATGTGATTCCATCCCCAAGAAATATACGCTAAAATCACACCAAAAAAGGCACGAGGCAGATGAGCAGACATCTGAGCGCATTAATGCTGATCCTGATTCTTGCGTCTTGTAGCGGTGGCTATAAGGCGCCTCCACGGAATTTGGACAACGCTTGCAGCATTCTGGCAGAACGTCCCGAGTACAAACGCGCCTTCCAAGCCGCCGAGCGGAAGTATGGCGTGCCGACTCATGTGCAGATGGCGGTGATCTATCAGGAAAGCCGCTATCGTTCCGATGCGCGGACGCCCTTCCGCTATGTGCTGGGCGTGCTGCCGATGGGGCGGCAATCCAGCGCCTATGGCTATAGCCAGGCGCTCGACGGAACCTGGGACGAATATCGCCGATCCACCGGCAACCGTCGCGCCAAACGCGACCGGATGCGCGATGCGACCGATTTCATGGGCTGGTACATGACGCGCAGCAATCAGCGCAATGGCATCGCCCTGGCCGATGCCCGCAACCAGTATCTCGCCTATCACGAAGGCCACGGCGGCTATGCCCGCGGTTCGCACCAGGACAAGAGCTGGCTGTTGCGGGTCGCCGATGATGTCGATCGGCGTGCCCGGATGTACAACGCGCAACTGGCCTCCTGCCGCTGAACCGGACCCCGGTTCAGCGCTGGTCCGAAGGTGCGCCGCCGCCAGTGGCCGTGAACAGGCTGCCGTTCAGCGACATGCCGGTCTGCAACGCCCCCAGAATCACCGTGGTCTGCGCACCGCTGGCGTCGTTGATCACCCATTTGCGCAGCTCGACCGGGTTGTCGGTGAACACCAACTGGATGCTGCCGGCATCGGGGTGATCGGGGTCCTGTGCGGTGACGATGGTGGCGGTGCCGTCGAAGTCATGCCCCACCACCATATTCGCCCGCCCCAGATCGACCTGGCTGGCCAGGATGATCGACAGCGGCGTGCGGCTGAGCGGATAGCTTTCGGGCGGCTGATTCGACTTCGGATCATGGATCACCACGGCCCCCGCCCCGACGATCACCGCCGCACCGCTGGGCGGATCATACTGGAACCGCGCCCGCCCGGGACGTTGCAGGTACAGCGTGCCGGTCGTCAGCGTGCCGTCGTCATTGATCTGGGTGAACGGGCTTTTCGCCGTCTTGAAGCTATTGAGATAGGCCGAGATCGCCGACAGGGGCAATTTCTCGGCCGCCTGGGCGGCGGGCGCGGTCAGGGCCAAAGGCAGGGTCGCGGCCAGCGGCGCGGCCAGGGCGAGGGCACAGGCGAAAGCAATCTGTTTCATGGGTCTCAACATAAGAGCGCCCGCGCGGATTGTAAGCCGGCGCGGGCGCGATCTGCGAAAGGGCGCCGATGTGGCGTTACTGCTGTTCCGGCACCAGAATCTCGCGCTTGCCGACATGGTTGGCCGGGCTGACGAGACCTTCCTCCTCCATCTGCTCAACCAGACGCGCGGCCTTGTTATAGCCGATCGCCAGCTTGCGCTGGATGTAGGAGGTCGAGCATTTGCGATCCTTGATCACCACCTGCACGGCGGTGTCATAAAGCGCATCCTCGACATCGGTGTTGCCGCCGGTCGACAGGCCCAGCACGGCGTCGATGCTGTCCGCCTTGTCCTCGTCCGGGCCGTCCAGAACGGTGCCGACATAACTCGGCGGGCCGAACTGCTTGAGATGGGTCACCACCTCTTCGACCTCCTCGTCCGAGACGAAGGGGCCGTGGCAACGGATGATCTTGGCGCCGCCCGCCATATAGAGCATGTCACCCATGCCCAGAAGCTGTTCGGCACCCTGTTCGCCCAGGATGGTGCGGCTGTCGACCTTCGAGGTCACCTGGAACGAAATCCGGGTGGGGAAGTTCGCCTTGATGGTGCCGGTGATGACGTCGACCGAAGGCCGCTGCGTCGCCATGATCAGGTGAATGCCCGAGGCGCGCGCCATCTGCGCCAGACGCTGGATGCAGGCCTCGATCTCTTTCCCCGCGACCATCATCAGGTCGGCCATCTCGTCGACGATCACCACGATATAGGGCAGCGCGACGGGCTGGAATTCTTCGGTCTCGAACACGGGCTCGCCGGTCTCGTCGTCAAAACCGGTCTGCACGGTACGGGAGAACATCTCGCCCTTCGCCAGCGCCTCGCGCACGCGGCCGTTATAGCCTTCGATGTTGCGCACGCCCATCTTCGACATCTTGCGATAGCGGTCCTCCATCTCGCCCACCGTCCATTTCAGGGCGACAACCGCCTTCTTCGGATCGGTGACGACGGGAGACAGCAGATGCGGGATGCCGTCATAGACGGAAAGTTCCAGCATCTTCGGGTCGATCATGATCAGCCGGCATTCGTCCGGCGTCAGCTTGTAAAGCAGGCTGAGGATCATGGTGTTGATCGCCACCGACTTACCCGAGCCGGTGGTCCCGGCGATCAGCAGGTGGGGCATCTTGGCCAGGTTCGCCACCACCGCGTCGCCGCCGATGTCCTTGCCCAGCGCCAAGGGCAGGCTCATCTTGCTGTCGCCGAAATCGCGGGCGGCGAGGATTTCGCGCAGCACCACCTTTTCGCGGTTCTCGTTCGGCAGTTCGATCCCGATGACCGACCGTCCCGGCACGGTGGAAACCCGCGCCGACAGCGCCGACATCGACCGTGCGATATCGTCCGCCAGGCCGATCACGCGGCTGGCCTTGAGGCCCGGCGCCGGCTCCAGCTCGTACATGGTGACGACGGGGCCGGGGCGCACGCTGACGATCTCGCCCTTGACGCCATAGTCGTCGAGCACGTTTTCCAGCATCCGCGCGTTTTCCTCCAGCGCCTCGTCGCTGAGGTAATGCCGTTCGATCTCGGCCGGGTTGGCCAGGAGGCCAAGCGGCGGCAGTTCGAAATCGCTTTGCTGATCTTCGAAGGTCAGCCCTGGCTGCGCCTCGGCCTGGGCCCGGCGCGAGGGCTCGAGCGGCTTGCGGACCGGGGGTTGGACCACCTTGCGCGGCTCCGGCACCGGCGGGATGGCCGCACGCAGCGGCGCCAGGTCGGGATAATGCGCCTCAGGCTCGGGCTCGGACTGATAAGCCACCGTGTCGACAGGGTAATCCGTCTCGATTTCGGCCGGATCGCCGTAATCGACATAGCTGTCGGCATAGGCGGCCTCATAGGCCTCGGCATAGGGGTCGCTATAGGTCTCGGGCTGAACCTGCGGCTGCGGCATCGGCTGTTGCACCGGATGCGGCTCGGGCGCGCGCAGGGTCGGGGCCGGTGTCGGTTCCGACATCGGGGCCGGCGCGGCGACAACGGGCTGGGCGGCAACCTGGGCCGCAGTCACCGGGGGTTCCGGCGGCAGCGCGGCAGCAACCGGCGCAGCGCCGCGGCGCAGCGGGTTGAACAGCAGGGGTCTGGGCCCATATCCCCGGCCCTTGGTCAGCGGGCGCGACGGATCCGGCAGCGGCTCGGGCTCGGGCGGCAGGCCAGATTGCGACCGGGCACGGATCGCATCGGCAATCTTGGCGCGGATCCGATCGTCGCCCGGCATGTCGCAGTCATCCGCAAAGCTGTCGGCCTCGACCAGTTCAGGTTCCAGCATCGGCGCGGGTTCGGACCGGCGCAGCAGCGACGGCATCCGCGACAGGAACCCGACGCGCTCTTCGGCCACCGGTTCACGGCGCGGCACGGACGGGGCCGCCACCACCGTCGCCGGTGCGGCCACCGGCGCGGCGGTCGCCATCGGCGGTTCAGGACGCAAGGCCGGCCGCGGCGGCTCGGCCTGCATCGGCGGGAACTGCGCCGGCTGAGCTTGCAGCGGTTGCGCCTGCGGCGGAACATATTCGGCCGCCTGCGGCCGGTGCACCGGGATAGGCGCCTGAACCCGCGGCACCACCGGTGCCGCATAGACCGGTTCATAGATGGGCTCGATCACCTGCGCCTCGGCTTCCTCGACCGCGGCCCAGGCCGCAGCCTCCTCAGCCGCGCGGGCCTGCTCGGCATCCCAGGCGATCTGTTGCTTATAGGCGCGCTCGGCAGCGATCCTTTCGCGCCGCTCGGCCAGGTGGCTGGAGAAATCGACCATCTTGCGCCGCGCCATCTGCGCCGCGCCGACGCCGCCCTTGCCCAGCAAGCTGGCGACAAACCCATAGACCATGATCATGCCGACCATGATGAAGCGCAGCAGGCGCGTCACCTCGGGACGGGTGAACCCCAGCACGAAGGCCCCCATCCCCAGCATGGCGACGGCGGCCATCAGCGACAGGAATTTCACCGCGAAATGCGACCCGAACGGCAGCAGCGTGAGCAGCGCGCCCACCACGGTATCGCCGAACAGCCCGCCCAGGCCAAAGCTGTGGGTGGCACGCCAGAGATCCCCCGGAACCAGGGTGGCGGCATAGACCGAACCGAGGACGATGGCGATCGGGGTAAAGATCAGTCGCGATACCGCGCGGTCCTCACCACTGTGGAAGGCATAGCGCAGCCCCCAGCCGATCAGCACGAGCGCAATGCCCCAACTGCCGCCGCCCACGACCATGAACAGCGGCGCGGCGATCGAGGCGCCAAGCCGTCCCAGCCAGTTCTGCACCGGCGCGTCGGTCGAGACCATCCAGTTCGGATCGTCCGGCGTATAGGAGCCGATCATCGCTGCCGCAGCCAGGCCCAGACAGATCAGGGCGATCCCGATCAGTTCCTTGCCGCGTTTCTCGATGACCGCCTGCATGTCGCTGTCGAGCAGCGGGTCGCGGCTGCGAGTCTGATATGCCATGCCTGTCCTCGGTTCTGCTTCGTTTCTTGTTATCCGTAGAGGCAATCCCGCAGGCGCCAAAGCGCCTCGCGGAGTTGATCTTCGGGTGCCACCATCGCCACCCGGATGAACCCCTTGCCGGGGTTAAAGCCATCCACCTCGCGCGCCAGATAGGCGCCGGGCAGCACCCTGAGCCCGGTGTCCTGCCAGAGCTTTTTCGCCGCATCCTCGCCGTCGTCGACCGGCAGCCAGAGGAAAAAGCCCGCCTCGGGCGGCATGTAGCCCTGCACGCCCGCAAAAACCTCGTCCGCGACCAGGTATTTCGCCTGATAAAGCGCGCGGTTTTCGACCACATGCGCCTCGTCCGCCCAGACGGCGGCCGCGGCGGCCTGCAGCGGCCCCGGGATCGGCGCCCCGGAATAGGCGCGCAGCGTCTTCATCCGCGCCACGCTGCCCGGCCCGCCGGCGACGAAACCGGCGCGCAACCCGGGCAGGTTCGACCGTTTCGACAGCGAATTGAACAGCGTCACCCGTTCGGGATCGGCGCCCATGTCCCGCGCCACGGTCAAGGCGCCCGGCGGCGGGGTGTCACGGTAGATTTCCGAATAGCATTCATCGGCGAAGATGCGGAAATCATATTTCTCGGCCAGGGCGATCAGATCGGCCCAATACTCCCGGCTCGCCACCGCGCCCTGCGGGTTCGCGGGCGAGCAGACATAGGCGATGGCGGTGCGGTTAAGCACCTCTTCCGACAGGGCGGAGAAATCGGGCAGATGGCCGGTCGCCGCGGTGGCCGGCAGGAACACCGGCTCGGCCCCCACGGAAATCGCCGCGATCATATAGACCTGATAGAAGGGGTTCGGGATCAGAACCACCGGCTTTTGCCCGTTCTTGGTCTCGGGGCAAAGCGCCATGGCGGCGTTATAAAGCCCCTCGCGGGTGCCGTTCAGCGTCATGACCTGGGTCTCGGGATCGACCGGCACGCCATAGCGGCGCCCCATCCAGTCGGCGATGGCGCCGCGCAACTCGGGCGTGCCTTCGTTCGGCGGATAGTTGTTGAAGCCCGCCGCATTCTCGACAATCACCCTGGTGACCCACTCGGGGAAGGTGTGTTTCGGCTCCCCAATGGTCATGTGCACGACCTCACCGCCGGGCGCATGATCGTCCAGCAGCGCGCGCAGGCGCGGAAACGCATAGGGCGGCAGGTTCGAAAACCGCTCAGGATAGTCCATTATGTCTGCCTCTGGATCGGGATCATTGACGTCCCGTTTGCTGGGGAGGTTACAGAAAGGACAGGCGTGCGTCCAGACTAAGCCGATGAAGCTTTGGGCAAATGTGGCAATCAGGCCAGCGCCGCCTCTGCCGCGGCCGCAAGGCGCAGCAAAGCAGGCTCCGTCCCGGGCGCCGCCATGAGCTGCAGACCGCAACTTGGCGTGCCCGTCGGCAGCGAGACCGAGCAGAGCCCCATCAGGTTACCGACCCGGGTATTGCGAAGCGCCAGCAGGTTTTCAGTGACATAATAGTCCGAATCCTCCTCGAGCCGGTCCAGATCGGGCGGCAGAATCGGCGAGGTCGGGCAGAGCACCGCATCGAAGCTCGCCACCGCCTCGTCCCAGACCAGCCGGATCGCCATCAGCCGCGACCAGGCGGCAACATAATCGGGGGCGGAGAATTTGGCGCCGGCCCGGAACCGCTCGCGGATCTCCGAGAACATCGCCTCCGGATTGGCCTCGATCACATCGCGCCAGAGCCCATAAGCCTCGCCGGTATAAAGCACAGGGGTCAGGGTAAAGGCCTCGGCCAGTTCGGGCACCTCGATCTCGACGATCTCGGCCCCGGCCATGCTGAGCCGGGTCAGCGCCTCGGCAAAGGCGCGTTCGGGCGCCTCCCGCAGATCGTCAAGCGCGACGGTCTTCAACACCGCCAACCGCTTGCCCTCCAGCGTGGCACCGCGCAGATCGGGCGCATGGGCCTTGCCATCGAGCGCCGCGAACAGCAGCGCGGCATCCTCGACACTGCGGGCCAGCGGGCCGACGGTGTCGAATTTCAGGCAGAGCGGCACCACCCCTTCCAGGCTGAGCCGGCCCGAGGTGGTCTTGAGCCCGACCAGATCATTCCAGGCCGAGGGAATGCGCACCGATCCGCCGGTATCCGACCCGATCCCGGCCGCCGCCAGCCCGAAGGCGACCGAAGCCGCGGCACCGGAGGACGACCCCCCGGGCGCGCCGTTGGGATAGTTCACGTTGGGCGAGGTCGCGGTGATCGGGTTCAGCCCGAGGCCGGAAAAGGCGAGTTCGCTCATATGCGTCTTGCCGAGACAAACCAGCCCCATGGCCGAGGCGTTCCTGAGCACCAGGGCGTCATGACGCGGCACCCGCCCCTTCAGCAGGGCCGATCCCGCCTCGGTCGCAGTGCCGGCGCTGTCGAACAGATCCTTCCAACTGATCGGCACCCCGTCGAGCGGCGACAGCCGCTGCCCCGCACGGGCCCGGGCGCGCGCCGCGCCAGCCTCGGCCCGGGCGCGATGCGGCGTCAGACGGGCATAGATCCGCTCCCGCATCGGATGTTCCATGATGGCGTCCAGATAGGTCTCGGCCAGATCGACCGGGTCGATCTCACCCGCGCCGATGCCTCGCCCCAGATCCGCCGCCGTCATCTTCAACCAGTCTTGCATCCCGGTTCCCCTGCTGATTTGCTTTTTCATGACGGTAGCGACAGCACCGCGCATGGACAATCCCGAAGCCAAAGGCATAGTGCCCGCCATGACTGAAGATTCCGATATCCTGATCGTGGGCGGCGGGCTGAACGGCCCGGCGCTGGCCTTGGCACTGGCCCGAGCGGGCCAGCGCGTCACCGTCATCGACGCCCTGCCCGAAAGCGCCCGCAAGGACGCGGGCTTTGACGGGCGCGCCTATGCGCTGGCGCTGGCGTCGAAACGGCTGCTGGACGGCATCGGCGTCTGGTCCCGCGTCGCGGCCGAGGCGCAGCCGATGCTCGACATCAAGGTCACCGATGGCCATGCCGGCGAAGGCCCCTCGCCCTTCTTCCTGCATTTCGACCATACCGAGATCGAGGAAGGCCCGATGGGCTTCATGGTCGAGGACCGGCACCTGCGCCCCGCCTTTCTGCAGGCGATGGACGAAGACCCCGGCATCACCCAGATCGCCGGCACCGTCATCGCCCAGGAGGCCGAACCGGGCCGGATCAGCGTGACGCTGGCCGACGGGCGGGTGCTCTCGGCCAAGCTGCTGGTCGGCTGCGACGGGCGCGCCAGCGGCACCGCGCGCCGCGCCGGCATCAAGCGCACCGGCTGGGATTACGGCCAGACCGGGCTGGTCTGCGCCATCGAACACGAAAAACCGCATCACGGCATCGCGCATCAGTTCTTCATGCCACCCGGCCCGCTGGCGATCCTGCCGCTGACCGGCAACCGCAGTTCCATCGTCTGGAGCGAACGGACCGAGATGGCGGCGGCGATCAACGCCCTGCCCGAAGATGAATATCTGGCCGCGCTGCGGCCGCGCTTTGGCGATTTTCTGGGCGAGATCAAGCTGGCCGGTCGGCGCTGGAGCTATCCGCTGAACCTGACCGTCGCCAACAGCTTCATCGCCGAACGGCTGGCGCTGGTGGGCGATGCGGCGCATGGGATGCACCCGATCGCAGGCCAGGGGCTGAATGCCGGGCTGCGCGACGTCGGCGCATTGGCCGAGGTGGTGGTCGAGGCCGCCCGGCGCGGGCAGGATATCGGCGCCGGCGACGTGATGGAACGCTATCAGCAATGGCGCCGGTTCGACACCGCGACGCTGGCGCTGGCGACCGATGCCTTCAACAAGCTCTTTTCCAACGACAACCCGATCCTGCGGCTGGGCCGCGATCTGGGGCTGGGGCTGGTCAACGCCCTGCCGCCGCTGCGCCGCACCTTCATCCGCGAGGCTGCCGGGCTGACCGGCGATCTGCCCCGCCTGCTGCGCGGTCAGCCGATCTGATCCCCCTGCCCCGGCATGCAAAGGCCCGGCCCCCACGCGGGGGACCGGGTCTGAGTTCGTCCCTGGCTCCCGCCGCTAGTGCAGCAGGAACAGGGTGATCGAGGGGAAGGCCACCAGCAGGATCACCCGCAGGATGTCCGAGGTGACGAAGAACATCACCGCCTTATAGGTGTCGACCATCCGCGTCTTGCGATCCATCGCGTTGATGATGAACAGGTTCATCCCCACCGGCGGGGTGATCAGCCCGACCTCGACCACGATCAGCACCAGAATGCCGAACCAGATGGCGACATGTTCGGTCTCGATCCGGTTGGCCATGGCCTTGGTCACGCGGATATCCAGCGCCTTCATCTGGTCGCGGGTCAGCTCCGCCCCGGTGGCGATGGCGCTCTTGATCGAGTCGAACATATCCGCCGCCATGCCGTCCGGCACGCCGTGCTTGAGCACCTCCATCGCCGCGCTGGCCTGCAGGTCGGCCAGATGCACCAGCCCGAAATCCATTGCGCTGATGACCGGATAAAAGATCGGAATGGTCAGCAGGATCATCGACAGGCTGTCCATCAGGCAGCCGAAGACCAGATAGAAGACCAGGATCAGCGCCAGAACCACCCAGGGGCTGAAGCCCTGGCCGACGACAAAATTCGACAGCTCCTGCGGCACCTGGGTCAGGGCGAGAAAGCCGTTATAGAATCCTGCCCCCAGCACGATGAAGAAGATCATCGCGGTCGAACGGGCGGTGACATAGAAGCTGTCGACCAGAGTGGCGCGGGTGAGCCCGCCGTTCAGGAAGGCGATCAGCCCGGTGCCGGCGGCCCCGACCGCGGCGCCCTCGGTCGGGGTGAACCAACCCAGATAGATGCCGCCGACCACCAGCCCGAAGACCAGCAGCACCGGCCAGACCTTGAACAGCGCGGTCAGCCGATCGGCATAGGGCACCCGCGGCCGCACCCCGGCGGATTTGGGATAGAGCCGGACATAGACGGAAATCGCCAGAACATAGCAGAGCGCCGCCAACAGGCCGGGAATGAAGGCCGCGAGGAACAGCTTGGCGATGTTCTGCTCGGTCAGGATGGCATAGATCACCAGCACCACCGAGGGCGGGATCAGAATGCCCAGCGTGCCGCCGGCCGCCAAAGTGGCGGTGGAAAAGCCCCCCTCATAGCCATAGCGCCTGAGTTCCGGCAGGGCGACCCGGCCCATGGTGGCCGCGGTGGCGAGCGAGGAACCGCAGATCGCCCCAAAGCCGGCGCAGGCGCCGATCGCCGCCATGGCGACACCGCCCTTGCGGTGGCCGAGCCAGCTTTCCGCCGCCTTGAACAGCGCCTGGGACATGCCCCCAAGGGTGGCGAAATGGCCCATCAGCAGGAACATCGGCACGATGGTCAGCGAATAGCTCGAGAAGGTGCCGTAGGTTTCGCTTTTCAGCCGGGCGAAGGCGACGGTGGTGTCACCGGTGACCATCACCAGCCCGCCCAGCCCCACCACGAACATCGCCAACCCGATCGGAACCCGCAGGAAGATCAGGATCATCAGCACCGGAAAGGAGGCGATCCCGACGTCAAGTGCGCTCATTGTTCAGTCTCCATCGGGTGGCCGGTCTCGATCCCGTCCCAGATTTGAATTCGGCCGGTCAGGCATTCGGATATCCGGACGCCGGCCATATAGACCCCCACGACAGCAGCGGCGACCGCGCCCACCAGACTCGCGGCATAGGCCCACCAGAGCGGGAACTGCAGGAGAAAGGAGGTTTCGCCATGCTCTTTCTTCGACATCATCCCGTCGAACAGCTTCCAGGCGATCAGCACCAGGACCGCGGCAAAGAGCATCTCGGTCAGCATCCGCAAAACCCGGTTCACCCGGGCCGAAAACAAGTTCGTCAGCACATCGACCGAGGCATGCCCAGCGGTGATCTGGCACAGCGGCAGAAAGGCGAAGATGGCAAAGGCGACACCGGCCTCGACCAGTTCGAAATCGCCGTTGATCGGGCCGACGCCGTGCTCAATCATCCATCTTGAAAAGCCCGGCGCGATGTCGCGCATCAGGTTGCTGTGAAACGCACCGTTCAGCAGCCGCCCGGCGATCGACAGGCAGGTCAGCACGATCAGCGCGCTCAACACCAGCCCCCCGGCCACGGCCATGAACCGGGACAGTCCCCTCATCAGTTTCTGCATTGGCTCCCACCCTCAAAGACGGGGCCGCGGCGACCCAGCGCCGCCGCGGCCCGGGATCCGATCGCGCAAGCGATCAGTTCTGATACATCGGCGTATATTTCGCGATCAGCGCGCGCGCCTCGTCCAGCAGCGCCTGGCCGTCGATGCCCTTGGACTGCATGTCGGCAAGCCATTGGTCATAGACCGGCTGGGCCGCAACGCGCCATTCCTCGGTCTGTTCCGGGGTCAGGGTGATGATGTTGTTGCCCATATCCACGGCAGCCTGACGGGCGGGACCATCGGCATCGGCCTGCGTGCCACCGGCGAAGATCGAGAATTCCAGCCCGGAATTGTCGTCGATCACCTTTTTCAGGTCATCGGGCAGGCTGTCGTACTTCTGCTTGTTCATCGCCAGAACGAAGGTCACGGTATAAAGAGCCGAGCCTTCGAATTCGGTGTGGTTCTCGACCAGCTCCGGCACCTTGAGCGACGGGGTGACTTCCCACGGGATGGTGGTGCCGTCGATCACACCCTTGCTCAGCGCCTCGGAAATCGCCGGCACCGGCATGCCGACCGGAGTGGCGCCAAGCTGGGTCAAGAGCGCGTTGACCTGACGCGACCCGCCGCGGATCTTCATCCCCTGCATGTCCGAGGGATGTTCAACCGGATCGGCGGTATGGATCAGGCCGGGACCATGCACCCAGGCGCCCAGGATATGGACATCCTTGAATTCGGTGTCCTTCATGTGCTCTTCGAACATCTCGTAATAGGCGCGAGTGGTGGCGCGCGCGTTCGTCATCATGAAGGGCAGTTCAAAGACCTCGGTCGAGGGGAAGCGGCCGGGGGTATAGCCCACCACGGTCCAGACCACATCGGCAACGCCGTCGATCGCCTGATCCATCAGCTCTGTCGGCTTGCCGCCAAGCTGCATCGAAGGATAGCGGTCAACCTTGATCCGGCCACCGGAGTCTTTTTCGACATTGTCGGCCCAGACATCCAGAACCAGCTTTGGCACATTGGCCTGGGCCGGCAGGAATTGATGCAGCTTCAGCGTGACCTCCTGCGCCAGCGCCGACGTCGCCAGCAACCCAGTGGTCAGCGCAGCCAGGGCTGCCCCGCCCACGGCGCGCAGCACAGTTCTCCGATTGGTCATGTGAGTCCTCCCTTTGACCAGTCATGGCAACGAAATTGCCAAATCCACCGTTCGCGACTGCCTGCCAGCGGAGCCCGCCTCGTTCCTCTTCCCTTCAGCAGCGCATACGATTGAGTGACCTGTTTAATGTAACAGGAACACTGTGCAAATCAGGATTTTGGTAACTACCATTCTTTTTTGTTGTAGCTGTGACCCGGCGACGGACAAAAGGAGCCGATGCGACGGCGCGCACCGGCTCCAGGTCGCCAGGTGGCGGGGAATATGTCAGCGCCGGTCGAGCACCTTCCACTGGCCGTTCTCGACGATCGAGATCACCACATCATCGACGCCCTGATGATCCTCGGGGCCATAGGTGATCTTGGTGTCGCTGAGCGGATCATAGTAATCGAGGGTCTCCATCCCCTTGATGAAACTGTCCTGGGTCAGATCCGGGCCGGCGGCCTGAAGCGCGCGCACCAGCGTGTCCGCCGCGGCATAGCCCAGGAGCGCAAAGCCGCCCGGGTCCTGATTGAACTTCGCCTTGTAGTCGGCGATGAACTTGGCCACCTCGGGTTGATCGGCGCGCGCCTTCATGTCGACCCACCCCGACGAGGCATAGAGCCCCTCGGTCACCCCGCCGGGCACGGCGGCCACCGCCGACAGGAAACCGGCCGAGGTATTCATGAAGGTCACGTCGTCCCAGCCCAGCTTCTTGGCGGTACCGACAACGGTGATTGCCTGACGCACCCCCAGCGCCATCACGATCACCTGACAGCCCTCGGCCTTCAGCTTGGTCAGGGAGCCGACAAAATCCAGCTCATCCGGCTTGTGGGTGGTCTCTCCGGCCAGGGTCAGACCCAGCCTGGTGCTGACATCCCGGGCACTGCCCGCGATCTCCTCGCCGAAGTCGGTGGGCAGATACATGGTGCAAATCTTGGTCGCACCCTTTTCCTTGGCCAGATACTCCACCCCGACCTGCACCTGATCCCAGTAGCTGGAAAACCCGGTGAACTTGTTGTGCGTCGGCTCCTGCAGCATCTCGCGGGCGGCGGACAGCGGGCTGATGTTCGGAATTCCCTTGGGATCGAGCAGCTTGAAGCCCGCCAGGTTCATCGGCGTGCCCATCGACAGCAGCATGGCGAAGACCTTGTCACGATTGAGCAGCTTGTTATAGCCCTGCATCGCTCGCGGGATCTGATATCCGTTGTCCTCGACGACAAAACGGATCTTGCGACCATAGACGCCGCCCTCCGCGTTGATCTCGTCAAACCGCAGCTGGGCGCCGTTCACCGCCGGCACGCCGATGGCGGCGAAAACGCCGCTCAGGTCGTTGACAGAGCCGATGACGACCTCGTCATCGCTCACCCCCTGGGTGGCGGCCTGCGCCATGCCGGTCATCCCGGCGGCGACGGCCAATGCGGCAAGGGCCTTGGTCAGTCTCTTCATTATCGTTCCTCCCGTTGCGCCGGCGCGGCTCCTCCTACCGGCCGGCAAGATCAGACTAGCTCAATACATCTCGTCGATCAGCGCCTTGTGTTTCTTCTCCACGAAGCTGCGCTTGAGCTTCATGGTTGCGGTCAACTCCTCATCCTCCGCCGTCAGCAGGATGTTGATCAGGCGGAAATCCTTGATCTGTTCGACCCGGGCGAATTCCCTGTTCACCGCCTCCACCTCGGCGCGAATCAGGTCGACCACCTCTGCCGCGGCGCAGAGCGAGGCGAAGTCGCTGAACGGCACCTTGGCATCCTGGGCGAATTTCTCGACGTTCTCCTGGTCGATCATGATCAGGCAGGTCAGATATTTCCGCCGGTCGCCGATAACCACCGCGTCCGAGACGTAATGGCTGAACTTCAGCCGGCTTTCGATTTCCGACGGCGTGATGTTCTTGCCGCCCGCCGTGATGATGATGTCCTTCAGCCGCCCGGTGATCCGCAGATAGCCGTCCGCGTCCAGGCTGCCGATATCGCCGGTCCTGAGCCAGCCGTCCTCGGTAAAGGTCTCGGCCGTCTTTTCGGTGTTGTGCCAGTACCCCAGGAAATTGCCGAGGCTTAGGGTCTGAATCTCCCCATCCGGGGCGATGCGTACCTTGACCCCCGGCACCGGCCGGCCCACCGTTCCGACGCGATTGGTCTCGGGCGCGTTGATCGTGGCCATGCCGGTGTTTTCGGTCATCCCATAGCCTTCGATCAGCCGCACGCCGATCGACCAGTACCATTTCAGCAGTTCCGGAGAGATCGGCGCCGCCCCGGTGGTGCAGCGGCGCATCTTGTCGAGCCCGAGCATCCGCCGCAGATTCCTGAGCACCAGAAAATCCCAGATCGCATAGCGCGCCGAGACCAGCGCCGGCGCCCGCTTGCCGGCGATCAGATACTCTGCCCGCGCCGCCCCCGCCTTCTGTGCCCGCGCAAAGGCCCATTGACCGATGGCGGTCGACTCCTGCGTCAGCACCCGCACCTTGGAATAGATCTTTTCCCAGACCCGCGGCACGGCGGTGAAATGCGCCGGCGACACCTCTTGCAGGTTGTCGAAGACCGTCTCGACGCTTTCGGCGAAATTGACGGTCGAGCGCGCGGCGAGCGGGAAATAGATCGACACATCGCGTTCGAGGATATGGCAAAGCGGCAGGAAGCAAAGCTGCTCGTCCTCGGGATAGGCCGGCAGCGCATGCATGCCGGAGATCATCGCGGCGACGATATTCTCCTGCGTCAGCATCGCCCCCTTGGGCGCCCCGGTAGTGCCGGAGGTATAGATCAGCAGCGCCACATCCTCGGGCCTGGCCCTGTCGATCTCGGCTTCGAAGACCCCGTGGTTTTCGGCCTCGAAGGCGCGGCCGGTCTCATAAAGCTCGTCGATGAAGACGCATTTGTCATGGCGCAGGTCGTGCAGCCCCTCCTTTTCGAGGATGATGACCTTCAGCACCTGCGGCGCGAGATGTTCGATCTCGAGAAACTTGTCGAGCTGCTCATCATCCTCGACGAACAGGAAGCGGCTGCCGGAATCGCGGAGCAGGTATTCAAGCTGGGCGGCGGAATCGGTGGTATAGACACCGGAGGAAATGCCCCCGACCCCCTGAATCCCCATATCGGCATAGAGCCATTCCTTGCGATCCTCGCTGAGGATCGAGACGACCTCGCCCCGCCGCAGACCCAGCGCACGCAGACCCAAACCGAGCCATTTGGCATGGGTCCAGTAGTCGCGCCAGGAATAGGACTGCCAAATCCCCAGGTCCTTTTCACGATGCGCCACCCGGTCGCCCAGTTCGGCGCAGCGTTTGGCGAATAGCTTCACCATCGTGTCGCAGCCATCCACCAGCGCCGGCCGGGTGCCGGGGCGGGCGTTGACCTGAACGCCACGAATTTCGGTCATATTGGGCGCCTGCGCATTCATCGGCCTACCTCCAGGTCTTCTTGCGTTTCCAGCGGCGTTCGCCGCGCTGCCCTTCCTCCTGATGGCCGAGGTAGAAGGATTTGATATCCTCGCTCTGCATCAGGCGCTCGGCCGTGCCCTCCATCACGATGCGGCCGATCTCCATCACATAGCCGAAATCGGCCAGATCGAGCGCCACTCGGGCATTCTGTTCGACCAGCATCATCGTCACCCCCTCGGCGCGGTTCAGCCGTTTGAGGATCGCGAAAATCTCCTGCACCAACAGCGGCGACAGGCCGAGGCTGGGTTCGTCCAGCAGCATGATCTTGGGGCGCAGCATCAGCCCGCGCCCGATCGCCAGCATCTGTTGCTGGCCGCCGGACAGGGTTCCGGCCTCCTGATCGCGGCGCTCGGCCAGGATCGGGAAATAATCGAAGACCATGTCGCGATCGCGCGCGATCTCGGCGCGATCATGACGGGAATAGGCGCCAAGGCTCAGGTTCTCGTCCACCGTGAGCAGCGGGAAGACCTCGCGCCCCTCGGGGACATGCACGATGCCACGGCGCACGATGGCATGGGGTTCACGGCCCTGAATCTCCTCCCCCTCGAACAGGATCTGGCCCTTCTCCGGGTCCATGATCCCCGAAATCGTCTTCATCAGGGTCGATTTCCCGGCACCGTTGGCCCCCAGAACGGTGACGACCTTGCCCTCTTCGACCTTCAGGCTGACGCCGCGGATCGCCATGATCGGGCCATAGAAGCTTTCGAGGTTCTTGATCTCGAGAATGGTCCGCCCCATTACGCCGCCTCCCCATCCGCGGGGGCGCCGAGATAGGCGGCGATCACCGCCGGATCGCTCTGCACCTCGGCCGGGGTGCCTTCGGCCAGCTTGGCGCCATCGGCCAGCGCCAGCACCCGGTCGGAGACACCCGAGACCAGCCCCATGTCGTGTTCCACCATCAGGACGGTGATCCCCATCTGCTTGCGAATGTCGTCGATCCACCAGCGCATGTCCTGCGTCTCCTCGACCGAGAGGCCCGAGGCGGGTTCGTCCAGCAGCAAGAGCCGGGGGCCGGAGGCCAGCGCCCGGCCCAGCTCCACCACCTTGCGCACGCCATAGGGCAGGCCGGCGATCATCTTGTCGCGATAGGGCTGGAGATCAAGGAAATCGATCACCTCCTCCACCGCCTCGCGATGGCGCCGTTCCTCCCGCCGGACGCGGGGGGTGAACAGCAGCTCCTCGATCATATTGGTGCGGCGGTGCCGGTGCCGGCCGACCAGCAGGTTTTGCAGGACGGTGGCGTGATCGAACAGCTCGATATTCTGGAAGGTCCGGGCGATGCCCAGATCGGCCACCGCATCGGCGCGCCGGTCCAGCAGGTTTTCCCCGGCAAAGGTGATGCGACCCGAATAGGGTTCATAGAACCGCGAGATCAGGTTGAAGACGGTGGATTTCCCCGCGCCATTGGGGCCGACGATGGCGTAAACCTCGCCCTCCTCGACCGAAAAGCTCAGGTCGTTCACGGCAGTCACCCCGCCGAACTTCAACGTGGCGCGGTCGATCTCAAGAAGACTCATCTCAGCCGCTCCGTTTTCAGATAGGATTTCTGCCGGCGGAACATGTCCTTGCGCGCGAAGGGGAAAAGTTCCAGCCAGGTGCGGATCTTCAGCCAGCGGCCATAGATGCCCATCGGCTCGAACAGGATGAAGAGGATCAGGATCGCGCCGAAGACCCCCATTTCCAGCCCCGGGATGGCGATGCCGCCGCCGATCATATCGGTCACCATCGACAGGGCCTGCGGCAGAAAGGCGATGACAATTGCGCCGAAAAAGGCCCCGTGGATCGCCCCCAGGCCGCCGATGACGATCATCATCAGCAGGTTGATCGAAATGGTGATCGAGAATGTCTCGTTATTGAAGGCCCCCGCATAGAAGCCCATCAGCGCCCCGGCCAAGCCGGTGATCGCGCAGGACAGGCCGAAGGCCGCCGCCTTGGTAAAGGCGATATGCACCCCCATCGCCGTCGCCGAGACCTCGGAATCCCGCACCGCGGCAAAGGCCCGGCCCAGCGGCGCGCGCAACAGGTTGCGATAAGCCAGGGTGCACAGGATCGTCACCGCAAGCACCAGCCAATAGAACCGGTCCGGCGTGCTCCAGCGTTCGATCTCCAGCCCGAAGATATTGATCATCGGGGCGAACTTGCCGCTGACCCCGTCGGTCCAGGGGGCGAGGAGCACGATGATGTCATCGGCCAGGATCGACAGGGCAATGGTCGCGATCGCCAGATAGATGCCATGCAGCCGCACCGCCGGAATCGCGAAGAGCGTGCCGAATACCCCAGTGATGACCCCCGCCGCCGGGAAGGCCAGCAGGAAGGGCCAACCGTGTTCCATCAGGATGATGCAGGAATAGCAGCCCACCGCCAGAAAGGCGGCATGACCCAGGCTCGCCTGGCCGGTCTGGCCGGTCAGCAACATCAGGCCAAGCCCGGCGATGGCCCAGATCAGCACATTGGTGACCTCGCCCAGATAGAAATCGCCCAGGACCCAGGGCAGGATCACCGCGACGATCACCAGGGCGGCATAGACCGAAAAGCTCCACCAATCCGGGAACAGCCGGATGTCGTGGTCGTAAGAGGTCTTGAAGTGGATGCGCATGGGTCAGACCTTCTTGACGCGGACCTGGCTGAACAGGCCGTGCGGGCGGAACACCAGGACGAAGAGCAAAAGCGCATAGGGTGCGATCTGCGAATAGCCGGCGGCGAGATAGCGCGAGGCGAAGGGTTCGATCACCCCCACGATCAGCCCGCCCACCAGCGCCCCGGGAAGCGAGCCGAAGCCGCCGATCACCGCCGCGGCAAAGGCCTTGATGCCCAGAAGCCCTGCGTTAGGGTCGATTGCGCCCTTGGAGGCGAAGAGGATGCCCGCCACGGCGGCCACCGCACCGGACAGCCCCCAGATCAGCCCCTGCACCCGTTTCACCGGGATCCCCATGTAATAGGCCGCCATCTGGTTCTGCGACGCCGCCTGCATCGCCAGCCCCAGCTTGGTGCGCTGGAAGAACTGATAGAGGCAGATGGTCAGCAGCACGGTGACCACGATCACCGCGACGTCGGCCATCCCCAGCACCACGCCGCCAAGCCGGATGTCTCCCGTCGCCAGCGGGCTTTGCAGAGTCTGCGGCTCGTGCCCCCAGATCGCCCCGGCGATGAACCGCAGCACGAAGCCCAGCGCGATCGTCAGGATCACCACCGCCGTCTGGCTTTGCCCGAAGATGTGGCGCAGGATCAGCAGGTCGAGCAGATAGCCGATCACCGCCATCACGATGATCGCCAGCGGCGCCGCGATCCAGAACGGCAGGCCGATGTATTCCGCATTGGTCAGGCCCAGCGCGACAAAGGCGCCGAACATCATCAGGTCGCCCTGGGCGAAATTCACCGCCTCGGTCGCCTTGTAGATCAGGACGAAGCCCAGCGCGATCAGACCGTACACGCAGCCATTTGCCAGCCCGCTGACCAGCAGTTGCAAGATGTCCAAATTCCCCTCCCCTTGCGCCATGCGCAGCAGTCCCTGGCGGGGCTCCTCTTCCCCGGGTCGGGCCGCGATTCCGCATGTGACATGCAAACACAAATCCTGCGGATTCCTGACATATCAGCCGGTCCCCCTGCCGTTTGTCAATCACTCCGCGCAATATTATGTCTCTCCGAAAGCTCCTAAAGTCACATTTGATCTTTATCATCGCATCTTGCGAAACGAACCACTTGTGTTCAGCCGCTATTCGACAGGGATGGGACAGATTGTTCCGGCCCCGGACGAAACCGCACCGCCGGGCTGTGCCCGCGCATCGCCCCGGGGGCCGGCATCCAATGTTCCACGTGCAACAGCCGCCAGAGAACAACCACATAAGCGGCGGGCGGAAGGGGTAACCCCCAATATCTAGCTGCCAGTATAATCCGCCTTGGCCGGTCCCATGTATTTCATCACCAGCTCCTCCGGCACTTCGGTGCCATCGGCGAGAAAGGTCAGAATCCCCCGGCGCAGGGACCTGCCCCGCCCCGCGACGATCTCGGCATCCGATTTCGTCACCCGTTGCGACATCCGCCTCCCCCAGCGGGCGAGGTGATCGTAAAGCCGGGCGATCTCGGCCTGATGACCGTCGCCCTTGGCCAGATCGTGGAATTCCTCAGGATCGGTCTCAAGGTCGAACAGCATCGGGCGGAAGCCGCCCTCGGCATGGATCAGCTTGAACCGCCCGTCGAACACCATGAACAGCCGGGCGTCGCGCGGCTCCAGCCCCAGCTTCACCGCCTGCCCGGTGCTGGAATAGTCGTATTCGCTGATCGCCACCTGCCGCCAGTCCGCCGGCAACTCCCCCCGCAGCCAGGGCAGCAGAGAGCGCCCCTCGACGATATGGCCGGGCACCTCGCCGCCGGCGACCTCGATGAAGGTGGCGGTCAGGTCGATCGCCTCGACCAGCGCGTCGCAGGTGGTGCCGCGGGTCGCGTCGGCCTCCGCCCGCGGGTCATAGATGATCAGCGGGATCTTCACCGCCTGATCGTGGAACATGTCTTTTTCGCCCATCCAGTGATCGCCCAGATAATCGCCGTGATCCGAGGTCAGCACGATCATGGTATTGGCCATCTCGCCGGTCTCTTCGAGATAATCGAGGATGCGGCCAAGCTGATCGTCGCATTGCTTGATCAGCCCCATATAGGCCGGGATCACCTTCTGCCGCACCGCGTCGTTCTGGAACGCCTCGGCCACGCGGGTTTCCATATAGGCCGCCAGCACCGGATGGGCGCCGTCCCGCTCCACCTCAGACCGGCAGGCGACGGGCACATGGTCGGGGCCGAACATGTCGTTATAGGGGGCCGGCACGATATAGGGCCAATGCGGCTTGATGTAGCTCAGATGCGCGCACCAGGGCGCCTTGGCCTGTTCCATGAAATCCAGCGCCTCGGACGTCAGCCAGGGGGTTTCGCTGTCCTCCTCGCGAATATTGGCGGGCTTGTCGGCATTCTTCAGGATCCAGCCGCTGGCAATCTGGCCGCCCTCGATCCCGGCATTGGCGAAATCGGCCCAGGGGTTGGCGCCGGGATAGCCTTCGGCCTTGAGATATTCGTTATAGGGCGAGCGCTTCTCGTCATAGAACCCGTCCGGCCCCTCGGCCCAGAGACCATCGTCGCGCACCCAGGCGTCGAAACCGCATTCGGCCTGCCGCACCCCGATCATGCTGTCGGGGCTGAGGCCCAGCCGCGCCATGCCCTCGGCATCGGCCTTCATATGGGTCTTGCCCAACAGCCAGCAGTCCATGCCGATCTTGCGCAGGTGATCGCCCAGCGTCAGCTCTCCCACCCTGAGGGGAAAGCCGTTCCATTGCGCCCCGTGCGAGGAGGTGTAGCGTCCGGTGTAAAAGCTCATCCGCGAGGCGCCACAGATCGGCGATTGCACATAGGCTCTGGTGAACCGCACCCCCATCGCCGCGACCCGGTCGAAATTCGGCGTCTTCAGATGCGGATGACCGGCGCAGCCCAGGTAATCGTGCCTGAGCTGGTCGTACATGATGAAAAGGATGTTCATGGGCGCCTCCCTGCCGTCCTGTCGCGGCCATACTGCGCGCAAGCGGCCCGGAAGGCGAGAGCGCGAAAGCCGGGGCCTCGCTGCCGCGCGCCCCCGGTATCGTCATCCATCAAATGAAAACGGGCGCCCAAGGGGGCGCCCGCTTCTCTGTCTCGACCGGGAAGCGCTCAATGCTTCTTGTCTTCCTCGGTCAGCCTCGCGTCTTCACGCATTTCAAGCCAAATCGCGTTCAGCACTGCGAACATCGCAGCCAGCGGAAGGCCAAGGATCCAGGCGAAATACCACATTCTCGTTTTCCTTCCTCAGTAGCTATGGTCAGAGCCGGTGATCTCGTCTTCGGTCACCTTGCCCCAGAGCACTTTGTAAACCCAGGCGGTGTAAGCCAGGATGATCGGCATGAAGATCACCGCCATCACCAGCATCACGAACAGGGTCTGTTGCGACGACGAGCTGTCCCAGACGGTGAGCGAGCTGTTGGGATCGACCGTCGAGGGCAGGATGAAGGGGAACATCGTCAGACCGACGCTGGAGATGATCCCGGTGATCGCCAGTTTCGACCACAGGAGCGTCGAAACCTCGCGCCCCGCGCGCAGCCCCATCACCGCCAGGGCGATGCCGACAAAGCCCATGATCGGCGCAATGACGATCCAGGGACGTTCGCTATAGGCCACCAGCCAGGAACCGCCATGGGTGACTTCGTTGTGCAGCGGGTTCGACGGGCCATTGGCCGCGACCTCGCCCACCAGATGGAAGCCATCCACCCCATAGGCCAGCCAGACACCGGCCAGCGCATAGGCCACCGCGGCGACGATACCGGCGTAAGAGCCGATGGTGCGGGCGCGCATCTGCACCGGCCCTTCGGTCTTGAGCGTCAGCCAGGCGGCACCGTGCATCAGCAGCATCGACAGCGACACCACCCCGGACAGGATCGCGAAGGGGCGCAGCAAGCCAATGAACTTGGTGAAGAAGTTGCCATCATAGAAGGCCATCAGATCTTCGTTGAAGTGGAAGGGCACGCCCAGAAGCACGTTGCCAACCGCCACGCCGAACAGCAGGGCCGGAACCGCGCCGCCGACGAACAGCGCCCAGTCCCACCCGTTCCGCCAGGCGGCGCTGTCACGTTTCGACCGGTACTTGAAGCCCACCGGCCGCAGGATCAGTGCCGCCAGGACGGTGAACATCGCCAGGTAGAACCCCGAGAAGCTGACCGCATAGAGCGGCGGCCAGGCGGCGAAGATGGCGCCACCGCCCAGGATGAACCACACCTGGTTGCCTTCCCAGACCGGGCCGATGGTGTTGATCGCCACGCGGCGTTCCACATCGGTCTTGCCGACGAAGGGGAGCAACGCACCCACCCCCATGTCGAACCCGTCAGTCAGGGCGAAGCCGATCAGCAGGACGCCCAGCAGCACCCACCAGATCACGCGAAGGATATCGAGATCAATCAGTTCAGAAAGGATCATGGCTGTTACTCCGCAGGCTCGGCCAAGCCGCCGCTATGTTTCAGACGGTCTTCATGGCGTGCCATCCAGATTTCGGTTTCCTCCACGTCTTCATAGGGGCCTTTGCGGATGTATTTGATCATCAGCCCCATCTCGATGATGAAGAGAACGGTATAGAGCGTCACGAAGCCCGCCAGGGTGATCAGCAGATCCGCCACGCTCAGACGCGAGGCCGACAGAACCGTGGGCAGCACGCCGTCCACCGTCCAGGGCTGCCGCCCGAACTCGGCCACGAACCAGCCCAGCTCGGCTGCGATCCAGGGGAAGGGGATGATGATCACGGCCAGACGCAGCGCCCAGCGCGGGAACCGCATGCCGCGCAGGTTTGCCGTCACCGCGAAGTAGATCATCACCGCGATGAAGCCGAAGCCCAGACCCACCATCAGCCGGAATGCCCAGAACAGCGGCCCGACGCCGGGAACGGTGTCATTGGCGGCCATGGCGATCTGTTCTTCCGTCGCGGTGCGCGGATCGTCGACATAGCGTTTCAGCAGGAAGGCAAAGCCCAGGTCGGCCGAATGCTCTTCAAAGGTGGCACGCACTTCGGCCGGGGTGTTGGCCCGCTCTGCGCGGATGGTCATCAGCGCGTCATAGGCGATCAGACCCGAGCGGATCTTGTCCTGTGCCTGGGCGACCAATTCGTTGATGCCGGGGATTTTCTTGGTCAGCGAGCGGGTGCCGATCAGCCCCATGACCCAGGGAACCTCAACCGCATAATGGGTTTCACGCGCTTCGCGGTCGGGAATGCCGATCAGGGTGAAGGGCGCCGGCGCATCATGGGTTTCCCACATCGCCTCGATCGCGGCGAGCTTCATCTTCTGGGTGTGGCTGGCGGAATAACCCGACTCGTCGCCCAGAACCACGACCGAAAGCGAGGCTGCCAGACCGAAGGCCGAGGCAACGGCGATCGACCGGCGGGCCAGCTCGATATGACGTCCCTTCAGCATGTACCAGGCGGCAACCCCCATCACGAAAACCGAGGCGGTCACGTAACCGGCCGAAACCGTGTGCACGAATTTCGCCTGCGCCACTTCGTTGAAGACCACGTCGAAGAAGGAGGTCATCTCCATCCGCATGCTCTCCGGGTTGAACGCGGCGCCGACCGGGTTTTGCATCCAGCCGTTGGCGATCAGAATCCAAAGCGCCGAGAAGTTCGAGCCGATTGCCACCAGCCAGGTGACGATCATATGCGCCACCTTCGACATCTTGTTCCAGCCAAAGAAGAACAGCCCGACGAAGGTCGCTTCGAGGAAGAAGGCCATCAGCCCTTCGACCGCGAGCGGCGCGCCGAAGATGTCACCGACGTAATGGCTGTAGTAGGACCAGTTCATGCCGAACTGGAACTCCATGGTGATCCCGGTGGCGACACCGAGAACGAAGTTGATGCCGAACAGGGTGCCCCAGAACTTGGTCATCTGTCGCCAGATCGGGCGGTTCGTCATCACATAGACCGTCTCCATGATCGCGACGAGGATCGACAGACCCAACGTCAGCGGCACAAAGAGGAAGTGGTACATAGCCGTCATCGCGAATTGCAGACGAGACAGCTCGACGACATCAATATGCATGATGTGCATCTCCTCGGGTTTGGTTCTGCAGGTCCATTGGACACAAACCTGCCTTGAAAATGCATGATTTTCTACTGTTACCAGCTACACCCATGAGGCGGGAAGCTGATTTGATCTGCGTCAAAGGGGTTATTGTTTCATAATCTATTTTTCCCGCCCCCCTTCAGCTCCCTGTGATGGTCAGCCATTTCGGCCTCGGCGGCGCGGTGGCTTGCCGCGATGATCGCGGCCCCGGGCAGATAGGCGCGGATGCCCCGCACCACCGTCCGGGCGGTTTGCGGATCAAGCCCCTCGGTGGGCTCGTCCAGCAATAAGATATTGGGCTTTCTGAGCAATGCGCGCGCCAGGGAGAGCCGGCGCGACTCGCCCCCGGAGAGGCCCGCGCCCCCCTCTCCCAACATGGCGTCGAGCCCGCCGCGCTCGGCCACGACCTGGTCGAGCGCGACCGCGCACAGCACCTCCCAGGCGGCCTCGTCGGTCAGGCCGTCACGGGCGAGCGCCAAATTGTCGCGGACGCTGCCACCCAGCAATGCGCTGCGCTGCGGCAAAAGCGTAAGCCGCTGGCGCAGCTCTGATTCGGGCCAATCGGCCAGCGCCGCGCCCAGACAGCGAATCTCCCCCCCCGCCACCGGGACGACGGCGGCGAGCGCGTCCAGCAGCGTGCTCTTGCCTGCCCCGCTGGCGCCGCTGATCACCAGCATCTCGCCCGGGGCGACGGAAAAGCTCAGCCCCTCGACCAGCGGCCGGGCGCGGCCGGGGCGCATCAGGGTGACCTCGCGCAGCTCAATGCCTCGGTCGGGGTCGACTGCCGGCAGGGTCTTTGCTGCGGCGACCGGCGCCGGCCCTGCGGGCACATCGGCCAGCACCCGGGCGGCGGCGTCGCGCATGCGGCCGATCTCGCCCACGCCGCGGCGCAGCGGCAGAATGGTCTCGGCCAGCGCCAACGCCACGAAGACGCCGATCGCCGCCTGCGCCGCGTCGATGCCTCCGGCCGCCACCAGCCCGCCGGAAAGGCCCAGCATCAGCGCGGTGATCAGTGCCACCAGCGATGACAGGGCAAAGCCCGCGCCGCCGTCGATCCGGTCAAGCAGATCGTGGGCGGCGCGCGCCTCGGCCTCCTCGGCGTCGATGCGGGCGCGCCAGTCCGGCAGGGCGCCCTGCAGGATCGCCTCGCGCTGGCCCCGGAACAGGCCGATGGCGCCGCGCCGCAGCGCCTGCATCGCGGCCTCGGCCCGGGTGGAGGGCGCCAGGGTCCGCGCCGCCACCCGCAGCAGCACCAGCGCCCCACCGACCAGGTAACCGGCGGTCAGGCTCACCGCCACCAGCGGGGTGACCAGCCAGGCGATCAGCACGAAGGCCACCAGATGGGTCACCAGCCCCGCTGCCACCGGCAGCGCCAGCCTGAGCGCGACACCGTCCAGCGCGTCGACATCCGCTGTGATCCGGGTCAAGGCCGAGGCTCCGCGCAGCCGGCGCAGCGCCTCCATCGGCCAAAGCTCAAGCCGGCGCATCAGGCTGACCCGCAGGGCAGACAGCGCGCGCAGCGTCGCGTCATGGGTCAACAGCCGTTCGCCATAGCGCGCCGCCGCCCGCCCCAGCGCCAGGAACCGCACCCCGGCCGAGGGGCGAAAGACATCGAAGGCGATGCCGATGCCGGCGACCCCCGCCAGCCCGGTGGCGGTGATGAACCAACCCGACAGGCCCAGCAACGCCGCCCCCATGATCAGCACCACCACCGTCAGCGCCGCGCCGCGCCCCATCGCCCAGGGATCGGCCGACCAGAGGAGTTTCAGGATTTGCCACAGGTGTTTCATGCCGCCGCCTCCAGATCGACCACCCGGTCCATCGCCGCGCAGAGCGCCGCGTCGTGGGTGGCGACAATCACCGTGCGCCCCTCGGCCCTGAGATCGGCCAGCGCCGCCGTGATCTCGGCCGCCGTGGCGCGATCGAGATCGGCGGTGGGTTCGTCCGCCAGGATCACATCGGCCCCGGACAGGAAGGCCCGCGCCAGCAACAACCGCCGCGCCTCGCCCCCCGAGACACCGGCGCCGGTTTCCCCCAGATGGGTGTCGAGCCCTTCAGGAAGGCCCGCGACGATATCGGTCGCCCGCGCCCGGGCCAGCGCCTCGTTCAGATCGGCACCGGAGCCATGCGGGTCGAGGAAGGCGCGCAGGGTGACATCCGGCACATGCACCGACTGCGGCACAAAGGCGACGCGGGCGCGCCAGCCATCGGCGGTATCGTCGTTCAGGGGCTGGCCCGCGACCGTGATCTCGCCGCTCTCGGGTTGCAAAAGCCCGGCGGCGAGGTCGAGCATGGTGGATTTCCCCACCCCACTGGGGCCGCGCAGAGCAACGCTTTCGCCCGGCTCCACCACCAGATCGGGCAGCGCCCGGCAGGCGCCACCCCGGGTCAGGCTGACGCCCCTCATCTGCAACCGCGCAGGCCCCTCCAGCCGCGGCGCCGGGGCGCCCTGGCCCAGCACCGGCGGGCTGTCCCGTTCGGCCAGCGCCTGCAGCTCGGCGCTCACCGCGTCGGCCGAGGCCTTGTCGTGCCAGGCCGAGGCCAGATCGCGCAGCGGCTGGAAGAATTCCGGCGCAAGCAGCAGGATGAACACGCCTTCGCCCAGCGTCAGCGGCGTCGCCCAGGCGCCGATGGTGATCTCTCCCAACAGGGAAAAGCCGGTATAGACGGCGACCATCGCCACCCCGATGGCAGCGAACAGCTCCAGCACCGTGGAGGACAGGAAGGCCACCCGCAGCACCGCCATGGTGCGCTTGCGCAGCCCCTCGGCCTTGTCGGCGAAATCGGCGCGCGACCGGTCGGCGGCGTTCAGCAGCAGGATATCGGGCAGCGCCGCGATGCGGTCGATCAGCAGCGCGTTCATGTCGCCGATCTGCGCCATCTGGCGTTCGCTGGCCTCTTTCGCGGCCATGCCGACCAGCGCCATGAAGACCGGTATCAGCGGCCCCGAGATCACCAGGATCAGCCCGGCGATCCACGAGACGTAGAAGGTGCAGGCCAGATAGACCAGCGGCAGCACCGCGGTGCGCGACATCGCCGGCGTGTAGCGCGAGATATAGGGCCCGACCATCGCCAGCTTTTCCGACAGGAGCGCCGCCAGATCGGCCGAGGACACCCGGCGATCCATCCGCAGCGCCTCGCGGTCCAAAAGCAGCCGGCGCCGTTCGGCAATCGCCAGATCGGCGGCGGCAAAGGCCCGGCGCGCGCCCATCCGGTCGGCCCCGGCCCGCGCGATCCCCAACGCCGCAAAACCCGCCGCCGCCATCCAACCGGCCCCGCCCAGCGTACCGGCCGCCCATTGCGCCACCACCCAGGCGATCAGCCCCGCCTGCAACGGCCAGAGCACGCCCGAGGCCAGCGCCCAAGAGGAGGATTGCCTGAGCAGCCGTTTCGGCGCGGCGGTGATCAACTGGCGGGCGGAGGGCTTGGCGGGCATGGGGTGTCTGGATCCGGGTTTGCGGGGCTTGGAATTCAACGCCGCCCAGGGCCTGGCGACGGGCGTAATCTAGCCCGGAAACTCCGGGGTGCCAGCGATCCGCCTGCGCCGGAATGACGCGCCCGGGTGCCTCGACGCCCTGTTTCCGGCCCGATCGGGGCCGGGGGCGGCGTCAGGTCGCAGGCTCCAGCGCCTCGCGGCCGCGCTCGGTCAGCAGCCAGCATTTGCCGTCCTCGATCACCGCCGGATGCAACGGCCGGCCATAGCCGGTACCGCCATCGAGGTCGATCCGGTTGCCGAAATGCTGCGGATACTCCAGCGCCGTATGCCCGTGCACCACCAACCAGGGGTGCGGGTCCGGATGATCAAGGAATTCGTCGCGGATCCAGATCAGATCCTCCGGATCCTGATCCGCCAGCGCCACCCCGGGGCGCAGCCCGGCGTGAACGAACAGCAGCCCCTCGCGCTCGAGCACCCTCGGAAGGGCGCCGAGAAAATCCCGATGCGCCGCCGGTACCGCCTGCCGCGTCGCGGCGAAAAGATCAGGCAAGGGCACCTCGGCGCCGGCCTCGATGCCATAGGAGGCCAGCGTGGTCAGCCCGCCCACCTTGTGATGCGTCCAGGTGATGCCCGAGCGGATCCGCGCGTCATGCACGCTGCCGTCCTGCAGGAAGCGCGCGAACATGCGGTCGTGATTGCCCAGCAGCACCTGCCAGTTCCGTCCCGCCGCGATCCCCTGCATCAGAGTGTCGATCACCGCGCGGCTTTCCGGGCCGCGATCGACCAGATCGCCGGTAAAGATCACCTCGGCGCCGCCGCCGCCATCCGCCTCGATCAGATCGAGCGCGCGGTCTAGGTAATCGCGCCGCCCATGGATATCGGCCACCGCATAGATCGGTTCAGTCATCGCGTCCGCCTCCGGTTCCGGCTCTGCCCGGGACAGGCCCGTGATGCCCCAAATGGCCACCGGGGGAAAGGCCCGCCACCGGCCCCGGCGCAGGAAAACCTGCATTCGCCATCAATCTTCTTTGCGAACGACCCGTCCTGAGGCAGCCTCAGGACGGGCGCGGCCGGGAGGGGGACCGGGACGCCCAGGCAAGGCCGGCGCGCGGATATCGCGACCGGCCCAAATGAAAGGGACGGAACACATGAACGGAATTGCACGGTATTTCATGCTGCTTGGGGTGATCTCGGCCATTCTGGGCATGACCTGGGGCATCCAGATGTCGGCCAGCGGCAATCACACGATGGCGGCAGCGCATGCGCATCTGAACCTGTTGGGATGGGTGAGCTGCGCGATCTTCGCCTTCTACTATCACTCGGTTCCCTCGGCAGCGGACAATCCGCTGGCGCGGGTGCATCTGCTGATCGCCACCGCCGGGCTGATCACCATCGTGCCGGGGATCGTCATGGCGCTGCAGCGCGAGGGCGAGACCTTGGCCAAGATCGGCTCGATGCTGACCCTGCTGTCGATGCTGGTCTTCGCGGGGGTGGTGCTCAAGGGCGGCCGGGCGCGGCGCAGCCCCGCCTGACCCATACCAAGCGAAAGGGCCGCCGCACCCGGGGGATGCGACGGCCCTTTCATTTCCTTACAAGGCTCCGGCCGGACGGCCAGCCGGTCAGGCGACCTCGAATTCCAGCGGCTTGACCTGACGGAACAGGCCGGTGGCTTGCAGCGCCTCGACCGCTTCGGCTTTCAGCGGCTCGTCAAGATAGGCGATGGCGATCGCCTCACCGCCCTGGGCGGCACGGCCGAGGGTGAAGTTCGCCACGTTGGCGTTGTTTTCGCCCAGCAGGGTGCCCAGCTTGCCGATGATCCCCGGCACGTCGAGGTTGGTGGTATAGAGCATATGCCCGCCCACTTCGGCGTCGATGTTGATGCCCTTGATCTGGATGAAGCGCGGCTTGCCGTCCGAGAAGACGGTCCCGGCCACCGAGCGTTCACGGCTTTCGGTCACGACGGTCAGCTTGATGTAGCCTTCGAAGGCGCCCGACTTGTCCTGATTGGTGGTCGAGATCTTGATGCCACGTTCCTTGGCGGCGACCGGAGCAGAGACCATGTTCACGTCCGGGTTGAACTTTTTCATGATCCCGGCCACGGCGGCGCAGTTCAGCGCCTCGAGGTTCATGGTGGCGGCCACGCCGTCATAAAGGATGTTGATCGCCTTCACCGGCTCTTCGGTCATCTGACCGATGAAGTTGCCCAGATGGCCGGCCAGCTTGATCCAGGGGCCCATCACCTTGGCTTCCTCGGCGGTGACCGACGGCATGTTCAGCGCGTTGGTGACGGCGCCGGTCAGCAGGTAATCCGACATCTGTTCGGCGACCTGCAGGGCGACGTTTTCCTGCGCCTCGGTGGTGGCGGCGCCCAGGTGCGGGGTGCAGACCACGTTCGGCAGGCCGAACAGCGGGTTTTCGGTGGCCGGTTCAACCGAGAAGACGTCGAAGGCGGCACCAGCAACATGGCCGGACTTGATCAGCTCGGCCAGCGCCGCTTCATCGACCAGACCGCCGCGGGCGCAGTTGATGATCCGCACGCCCTTCTTGGTCTTGGCGAGGTTTTCCTTGCTGAGGATGTTGCGGGTCGAGTCGGTCAGCGGCACGTGCAGGGTGATGAAATCAGCACGCTTCAGCAGCTCGTCGAGATCCTCGATCTTCTCGACGCCCATCTTGTCGGCCTTTTCCTGGCTGAGGAAGGGGTCGAAGGCGATGACCTTCATCTTCAGGCCACGGGCGCGGTCGCAGACGATGCCGCCGATGTTGCCGGCGCCGATCACGCCCAGGGTCTTGCCGGTCAGCTCGACCCCCATGAACTTGGATTTTTCCCACTTGCCGGCCTGGGTCGAGGCAGAGGCCTCGGGGATTTGCCGGGCGACAGCGAACATCATGGCGATGGCGTGTTCGGCGGTGGTGATCATATTGCCGAAGGGCGTGTTCATCACGATCACGCCTTTCTTCGATGCCGCTTCCTTGTCGACGTTGTCGACCCCGATGCCGGCGCGGCCGATCACCTTCAGGTTGGTGGCGTTTTCCAGGATCTTGTCGGTCACCTTGGTGGCCGAGCGGATCGCCAGACCATCATAGTTGCCGATGATTGCGGCCAGCTTGTCCTTGTCCTTGCCCAGGTCGGGCTGGAAATCGACCTCGATGCCACGATCCTTGAAGATTTGAACGGCGGCGGGCGACAGTTTGTCGGAAATCAGAACTTTGGGGGCCATGTCAGGCACTCCTTCGAAAGTCGGAAATAGGAAGGAAGACGGGCTGCAGCCCGCGCTACCGGAAACGGTGGAAACAGAGGCGTGGGGCGGGCCGAAGCCCGCCGCCGGCTCTTATTCCTGCTCTGCGATGCAGACCTCGAAGGCCCACTTCAGCCAGAGCGTCAGTTTCTCCAGGTCAGCGGCTTCGACGGTGGCGCCGCACCAGATGCGCAGGCCAGCCGGCGCATCGCGGTAGGAGCCGATGTCATAGGCGGCCTGATAGGTTTCCAGCTTCTTGGCCACAGCCTTGGCGAAGGCCGCCGGATCCTTGATCCGATCGTCGGTGAACTTCAGGCAGACAGAAGTGTTCGACCGGGTCGCCGGATCCTCGGCGAGGTTGTCGATCCAGTCGTATTCGTCGCAGAAGTCCCAGATGATCTTGGCGTTGAAATCCGCGCGTTCCATCAGCTTGGGCAGACCACCGACCTTCTTGCCCCATTCGAGGGCGACCAGATAGTCTTCGACCGCCAGCATCGAGGGCGTGTTGATCGTCTCGCCCTTGAAGATACCTTCGATCAGCTTGCCGCCCTTGGTCATGCGGAAGATCTTCGGCATCGGCCAGGCCGGGGTATAGGTCTCAAGACGCTCCACCGCGCGCGGGCTCAGGACCAGCATGCCGTGACCGCCTTCGCCACCCATCACCTTCTGCCAGGAGAAGGTGGTGACATCGAGCTTGTCCCAGGGCAGATCCTGCGCGAAAGCGGCCGAGGTCGCGTCGCAGATGGTCAGACCTTCGCGGTCGGCCGGGATCGCATCGCCATTCGGCACGCGCACGCCCGAGGTGGTGCCGTTCCAGGTGAAGACGACGTCGGTGTTGAAATCGACCGTGGCGAGATCAACGATCTGGCCGTATTCGGCGGTCTTCACCTCGGCGTCGATCTTGAGCTGTTTGACCACATCGGTCACCCAGCCGGCGCCGAAGCTTTCCCAGGCCAGCATGGTGGCCTTGCGGGCGCCGAGCATCGACCAGAGGGCCATTTCCACGGCACCGGTGTCCGACGCGGGGACGATGCCGATCTTATAGTCAGCGGGAATCCCGAGAATCTCGCGCGTCGTTTCGATCGCGGCTTTCAGCTTGTCCTTGCCGACAGCGGCACGGTGCGAACGGCCGAGCGGCGCGTCGGCGAGCATCTCAAGATTGAAATGGGGGATCTTGGCGCAGGGGCCAGAGGAAAAACGCGGGTTAGCCGGCCGCGATACCGGGTGTTTGTCAGCCATGTGACATTAACCTTCCAGATAAGCGCCCCTCGTTGGGGAGGGGTGTCCCGCTGCTGGATATACTGGCGATTCGAGGATCGCGCAATATCGGTGATGTCGTGAAATTCTGTCGAAATGTCGCATTCCCGTGATGCGCGGTGAATGGCGTCTCCTATCGGAAACATGGGCTCCGATCCCCGCCGCCGCGCCCTGCCCCATTGCCCCCCGCCGCCGGTCCTGCTTTTCTGATCCCGGCCGCGCCACCGCGGCGCCACCCCGAAGGGAGACCACATGCAGATCGAGGGCCGCAACCGGCTGATGGTGACGACCTATTCCATCGCGCTGATGCTGATGATCGGCTGGCTTCTGCGGGTGGGCCAATCGATCCTCTTGCCGGTGCTGATGGCGGTCATCGTGGTCTATATCCTGACCACCGCCGCCGATGCGATGGTGCGCCTGCCGCTGATCGGCCGGCTGGGGCGACGCTGGCGACGGCTGATCGTGCTGATCGGCATCGTCGCCAGCGTGCTGATCCTGGCCGCCTTCATCACCTCGAACGCCGCGGCAATCTCGGCCGCCGTACCGAGATACGCCAATAATTTCGATACGCTGCAGGCCAGATTGCTGCACATCCTCGGCGTCGACGAATTGCCGAGCTGGGCCGAGCTGAGCCAGAAGCTGACCGACATGCTCGATATCTCGACCCTGATGCCGATCGTGCTCAGCACCATCACCAATGCCGGATCGGTGGTGGTGGCCGCCGCGCTCTATGCGATCTTCATCATCGCCGAACTCGACAGCCTGCCGGAAAAGACCCGCAGCGCGCTCGACCGCAGCCAGCAGGCCGAGCGCACGCTCGAGGTGGTGCGCCAGATCAACGAAAGGATCGGCGGATACCTGGCGGCGAAGACCCTGGTGAACGTGATCCTGGGCGTGGTGTCGCTGGGGGTGCTCTGGCTGCTGGGCATCGACTTTCCGGTGTTCTGGGCGATCCTGATCGCGATCCTGAACTATATACCCTATATCGGATCGGTCATCGCGGTGGCCTTCCCGGTGGCCACCAGCCTGGTGCAATACGCCTCCTTCGGCCATGCGGCGCTGGCGCTGGTGGCGCTGATGGGGCCGCAGATGATCGTTGCCTATTATATCGAACCGAAGTTCCTGGGCCGTTCGGTCAATCTCTCTCCCTTCACCGTGCTTCTGTCGCTGGCGATCTGGACCGCGCTCTGGGGCATGATGGGGGCGATCCTGGCGATTCCGCTGACCGCCATGGTGATGATCATCCTGGCCGAACTGCCCAGCACCCGGTTCATCGCCGTGCTGATGTCGGAAACCGGCGATCCCTGAGACCCGGAATAGAGGGCGAGAATGCCGCAGGGGCTGGCAACTGCCCCTGTGGCGGCGCTATTACCAGCGCGAATCCTGCATTGTTATCCCGGAGCGCTCCGATGTTTGTCGCCACCCTCATGACCTCTCCCACCGGGCCGGAAATGGACCCCGCCCTCGTTTCGTCGCTGCGCAACGCCTGGGGCGGCGGAGAGGCGACCTGGCTGGCCCCCGGCCGCGCGGCGGAGTTCTCGCTGCCCGAGGTGCCGGAGAATCGCTGGGACGTCTGGAACGACCTGCAGAAGATGGGCGTCGATCTGGTGGTGCAACCCGCCGAGGGGCGGAAGAAAAAGATGCTGCTGGCCGATATGGATTCGACCATGATCCAGCAGGAATGCATTGACGAGCTGGCCGATCTGGCCGGTGTCGGCGATCATGTGAAGGCGATCACCGCCCGCGCGATGAACGGAGAGCTCGACTTCGAAGGCGCGCTGATCGAACGGGTCGCGCTGTTGCAGGGGCTGCCGGCGCAGGTGATCGAACAGGTGCTTGAGGAACGCATCACCCTGATGCCCGGCGGCAAGACTCTGCTGGCCACCATGCGCGGCAACGGCGCCTATGCGGTGCTGGTCTCGGGCGGGTTCACCGCCTTCACCAAGACCGTGGCGGCCTGGCTGGGGTTCGACGAGAACCGCGCCAACACGCTGATCATCGAGGGCGAGGTTCTGGCCGGCAAGGTGCAGATGCCGATCCTGGGCCGCGCCGCCAAGGTCGAGGCGCTGGAACAGGTGACCGCGCGGCTCGGGCTGTCCGAGGCCGAGGTGATCGCCGTTGGTGACGGCGCCAACGATCTGGGCATGCTGGGCCGGGCCGGCACCGGGGTTGCGCTGCACGCCAAGCCGGCAGTGGCGGCGGAATGCGACGTGCGGGTCAACTTCGGCGATCTGACCGCGCTGCTTTATATTCAGGGCTATTCGGTCGAAGATTTCCTGGACTGAGCGATGTGCGGGCAGCCCTGACGGGCTGCCCCCCGGATCAGAGATAGCGGCCGCCGCGCTGCAGAACCTCGATCTGATAGCCGTCGGGATCGGCGACGAAGAAGAACTTGGCGATCACCTCGCCGCCCGGGGCGAATTCCACCAGCTTGCGCGGCGCCAGGCCCTCGGCCTCGAACCGGGCGTGCTCGGCCTCCAGGTCCTCGACCGAAACCGCCAGATGACCGTAACCGTCGCCCAGATCGTAAGGCGTGGTCCGGTCCTTGTTGATGGTCAGCTCGAGTTCGAATTCGGTTTCCGGATTGCTGAGATAGACCAGCGTGAAATCGGGAAAATCCAGCCGGTCGGCGACCTTCAGCCCGAAGGCCTTGTCATAGAAGGCAACCGAGCGGGCCTCGTCGAACACGCGGATCATGCTGTGGATCTGTTTGGCCATCTGCCTCTCCAGTCTTGCGTTGCGCCCGGCGCCGTCTTGCCGGACCATGGGATTCGCCCCCCGGATCGCATGAGGACCCGCCGATGTCCAACCCCCCGCAGGCCAGGCTGACGCTCTATGCCTATCCGCCCAGCTCCTACTGCCAGAGCGTGCGCATGATGTTGGCGGAATGCGGGCTCGAGACGCGGATGATCGAGGTCGATCCCTTCGCCGGCACCGACGCGATCCCGCATCCGTTCAACGCGGTGCCGGTTCTGGAGGAGGGAGACTTTCGGCTCTACGAGACCGCAGCGATCCTGCGCTATCTCGACGCCGCCCATGCCGGCGGGCGATTCACGCCCAGCCATCCGCGTGCCCTGGCGCGGATGGTGCAGGTCGAGGGGATCGCGGATTCGCAAGCGTATTGGCCATTGGTCCGACAGGTCTATGGCGAGCGGATCTTCGCGCCGCTGGAGGGGGAGCGCTCGAATGAAGCACTCATTGCGGAAGGGCTGGAGCGCGCACCGAGGGTTCTCGCCGCGCTGGAAGATATCGCCGCTGAAGGGCTGATCCTTTCCGGCAAGGCGCTGACGCTGGCGGATATCCATCTGGCCCCGATGCTGGGCTTCTTCGCCGCCGCCCCGGACGGGGCGAAGATGCTCGCCGGCTATCCCGCGCTGCGGGGCTGGTTCGGCGCAATTGCCCGGCGCCAGAGTTACCGCGGCACCAGCCCGCTTGCGGTTTAACCCGACATTCACCGCCACCACGCAGGCTATCGCCAGGGACAAGATCACCTTTCCCCTGCGGCCCGCGCGGGGAAAATCAACAGGCCCGATGAGCGGCGCCTAGCGCCCCGACGGGGCCGGCGCCGACCTCGACGATCGGGCTAGGCCATGCCCCACTTCTCAGCCGCCTGAAGGCGCCGTTTCCCGGTCGCGGCCATCGTTATCTTGCCCAGTGCGCGCGTCCCGGTCTATAGCCGATCTGACCCGACGACCGCACAGGAAGAGAGACCCATGTCCAACGCCCAACTGGAAGCCGCCATCGAAGCCGCGTGGGAAACCCGCGACCAGATCACCCCCCTGACCGGCGGCGAGACCCGCGAAGCCATCGAAGACACGCTGAACGCGCTCGACGCCGGCAAGCTGCGGGTGGCCGAGAAACAGGAAGACGGCAATTGGCACGTCAACCAATGGGCGAAGAAGGCGGTTCTGCTGGGCTTCCGCATCAAGGACATGGAGATGCAGGACGGCGGCCCGCAGGGCGGCGGCTGGTGGGACAAGGTCGACAGCAAGTTCAAGGGCTGGGGCGACAATGAATGGGGCGCCGCCGGTTTCCGCGCGGTGCCGAACTGCGTGGTGCGCAAATCGGCCTATATCGCGCCGGGCGCGGTGCTGATGCCCTCTTTCGTCAACCTCGGCGCCTATGTGGATTCGGGCACCATGGTCGATACCTGGGCGACCATTGGCTCCTGCGCGCAGATCGGCAAGAACTGCCATATCTCCGGCGGCGCCGGCATCGGCGGCGTGCTGGAACCGCTGCAGGCCGGCCCGGTGATCATCGAGGACAATTGCTTTGTCGGCGCCCGGTCGGAAGTGGCCGAAGGCGTGATCGTACGCGAAGGCTCGGTTCTGGGCATGGGGGTCTTCCTCGGCCAGTCGACCAAGATCATCGACCGCGAGACCGGCGAAGTCATGTATGGCGAAGTGCCGCCCTATTCCGTGGTCGTCGCCGGCTCGATGCCGTCGAAGAACGGCGTGAACCTCTATTGCGCGGTGATCGTGAAGCGCGTCGACGAACGCACCCGGTCGAAAACCGGCGTGAACGAGCTGCTGCGCGACTGACCCAGCGCGATTGGCGCAAAAACGGGGCGGCCCACCGGGGCCGCCCTTTTTTGTTGTTCCGGCCCCACCGTCGCCAGAGTGTCATCCGATTGTCACCCTGCGCGGTCTATCTGGCGCCATTTCCTGAAAGGCCGGCACATGGATGATATCGCCCCCCTCCTCTCCCTGGCGCTGAGCCTTGCGGAGGCAGCAACCGATCTGGCGGCCGAGACATGGCGCGGCGATCTGGCGGTCAGCTACAAATCCGACGGATCATCGCTCACCCAGGCCGATCTCTCCATCGAAGCCCTGTGGCGCGAGCGGATACGCCGACAGTTTCCCGCGCACGGCATCCTGGGCGAGGAATATGGCACCGACAGCGGCAGCAGCGCCTTTACCTGGGTTCTCGATCCGATTGACGGCACCCGCCAGTTCGGAGCCGGGTTGCTGAACTTCGCCTCGCTGATCAGCGTCTGCCGCGACGGCGATCCGATTCTGGGCATCATAGATTTGCCCATGCCCGGCGCCCGTTACGTCGCCGCGAGGGGCAAGGGCAGCCGTTTCGGCGGCCGTGTCGTCCACAGCAGCGGCCAGCGCGATCTGGGCGCGGCCGTCATCAGCCTGGCAAATCCGGACAGTTTCACCGGCGAAAACGCCGCCGGCTACGACAGGCTCAGATCGGCCGGGCGCGTCAGGGTCTTTGACGGTGGCGCCGCAGCTTACGGCGCGCTGTCCCGCGGGCTGATTGATGTCTGCCTGAACGGAAACGATCTGGACGCCTACGATATTTGCGCCCTGTGCGCGGTCGTGCAGGAGGCCGGCGGCACGATTTCAGACTGGCGGGGACAACCGCTGTCGCTGACATCAAAGGGTGGGATTGTCGCCTCGGCTTCCCCCAGCCTTCATTCGACTGTCCTGAAAAACCTGCTGTTGGACTGACCGCCGCCACCACAAACGAGAAGGGCGACCCGACTGGATCGCCCCCTGTTCCTCTTCCCGATCTGATCGGAAATCAGCCGGCCAGCAGCGTCCGGCTCTCATAGCTTTTCAGCGACATCCGCGCGGTCGGGCCATAGGCCTTTGCCCCCTGCTCAGCGACCTCGGGCATCAACCGCAACAGCTCGTCCCGGGTGTCGGGATCGAAGCTTGCCAGCGTCTCGTCGCCGGGGTGATAGCTTTCGCTTTCCAGCCCGTTGCCGGTGATGATCTGGTGGCGGTCGAACAGCAGGTGCACATAGGTCACGGCAGAGCCGTCGCGGCGCAGGCGGACAGTCCTGTCGTTCAGCAGATCCTTGGCCTTGACCAGGATTTCGCTCTCGCCAAACAGCAACTCGGCCCGGGCCGAGCGCAGCAGCACCCGGTGGTTCTGCGACAGTTCCACCCGGTCGTGTTCGCCCAGCGTCCCGGCCTCGATCACCACCGGGGCGTCAGGACCTTCGGCCGCGCGGGTGGCGCACCCGACCCAGCGCAGCGGCTGCGCCCCGTCATCGCGGGTCATCACCAGATCACCGGGCTGCAGGTCCTCGACCGCGACCAGCCCCTCGGGCGTCGCCACCAGGGTACCGGCGACCAGACAGGGCACCGTCGTCATCTTGACGAAGGCGGTATCGGTATTGCCCTCGCTGTCGGTCACCTCATAGGTGAAGGTATTGGTCTCGTCATCGCCGTCGGGGTGAATCGTCACCGTGCCGTCGGCGTTCAGCGTCACCTCCTCGCCCGAGGGCAGGGTGATGGTCTGGCCGGCCACGACATCCTGACCGTTGATCTTGGTGATGGTCAGCGTCGCGCCGGTGTGGCTGACGTCATTGGCCAGCAGGTCAAAGGTGCCCGAGTCGCCCTCGACCGTGATGACGTCGTCACCCGCGATCAGCGCGCATTGAATCGAATCCCCCGCAATCAGCAAGTTACTGTCGTATTTCGAATCCCCCGCGTCGGCGATGCCGATCTTGATGGTGTTGACCTTGCCCACGTTCACCGGCGCCTTCAGCGTCAGGGTGACGGTCAGACCGTCCATCTCGGTGTTGTAGGGATCGGTGCTGGCCGGGTTGTTGAGATAGAGGTTCGAGTTGCTGACGTTGTTGATGTTGTCGATGGTGATGTCGCCGGTGCCGACCGTCAGCTCGGCCTTGACACCATTGACCCAGATCCCCACCGCATCGTTGAAGCCCGAGTTGACGTATTCCAGGTATTCTTCCGAGGAGAACACCACCTGCATGGTCAGCGTATCGCCGTCCGGCACGAAAGAGGCCTCGAAAACCGCGGCATCATAGGTCTTCATGCCGGCAAGCTGGCTCAGGTCGGAATCGCCTGCCGTGCCCAGTTGCGTCGTGGTGCTGGCCGACTGGTTGGCGCTGCCCCAACTGTTGGTGATATCCGTGGCCTTACCGGTTGACAGGATCACCCCGGTGTCGGAAGGGGTGAGCTGCGGCGCCACCGCATCCCCGTTCGAATAGATCCCCGACGCCGCCGTGGCCCCGGTATAGGAGGCCGATACGATCTCGATCCCCGAACCGAACATGGACTCCGCCATGTCCATCGCGGATGCGGACGTGTCGATAGGAAGCTCAGTTGCCGAAACCATGGTATGCCTCAATCGTTATAGATGACAGCTTGGCGCCGCCTGTTCATATGCTCGTAGTCTGAATAAAGATTTGGGCAAAAATATGCACTTCTTTACTTTTTTTCCGAAAATTTGAATGCAATCTGCGGCGCTCAGGTAACGGTTGACCGCATCCCCCGGCTGGAGCTAAGGCAGGCGCCATGACAGAGAAGACGAAACGCTCGCGCCAGCAAGTCTATACGCTGCTGGTCCAGATCGGCCGCAAGGCCGGTGACGGCCTGCCCAAGGATGCGACCGGGGCAGCGCTGATGTGCTATGCCTCCGGCATCGACGAGGCCGAGGCGGTGCGCGAGACCGTGGCGATTCTGAAGCAGGCGGATACCGCGCCGCTCGATGTCACCGGCTATGGCACGCTGGAGGAACGCGAAGAGGCGGGCCACGAGATCGACGCCGAGGAACGCGCGCTGATGCAGCGGGCGCTGGATGAAAACGCGGTGATCGTGGCGCAGATGGTGCCCTTCTTCGGCGACGACCAGCTCGAACCGGACAGCCTGCTGAATTAAGCGCGCCGCGCTATTCCGCACCGCGGATTTTGAGTGTTCTTGCAGGGAAGAGGCCCCGCCTCACTCTGGCGATCCATGTCTTGGTCACAGCCATCCTGGCGCGGGCCATGATTTGCGGCCCGACGCGCAAAGTTCACTGCATGACGCCGAACCACTTGCGATAGATCTGCTCGTAGGTGCCGTTCTCGCGCAGCGCCAGCAGCGCCTGATTGGCGTCTTCCACCAGCCGGCTGCCAGTGGTGAAGGCGATGCCGTAGTTCTCGCGCAGGAAGACCGGACCGGCGAGGCTGCCATAGTCGCGGCCGACGTGGGTGGCATAATGGGCCAGGATCGGCGCATCGAAGACCACGGCATCAACCGAGCCGGCCTCGAATGCGCGCAGCATGGGATCGAGCGCGTCGTAGCCGATATAGCCGACCTCGCGCCGTTCGAGGAAGCCCGCCGCGGTAGAGCCGGAAATCGTCGCCACCCGCTTGCCGTAAAGATCGTTCACCGAATTCACTGAACCGCTGATCGCGTCCACCGTCATCACGGCGGTGATCTTCGCCACAAAGACCGAGACGATGAACAGCGAGGAGACGACCAGAAGCACGCCGAAGACCCGCCCGAAGAGCGTGCGCGGCACCCGTTCCTCGAAACCACCGTTCACCACCAAGTTCAGCGCCCACCAGAAGGAGGGGAACCAGGCCTCTTTCGCCGGGCGGTCGAAATAGGGCTGCGCGCGGCGTTCGAACAGCCACATCAGCATGCCTCCCCCCAGCAACAGCAGGAAGGCCACGCCGATCGCCAGCAGAAGATCGCGCGACATCAGCGCCCGCCACAGCGACGGCCCGCCGCTCTGCCCCACCGGCACCATGATCTGCAGCCCGGCCTCGAAGATCGGCTGGCTGAAATCCATCGTCACCTCGCGCGCCGAGGTGATCGAGATATTGGCGATCGCCAGATCGGCGCGGTTGTGGCTGATCGCATCCAGCATGTCGCTGAATTTCTCGACCCTTTCGATGCGATAATCCCAGCCCAGCGATTTCGCCAGGGCTTGCAGCAATTCAATGGAAAAGCCGGTATCCTTGCCCTCCTCGACCATCGAAAAGGGAGAGCGGGTGACCGTGGTCACGGTCAGGGTTTCGGCGCTGGCGGGTTGGATCAGGACCGTCACGGCCAGCAGAAGGGCGGCGAAAAGATGTTTCATCTGTCCCGGATTTTTCGCGCTGATTACGCATTATCCGGCATGGTAGCAAGATCAAGCCACGGATCAATCCAGCCAGAAGCCGGCGCGGGCTTGGCATTACCGGGTTTTCGCCGCAATTTAGCGGCAACTGGCCCCGCCGGCAGGCGGCGGGTGACCACAAGCACAGGAATTCATCCCATGGCCCCGATAGACCCCGTCCGCCTGACCGCCGATCTGATCCGTTGCCCCTCTGTCACGCCGGAGGAAGGCGGCGCGCTGGTGCTGCTGGAACGGCTGCTTGGCAATGCCGGGTTCGACTGCACCCGGGTGGATCGCGGCGGGGTGGCGAACCTCTTTGCCCGCTGGGGTGACAAGGGTCATGCCCGAACCTTCGGCTTCAACGGCCATACCGATGTGGTGCCGGTCGGCGATGCCGCCGCCTGGACCCACCCGCCCTTCGGCGCCGAGGAGGTCGATGGCATCCTCTATGGCCGCGGCGCCACCGACATGAAATCGGGCGTCGCCGCCTTTGCCGCGGCGGCGGTGGATTTCGTCATCGCCACCCCGCCCGAAGGCGCGGTGATCCTGGCGATCACCGGCGATGAGGAAGGCGACGCAGTGGACGGCACCGTGGCGCTGCTGGATTACATGGGGCAGACCGGCGAGGCGATGGCCGCCTGTCTCGTCGGGGAACCCACCTGCCCCAATACCATGGGCGAGATGATGAAGATCGGCCGGCGCGGGTCGATGTCGGCCTGGTTTACCGTGACCGGGGTGCAGGGCCATTCCGCCTATCCGCATCGCGCCAAGAACCCGCTGCCGGCGATGGCGCGGCTGATGGACCGGCTGGCCAGCCGCGAACTGGATCGGGGCACCGATCATTTCGACGCCTCGACCCTGGCGGTGGTGACCATCGACACCGGCAACCCGGCCAGCAACGTGATCCCGGCGCAATGCCGCGGCACCGTCAACATCCGCTTCAACGATCTGCACAGCGGCGCCTCGCTCAGCGCCTGGCTGAACGAGGAGGCCGCGCGCGCGGCCGAGGAGTTCGGGGTGAAGATCGACGTCGAGATCAAGATTTCGGGCGAGGCCTTCCTGACCGAACCCGGCCCGCTCAGCGATCTGGTGGCGGCGGCGGTCAAGGCGGAAACCGGCGTGACGCCGGAACTCTCCACCTCGGGCGGCACCTCGGACGCGCGGTTCATCAAGGCGCATTGCCCGGTGGTGGAATTCGGCCTGGTCGGCAAGACCATGCATCAGGTCGACGAATCCGTGCCGGTCGACCAAATTCGCCAGCTCAAGGCGATCTATTCCCGCATCCTCAAGGATTACTTCGCGTGAGGATTATCGAGGCCCGGACAGCAGCCGAACGTCAGGCCTGCTACGACCTGCGCTTCGAGGTCTTCGTCGACGAACAGGGGGTGACCCCGGAGAGCGAGATCGACGCGGCGGACGATCAGGCCACCCATCTGCTGATGCTGGAGGCGGAGGCGCCGATCGGCACCCTGCGCATCCTCTATGAGGCGGCGGATGCCCGCATCGGCCGGGTCTGCCTGCGCCAATCGGCACGCGGCAAGGGGCTCGGCGCCGCGCTGATGCGCGCCGCCCTTGCCGCCATCGCGGCCGGCCCGAAGGTCGACAAGATCAGGCTCAGCGCCCAGGTCTCGGTCCTCGGATTCTACGAAGGGCTGGGGTTCCTGGCCTATGGGCCCGTCTATGACGACGAGGGCATCCCGCATCAGTCGATGGAGCGCGCGGCGGGGTGAGGCCGGGAACCCTGGTCATCATGCTGAGAGAGCCGCGCCCGGGCCAGGTCAAGACCCGGCTGGGGCGGGAGATCGGCATGATCCCGGCCGCCTGGTGGTACCGGCATCATTGCGCCCGCCTGCTCCGCCGGCTGCGCGATCGGCGCTGGCGGATCGTGCTGGCGATCACCCCGGACCGGGCCACGGGATCGCGGCTCTGGCCCGCCGATCTGATCCGCAGCCCGCAGGGGCGGGACGATCTGGGGCAGCGGATGCTGCGGGGGCTGAGGCGGCCGGATGGCCCGGCCCGCGGGCCGGTCTGCCTGATCGGATCGGATATTCCCGATATCACCCGCGCCCATATCGCCCGCGCCTTTGTCGCACTCGGCGATCATGACGCCGTCTTCGGCCCGGCAGAGGACGGCGGCTTCTGGCTGGTCGGCGCCCGCCACCCGGCCCGGCTGCCACGCGACAGCTTCAACGGCGCCCGCTGGTCCAGCCGACACGCGCTTGCCGACAGTCTCGCCACCCTCTCCGGCCTGCGCGTCGCCCTGGTCGACCGGCTGCGCGATGTGGACTGCGCCGCCGACCTGCGCCCGCCGCCAACCGATTTCAAATGACGCCGCAACACCGAAGTGATAGGGCGAAATCATGACACGCATCCCTTCGAAACAGGAGATCCTCGACTGGATTTCCGCCCACCCCACCCAGTCCTCCAAACGGGACATCGCCAAGGCATTCGGGATCAAGGGATCGGACCGGATCGACCTCAAGCGCGTGCTGAAGGAGCTTGAGGGCGAGGGGCATCTGGAAAAGCGCAAGCGCACCTATCGCGATGCCGACCATCTGCCGCCGGTGACGGTGCTGCAGATCAAGGCGCCCAATCAGGACGGCGATCTGTTCGCCCGGCCGCTGGAATGGCACGGCGATGGGGTGGAACCCATCGTGCTGGTGATCCCGCGCGCCTCGGACCCCGCCCTGGGCGAGGGCGACCGCGTCCTCGCCAAGCTGACGCAGGTGCATGAAGAGGATCACAATTACGAGGCCCGGCTGATCCGTCGCATCGGATCGAACCCGCGCCGCATCCTCGGCATCTTCCGCAAGGGGGCGGAGGGCGGCCGTATCGTGCCGATCGACAAATCCGGCAGCAACGAATGGATGGTGCCGGAAGACGCCCGCCATGGCGCCAAGGATGGCGAGCTGGTCGAGGCCGAACAGTCCGGGCCGAAATCCCGCATCGGCCTGCCGCGGGCGCGGATCGTCGACCGGCTGGGCGACCCGAGCGCGCCCAAGGCGGTGTCGCTGATCGCGATCCACCAGCATGGCATTCCCGACGCCTTTGCCGACGCCGCGATCGAAGAGGCCGACCGCTGCAAGCCGGTGGGGCTGAGCGGGCGCGAGGATCTGCGCGACCTGCCGCTGATCACCATCGACCCCAGCGATGCCCGCGACCATGACGACGCCTGTTTCGCCCAGGCCGACGACGATCCGAAGAACCCCGGTGGACATGTGATCTGGGTCGCCATCGCCGATGTCGCCGCCTATGTCCGCCCCGGCAGCGCGCTGGACCGCGAGGCTTGGAAACGTGGCAACTCCAGCTATTTCCCCGACCGGGTGGTGCCGATGCTGCCCGACCGGCTGTCGGGCGATCTGTGTTCCCTGCACGAGGGCGTGCCGCGCGCCTGCCTTGCGGTGCGGATGCAGATCGACGCCAAGGGCCACAAGATCGGCCACCGGTTCGTGCGCGGGCTGATGCGCTCGGTCGCCTCGCTGAATTATGCCGAGGTGCAGGAGGCCGTCGACGGCAGCCCGAACGACCGCACCGAGCCGCTGCTCGACGATGTGCTGAAGCCGCTCTTTGCCGCCTATAACGCGCTGAAGCAGGCGCGGGACATCCGCCAGCCGCTGGATCTGGACCTGCCCGAACGCCGCATCATCCTCGCCGACGACGGCAAGGTGCAATCGGTCGCCTTCCGCGACCGGCTCGACGCCCACCGGCTGATCGAGGAATTCATGATCCTCGCCAATGTCGCCGCGGCCGAGACCCTGACCGAGAAACGCTCGCCGCTGCTGTTCCGCGTGCATGAAGAACCCGATCCCAAGAAGCTGGAGGCGCTGCGCGAAACCGCGCAGAGCGCCGGGTTCAACCTGGCCAAGGGGCAGGTGCTGCAGACCCGTCACCTGAACGCGCTGCTGAACCAGGCCGCCGGCACTGACGAGGCCGAGCTGATCAATATCTCGACCCTCAGGTCGATGACACAGGCCTATTACAGCCCCGAGAACTTCGGCCACTTCGGCCTGGCGCTGGCGAAATATGCTCATTTCACCTCTCCGATCCGGCGCTATGCCGACCTGATCGTCCACCGCGCGCTGATCGCCGCCCACCATTGGGGCGACGACGGGCTGACCGCCGATGAGATCGAGAGGCTGGAGAAGACCGCCGAGCATATTTCGGAAACCGAGCGGCGTTCGATGATGGCGGAACGCGACACCACCGACCGCTATCTGGCGGCCTATCTGTCGGAACGGGTCGGCACCGAATTCGCCGGCCGGATCAGCGGCATCGCCCGCTTTGGCGCCTTCGTCAAACTGGAGGAAACCGGCGCCGACGGGCTGATCCCGGTGCGTACGCTTGGCCGCGAATTCTTCCATTTCGACGCCGAGGCCGGCACGCTGATGGGATCGGACACCGGGCTGACCATCGCGCTTGGCCAGCAGGTCACAGTGCGTCTGACCGAGGCCACGGCAGTCACCGGCGGGCTGCAGTTCGAACTGCTGTCGCTGGGCGACAAGCCGCTGCCGCGCGGCCCGGCCCCGTCGCGGCGCGGCGCACCCAAGCGCAAGCTGTTGAAATCCAAGAAGAAGACCGACAAGCTGAAACGCAAGCTCCGACGGCAGTAAGACCGTCAGCCGCCTCGAGCGGCGCTGCGTCGCCGGGCCGCTGTCGTGACACTTTCTTGAAACCGGCTTTCGCGGTATACTGTCTTTCGAGCAGAAAAACCCACTCGAAAGCGGGACAGAAAAATGCGTGTTTGGTTTGGCGCCGCGACCCTCGCCCTGTTTGGCGGGTCGTCGGTCACGGCTGAGGCAGTCGATCAATCCCTCTCCCCTGAAAAGCGGCCGTCGCTCAGCTTTCAGCAGGCCAGCTTCGTGAAGGCCGACGACAAGGCGGCAGCGGGGGCGCAGCTCCCGCCGCTCTTGTCGCTGCGCCCGGCCCTCAGGCCCGAGCGACAGGCCACAACCGAGGTGCCACCGATGCCCAGCGCCCAGGAAACCGCCGGTTTCAGCCAATGGCTCAGCGGCTTTCGTGGCCGCGCCGCCGCCCGCGGCATCCGGCCCGACACCTTCGATCGCGCGTTTCGCGGCGTCACGCTGGACGAGGATGTGATTCGTCGCGACCGCAATCAGGCCGAATTCAGCAAGCCGATCTGGGATTACCTCGACAGCGCCGCCTCCGAGGCGCGGATCAGCAACGGCAAGGCGGCGCTGGAAAAGAACCGCACCGCGCTCGACCGGATCGAACGGCGCTATGGCGTCGACAAGGAGGTCGTGGTGGCGGTCTGGGGGCTGGAAAGCGCCTATGGCACCTTCCGCGGCAAGAGCAGCGTGATCCGTTCCCTTGCCACCCTGGCCTATGAAGGCCGGCGCGCCGATTTCTTCGAAGATCAGCTGATCGACGCGCTGGTGATCCTGCAGGCGGGCGACATCACCCCCGACAAGATGACCGGAAGCTGGGCCGGCGCCATGGGGCATACCCAGTTCATGCCCTCGTCCTTCCTGGAACATGCGGTGGATTTCACCGGCGACGGGCGGCGCGACATCTGGTCGGACGACCCGAGCGACGCGCTGGCCTCGACCGCCGCCTATCTGGCGCATTTCGGCTGGACCAAGGGCCAGCCCTGGGGGGTGGAGGTCAAGCTGCCGCGCGGTTTCGACTATGCGCTCGCCCAGCGCAAGATCACCAGATCCCCCACCGATTGGGCGCGGCTGGGCGTGGTCGGGCTGAACGGGGCGCCGGTGCGCGATTATGGCAAGGCGGCGATCCTGTTGCCCGCCGGCGGCCGCGGCGCCGCCTTCATGATCTTCGACAATTTCGCGGTGATCGAACACTATAACTCGGCCGACGCCTATGTGATCGGCGTCGGGCACCTGTCCGATCGGATCCGCGGCGCCGGGCCGATCCGCTCGGCCTGGCCGCGCGACGACCGCACCCTCAGCTTCGACGAAAAGATGGAGTTGCAGCAGCGGCTGACGCTGGCCGGCTATGATACCCGGACGATCGACGGCCGCATCGGGCCACTGACGATATCTGCCGTGCGTGCCTATCAGGTCGCCAACGGGCTCCTGCCCGACGGCTACCCCTCCTACGATCTGCTGAAGCGGATGCGCTGAGCCCACAACGCGCCCCTGCCGGGGCGCGTGCCTTCGGCGAGGGATTTTAACAGAGAAGACGCCGCACGTGGCGCCCCGCCTCGGCCGGATCGTCCTGGTCCCGCGCCCCTGCTTCTTCTCTGCTCAAATACTCATCTGTCCATCGGGATGGCCCTGCGGCTCAGCCCGGGGACATGCCACGCAGCCGCTCAGAGCGACGGCGCAGCAACTCCAAGGTGGTCAGCAGGCAGATCGAGATCCCCACCAGGATCGTCGCCACCGCCAGGATCGTCGGGCTGATCTGCTCACGCAGCCCGATGAACATCTGCCAGGGCAATGTCTTCTGCGCCGCCGAGCCGACGAAGAGCACCACCACCACCTCATCGAAGGAAGTGATGAAGGCGAAGAGCCCGCCGGAGATCACCCCCGGCATGATCAGCGGCATCTGCACCCGGAAAAAGGTGGTGACCGGATCGGCGCCCATGTTCGCCGCCGCCCGGGTCAGCGACCGGTCGAAGCCCACCAGCGTCGCCGTCACGGTGATGATGACAAAGGGGATGCCCAGCGCCGCATGGGCCAACACCACGCCGAAATAGGTGCCCTGCAGGCCGATACGGGAATAGAAGAAATACATCCCCGCCGCCGAGATGATCAGCGGCACGATCATCGGCGAGATCAGGATCGCCATGATGGTCCGGCGGAACGGCACATGTTCCGAGCTGAGCCCAATCGCCGCCAAGGTGCCGAAGCTGACCGAAAGCAGGGTCGCCACCGGCGCGATCATCACCGAATTCTTCAGCGCCTGCTGCCAGTCGGCATTGGTGAAGAAGTCGCGGTAATGCTTGAGCGAATAGCCCGCCGGGTCGAGCCGCAGCATCTCGGGGGTGAAGGTGAAGAAATTCTCGGCATTGAAGCTGAGCGGCATCACCACCAGGATCGGGGTGATCAGAAACACCAGGATGGCGCCGCAGATCACCCGGAAGGCATAGTGCCAAAGCACCTGGCCCGGGGTCAGATAGGGCACAAGCTTTGCCCGATAGCGCCCTTCAGAGAGCCAGAAGGAAAACCAGCCGAAGAACCAGCCGAAGGCGGCGCCGAGAATGCCGCCGGGTAAGCCTCCGCTCAGCCCCCCGCCCAGGGCCAGCAGGATCACCAGCCCCCAGCGCGCCGCCGCTTCGCTGGGCACCAGCCGGGTCGCGACAAAGGCCAGCGCCGCCAGCAGCACCGCACCGATCAGCACTCCCAGCAGGCCGCTGCCCTGCGCGGTTCCGACGAAGAGCCCGGCCAGCGCCCCGGCGGCGGCAACCACCGGCACGTAAAAGCGAACAGGCTTGCGGGAAATCGGGGTCAGGGCGCTCATCTCTCGGCCTCCCGGTCGGTGGGGTGGTGCGGGGATGTCAGATGCTTGGTCATGGCGCTTACCCCAGCTTCACGTTGTCGATGCCGACGATCCGGTCGTAGACCCAATAGAGCAGCAGCACGGCGCCCAGCAGGATCGAGCCCAGCGCCGCCCCGAGCCCCCAGTTCAGCGAGCTGGAGATATGATAGGCGATCCGGTTCGAAATGAAGGTACCTGTGGTGCCGCCGACGATCTCGGGGGTGATGTAATAGCCGATCGCCAGGATGAAGACGAGGATCGAGCCGGCGCCGATCCCCGGCACGCTTTGCGGAAAATAGACTCTCCAAAAGGCGGTCCAGTTGGTGGCGCCCAGCGATTTCGCCGCGCGCAGGTAGGTCGGCTTGATGGTCTGCATCACCGAATAGAGCGGCAGGATCATGAAGGGCAGCAGGATATGCGTCATCGCCACGATGGTGCCGAACTGGTTGTTGATCATCACCAGCCGGTGCGCATCATCGACGATCCCCAGCCAGACCAGCACGTCGTTGATCACGCCTTGCTGTTGCAGCATCACCTTCCAGGCCGAGGTGCGCACCAGAAGCGAGGTCCAGAACGGCAGCAACACCAGGATCATCAGCAGGTTGGCGGTGCGCGACGGCAGGTTGGCCAAAATCCAGGCCACCGGATAGCCCAGCAGGATGCAGGAGAGGGTGATCACCAGGCTCATGAACAGGGTCCGCTTGAACAGCATCAGATAGATTTGCTGGTTCTCGGGGCGTGCCTCGATTCCATCGGGACCCTTCTTCAGGTCGACCGCGTTCAGGAAATAACCGTTGGTATAGCGGGGCGAGAAGATCTTGATCACCTGCCAGGTGGCGGGCTTCAGCCAATCGGCATCGGCCTTGCCGAATTCGGCACGGATATCGACGGTCTCGAACCCCGGCAGGGCGGCGGCGGTGGCGGCGATGCGCGGATCGTCTGCGCCCTTGGCGGCGCCGGAGGCGAGGTCGAGATAGAGGGCGGTGAACAGGAAATCGGCAATCTTGGTCTTCGCCGGATCCTTCCCCTCGCCATCGAGATAGGCGGCCCAGCGGTCCCAGGTGCGGGCGGTCAGCGGCAGGGCGGTGCGGTTCGGCTGTTTCGACAACAACGCGGCCCAGGTGGCGGGCGCCTTCCAGCCGGGGTCGAGCGCGACGAATTGCTTTGTGTAGACATCGGTATCGAACTTGCCCACCGCCCGGCCCGCCTTGCGGAACAGCGAGGAGAAGCCCGGTTGTTCATAGTTCAGCCGGGTGCCGAGCTTGGTATGCTCCTTCTGTTCCTCGGCCAGGACCATGTCGATGTAGAAGGCGTTATAGACATCCTCGGCCGGGGGCTGGGGACTGTCGATATCCCAGCCCTTCAGCGCCACGACGGTTTCGGGCAGCGTGTCGGCGACGATGTCGTTTTCGACCGAGCGGAACAGCATGTCGACGATCGGCGCCAGAAAGGTGATCAGCACGAAGATCAGCAGCGGCGCCACCAAGGCCAGCGCGCGCATCTTCTGCAGACGCAGGGCGCGGTTCAGGCTGCGTTTCAGGGGCGTCCCATCAGCGGTCAGCATCGGGCCGGGGGCGGCGCTGTCAGTCATTCCTTGCCCTCCAGGATCAGAATTTCAGGTGTGGGTCATCCACTTGCGGCAGCCACCGAGGGCGCCGCACCAAGGGCGGGGGGGCGGACAGGCCGCCGCCCCCCGCGCCGATCGGGTTTACTGGACCAGCCAGGCTTGGAAGCGGGCTTCCACGTCGTCCTGGTTGTCGGCCCACCATTCGATGTTGTTGACCAGGAAGTTCTTCTGGTTGGCCGGGTTGGTCGGCATATGCGGACCCATCTCGATGCCCAGATCGGCATGCTTGCCGACCAGCGGCTGCGACGAGGCGCGCGCCGGGCCGTAGGAGATGTATTTCGCCTGATCGGCCAGACGCTGGGTATCGGTGGCGAATTTGACGAAATCCTTCACCCGGGCCAGACGATCGGCGGGCAGGCCGGCGGGGATCACCCAGCCGTCAAAGTCGAAGACCTGCCAGTCCCACAGCATGGCGACCGGCTGGTGCTGTTCCTCGATGACCGAGAACAGACGACCGTTATAGGTCGAGCCCATCACCACCTCGCCATCGGCGAGAAGCTGCGGCGTATCGGCACCGGCGGACCACCAGACCACCTGATCCTTGATGGTGCCGAGCTTGGCCAGAGCCCGCTCAACCCCTTCGGGGGTATCGAGGGTGGTATAGAGATCCTCTTTCTTGACCCCGTCACACAGCAGGGCCCATTCCAGGTTCTTCTTCGGCCGCTTTTCCAGGCTGCGCTTGCCCGGGAAATTCTCGAGATCGAAGATGGCGCAGAGGCTGTCCGGCACTTTGCCCTTCCAGTCGGCGACATCGGTGCGATAGCCGAAAGTGGTGGAAAAGACGATCTGCGGAATGAAGCAATCGTTGATCAGGCTCGGGCCGAAATCGGTGGTCGGGGTCGAGCCGTTGGTGCCGGGGGCGAGCAGCGTGTCGAAATCGACCTCCATCGCCAGGCCTTCGTCGCACAGGCGCTGGCTGTCGGGGCCTTCGACGTCGACCAGATCCCAGGTGACGTTATTGGCCTCGGCCTGGGCGCGCAGCTTGGCCACCGCTTCGTTCGAGCTTTCGTCCCAGATGATCTTCACCTCGGGATGCAGCGCCATATAGGGTTCGGCATAGGCGCGAACCTGCGATTTCTGATAGGCGCCGCCCCAGCTCACCAGGGTCAGTTCGTTCGCCATCTCCTCGGCCATCGCCATCGGCGCGAGAAGGGTGGTGGAAGCCACCAATGCGGCAAGGGACTTCAATTTCATTTCCACTCTCCTTGTTAGGTTATGCGGGTCTGTTCTTCCCGTTTCCGTGTAACTCCCCGGTCTGAGCGCCGGGGTTGTTGCTGAGGCAGAGCCTCCGCCCTCAGGCGTCGAGCGCGCGGCAATCCTCTGGCAGCCAGCCGATTTCAATCTGCTGGCCCGGTTTCAGACGCACCTGATCCGGTGCGTTGCGCGACTTGATGATGAAATCGTCATTGCCGGCGACGCTGATCCGGGTGCGGAACACGTCGCCCATGTAAATGAATTCCCGAACCTCGGCCTTGAGCAGGTGGGCGCCCTCCTGCAGCCGGTCCTTGTTGACCTCGACCCGCTCTGGCCGGATCGAGACCTTGGTGCGCTGGCCCACTTCGCTGACGTTGACCGGCTTGCAGTCGATCACCTCGCCGCCGTCGAGCTGCACCAGCGCATGATCGTCCGAGATCTGCTTCACCACCCCTTCCAGGGTGTTGTTCTCGCCGATGAACTGGGCGACGAAACTGTTCTGCGGGCTTTCGTAGAGCTCTGCCGGCGGGTCGATTTGCTGAATGCGGCCATCGTTGAAGACGGCGACACGGTCGGACATGGTCAGCGCCTCGGTCTGGTCATGAGTGACATAGACCGTGGTGATCCCCAGCTCATGCGCCAGGCGGGTGATCTCGAACTGCATGTGTTCGCGCAACTGCTTGTCGAGCGCGCCCAGCGGTTCGTCCATCAGCACCAGTTCCGGTTCGAAGACCAGCGCCCGCGCCAGAGCGATGCGCTGCTGCTGACCGCCTGACAGTTGCGCCGGGCGGCGGCCGGCGAAATCGCCCATCTGCACCATGTCGAGCGCGCGTTTCACCTTTGCCTCGCGTTCGGACTTGCCGATGCGCCGCACCTCGAGCGGGAAGGAGAGGTTCTCCGCCACCGTCATGTGCGGGAACAGGGCATAGTTCTGGAACACCATGCCGATCCCGCGCTTGTGGGGCGGGATGTTGTTGATCGGCCGACCGCCAAGCTTGATGTCGCCATGGGTGGCGGTCTCGAACCCGGCCAGCATCATCAGGCAGGTGGTCTTGCCTGACCCCGACGGCCCGAGCATCGTAAGGAACTCGCCTTTCGGGATTTTCAGGTTCAAGTCTTTGACGACTAAAGTCTCGCCATCATAGCTTTTTTGCACGCGTTCGAATTCAACGAACGCATCGTTGCTTGATGTTACAGCCAAAAGAGGCTCCCCGTCACTTTTCGTTTTTATGCGGTCTGTGCCGCCTTGTCCCTAAACTAAAACAAGCCCAGCCGCGTGACGCAACACGTTTGCGGTATTTAATGGTCCATTCGCGACTTCTGCTAAGATTTATGCAAGTCATTTGCGCGCGAACAACTTCTAACCACAAGATGCTGTGGTCTGTCCGCGGCCACGGCTCGCCCCTCCCGGGCAGCACCGGCGGCTCAGCGGCAGATTCCCTTTGTCGACCCGCCTCTCTGCCACCGAATGTCGGCGCCGCCCCGCCCTGACCCGGGCCGATCCGGCCGCGCGGGAGGCCGGGGCTGGCGCGCCCGGATCGAGGTGGAGGTGGACAATTGCTATTTCTCGACCATGACGATGGAGCAACTCATCACAGCACTGCCCGGCGCCAATTGCATCAAGCTCACGGGATTGGTGAATTGGCAGCGGGCGGTAATATCGCCGGAAGAGATTTAATTTACGCATAAAGCGATCCGCATTTCGGAAAAGATCGTCGATGGATTGATTGAGTGGGTCGCACCGAAAATTTCGAAAAATGAAATCGTGGCAAAGATTTATCGCAACGCGATCGGTGGCCTCACGGCCACCTGGGGCGATTGTCCGGCTGCTGCATTCGGGGACCGACGCCGCCCCCCCCCCCGTCTGACCTGGGACGGCCGGCAACCGCGCTGAAGGCATCGCTGGAACGGTCATGCATCGAAAGGGGCGCGCGCTGCGGTTCTGCCATCGGGCTGAGCGATCCCCCGACTGGGGCGAGCGGCTGATCTCGCTGCGGGCCGAGGATCAAACCGTGCAGGAACCGACCGTGGCGGATGTTCGTGAAGAGGCGAGGAAAAGAATAGGCCCGGCAGGATCTCCGGGCCTACTTTATCTATACGCGAGTACCGGAGCGGATCAGCTCCGCACCAGCTTTTCATAGCTGGTCGCGATGTTCTTGGTCAGATCACCGACCTCAAAGCTGTAATCGGCGATCTGCGACACCGGGGTGACCTCGGCGGCGGTGCCGGTCAGCCAGCATTGCTGGAAGCCTGCCAGTTCCTCCGGCATGATGTGGCGTTCGTGCACGGTGATGCCCTTGTCCTTCAGCATGCCGATCACGGTCTGCCGGGTGATCCCGTTCAGGAAGCAGTCGGCCTTGGGGGTGTGCACCTCACCATCCTTGACGAAGAAGATATTGGCGCCGGTGCATTCGGCGACATAGCCGCGATAGTCCATGAACAGCGCGTCGGAAAAACCCTTCGCCTCGGCCTCATGCTTGGAGATGGTGCAGATCATATAGAGACCGGCGGCCTTGGCATGCACCGGGATGGTCTCCGGGCTGGGGCGCTTCCATTTGGCGATGTCGATCTTGGCGCCCTGCATCTTGGCGTCACCGTAATAGGCGCCCCATTCCCAACCGGCCACCGCCAGGCGCACCGGATTGCGGGCCGAGGAGACCCCCATGTCGTCGCCCGCACCGCGCCAGGCCACCGCACGGACATAGGCGTCGGTCCAGCCATTGGCCTCGAGCATGGCGTATTTCGCCGCCTCGATCTCCTCGACCGAATAGGGGATTTCCATATCCAGATAGTTTGCCGATTTCCGCAGCCGTTCAGAATGCTCGACCCCCTTGAAGATCTTGCCGTTATAGCAGCGCTCGCCCTCGAACACCGAAGAGGCATAGTGCAGAGCGTGCGACAGGATGTGTACGTTCGCGTCCCGCCACTCAACCAGTTTGCCGTCCAACCAGATCTTGCCGTCGCGGTCATCATATGCCGACATCTCACGCCCTCCATCATACTTGCGCAGTTTTCAAAAACTATTTCTCTTTATTGCGTCAACAATGTCCATTTCGGACATATTATTGCGCAAAAGATGCGATTCGATACTGCTTCGGTCTTGGAATGTCAACAAGACTGACGTAAACTGCCCACAAGAGGTGAGAGGGGTTAGATGAGAATGGCGGATGGGCGTATTGCGCAGGTTCAGACCGGCGAGAACCTGCTGTTCCTGACGGACGAGCAGCTCAGGCAGGGGATCGAGGCGATGTTCTTCGCCTATCGCGGCTTTACCGCCGATCCTGACCGGATTCTGTCTGACATGTCTTACGGCCGGGCGCATCACCGGGCCATCCACTTCATCAACCGCGCGCCGGGCACCACGGTGAACAACTTGCTGACCATCCTCGGCGTCACCAAGCAGTCTCTGAACCGGGTGCTTAGGACGCTGATCGAAGACGGGCTGGTGGAAAGCAGGGTCGGCACCATCGACAAGCGCGAGCGTCACCTCTATCTGACGGACAACGGTCATGCCCTGGAAAGCAAGCTGTCGGACGCCCAGCGCGCCCGTATGCGCGCGGCCTATCGCGAGGCGGGACCAGAGGCGGTGGCAGGCTTTCGAAAGGTGCTCGAGGCGATGATGGATCCCGATATGCGCCGCTGTTACTCCAGACTGAGGGATACCACCGGATGAATGCCCTCGACCCGCATCTTCTGATCGTCGACGATGACGAGCGGATCCGCGAGCTGCTGAAGAAATTCCTGCAACGGCATGGGTTTCTGGTCACTGGCGCCCGCGACGCCGCACAGGCGCGCCGGCTGCTTCAGGGGCTGGACTTCGATCTGATCGTGCTCGACGTGATGATGCCGGGCGAGGATGGGATCAGCCTGACCCGATCGCTGCGCGAAACGATGGACACGCCGATCCTGCTGCTCACCGCGCGGGGCGAGACCAACGACCGCATCGCCGGGCTCGAGGCCGGGGCGGACGATTATCTCGTCAAGCCTTTCGAGCCGAAGGAACTGCTGCTTCGGATCAACGCCATCCTGCGGCGGATGCCGGAGACGCCCAGCATGCAGACTGTGCCGAAAATCCTGCATCTGGGGCCGATCCGCTATGACATCGCCCGGGGCGAAATGTGGCAGGGCGAAGATCTGGTGCGGCTGACCGCCACCGAAAGCCAGTTGATGCGCATCTTCTCGACCCAGCCGGGCGAGGCGATCAGCCGGACCAAGCTGGTCGAGGATCTGGGTCGCGACCGCGGCCAGGCGCAGGAGCGCGCGGTGGACGTGCAAATCACCCGGCTCAGGCGCAAGATCGAACCCGACCCCAAGCAGCCGCGCTATCTGCAGACGGTGCGCGGCGCCGGATATATGCTGGCGCCAGATTGAATTCTGGCCAAAACATTTACTCTATCTGCAAGAATATTTCCGCGACCCCGAAAAACTCATGCATACAGGGCATTGAGCTTACTGAGTATTTTGGGAGATAATCTAAGATGATAAAATCATTAACCTTGCACATTGCCGCTGGTCTGACCGCCGCATCGGTGCTGGCCGCCCCCTCTTTCGCCGCCGACATCTGCGAAGGCTTCGGGCCGCAGACCCCGCGTGACATCAGCAATCACGCCGGCACCAACCCGGTCACCTTCCCGATGGCGCCCGCGGCCAGCGCGATGAACCTGTGCAACATTCACACCCACACCAATGCCGAACACAAGGGCCCCGGTTTCTCGGTCTTTGCCGGTGACGGTGAACATGGCGGTTACAAGTGCAACGGCAGCGATCAGCTGACTGCGGCCGAGCTTGAGGATCCGACCCACGGCCATGGCGGCTATCACGGGGTCAAACCCGGCGACACCATGGAGGTGCATTGGGTCTATACCACCTGCAACGTCGCCCCCGGCCCGACGCTGGGCGCCTGCCTGAGCGACAGTTGCGCCAACCCCTCGCTGCGGGTCGAAACGCAGGTCTTCCTTGTGGTCAATGACGACGCCGCACCCAATTTCCTGGACTATGTCTATGCCGGGCATATGGCCAACGGGCTCTATCAGCCCAAGGAGCTGCCCAGCGGCACCGGCACCCCGGTGGAATTCCTCGGCTCGACCACCGGCCCGTCGTTTACCGAGGCGACCTGCTCGCCCCTGCAAGTGACCTGGAGCGTGCGACCGGAATGTTCCAAGGTCAGCTTCTCCTCTGTGATGGCCTGGGGCGAACAGGGCAATGTCTTCAAGGAAGATCACAGCCACGGCGTGCGGCAGTTGGTGACCGCCGAACCGCTGCTGGCGCCGATCAAGTAAGCGCGACAACAATGTCTGGCCGGCGCACTCATCGCCGGCCGGCCGCGGCGGTCTCATCATATCCACAAGATAGCGCGGAACGCAGGGTCGCAAGGCCGCGACCCCGCGCCAAGATGGCCTGCGACGGGCGCCTCGTCTCGACTTTGGAGAACGGGTATGATCTGAACGCGTCAGCCGCTTCGGCGAAAGCACATGTGGAAGAACTGACAAGGGCCGCGAGATGACCGATATTCCCGTCGAACAGATGAGCTTTGAGCAGGCGATGAAAGAGCTGGAGCGCGTTGTCGACCAGCTCGAACGCGGCGAAGTGGCGCTGGACCAGTCCATCGCGCTCTATGAACGCGGCGCGGCGCTCAAGAAGCGCTGCGAGGAAGAGCTGAAGCGCGCGGAAGAGAAAGTCGCCGCCATCACGCTCGACGGCGACGGCGCACCGACAGGCACCAAGCCGGTCGAAGGGCTCTGAATGTTCACTGCTCAGATCGCGAAGGACGCCGCCCGGATCGAAGCGCAATTCGATCTGGTGATGGGCGGATTGGATGATCTGCCGGTCACCCGGGCGATGCGCTATGCCTGCGAGGGCGGCAAGCGGCTGCGTGGGTTCCTGGTGCTGGAAAGCGCGCGGATGCTGGGGGTCGACCCGGCCCGGGCGATCTGGCCGGCGCTCGGGATCGAGGCGCTGCATGCCTATAGCCTGGTGCATGACGATCTGCCCTGCATGGACGACGACGATCTGCGCCGGGGCCGCCCGACCGTGCACGTGCAATGGGACGAGGGCACTGCGGTTCTGGCCGGTGACGCGCTGCAGGCGCTGGCTTTCGAACTGGCCGGTCACCCGGACTGTGGCGATGCCCAGGTGCGTGCCGATCTGACGCTCAGCCTCGCCCGCGCCGCCGGCGCCCGTGGCATGGTACTGGGTCAGGCGCTGGATATCGCGGCAGAGACCACCGAAACGCCCCTGACCCTTGAACAGATCACCCGGCTGCAGGCCGGCAAGACCGGCGCGCTGATCGAATGGTCGGCCTGTGCCGGTGCCCGGCTGGCCGGGGCCGATATCGGCCCGCTCAGCGATTATGCCCGCGCCTTGGGCCTTGCCTTTCAGATCGCCGACGACATCTTGGACGAGGAAGGCGATGCCGAAAAGGCCGGCAAGCGCCTGCGCAAGGATGCCGAGGCCGGCAAGGCCACTTTCGTGTCGCTGCTCGGCCTGGACGGGGCCAAGGCCCGCGCCGCAGAGCTTGCCGATCAGGCCGATGCGGCACTTGCGCCCTATGGCGCGGGGGCGCAATGCTTGCGGCAGGCCGCTCGCTTCGTTATCTCGCGCGACAGCTAAGCCCCGCCCCGGAAGGAGGCGCCAGAGATGTCAGACCGACCGAACACGCCACTGCTGGACCAGATCCACAGCCCCGCCGACATGAAGCGGCTGAGCGACAGCCAGTTGATCCAACTGGCCGGAGAGCTTCGGGCCGAGACCATCTCGGCGGTGTCGGAGACCGGCGGCCATCTGGGCGCCGGCCTCGGCGTGGTGGAACTGACCGTGGCGCTGCATGCTGTCTTCGACGCGCCGCGCGACAAGATCATCTGGGACGTCGGCCACCAATGCTATCCCCACAAGATCCTGACCGGGCGACGCGACCGCATCCGCACCCTGCGGCAGAAGGGCGGGCTGTCGGGCTTCACCAAACGGTCGGAAAGCCCCTATGACCCCTTCGGCGCCGCGCATAGCTCGACCTCGATCAGCGCCGCACTGGGTTTCTCGGTGGCGCGCGATCTGGGCGGCGTGGTGCCCGAGGGGCTGGGCGACGCCATCGCGGTGATCGGCGACGGGTCGATGAGCGCCGGCATGGCCTTTGAGGCGATGAACAACGCGGGCCATCTGAAGAGACGGATGATCGTCATCCTCAACGACAATGAGATGAGCATCGCGCCCCCGGTCGGCGCGCTGTCGTCCTATCTGTCGCGGCTCTATGCCGAGGAACCGTTTCAGGAACTGAAGGCCGCCGCCAAGGGGGCGGTGTCGCTTTTGCCCGAACCCTTCCGCGAAGGCGCCAAGCGCGCCAAGGACATGCTCAAGGGCATGGCCATGGGCGGCACCCTGTTCGAGGCGCTGGGGTTTTCCTATATCGGGCCGATCGACGGCCATGACCTGAACCAGATCCTGCCGATCCTGCGCATGGTCAAGGCGCGCGCCCGGGGCCCGATCCTGATCCACGCGCTGACCAAGAAGGGCAAGGGATACGCCCCCGCCGAACGCGCCCGCGACAAGGGCCATGCGACGGCGAAATTCGACGTGCTGACGGGGGAGCAGAAAAAGACCCCCTCGAACGCGCCAAGCTATACGTCGGTCTTCGGTCAGGCGCTGGTCGAGGAAGCCACCCGCGACAGCAAGATCGTCGCGGTGACCGCGGCGATGCCCGACGGCACCGGCCTGAACCTTTTCGCCGAACGCTTTCCGTCCCGCTGTTTCGACGTCGGGATCGCCGAACAGCATGGGGTGACCTTTTCCGCCGCGCTGGCGGCGGGCGGGATGAAGCCCTTCTGCGCGATGTATTCGACCTTCCTGCAACGCGGTTACGATCAGGTGGTGCATGACGTGGCGATCCAGCGGCTGCCGGTGCGCTTTGCCATCGACCGCGCCGGGCTGGTCGGTGCCGATGGCGCCACCCACGCGGGCAGCTTCGACATCGCCTATATGGCCAACCTGCCGGGCATGGTGGTGATGGCCGCCGCCGACGAGGCCGAGCTGAAACATATGGTCGCCACCGCCGCGGCGCATGACGAGGGGCCGATCGCCTTCCGCTATCCGCGTGGCGAGGGTGTTGGGGTCGAACTGCCCGAACGTGGCGAGGTGCTGGAGATCGGCAAGGGCCGGATGATCCGTGAAGGCGGCCGCGTCGCGATCCTGTCCTTCGGCACCCATCTGGCCGAGGTTCTGAAGGCCGCCGAGGCGCTGACCGCCCGCGGCATCAGCCCGACGGTGGCCGACGCGCGCTTTGCCAAACCTCTCGACCGCGATCTGATCCTGCGGCTCGCGGCGGAGCATGAGGCGCTGATCACCATCGAAGAGGGCGCGGTGGGCGGCTTCGGCTCTCATGTGGCGCAATTGCTGGCCGATGCGGGCGTCTTCGACAGCGGACTGAAATTCCGCGCCATGGTGCTGCCCGACATCTTCATCGACCAGGCCAGCCCCGAAGACATGTACCGCCAGGCCGGCATGGGCGCCGATCAGATCGAGGCCAAGGTGCTTGAGGTTCTAGGCGTGGCGTCGATCAGCGGAAAGCGCGCTTAACAGACCTTCGGCTCGCCCGCCCCGTAATGCGCGAAACCCGCCGGCTCAGACACTGCTGAGCAGGAGGCTGGTTTCGCTGTTCGAGATACCGTCGATCATCCGCACCTCGCGCAGCACCCGGTCGAAATCCGACAGGCTGGCGGCGCGAATATTGGCGATCAGATCCCAGTTGCCATTGGTGGTGTGCAGCCTGCGCACCTCTGGCAGGCCGCGCAGCTTGCGGATCACCTGCGTGGTGGATTTGCCGACCACCTCGATCATCATCACCGCGTCGACGCTGCGGTCGTCGTAATCCTCGCGCACGCGGACGGTGAAGCCCAGCAGCGTTCCGGTGTCGAGCAGCCGGTCGAGCCGGCTCTGCACCGTGCCGCGCGCCACTCCCAGCGCATCGGCCAGCTTAGACAGAGACGCCCGCCCGTCCTCGCGCAGATGCGCGATGATGCGGCGGTCAAGCTCATCAGGGATGTATTTGGCGATCTGCATGGCGGATGACTGGCGATTTTGACAGTTTGACTGTCAATATTGATCAACAGACTGACGAAAACAACGCATGTTTGATATATCGGTCAACCTCTCGCCCCCCTCATACTGTCTCTCACATCGCCAAGACCCGAGAGACCCATGGCCCCCGCCCCCTCTGAAAAAGCCCTGATCCCCTTTGTCAGCGTCGAAAACATGATGCGCCTGGTGCATCATGTCGGCATCGAGCCCTTGCTGAAGGAACTGGCCGACGCCATCGAGACCGACTTTCGCCGCTGGGAGGTCTTCGACAAGACCCCGCGCATCGCATCGCATTCGCGCGAGGGGGTGATTGAACTGATGCCGACCTCGGATGGAGAGGTCTACGGCTTCAAATACGTCAACGGCCACCCCAAGAACACCGCCGGGGGGTTGCAGACGGTCACCGCCTTCGGCCTTCTGGCCGAGGTTGCAACCGGCTATCCCGTGCTGTTGACCGAGATGACCCTGCTGACCGCGCTCAGAACGGCGGCGACCTCGGCCATGGCGGCGCGGCATCTGGCGCCGAAGGGCGCGCGCACGATGGCGATGATCGGCAATGGCGCCCAGGCGGAATTCCAGGCGCTGGCGATGAGGGCGGTGCTGGGGATCGACCGGCTGCAGCTTTACGACATCAACCCGCGGGCGACCGAAAAGGCGGTGCGCAACCTGGCCGGCCTGGGGGTGACGGTGATCCCCTGCCCCAGCACCGAGGCGGCGATCGAGGGGGCCCAGATCATCACCACCTGCACCGCCGACAAGCAATTCGCCACCATCCTGACCGACAACATGGTCGGCGCCGGGGTGCATATCAACGCGATCGGCGGCGATTGCCCCGGCAAGACCGAATTGCACCGTGACATCCTGCTGCGGTCGGAGATTTTCGTGGAATACCCGCCACAGACCCGAATCGAGGGCGAAATACAGCAGCTGGACGACGACCACCCGGTGACCGAGCTGTGGCGGGTGATCACCGGCGCCGCCCTCGGGCGCCGCGATGACCGGCAGATCACCCTGTTCGACAGCGTCGGCTTTGCGATCGAGGATTTCTCGGCCCTGCGCTATATCCGCGACCGGCTGGCGGGCACGAGCTTCTATCAGGAGATCGACCTCATCGCCGACCCCGACGATGCCCGCGATCTCTTTGGCATGCTGCAGCGGGCGGCGAGCTGAGCGATGCAGAACGGCACCGGGACGTGGTGGCGCGACTCGAACACTCGGGGCGCGGGGTGATCACGCTCGACCCCGACCAGATCGCGGCGATTTCCGAAACCGCGACGCCGGTGCCCCTGTCGATCCCCAGCATCGAACATGCCGGCGGATCGGTGCGCTGCACCCTGGCCGGGATCCATCTGACGCCGCGTTGAACGGCCTCAAGCGGTGGGAACGTCCTGTTCCCCGCCCGCCTCCAGCATCTGCAGGCAGATCGACAGAAAGCATTTGACCGCCGGCGAGTGCGGCAGGTCGCGCGACCAGAGCAGCCCCTGCGGATTGCCCCCCAACCAGACCGATCGGGGGATGATGCCGACCAGCCCCATGCGCAGCCAAGCCTCGGCCAATTCGCGGGGGGCCGGGCCGATCAGCTGCATCTTGTCGAAGGTCAGCGGAACCGACAGCAACGAGCTGCTTTCAAGAACGTTGACCGGGGGCGGCACCTGCTGCTCCGCCCAGAGCGTCTCGAAACCCGACCGCATCGCATGGCTATGGGGCGGCAACGCCCAAGCGTAGCTGGTCAGCGTCGCCCAATCGGGATCCGCCAGGGCCAGCGCCGGGTGATCCCTGCTCGCCACCAGCACGGTTTCCGAGTCGAACAGCTTTACCCCGTCGATGTCGTCGACCCGGGTGACGTGCTGGAAATCACCGAAGGCCAGTTCGATCCGCCCGTCGCGCAGATGCGGCAGGATGTCGACGGGCTCAAGGTCCTGCATGCGGATCAGGATCCGCGGCTGCCCCCCCTTCAACCGTTCCGAAGCCCTGGCGATGAAGCCCTTGGCCTGATGCGTCGAGGTTCCGATGGTGACAGAGCCGGTGCTGCCCTGGGACAGCAGGGTCAGCTCTGCCTCAAGCTCCTCCAGTTCGGTCAGGACCAGCCGACCGAAGCGCACCAAGCGTTCCCCCGCCTCGGTGATCACCGGATGGCGGCCATTGCGGTGGAACAGCTCGGTTCCCAGGATGTCGCTGGCCTCAGCCAGGCTTTTCGATATCGCGGGGGAGGAAACACACAGCTCCCGCGCGGCGGCGGCAACACTGCCCCGCTCGTGAACCGCGAGAACCGCGCGTAAATGTCTGAATTTTATCCGGGTTTCGAGCTTCAAAGCCATTCTTTATGCACCTCTCAACCCGTAACCAATAGGTTAATTTTAGTGAACTTTATTTCACTTTTTTTCAGGGTCTTCTTGCACGATAGTCCGCCGAAATCCATGAAAAAACAGGGGGTTCAGCGTGAACAGCAGTGCTTTGGAGTCACGAGCGGATGATTTCGCGGCCAAGGTCGCTCCGACCAGCCAGAAGAAGGTGCCGCGCAAGGCGATCATCGGCACGGTGCTGGGCAACTGGCTCGAATTCTTCGACTTCATCGTCTATTCGATCTTCGCCGTGACCATCGGCAAGGAATTCTTCCCGGCCGACGACCCCAATATCCAGATCCTGCTGTCGCTGGCCACCTTCGGGGTCGGCTTTCTGGCCCGCCCGCTGGGCAGCGTCATGATCGGCGCCTATGCCGACCGCGCCGGGCGCAAGGCCGCGCTGACCATGACCATCAGCTTCATGGCGCTGGGAACCGCGATCATGGCGCTGACGCCCTCCTATACGCAGATCGGCCTGGCCGCACCGGTGCTGCTGGTCTGTGCCCGGCTGCTGCAGGGGTTTTCGGCCGGTGGCGAGATGGGCGCCGCCACCTCCTTCCTGATCGAGAGCGCGCCGCACGGCAAACGCGGCCTGATGGGCAGCTGGCAATTGGCGAGCCAGGGGCTTGCCATCGCCACCGGTGCCGCCATCGGTTTCGTGCTGACCCTGTCGCTGTCGCCCGAGGCGATGCAAAGCTGGGGCTGGCGGGTTCCCTTCGCGCTTGGGATGCTGATCGCGCCTGTCGGCATGTACATCCGCCGCCACATGGACGAAACCATCGAGGTCGCGGAACACAACAGCATGGGGGCGGTTCTGACCACCCTCTTCCGTGATCACGGCAAGCTGATGATCATCTGCATGCTGACGGTCAGCGGCGGCACCATCACCAACTATGTCCTGAACAGCTATATGGTGACCTATGCGATCCAGACGCTGCAGATGCCGATGGCCACGGCGGTTCTGGCCGCGTTGATCGCCGGCGTGGTGACCTTCTTGGGGTCGCTCATCGGTGGCGCGCTGTCGGATCGTTTCGGACGCCGCGCTCTGGTGATCTGGCCGCGCCTGCTGCTTCTGGTGCTGATCTATCCCGGGCTTGCCTATGTGGTCGGGCACAAGACGCTGCCGGCGCTGCTGACGGTCGTCGGCGTGCTGTCGACCCTGCAGGCGATCAGCGCCGCCCCCGGTCTGGTTCTGCTGCCCGAATGCTTCCCGCGCAAGGTCCGCGCCGCAGCCTTGTCGATCACCTATGCGATGGCGACAACGATCTTCGGCAGCACCGCGGCCCTGTTCTCCTCCTGGCTGGTCACCACCACCGGCGATCCGCTTTCGCTCGCCTGGTTCCTGATTGCCGCCAATGTGATCGGAACCCTCGCCCTCTGGCCGCTGAAACCGCCCAGCGCCCAGCAGATCCTGGAATGATCGCCCGACACGGCCGACACGGATTACAACTCAGCTAACAGGTGACACGACAATGCCCATATTGAACCGCGCCGCAGAGCTCAAAGACGAGGTCGCCGGCTGGCGACAGACCATCCACATGACCCCCGAGCTGCTGTTCGACGTCGAGGGAACCGCCGCGCTGGTGGTCGAAAGGCTCAGGGACTTCGGCGTTGACGAGATCGTCACCGGCCTGGGCCGCACCGGCGTGGTCGCGATCATCAACGGCACCGGCGAAGGGCCGACCATCGGGTTGCGCGCCGACATGGACGCGCTGCCGATCACCGAGCAGACCGGCAGGCCCTATGCCTCGAAAGTGCCGGGCAAGATGCATGCCTGCGGCCACGACGGCCACACCGCCATGCTGCTGGGCGCGGCCAAACACCTGGCCGAGACCCGCAACTTTGCCGGCCGGGTCGCGTTGATCTTCCAACCGGCCGAGGAAGGCGGCGGCGGCGGCAAGGTCATGGTCGAGGACGGGTTGATGGACCGCTTCGACATCAGCGAAGTCTATGGCATGCACAACTATCCCGGCCTGCCGATTGGCGCCTTCGCCATCCGCAAGGGCCCGATGATGGCCTCGGCCGATCAGTTCGAGATCACCATCCAGGGGCTGGGCGGTCACGCCGCCACGCCGCACCGCTGCATCGACCCGGTGGTGATCGGCGGTCAGATCATCGGCGCGCTGCAGACCATCGCCTCGCGCGTCGTCGATCCGCTGGATCCGATTGTGATCACCATCGGTGAACTTCGCGCCGGCACCGCCCATAACATCATTCCCGAAACCGCGATGATGCGCGGCACCGTCCGGACGCTGAAACCGGAAACCCGCGATCTGGCCGAAGCCAAGATCAAGCAGATCGCCGAGGGGATCGCGGTGGCCAACGGCGGCTCTGCGGTGGTGGATTACCACCGCATGTACCCGGTCACCCGGAACCACGACGCCGAAACCGACCATGCGATCGCCGCCGCGCAATCGGTCTCGGGCGAGGCTGCGGTGATCACCGAGCTGCCGCCGACCATGGGGGGCGAGGATTTCTCCTTCATGCTGGAGGCCCGCCCCGGCGCCTTCATCGCCATCGGCAATGGCGACAGCGCCACGCTGCACCACCCGGCCTATGACTTCGATGACGAGGCGATTCCCTTCGGCCTGTCCTACTGGGTCAAACTGGTCGAAAGCCGGCTGCCCCGCTGACCCTGCGCCGCACATCCGCCGTCGCCTTCCGGGGCGGCGGCTCTGGTCCGGGCCTCGGGGAAGACGTGCCCGGCTGACGGTTCAGTCGTCCTGCTCCTCTGCCAACAGCGCCGCCAGCCCGGCCCGATAATCCGGATAGATCAGCGTCACCCCCAGCTCGCGCTTGATGCGGTCGTTCCGCACCCGCTTGCTTTCGGCATAGAAACTGCGTGCCATCGGCGTCATCTCGGCGGTCGCGAAATCCTCGGCCGGCGGCAAGGGCAGGCCCAACAGCTCTGCCGCATGGGCGATCACCGCCTCGGGCGGGGCCGGATCGTCATCGCAGACGTTATAGATCGCCCCCGGATTCGGCCGCGCGATCGAGGCGGCCAGTACCTGGGCGATATCCTCCGCATGGACGCGCGAAAACACCTGGCCCGGCTTGACGATCCGCCGCGCGGTGCCGGCGCGGACCTTGGCGAAGGGCCCCCGCCCCGGCCCGTAGATGCCGGCCAGACGGAAGATATGCAGCGGCAGACCAGGGATCGCCGCCCAGGCAGCCTCTGCCCTCTGCCGCTGCCGCCCCCGCTCGGTCGATGGCATCAGCGGCGTGCCCTCATCCACCCAGCCCCCCTGATGATCGCCGTAAACCCCGGTGGTCGAGAGATATCCGACCCAGTCAAAGCGCGAGGCCTGCGCGGCGATTTGCGCCCCCAGCGCTGCCAGGACCGGCTCCCCCTCGGGCCCCGGGGCCACCGAGATCAGCAGATGGCTCGCCTCGGCCAGCGCCGGCAGCGGGCCGTACCCCGGCCAGATCAGCGGCTCGATCCCCTCGGCGGCCAGGACTCGCGCCTTCTCCGCGCTGCGGGTGGTGCCGATCACCCGCCACCCCTCGGGCAACAGGCGTCGCGCCAGCGCCTGCGCCGAATAGCCCGTTCCAATGCACAGAAGTGTTCTCATCATCCCCCTTTGATGCGCAACCGTCCGCCGAGGCGCAAGCCTTGCGTGCTCAGCGTCTTCAGGTCCGCGCCCCGCATGACGCACCCGACCAGAGACATCGGGGCCCCACCCGCGGAAAATCGCGCGTTGCGCGCGCGATGCCTCCGGCGGGGATATTTAAAGCTAGAAAAAGGCGCCAGCGGCGCACTCTGATTTTAACCCAGCATTAATCATAGCGGCGCAGGCTCAAATCTGCGGTACAGGCGGGGACGCCGATGACCGCGCTAGGAAAAGGCCTATCGGCTTTTCGACGGGGCGTCGCCAAGAGGCGCGCCTCGTCTTTTCATCCAGCCTTTTTCTAGCTGTAAATATCCCCGCCGGAGGCATGAAAGATATGTCCTGCCCTCGGATCGCCTTGGCCGGGTCAGTATTTCATCCACGCGCTTGTGGGGGCAATCGTCATCAAATTCCCCCGGATCAGGCTCTAGATCTCCCGGCTCGGCACCCAGGCAATAGCCATCGGGGCAGAGGATATAGGCCTCGTGCAGGCCGTGGGGCTTGTCGGTGGGCGGCTGCAGCAGCGTGGCGCCGAAGGCCCCGGCGCGGGTCGCGGCCTGGTCGGGGTCGCTGTCGTAAAGGCGGATCTCGATGCCGGCGCCGCGCGGCGGGGTCTCCGGCAGCAGCCCCAGCAGCGGATTGGAATGATAGATGTGATCCGCGTGCAGTTGAAACCGCTGATCGCCATAGGTGACGATGGCGAAATCGGCGCTGACGCGATGACATGTCAGGCCGAAAACAGTCTCTAGAAAGGCCACTTCCGCCGCCACATCGCGGAGGAGCAGGTTCAGCCCGATACCGCGCAGGGATCGTCCGAAGGCCGCGGGGATGCGGTTTCGTAATCCATGCCGCAGATTTTCCTGTCTGCGGCAGGCGCGCAAGCAGGGATGAAGCTTTCGCAACAGGTGACGCCGGGGCTTGCGCCCGCCCACGACTTGGCAACAAACTGGGCCATGGAACAGAAAGCTTTTCCCGCCTGGCCCGATGTGGCCGCCCGCCTGATCGCGGTCGCCACCGGCCGCGAGGCCGCCGATCTGGTGATCAAGGGCGGCGCCTGGGTCAATGTCCACAGCCGCGAAGTGCTGCCCGGCCATGACATCGCCATCGCCGCCGGCCGCATCGCCTGCGTGGTGCCCGACGCCTCCTATTGCACCGGCCCCGAGACCGACATTGTCGAGGCCAGGGGGCGCTATATGATCCCCGGTCTCTGCGACGGGCATATGCATATCGAAAGCGGTATGCTGACGCCGGCGGAATTCGCCCGCGCGGTGATCCCGCATGGCACCACCACCATGTTCACCGATCCGCATGAGATCGCCAATGTGCTGGGGCTGAGGGGCGTGCGGATGATGCATGACGAGGCGCTGATGCAGCCCATCAACATCTTCACCCAGATGCCCAGCTGCGCGCCCAGCGCGCCGGGGCTGGAGACCACCGGATACGAGATTTCGGCCGAGGATGTGGCCGAGGCGATGGTCTGGCCCGGCATCATCGGGTTGGGGGAGATGATGAATTTCCCCGGCGTGGCGGCGGCCGACCCCAAGATGCTGGCGGAAATCGCCGCAACCCAGCGTGCCGGCAAGACGGTGGGCGGCCATTATGCGTCGCCTGATTTAGGGCCTGATTTCGCCGGCTATGTCGCCGGCGGCCCCGCCGATGATCACGAAGGCACCTGCGAGACTGACGCCATCGCGCGGGTTCGGCAGGGCATGCGGTCGATGATGCGGCTGGGCTCCGCCTGGTACGATGTCGAAACCCAGATCACCGCAGTGACCGAAAAGGGGCTCGACCCGCGCAACTTCATTCTGTGCACCGACGATTGCCATTCCGGCACGCTGGTGCACGACGGCCATATGAACCGGGTGGTGCGCCATGCGATCGCCTGTGGCTGCGACCCGCTGGTGGCGCTGCAGATGGCGACGATCAACACCGCCACCCATTTCGGGCTGGAGCGCGAACTGGGCTCGCTGACGCCGGGACGGCGGGCGGATGTGATCCTGACCTCGGATCTGACCACATTGCCGATCGAGCAGGTCTTTGCCCGTGGTCGGCTGGTGGCGGAAAACGGTGTCTGTCTGGTCGATTGCCCGCATTACGACTGGCCCGACAGCGCGCGCAACACGGTGCATCTGGGCCATGAGCTGAGCCCCGGGGATTTCGAGATCGCCGCGCCCGAAGGCGCCAATGCGGTGCGCGCCAATGTCATCGGCGTGATCGAGAACCAGGCCCCGACCAAGGCGCTGAAGGCCGATCTGCCGGTGCGCGACGGGCTTGTCGAGACCGCCGAGCAGGGGGATATCTGCCAGATCGCCCTGGTTGAGCGGCACCGGGCGACCGGCGTGGTAACCAATGCCTTCGTCTCGGGCTTCGGCTATACCGGCCGGATGGCGATGGCCTCGACCGTGGCGCATGACAGCCACCACATGATCGTGGTGGGCACTGACCGCGACCAGATGGCGCAGGCTGCCAACCGGCTGGCCGAGGTCGGCGGCGGCATCACCCTGTTCCGCGAGGGCGAGGAGCTGGCGCTGGTCGAACTGCCGATCGCCGGGCTGATGTCGAACGCGCCGGCGGCCGAGGTCGCCGAAAAGACCGCCGTTCTGATGCAGGCGATGCGGGATTGCGGCTGCAGCCTCAACAACGCCTATATGCAGCATTCGCTGCTGGCGCTGGTGGTCATCCCCGAGCTTCGCATCTCGGACCTGGGGCTGATCGACGTCCGCACCTTCCAGAAAATTCCGCTTTTCGAACCGCTGTCATGATCGCACTCGACACCCCCATCACCGCCGCCCCGGAACAGTTCACCGACCCCGCCGCCGCCGTCGCCCGGCTGGAGGCGCTTTATCGCCAATCGGTGGAATTCCTCTGCACCCGCTTCACCCAGGTGATGGCCAAGGGGGCGCCAGCGGCACGGATCAGGGCCTATTACCCTGAAATCCGCATCACCACCACGACCCACGCCCATGTCGACAGCCGGCTGAGCTTTGGTCATGTCCCCGCCCCCGGCACCTATGCGGCGACGATCACCCGTCCCGATCTCTTCCGCAACTATCTGAAACAGCAGATCGGCCTGCTGCTGGACAACCACGGGGTGCCGGTGACGGTGGGGCCTTCGACCACGCCGATGCCGGTGCATTTCGCCGTGGCCAATGACGCCGCCATCGCGGTCCCGCAGGAGGGCGCCACCCAATTCGTGCTGCGCGACATCTTCGACGTGCCGGACCTGAACACCACCAACGACGATATCGTCAACGGCACCTATCAACCCGCCGACGGGGTGGGCGCGCTGGCCCCCTTCACCGCGCAACGGGTCGATTATTCGCTGGCGCGGCTCAGCCATTACACCGCGACCGATCCCGAACATTTCCAGAACCACGTGCTGTTCACCAACTATCAGTTCTATGTCAGCGCCTTCGAGGAATACGCCCGGGCGCAACTCGCCGATCCGAACAGCGGCTATTCCAGCTTCGTCAGCACCGGCAATGCCGAAATCTTCGCCCCTGACGAGGCGCTGGAACCTGCCGGCAAGATCCCGCAGATGCCGGCCTTTCACCTCAAGCGGCCGGATGGCAACGGGATCACCCTGGTCAACATCGGGGTGGGCCCGTCGAACGCCAAGACCGCGACCGACCATATCGCCGTGCTGCGGCCGCATGCCTGGATCATGGTCGGCCATTGCGCCGGTCTCAGGAACACCCAGGCGCTTGGCGATTTCGTCCTGGCCCATGCCTATCTGCGCGAGGACAAGGTGCTGGACGACGATCTGCCGGTCTGGGTGCCGATCCCGGCGCTGGCCGAAATCCAGGTGGCGCTGGAACAGGCGGTGGCGGAACTGACGCAACTTCAGGGCTATGACCTCAAGCGGGTAATGCGCACCGGCACGGTTGCCACGCTCGACAACCGCAACTGGGAACTGCGCGACCAGCGCGGGCCGGTGCAGCGCCTCAGCCAGTCGCGCGCCATCGGGCTCGACATGGAAAGCGGCACCATCGCCGCCAATGGCTATCGCTTCCGGGTGCCCTATGGCACGCTGCTCTGCGTCTCGGACAAACCCCTGCACGGAGAGTTGAAGCTGCCCGGCATGGCGTCGGACTTTTACAAGACGCAGGTGTCGCGGCACCTGAACATCGGCATCCGCGCGATGGAGATCCTGCGCACCATGCCATTGGAACGCCTGCACAGCCGGAAATTGCGCTCTTTCGACGAAACCCCTTTCCTATAAGGGCGAAAACCGGCCGTACCGGCGGAATTGGGCTTGATTTTCCCTCCCATGCGTTGTGTTAAGCCGCGACATAGCGCTAAGTTCACGCGATGAGGCCCAAGATCGGGCAGTCGAAGGAGATAAAGAAATGGCAACCAAGCCGATGACCAAGACCCAGCTTGTCGCCGCCCTGGCCGAAGAAATGGGCGCTGACAAGAAAACCGCAGGCGCCGCGCTGGATGCGATCGCCGCGCTGATCACTCGTGAAGTGTCCGAAGGCGGCGCCGTGACCCTGCCGGGCATTGGCAAGATCTACTGCCGTGAGCGTCCCGAGCGGATGGTGCGCAACCCCGCCACCGGTGAACAGTTCACCAAAGAAGCCGACAAGGTCGTGAAGATGACCATCGCCAAGGCCCTGAAAGACAGCGTCAACGGCTGATCGGCCCGGCTGGACCGAAGGTTACAGGGCCGCCCTCAGGCGGCCCTTTTTATTTGCAGGGCGGCCTTGCGCCTGCGGCCCTTGCCTCTGCCGTCCCGATCCCTTAGGTGCGGCGCCCCGCCCAATAGGATCCGATGCCACGCGATCCCCCGGTCCCAGCGCAGGAGCGACGCATATGAACCGCACGACCATACTTGCGCTAGGTAGCCTGTTCGTTGGCATTACCGTGCTGGGCATCAAGATTCTGGCCTGGAAGATGACCGGCTCGGTGGCCCTGATGTCGGACGCGCTGGAAAGCATCGTCAATGTCGCCACCGCCGCCGCCGCCCTGCTCGCGGTGATCTATGCCAGCCGGCCGCCGGATGCGAACCACCCCTATGGCCACCACAAGGCCGAGCTGTTCTCGGCCGTGCTGGAAGGGGTGATGATCGTCGCCGCGGCGCTCGCCATCCTGCACGAGGCCTGGGGCGCCTTCTTTGCCCCCCGGGTGATCGAGGCGCCGGTCGCCGGCCTTCTGGTCAATGGCGCCGCCAGCATGCTGAACGCATTCTGGTGCTGGATGCTGATCAACGAGGGCCGCAAGCTGCGCTCGCCGGCACTGGTGGCCGATGGCAAGCACCTGCGCACCGACGTGATCTCCTCCATCGGGGTGGCCTTCGGCGTGGTGATCGCGGTCGTGACCGGGCTGCCCTGGCTCGATCCGCTGATGGCGGTGCTGGTGGCGCTGAACATCCTCTGGGCCGGTTGGGGGGTGATGCGCCAATCGGTCGGCGGGCTGATGGATGAATCCCTGCCCGAGGACATGCTGGAGGAAATCCGCAAGGTCATCGCCACCGAGGCCACCGGAGCCTATCAGGCGCATGATCTGCGCACCCGCCAGGCCGGCAGCGCCATCTTCATCGAGTTTCACCTGGTGGTGCCCGGAGATTCGACCGTGCATGAGGCGCATGAAGTCTGCGACCGGGTCGAGGCGGCGCTGGACAGGCTGCTGCCGGGCAGCATCACCACCATTCACGTCGAACCCGAGGAAAAGGCCAAACGCAGCGGCATCGTCGTCTATTAGACTCTGCCTCAAGCCGAGGCACGTCGTTCCAGCGCCGCAACCGCGCGCTCGTCCCGACGCCACAGTCGCCGGCCGGCCGCCACTTCGGGCGGCAATTTCCCTCACGTCCCGATGCCTGGCTCCGAAATACACTTGCCTTCAGATCCTGGCGACTTATGAGTGATCCACCAGTTGCCCCATGGGAAGCGCGACATGAATATGCTAGATACCTTCGTCAAACCGATGCACCGGGAAGGGATCAAATTTGTCGCGGCCTTTGCCGTCGTCACCCTGCTGCTGTTCCTGATCTGGGATCCGCTGGGCTGGATCGGCGTCGGGCTGACCGTCTGGTGCTATTACTTCTTCCGCGATCCCGAACGGGTCACGCCGCAGCGCCCCGGGCTGATCGTCAGCCCGGCGGACGGTATCGTGTCGCTGATCGAACCGGCCGTGCCGCCGGCCGAACTGGGGCTGCCGGATGTGGCCCTGACCCGCGTCAGCGTGTTCATGAACGTCTTCAACTGCCATGTGAACCGCACCCCCGTCGCCGGTGAGATCACCGCCATCGCCTATCGGCCGGGCACGTTCTTCAACGCCTCGCTCGACAAGGCCAGCACCGACAATGAACGCAACAGCCTGGCGATCCGCATGGGCGACGGGCGGCAGATCGCCGTGGTGCAGATCGCCGGCCTGGTGGCGCGCCGCATCGTCTGTTTCGCCAAGCCGGGCGACCGGCTGCAGACCGGCGAACGCTTCGGCCTGATCCGCTTCGGCTCCCGCCTCGATGTCTATCTGCCCGAGGGTGTGGACCCGCTGGTCAGCCTTGGTCAGACCATGGTGGCAGGCGAGACGGTGATCGCCGATCTGACCGTCGCCCCGGCGCAATAGGGGACGCGCTATGCCGGAAAGTTCTGCTGACAAGTTCCCGCTGGTCCAGCTTCTGCCCAATATGCTGACAATCGCGGCGATCTGCGCCGGGCTCAGCGCGATCCGCTTCGGCATCGCCGGCGACGTGGCGCTGGCGGTCAAGCTGATCCTGGCCGCCTGCGTGCTGGATGGGCTCGACGGGCGGCTGGCCCGTATCCTCGGCAGCGACAGCAAGATGGGGGCCGAACTGGATTCGCTCGCCGATTTCCTGAACTTCGGCGTCGCCCCCCCGCTGGTGATCTATTACTGGGCGCTGCAGGACATGCGCAACGCCGCCTGGATCGCCGTGCTGGTCTATGCAGTCTGCTGCGTGATGCGGCTGGCGCGGTTCAACGTCTCGTCCAAATCCGAAGAGGGCAACAGTTCGGGCGCCTATTTCCAGGGGGTGCCATCCCCCGCCGGGGCGCTGCTGGTGATGCTGCCGCTGTTTCTGGCCTTCGCCTTTCCCGCCCTGCCGCGGCTGCCCTCAGGGCTTATCGGTCTCTATACCGCGCTGATCGGCCTCTTGATGATCAGTCGGATGCCGACCTGGTCGTTCAAGACGGCGAAGATTTCCCGCGAGAACGTGAAATTCTTTCTGGTCGCCTTTGCCCTCTTTGCAGCGGCGCTGCTGATCTATTTCTGGATCACGCTGGTGGTGCTCAGTTTCGCTTATGCCGGCATGCTGCTCTGGGGCGTGCTGACCAAGCCTTCCATCAAGAGCCACAAGGGTTAATTCGTTGGACATCAAAGCCGTTCAAAATTCCTACGCCCGCTGGGCGCCGGTCTATGACAAGACCTTCGGGGCCATTACAAACGACGGGCGGCGTCGCGCGGTCGATCACATCAACGCCGGCACGGGCACGGTGCTGGAAGTCGGCGTCGGCACCGGGCTGGCGCTGCAGTTCTACAAGCCCGAACTGCAGGTGACCGGCATCGACTATAGTGAAGAGATGCTGGCCCAGGCCAAGAAGAAGGTGACGCGGCTGGGGCTGAGGCAGGTGGCCGAGCTGAGGCAGATGGACGCCCGCCAGCTCGACTTTCCCGACGACCATTTCGACACTGTCGCCGCGATGCACGTGCTGTCGGTGGTGCCGGAGCCCCGCCGGGTGATGTCGGAAATCGCCCGGGTCTGCAAACCCGGTGGCCAGGTGGTGATATCCAACCACTTCAAGCGCGAGGAAGGGCCCCTGGCCGTGCTCGAACGCGTCTCGGCCCCCTTCGCCAACGTGCTGGGCTGGCATTCCGATTTCGCCATCGAAACCGTGCTGGGCGAAGAGATACTGGAAATCGAGGACAAGAAGGCACTGCCGCCGCTCGGCATGATGACGCTTCTGGTGCTTCGCAAAAAGGCGGCCTGAGCCCCCCTTGCCTTCGCCCCCTGCGATCTCTAGCCCTGTCGGGGCGAGGAAACCGGGGGGAGAGGCCAAGTGGACACGCGCGCAATCTTCATGGGGCTCGCCTTTGCCTTCATGTGGTCCTCGGCCTTCACCTCGGCGCGGATCATCGTCGCCGATGCCTCGCCCCTGTTCTCGCTGGCGCTGCGGTTCCTGATCTCCGGACTGTTGGGGGTGATCATCGCCCTACTGATGGGGCAGAGCCTGCGGCTGACGCGACCGCAATGGATCGCTACCCTTCTGTTCGGCCTCTGCCAGAACGCGCTCTATCTCGGGCTCAACTTCATCGCCATGCAGACGGTCGAGGCCGGGCTCGCCACCATCATCGCCTCGGTCATGCCGCTGCTGGTGGCCTTGGCAAGCTGGCTGATCCTGGGCGAGCGGCTGCGCCCGCTGGGGTTTCTGGGACTGATCCTGGGCTTTGCCGGTGTCGGTCTGATCATGAGCACGCGGATCGGCGCCGGCGCCGATCTTCACGGCGTGATCCTCTGCGGCTTCGGCGTGCTGGCACTGACCTTTGCGACACTGGCAGTGCGCAAGGCGACCTCAGGCGGGAATTTCATGATGATCGTCGGATTGCAGATGCTGGTGGGGGCGGCGCTGTTGTTCATCGCCGCGCCGCTGACCGAGGAGTTCCACATCACCCTCAGCCCCCGCTGGATCGCCGCCTTCGCCTATACCACCCTGGTGCCGGGGCTGGCGGCCACCTATGTCTGGGTGCTGCTCTTGCACCGGATCGGCGCCACCCGCGCGGCGACCTTCCATTTCCTCAACCCCGTCTTCGGTGTCGCCATCGCCGCCGCGCTGCTGGGGGAGCGGCTGGGGTCCCTGGATCTGGTCGGCGTGCTGATCGTCACCGCCGGGATCCTCGCCGTGCAACTCGCCCGCCAGCCGGCCCCCGCGGCCGTGCCGACCAAAGACTAGCGAAGATCCCTTTGCTTCTGGCGAAACCGACCCATCTAATGCATCAAAGACGCGCAGGAGATCATGCATGACCACATACAGCAAAGACCCCGCCGCCATCGCCGCCCTGTCGCCTGAGGAATATTTCGTCACGCAGGAGGCCGGGACCGAACGGCCGGGCACCGGCAAGCTGCTCTATAACACCGCGCCGGGGATTTACGTCGATATCGTCTCGGGGGAACCCCTGTTCGCCTCGGCCGACAAGTTCGAGTCGCATTGCGGCTGGCCCAGCTTCACCAAACCGATCGAACCGGCCCATGTGGTCGAGATCGAGGACCGTTCGCACGGCATGATCCGCACCGAGGTGCGGTCGCACTATGGCGACAGCCATCTGGGGCATGTCTTTCCCGACGGGCCGCGGGATCGTGGCGGGCTGCGCTATTGCATCAACTCGGCCTCGCTGCGGTTCATCCCGCGCGAGGAGATGGAGGCCGAGGGCTATGGCGCCTATCTGGACCAGGTGGAGGGATAAGAGAATGGCCAAGACCGAACGCGCCGTGCTGGCGGGGGGATGTTTCTGGGGGATGCAGGATCTGATCCGGCGGCTGCCCGGGGTGATGGCGACCCGCGTCGGCTATACCGGCGGCGATGTCCCGAATGCCACCTATCGCAACCACGGCACCCATGCCGAGGGGATCGAGATCACCTTCGACCCTGAAAAGATCAGCTATCGCCAAATTCTCGAGGTCTTCTTCCAGATCCACGACCCCACCACGGTGAACCGTCAGGGCAATGACATCGGGCTCAGCTATCGCTCCGCCATCTATTACGTCGACGAGGCGCAGAAGGCGGTGGCGCTGGACACCATTGCCGATGTCGACGCCTCCGGCCTTTGGCCCGGCCGCGTGGTGACCGAGGTGGAGCCGGTGGGCGATTTCTGGCAGGCCGAGGAGGAACATCAGGATTATCTGGTGAAACACCCCAACGGCTATACCTGCCATTTCCCGCGTCCCGGCTGGGTGCTGCCGAAACGGGCGGCGGAATAAGGTCTGACAACGGGAGACGGGGGGCGGTCTGCCCCCCGCGCCCCCCGAGGATATTTTCAGCTAGAAAAAGAGCCAAGCCGGGCCAACGCCCAGCGGGCGGCCTCCGCGACCACCGGGTCGGGATCGTCGGCCAGAGGCTGGGCCGCCGAAATCAGGCTCTGATCCCCGGAATTGCCGATGGCATAGAGCACGTTGCGGATGAAGCGGTCGCGGCCGATCCGCTTGATCGGCGAGCCGGAAAAGCGGGCGCGAAAACCCGCGTCGTCGAGCCCGGCGAGATCGGCGAGCTGGGGCGCCCTGAGATCGTCGCGCGCGGCATAGCGGATGTCACTGGCAGCCACCGCGAATTTGTTCCAGGGGCAGGCGGCGAGACAATCATCGCAGCCATAGATGCGATTGCCGAGCTTTCCGCGCAGCTCTTCCGGCACCGGCCCCTTGTATTCGATGGTCAGGTAGGAAATGCAGCGCCGCGCGTCGAGCCGATAGGGCGCCGGGAAGGCATCGGTCGGGCAGGCGGTCTGGCAGGCGGTGCAGGAACCGCAATGGTCACGTTCCGGCGCATCAGCGGGCAGCTCCAGCGTGGTGAAAACAGAGCCTAAAAAGGCCCAATTGCCGAAGTCCCGGCTGACCAGGTTGGTGTGCTTGCCCTGCCAGCCGAGGCCGGCGGCCTGCGCCAGCGGCTTTTCCGGCACCGGGGCGGTATCGACGAAGACCTTCACCTCGCCCCCCGCTTCCGCGATCAGCCAGCGCGCCAGGCGTTTGAGCCGCTTCTTGACCAGATCGTGGTAATCCTTGTTCTGCGCATAGACCGAGATCGCGCCACGGTCGGGTTGCGTCAGGATGGCGCGCGGATCGTGGTCGGGGGTATAGCTTTCGGCCAGCATGAGGACCGAGCGCGCCTCGGGCCAGAGCTGATGCGGATCGCCGCGCCAATGGCTGCGCTCCTCCATCCAGCCCATCTGGCCATGATACCCCGCCTGCAGGAAGGCCTCGAGCCGGGCCGGCACCTCGGGGATATCCCAGGGGCGGCAGATACGCGCGGCCACGAAGCCTTCGGCCCGGGCCTGGTCAACCAGTCTCTGTTTCAGGGCAATCGGGTCGGTCACGGACAAGGCGGCCTCGGGCTTCCTGCGCGGGCGGCGCCGGTCAGGGTCAGAAATCCAGGTCGGTGTAATGCGGTGGCGGGCGGAACCCCGGCACCTGATCGGCCAGGATCGACCGGAAGGCCGGACGCGATTTGATCTTGGCGTACCAGTCCTTGACCACGGCGGAGCGGTTCCAGTCGACGTCCGAGATATAGTCGAGCGAACTCAGATGCGCGGCGGCGGCGAAATCGGCGAGCGTCATGTTGTCGCCGGCCAGCCAGCGGCGATGGTCCAGCAGCCAATCCATGTAATCCAGGTGATATTTGATCGCCTTGGACCCGGCCTTGACGTTACCGCTGTCGGGATAGCCCTTGCCGCTGACCTTCTTGTTCACCCGCTCATAGAGCAGTTTCGAGGTCACCTCGCTGTGGAACTTGTCGTCGAACCAGCCGATCAGCCGGCGCACCTCGAGCCGTTCGGCGGGATCGCGCGGCATCAGCACCGGATCTGGTCGGGTTTCTTCGAGATATTCGCAGATCGCGGCGCTTTCGGCCATGGTGCGGCCATCGAGACGCAGCACCGGCACCTTGCCGGCTGGGTTGCGGCGCAGGAAATCGGGGCTCGCCTCCCAATATCGCTCCTCGACCAGCTCCACCTCGATCCGTTTTTCGGCCAGGACCAGGCGGACCTTGCGACAGAAGGGAGAGAGGGGAACGTGGAACAGACGAGCCGTGGTCATTTTGACATCAATATCGGTTGGGAGCGGTGGACTACCAATAGCCCCTATGGGGACAGATTTTCAATCCTCGAAACAGGCCGCGCGTCCATCTGCGCGAATGGTGGCGGCGCCATCCATGATCGCCTTGGCACGACGGTTGACCCGATCTGAGGGTTTCGCCGCCGAACGTGACCGCGGCGACGGCAGGATCGCGGCGATCAGCGCCGCCTGGCGGGCGGTGAGTTTCGCAGCCGGCACGCCAAAGGCCTTCTGCGCCGCGGCCTCGACCCCGAAGACCCCCTCGCCGGTTTCGGCCACGTTCAGATAGACCTCGAGGATGCGGCGCTTGGACCAAACGATTTCCACCAAGGGGGTGATCAGGGTCTCGAGCGCCTTGCGGGCCCAGCTGCGCCCCTGCCAGAGAAAGACGTTCTTGACCACCTGCTGGCTGATGGTCGAGGCGCCGCGGGCACCGCCGTCATCAAGCGCGGCGCGGATGGCGGTGACATCGAACCCCCAGTGCAGGCAGAAATTGGCATCCTCGGCCGCCACCACCGACCGCACCATGACCGGCGCGATATCCTCCAGCGGTTTCCATTCCCGCTCAAGCCGGCCGTATTTCGCGTGTTCCTGCCACATGGTGAGGGTGATCGGCGGGTTCACCACGGTGAAGAGCAGCACCAGAAAGACGATCAGCACCACCGGCACCAGCGCGATCCGGATCGCCCAGCGCCGCAGCCAGCGCAGCGGCTGCCTGACCACCCGGGCGGGGGCAGAGGCCTTGCCGGTCTTTTTCGATGTCACCTGTTTCGCCATGCGCCCTGCTTGCCCGTCCGGCGCGGGCCGGTCAAGCCGGTTGGCGGGGCCCTGCGGGTCTGGCCTGGGGATCGGGCCGCAGCAGCCTGCGGGACAGGGTATCTGACCGCGCTTCAGGCGCAAAGAAAAACCCCGCCACAGGGGCGGGGTTCTCCGATCTTGGTCAGGCCCGTCCGGATTACTCCGCCGGCATCGCCTCGGTCTCGCGGCTCAGCGGCACCGGGATGTGCTTGAGCATCTCGATCGGGCAGACTTGCAGGAAGTTGGTCTTTTCCAGCTCCCAATGCTGCAGGATCGCGGTGGCCTTGCGGCTGTTGGTCTCGGCCGCGTGGCGTTCGATCAGGCCTTTCAGCTCATGCTCCCAATGGTCCATGGTCACCGGGCAGGCCACCAGGGTTTCCATGTTCATCACGGTCGCCGCCTTGCCTTCGGGATCATAGAGATAGGCCATGCCCCCGGTCATCCCGGCACCGAAGTTGGCGCCGATGTCGCCCAGGATCACCGCGATGCCGCCGGTCATGTATTCGCACCCGTTGGAGCCGCAGCCCTCGATCACCACCTTGGCGCCCGAGTTCCGCACCGCAAAGCGTTCGCCCGCGCGGCCGGCGGCGAACAGATAGCCGTCGGTCGCCCCATAGAGCACGGTGTTGCCGATGATCGTGTTATCTTCGGCGATCAGCGGCGACATCATCGGCGGACGCACCACGATGGTGCCCCCCGACAGCCCCTTGCCGACATAGTCATTGGCATCGCCCGACACCTCGAGCTTCAGACCCGGAGCCGCGAAGGCGCCCAGCGACTGGCCGGCCGAGCCCTGCAGTTTCACATGCAGATGGTCAGGCTGGAAGGCGTTGCGCATGCCGAAGTTCTGCACGATCAGGCTCGATGTCCGGGTGCCGACGGTCCGATGGGTGTTCTGCACCGCATAGGACAGCTGCATCTTTTCGCCGTCCTTGAGGAAGCGGGCGGCATCGCGGACGATTTCGGCGTCCAGCGTGTCGGGCACCACGTTGCGCGGCTTGTCGCGGTTATAGACGATCTCATGCGCGCCATCGACGGTGATCAACAGCGGGTTGAGGTCGAGATCGTCCAGATGCGCCGAACCACGGCTGACCTGGGTCAGCAGATCGGCGCGGCCGATCACATCCCCCAGCGACCGCGCCCCGATCGAGGCGAGGATTTCGCGCACTTCCTGGGCGTAGAAGGTGATCAGGTTGACCACCTTGTCAGCGTTGCCGGTGAACTTTTCGCGCAGCTTCGGGTCCTGGGTGCAGACGCCCACCGGGCAGGTGTTCGACTGGCACTGACGCACCATGATGCAGCCCATCGCGATCAGCGCGGCGGTGCCGATGCCGAATTCCTCGGCCCCCATCATCGCCGCCATCACGATATCGCGGCCGGTGCGCAGCCCGCCATCGGTCCTGAGCGTGACCCGGTCGCGCAGGTGGTTCATCGCCAGCACCTGATGCGCCTCGGTCAGGCCCATTTCCCACGGCAGACCCGCATATTTGATCGAGGTCGCCGGCGACGCCCCGGTGCCGCCGTTGTGACCCGAGATCAGGATGATGTCGGCCTTGGCCTTGGCGACGCCCGCGGCAATCGTGCCGACGCCCGAGGAGGCGACCAGCTTCACCGTCACCTTGGCGCGCGGGTTGATCTGCTTGAGGTCATAGATCAGCTGCGCGAGGTCCTCGATCGAGTAGATGTCGTGGTGCGGCGGCGGGCTGATCAGCGTCACCCCCTTGGTCGAATGGCGCAGACGCGCGATCAGCTCGGTCACCTTCATGCCCGGAAGCTGGCCGCCCTCGCCCGGTTTCGCCCCTTGGGCGACCTTGATCTCAAGCTCTTCGCAGTGGTTCAGGTATTCGGCGGTGACACCGAAACGGCCCGAGGCCACCTGCTTGATCTTCGCCGAGGGGTTGTCGCCGTTCGGTTCCGGCACGAAATGCGCCGGATCCTCGCCGCCCTCGCCCGAGTCCGACTTGGCGCCGATGCGGTTCATCGCGACGTTCAGCGTCTTGTGCGCCTCGGGGCTGAGCGCGCCCAGCGACATGCCCGGGGTCACGAACCGCTTGCGGATCGCGGTGATGCTTTCCACCTCTTCCAGCGGGATCGCCTTGCCCAGCGGCTTGATGTCCAGCAGGTCACGCAGATGGATCGGCGGGTTCGACTGCATCTTGGCCGAATATTGCTTCCACATCTCATAGGATGCCCGGTTGCAGGCCATCTGCAGCATGTGCATGCCCTGCGCGTCCCAGGCGTGGGTTTCGCCCGACTTGCGCGCCTTGTAGAACCCGCCGATCGGCAGCACCTGGGAATTCGAGGCCCAGCCCTTGGCGTGCACCTCTTCGATCTTGTGCTGGATGCCGCTGACGCCGATGCCGGAAATCCGGCTGAGCATGCCGGGGAAATATTCGGCGCACATGGCGCGGGACAGGCCCACCGCCTCGAAGTTCAGGCCGCCGCGATAGGAGGAGATCACCGAGATCCCCATCTTCGCCATGATCTTCAGCATGCCCTGGTCGATGGCGTGACGATAGCGCGCGACATTCTCGGTCAGCGTCCCCTCAAGCAGGCCACGCTCGATCCGGTCGGCGATCGAATCCTCGGCCAGATAGGGGTTCACCACGGTGGCGCCGCAACCGATCAGCACCGCGAAATAATGCGGGTCGATACATTCGGCGGCGCGCACGTTCAGCGAACAGAAGGTGCGCAGACCCTTGCGGATCAGATGGCTGTGCACCGCGCTGGTGGCCAGGATCATCGGCATCGGCGCCTTGTCGGCCCCCGAATGCTGATCGGTCAGCACCAGGTGGCCGGCGCCCGAGCGGACCGCATCCTCGGCTTCGGCCCGGATGCGGACCAGTTCCTCGCGCAGGGAACCGGGTTCACCGGCGGTAAAGGTGCAGTCGATCTCGACCAGCGGCGCGTTGAAATGGCGCACCACCTCTTCCCATTGGGTGTTGCCGACGAAGGGGCTTTCCAGAACGATGATCTCGGTCTGGCTGCTGTCCTCGTCCAGCACGTTCTTGAGGTTGCCGAAGCGGGTCTTCAGCGACATCACCCGATATTCGCGCAGCGAGTCGATCGGCGGGTTGGTCACCTGGCTGAAGTTCTGCCGGAAGAAATGGCTGAGCGGACGGTATTGTTTCGACAGCACCGCAGAGGGCGTGTCATCGCCCATCGAGGCCAGCGCTTCCTTGCCGTCCTCGGCCATCGGCGCCAGGATCTGTTCCAGCTCTTCCATCGAATAGCCGGCCGCGATCTGCCGTTGACGCAGCTCCGCCCCGGAGAACAGCGGCTTTTCGGTGACGCGCGCCAGTTCTTGATCAAGATCGTTGATCTTGCTGACCCAGTCGCCGAAGGGTTGGCTGGCGGCCAGCTTGTCCTTGATCTCGGTATCGTGGAACAGCTTGCCCTCTTCCATGTCGACGGCGATCATCTGGCCCGGGCCCAGCGCGCCTTTTTCGCGCACGGTCTTTTCGTCGACCACGACCATCCCGGCTTCGGAGCCGGCGATCAGCAGGCCGTCACCGGTGACGACATAGCGCATCGGCCGCAGACCGTTGCGGTCAAGCCCGCCGCAGACCCAGCGGCCATCGGTCATCGCCAGGGCGGCCGGACCGTCCCAGGGTTCCATCACCGAGTTGCAATAGGAATACATGTCGCGCCAGGCCTTGGGCAGCTCCACCGCCTGCTGCGACCAGCTTTCCGGCACCAGCATGGTTTTCGCCATCGGCGCCTTGCGGCCCGCGCGCACCAGCACCTCGAACACCGCGTCGAGCGCCGCAGAGTCCGACGACCCGCCCGGAACGATCGGTTTGATGTCCTCGGCCATCTCGCCGAAGGTGGCCGAGGCCATGCGGATTTCGTGGCTCTTCATCCAGTTCAGGTTGCCCTTCAGCGTGTTGATCTCGCCGTTATGGGCGAGCATGCGGAAGGGCTGGGCCAGCCACCACTGCGGGAAGGTGTTGGTGGAATAGCGCTGGTGATAGATCGCGAAGGCCGATTCAAAACGACCGTCCTTGAGATCGGGATAGAACTCGGCCACGTCCTGGGCCAGCATCATCCCCTTGTAGATGATCGACCGGCAGGACAGCGAGGCGATATAGAGCCCATGGATCCCGGCGGCCGCAACCGCCTTTTCGACCCGGCGACGGATCACGTAAAGCTCGCGCTCAAAGGTCTCCTCGTCAACGCCCTTGGAGTTCGACAGCAGGATCTGTTCGATTTCCGGCCGTGTCGCGTTGGCCTTTTCGCCCAGTACGCCGATGTTCACCGGCACGTGGCGCCAGCCATAGATATAATAGCCCATGCGCAGGACTTCGGTTTCCACGATGGTCCGGCAGGTTTCCTGGGCGCCGAAGTCGGTGCGCGGCAGGAACACCTGACCGACCGCCATCAGCTCATCATGGTTGGGCTCGTGGCCGGTGCGGCGGATCTGATCATAGAAGAAGGGAACCGGGATCTGCACATGGATGCCAGCGCCATCGCCAGTCTTGCCATCGGCGTCGACCGCACCCCGGTGCCAGACCGCCTTGAGCGCCTGAATCCCGGCTTGAACCACCTTGCGGCTTTTCTGCCCGTTGATCGACACCACCAGACCGACGCCGCAGGAGGAATGCTCATCCTCCTCGGAATAGAGAGCGTTCTCCGCCATCCACTTTCGCTTGGCTTCCTCGGCGCGGACCCAGTTTTCATCAAATTTGGTCATCAGGCGATCCTTTCCAGGGTTTCCATCGCCACCCAGCGTTCATAGCGGTAGGTGTGATCAGTATCTTTGCTGTATTCAGTCAGGGCGATGCCCCGGGCGGCAAATCCGCTGGGCATCGGAATATCTAGCTGGTCGAAGAGGTTGCCCTCGGGCTCCTCCGAACTGACCCAGCCGCCGGGCCAATAGCTGCGGCCATGCTCGCGCTCGGTCTCGGGGGCGAAATCGTGTTCATAGGCACGATCAAAGAACACGCAGATCTCCGACCCCACCAGCAGCGGCCAGTCGATGATCGCGGCGACCCGGGCATGGCTGGCACCGGCGGGCTTGTTCGCGGCGATGGCGGCCGCGGTTTCGACCAGGCGCCGCACCACCTCGCGGCGGAAGCTTTCGCGCCCATATTCGGGCGAAACGATCTCGGCATCCAGCGACGGGCGCAGGTTCTGATAATCCTCGCCCCAGGTCGATGCCTTGGGAAACCAGCCGGCAAGCCGGTCCATTTCGCCAAGAAAGGCCTGCTCCCGGGCCGCGCGCAGGCCAGGCTCCATCGGCAGATCGCTGCTGCGGTCAAGCTGACGCAAACTCATTCCGCGCCCCCGTCGATACCGAACAGGGCCAGCGTCTCGACCTCGGTATACCGCTTGCGCTCGCCGGCATAGGCGAAGGCATCGGTCTTGAGGTCGATATAAATCTCGCTGTTCATGTTCATTCCGTTGGAATCGTCGAAAAGCCCGATCGGCAGCTCGTAATTTCCCTTGTGCGGCCCCTCTGCGGTCACCCGATACCACAGCCCCGTGCCGCAACGGTCGCACCAGGCGCGTTCCGCCCAATCCGACGACTGGATGGTGCGGATGGCCTCGGTCCCGGTCCAGGTCACCGAGGTCTCGGGCACCGTCACCGCCAACAGCGCCGAGCCGGTCCAGCGGCGGCACATGGTGCAGTGGCAGGCACCGAAATCGCGTGGCACGTCGCGCACGGAAAGCGTCACCGCGCCGCACATGCATTGTCCGTTTCGATCCGTCATTCCCGGTTTCCCAAGCTTAGGTCAGTTCACCTGACCGGATCGCCGCGGAGCGGTATTTTGCTGCAAGACGGCCTGACCCGGTCAGACGGGGGGCGTACCCCCCGGGGTCCTTCGTGATTATTCCGCCGCGACGGCGGCAGGGGCGGCAAGGCGGTCGATGATCGCCTGAGCGCAGTCGCGCCCGTCGCGGATCGCCCAGACCACCAGCGAGGCGCCGCGGACGATATCGCCGACCGCATAGACACCGTCGAGCGCGGTGGCGCCGGTGGTGAACTGCGCCTTGACGGTGCCCCAGCGGGTCACCTCCAGCCCGTCGACCCCCCAGAGCTTGGGCAGATCCTCGGGCTCGAAACCCAGCGCCTGGATCACCAGGTCGGCGTCTTCGATGTAATCGGCGCCTTCGATCACCTCGGGCGCCTGACGGCCGCTGGCATCGGGGGCGCCCAGGCGCATCTTCTGCACCATCACGCCGGCGACCTTGCCATCCGCTTCGGTAAAGCCCTTGGGCGCGCTCAGCCATTCGAAGTGCACACCCTCTTCCTCGGCGTTCTTCACCTCGCGCTGCGAGCCCGGCATGTTGGCCTTGTCACGGCGATAGAGACATTTGACGCTGACCGCACCCTCGCGGATCGAGGTGCGCAGACAGTCCATCGCGGTGTCGCCGCCGCCGATCACCACCACGCGCTTGCCTTCGGCGCTGAGCGTGCCGTTGTCATGCTCTTCCACCGCGTCACCGAAGCTCTTGCGGTTGGAGGCGGTCAGGAAATCGAGCGCCCGGACGATGCCCTTGGCGCTGCTGTTCGGGATTTCGAGATCGCGCGACTTGTAGACACCGGTGGCGATGATCACCGCGTCATGCTTGGCGCGGATTTCGTCGAACGAGATGTCATCGCCCACGTTGCAGTTCATCACGAAGGTGACGCCGCCGTCGGCCAGCAACTGGTTGCGGCGCATGACCACGTCTTTTTCCAGCTTGAAGCCGGGGATGCCATAGGTCAGCAGGCCGCCGGCGCGGTCATAGCGATCATAGACGGTGACCTGGATACCAGCGCGGCGCAGCATGTCGGCCGCGGCCAGCCCGCCGGGGCCGGCGCCGATGATGCCGACGCTTTCGGTCCGCTCCGTGATCGGAGAGACCGGCTTGACCCAGCCCTTTTCCCAGGCGGTGTCGGTGATGTATTTCTCGACCGCGCCGATGGTGACGGTGCCATGGCCGGACTGTTCGATCACGCAATTGCCTTCGCACAGGCGGTCCTGCGGGCAGATGCGGCCGCAGATCTCGGGGAAGGTGTTGGTGGCCTGGCTGATCTCATAGGCCTCGGCCAAGCGACCCGTCGCAGTCAGGCGCAGCCAGTCGGGGATATTGTTCGACAGCGGGCAATGTGCCTGGCAATAGGGCACGCCGCATTGGCTGCAGCGACTGGCCTGCTCGGTCGCCTTGGCGGCGGCGAACTCGGCGTAGATCTCATGAAAGTCCTTCTTGCGCTCTTCCGCAGTGCGCTTCGACGGCATGTCCCGCTGGATGTCGACGAATTTCAGCATCGGTTCTTTGGCCACGGTTCGGACTCCATGATAGCTTAGCCGGGACCGTATATGAGAAGCCGATCCAGATTAAAAGTCAGCAACACTGACCTTGTTTCACTTTTTTTGACCTCCACCCCACCCGGGCACACCAATTTGATCGAATTATAGGTACCAATCCGGACCTAAATCCAAACTTTCCTTTTTAGCGCAAATACTTATATGATCCGGGCCTGAACCCATCCATATCGGGGCCCTTCCTCCCATGCCAATCCTGCAACTCCTCCTAATCGCTGTGATTCAGGGGATTACCGAATTCTTGCCGATCTCTTCCTCCGGCCACCTGATTCTCTTGCCGCAGCTCACCGGGCTTGCCGACCAGGGCCAGGTGATCGACGTGGCCGTCCATCTCGGCACCCTGGCCGCCGTCACGCTCTATTTCTGGCGGGATGTTGCCGAAGGCTTTGCCGGCCTGCCCCGCCTGATGCGCGGCAAGGTGGATACCCCCGGCGCCAAACTGTCGCTCAGCCTGATCGTCGCGACCATTCCCGTGGTGATCATCGGGCTGATCCTGAATGTCACCGGACTCAGCGACGCGATGCGCTCGGTCGCGGTGATCGGCTGGACCATGCTGATTTTCGGCATCGTGCTCTATTGGGCCGACCAGACCGGCGCCAGCATCAAGACCGGCACCGACTGGGGGCTCAAGGATGCGCTGATCATGGGGCTGTGGCAGGCGGTGGCGCTGATCCCGGGCACCTCACGATCGGGGATCACCATCACCGCCGGGCGTCAGCTTGGTTATACAAGGTCCGAGGCAGCGCGGCTGTCGATGCTGATGTCGATCCCGACCATCGCCGCCTCGGGCATCCTGCTGGGCGGAGAGGTCGCGGCCCATGCCGATCTGGCCGCCGCGCGCGACGGCGCCATCGCGGCGGTCTTCGCCTTTGGCTCCGCCCTGCTGGCGCTCAGCCTGATGATGCGGCTGCTGCGCAGCGTCAGCTTCACCCCCTATGTGATCTACCGGGTGATTCTGGGCGTGGTGCTGCTGGTCGTCGCCTATAGGTAAAAGACCCCACAGAATCAAAAAACCCGCGATCCGGCCGGATCGCGGGTTTTCTTACGGGCTTTCGAAACCGCTCAGGGCCGCAGTTGGCGGGCCGAGCGGGTGATATCGTCGTATTGGCCGGTCGGACGGAAGCGCCAGATATATTCCGGCAGCACGGTCTCAAGATTGGCGGGCTCGATGCCGAGGTCAGCGACCCCCTTGGCGCCGGCGGACACCACGCTGTCCACCTTCAGGCTGCGCAGTTGATCGCGAGTCAGCGTCTTGTTGCTGATCAGCCCCAGGCTCAGCCCCTGCACCAGATCGCCACCAAGGGCGATCAGACCACCAAGCCAGAACGGCAGGCCGATCACGATGCGACGGCGATAGACCTCTTGCAGCAGCAGACCCATCAGTTGGCGCAGGGTGGCGACACCCGGCCCGCCCAGTTCGTAAACGCCCGGAGCGGCAGCGCCGGTCGCGGCCAGTTCAGCGGCCTTGGCGACGTCATCGACATAGACCGGCTGGAATTTCGTCTCTGCCCCGACCAGCGGCAGGATCGGCCCCTTGCGGGTCATTGCGCCGAAGCGGTTGAAGAATTCGTCTTCCGTCCCGAAGATCACCGAGGGGCGCAGGATCACCGCGTCGGGCATATGCCGCAGCACGGCGGCTTCGCCTTCGCCCTTGCTGCGCAGATAATCGCTGGCGGCCGCCGTATCGGCACCGATGGCGGAAATATGGACCATCCGCGCAACGCCTTCCTGCGCGGCAAGCCGGGCGATCCGCTCGGCGCCCTCGACATGGATGGCCTCAAAGGTGTTCTTGCCCGATTTCGCCAGGATGCCGACGCAGTTGATGACCGCGTCCGCGCCCTGCATCACGGCGGCGACCGAAGCGTCATCGCGGATATTGCAGAACACCGGCTCGACCTGGCCGACGGCGCCATAGGGTTTCACGAAAAGCGCTTCGTTCGGACGGCGCACAGCCACGCGCACGCGCCAGCCGGCTCTTGCCATCCGTTGCGTGATGTAACGTCCGACAAAGCCCGATCCGCCGTAAATGGTGACCAGTTTCGACATGGCAATGCTCCTGCTCATCGGTTCGTCCCCGATCTAGCGCCCCAAGCCCATAGGAACAAGGCGGAAAAAGCACCCCACCCCGCATCCTGCCCGGATCGGTCGCGGTTGCCGCGCCCTCTGCCGAAAAGAAAATCAGAAAAAAGTCGACGGCGGTGTTTTTTCCGTTTGACACCCCCCGAGAAGAGCCTTAGAGACCCGCCTCACGGCACCTGCCCAGGTGGCGGAATGGTAGACGCGCTAGCTTCAGGTGCTAGTGTCTGTACAGACGTGGAGGTTCGAGTCCTCTCCTGGGCACCATTGCCGGATAGGCAAAAAACCCCTGGAAACCCTTGGTTTCCGGGGGTTTTTGATTTTTCCAAGCTAGACTGTTCTGGGTATGCCTGCGGACGACCAAGGGCTACCAGCGGGCGACGGCATCGCAGGGATTCCGCCAGATCGAAACCGCATAGAATCCTTCAGGACCACCAAACCGCAAGCACGGCTGGCGGCTCTATTTCCCGAGTCATTTGCACGCCAAGATCACTTGATAAGAGGGTCTAAAATACACCTTATCGAGTCGAATTCTTTCTCAGTGACGAGGTTCCAAACTCGTAACAGGGAGTAAAGGATTTGACCGTAAAGATTCGCTCCGTTACGCAAAAGAAGCCTATTGAGGTGTTTCGCGAAAAACCAAGGGGGCGACGATGAAGCAATCAGGAACGACTGCAACAGGCTTCAGCCGCCTGATCTTTGCGCTCCTCCTCATGGCGTTATCGGGCCTTCTGGGCGCGGCCCAGGCGCAAAATGCAGGCCAACCGGGGGCCACCGACGACGAGGATATCCAGCTTCGTCAGACCCGGATGATCGAAAATCCGATCTCGCCGCCCGATACGACCAGCCCGCGCGCGACCTTGGAGAGCTTTCTTCTGATTATGCATCAGGCAAGCGCTGAATGGATCGACATCCGCGATTCCTATTTCGACGGCGACACGTTGTTTTTGACCAATGGAGAGAAAACCCGTCTCATCCACGTTAGCGCACTTCTGGAAAAGGCGATGCAGACGTTCGACCTTTCTGAAATTCCCGCCACTGCGCGTGACCGGGTCGGAATCGAAATCGTGCTGCAGGCGCAGGAAATCCTCGACCGAATATATCTGCCCGACCTTGAGGACGTGCCCGGCGACCCCGCCGGAGATTACACCGCGCCAGCGCAGGGCACCGAACTGCCCAGTCAGTGGATCCTTCCCGGCACAAGCCTGATCATCGCCCGACAAGACACCGGCGAACAAAGCGGCCAATATCTGTTCAGTGCCAGCACCGTCAGCCGCATCCCCAGCGATTACGAGATCATCAAAGCCCTGCCACTGCACGCAGACCGGGGTGAAGATCTTTACAGCTATTACATCTATACGCCCGGCGATCTGGTCGCGCCGCGATGGTATGAATATATTCTGAAAGGCCCGGACTGGCCGAAGCGCACATTCGCCGGACAGGCCTATTGGCAATGGTTGGCGCTGGCGCTTCTAAGCGCGTTTTATATCATGGCCTTGGGACTTTATGCGCGTTGGCGCCGCTCCAGCGACACGCCCGAGGACGAGCCGAAGGACAAGAACTGGACCCGCGTTGTCGCGCCGGCGGTGGTCATCCTGGCGGCGAACCTGTTTCGCAGCCTCTGCGAAAACGACATCAACATTACCGGCCCGCTGATGCAGGCGATCGCCACGGCCACCAGCGCCGGCGTCTGGGCGGCTTCTGCCTGGCTCACCTATCAGGCGCTCCAGCTCCTCTATGACTGGACATTGAGCAAGACGACGATCACCAGCGGCGGCCTGGATTCGAGCCTGCTGCGCACCGGCTTCAGGGTCGTTTCCTTCGCAATCTCCACCCTGATCGTCGGCTATGGCGCCACCCGTGTCGGCATTCCGATCTATGGGGTTGTCGCCGGTCTCGGTGTCGGCGGCCTGGCCATCGCGCTGGCCGCCCAGCCAACGATCGAAAACCTGATCGGCGGCATCATTCTTTACGCCGACCGGATCGTGCGCGTCGGCGATTTCTGTCAGTTCGACGACCTTTCCGGAACGGTGGAGGAGATCGGCATTCGCTCCACTCGCATCCGCGCCCTCGACCGTACCCTGATCACCATCGCCAACGCCGACCTCGCCAAGCGCAAGATCACCAATTTCAGCCAGCGGGATGTCTTTCTGTTCCGCCACAAGCTGGGCCTGACCTATGAGACCGACAACAACACCATCCTTGGCCTGATCGCCGCGATCCGCGAACGGCTGGAGGCCCATCCCGCCGTGCTGGCCCAGCCACTGCGGGTCCGGCTGGTGGAATACGGCGACTTCGCCATCAACCTTGACGTCTACGCCAATGTCGCCGCCTTCGATATGAATGCATTCCTTGCCGTACAGGAGGAATTGCTGATCGACATCCGCGCGATCATCGATGCGCATGGCTCCGATCTGGCTTTGCCCGCCTCCCAAGTCTATCTGAAAGAGGAAAGCCAGCCCAAGATCGCCGCGGCCACCAAGCCGCCAACCGATTCGGAGGGCTGAGACCCGGCTTTCCGCCAGTCGCCTGCCGTCACAGACCGCCGGATGCGCGCCCCGCTGAAACCGGCCCAGGGCGATAGCTCCGCACATTTCACGTGACGTCGCACTTGCCCCATGTCGGGTGGCATCAGAGAAATTTCACAGGGAGGCGTCTTGCGAAACGCTGTTTCGCAAGACGCGAGAGGAACGAAAGGAATTCCGCCGTGACGATGCCTGCCGCCTTTGACCATCTGCGACTGCCGCTGATCGGCAGCCCGCTTTTCATCATCTCGAACCCCGATCTGGTGATCGCCCAATGCAAGGCCGGCATCGTCGGCTCCTTCCCGGCGCTGAACGCGCGCGAGAAGGAGGGTGAGCCGATCGAGCTGGAACGCTGGCTGCAGCGGATCACCGAGGAGCTTGACCGCCACAATCAGGCAAACCCGGATCGCCCCGCCGCCCCTTTCGCGGTCAACCAGATCGTGCACCGGTCGAACGGTCGGCTGGAGCGGGATGTGGAGCTTTGCGTGAAATACAAGGTGCCGGTCTGGATCACCTCGCTCGGCGCGCAGACCTGGGTCAATGACGCGGCCCATTCGGTGGGCGGCATCACCTTCCACGATGTGATCAACAACAAGTTCGCCAAGAAGGCGGTGGAAAAGGGCGCCGACGGTCTGATCGCGGTCGCCGCCGGCGCCGGCGGCCATGCCGGCGCGCTGTCGCCCTTCGCGCTGGTGCAGGAGATCCGCGACTGGTGGGATGGGCCGCTGTTCCTGTCCGGCTCCATCGCGCGCGGTGACAGCATTCTGGGGGCGCAGGCCATGGGGGCAGACGGCGGCTATGCCGGGTCGATCTTCATCGCCACCGAAGAGGCCAACGCGGTCGAAGGCTACAAGCAGATGATCGTCGAACATGCCGCCGACGATATCGTCTATTCCAACCTCTTCACCGGCGTCTGGGGCAACTACCTGAAACCCTCGATCGCCGCCGCCGGCATGGATCCGGACGCGCTGGAGCGTTCCGATCCGTCGAAGATGGATTTCGGCGAAAACCGTGAAAAGCCCAAGAGCTGGAAAGAAATCTGGGGATCTGGCCAGGGCATCGGCGCGGTGCGCGAAGTGCTGCCGGCCGCCCAGGTGGTGGAGCGGCTGGAACGCGAATATCTCGCCGCGCAGGACCGTCTGGCCAAGACGCTGGGCTGGACCCGGGCGTAAGGACCACCGCCAGACCTGTTACAGCGCCCGCCCATCCCGGCGGGCGCTTTCGTTTGTCGCCCGGGGCCCATTGGCACCCGGGCGAAACGTCTCAGGCCGGCTCCAGCTCGGCCCGGATCTCGGCCCGCAACGCCTTGCGGTCGAGTTTGCCCACCGGCGTCTTCGGCAGGGCGGCGCGGAATTCCAGATCGCGGGGGATTTCGTGGCGGCCCAGCTTGTCGGCCAGAAACGCCTGCAACTCGTCCAGCGTGAAGGGTTTGGCGCCCGGGTTCAGCACCACGAAGACCTTGGCGCTTTCGCCGCGATAGGGATCGGGAATGCCGGTGGCCATCGCCTCGGACACGGCGGGATGGCGGTGCACCGCGTCCTCGATCACCACCGGATAGACATTGAAGCCGCCCGAAATGATCATGTCCTTCTTGCGATCGACCAGGTAGAGGAAGCCATCCTCATCCATCCGGGCGATATCGCCGGTCAGAAACCAGCCGTCATGGAAGGACGCCGCGGTCTCCTCCGGTTTGTTCCAATAGCCGCCGGTGACATTGGGGCCACGGATCACCATTTCGCCTTCCTCGCCATAGTCCAGCTCACGGGAGGGATCGGCGGTATCGACGATCTTGATCTCAAGCCCCGGCAGCGGAATGCCGATGGTGCCCAGCTTGCTGTCGGGCACATCGGGCGGCATGTTCGACCCGGCCGGCGCGGTTTCCGTCATGCCCCAGCCGCCGCGCAGCTTGAGGCCGGTCAACTGGCGGATCCGCTGGAACACCTCGACCGGCAGCGGCGCACCACCCGATCCGATGAATTCGAACGACGAAAGATCGCGGTCCTCGACCCCTGGTTGACGCAGGATGGCGATCCACATGGTCGGCACCCCGGTCATGATGTTGATGCCAAAGGTCTCGATATCGTCCAGTGCCTGCGCCGCGTCGAACCGCGGCCGCAGATGGATCGTCAGCCCGTCGCAGAAGCCACGCAGCAATTGGGTCGACAGCCCGAGGATATGGAAGACCGGCGAGAAGAGCAGCGTCCGCTTGCCCGGTTCCCGCACCGACTCGCCCTTGAGGAATTCGCGGTAGATATTGACCGAGGCCGCGATATTGGCATGGGTCAGTACCGCCGCCTTGGGCCGCCCGGTGGTGCCGCCAGTATATTGCAGCAGCGCGATATCCTCGGGTGCGGTCGGCACCGGATCCCACTCCGCCCTCTCGTGTCCGGCCCAGAAGGCAGCCAGGCTGATCGCCCCGTAAGACACGCCCTCGCCCTTCAGCAGGGTGTCGGGACATTGCACCACCGGCGGCAGGCTGCCATAGGCCGCGGCCCCGGTCAGCGGCCCGGAAAACTCCGGCGCGGTCAGGGAAATCACCAGCTTGGCGCCACTGTCGGCCAGCTTGTGGGCGATCTCTCCAGCGGCGTCGAGCGGGCTCAGGTGGGTGACGGTCAGCCCCGCCGCCATGGCGCCGAAGAAAAAGACCGGATGCCAGGGGCTGTTCGGCAGGTGCAGCGCCAGCCGGTCGCCAGGCTGCAATCCGCGGGCGGTCAACGCCGCCGCGGCACGGGCCGCCATCGCCCGCATCCCGGCATAGGTGATCTCTTCTCCACCATATTCGATCAGCACGCGGTCAGCATGTTCGGCAAAGCCGCGATCCAGCATCCGGGTCAGCGTGGTCTGCGGCGGAATGAAGTCGGGCGCGACGCCCTCGTTGTAAAAGGCGTGCCACGGCCGTGAGCCGGGCTTGGGCAAATCTGTCATGCAAGGTTCCTCCCCTTGACGACAGAGTGCCTTTGCCAGGGGCAAGGATCCAGTTTTTCCTTGCGTGATTTGTTCCTATTGCTCCGACAACGACCCATGCAGGCCAGATATCCGGGCAAGCCTCCGGATCAGTTGGCGGCCAGCACCATCGGCAGGCTGCCGGCGCCGGCGGTGTACCAGGCGACGATCCGGGCACGCTCCTCCGGCTCCATCCAGGTCAGGTTGGCGGGCGGCATCGCCTGAGTGGCGCCGGCCTGCAAAAAGATCAACCGCGCATGCTGCGCGACATCGGCCGGGGTCTCGAGCAGCACGTTCTTCGGCGCGCGGTGAATGCCATCCCAGACCGGTTCCCGCGCATGGCACATGGAACAGCGGCTCATCACGATATCGGTGACATCCTCGAAGCCATCCGCCTCGGCAAAGGCGGTCTCGACCCGGTTCAGCGCCCGCGCCTCGCTATCGTCATAGCTGTCCTGCTGCAGCGGCGCCAAGGACAACGCCATGATCGCGACGAAGAGCAGCGCGGTGACCGCCCAGGTCCAGAGCGGATTGCCGGCGCGGGCGTGGCGGGTGTTGAAGTAATGCCGGATCGTCACCCCCATCAGGAACACCAGCGCCGCGATCACCCAATTGTACTGGGTGGCGAAGGCCAGCGGATAATGGTTCGACAGCATCAGGAAGATCACCGGCAGGGTGAGATAGTTGTTATGGGTCGACCGCAGCTTGGCGATCCGCCCGTATTTCGCATCCGGCACCCGGCCGGCCTTCAGATCGGCGACGACGATCTTCTGGTTGGGAATGATGATCATCGCCACATTGGCGGTCATGATCGTCGCGGTGAAGGCGCCCAGATGCAGCATCACCGCCCGACCGGTGAAGATCTGGTTGTACCCCCAGCCCATCGCCACCAGCAGCAGGAACAGCAGGATCATCAGCGCCGTCGGCTTTTCGCCCAGCCCCGATTTGCAGAGGAAATCATAGACCAGCCAGCCGATCGTCAGCGAGGCGGCCGAGATCAGGATACCCTGCCATTGCGTCAGCTCGACCTTCTGGGCGTCGATCAGATACAGCTCCGCCCCTGCCCAATAGATCACCATCAGCAGCGCCGCGCCGCTGAGCCAGGTGGAATAGCTTTCCCATTTGAACCAGGTCAGATGCTCGGGCATGTGCTCGGGCGCGACCAGGTACTTCTGGATGTGATAAAAACCACCGCCATGGACCTGCCATTCCTCGCCATAGGCGCCCTTCGGCAGATGCGGCGCCTTCCGCAGCCCCAGATCGAGAGCGATGAAATAGAAGGACGACCCGATCCAGGCGATGGCGGTCACCACATGCAACCAGCGGATGGCAAAGCCCAGCCAATCCCAGATGATCACCATTTCCTGCATCATATCCCTCCGACAGCGCTGTTTTTCCGCAGCCTACCCCGGTTGCGTATTGTCAAGTATCCGCCGAAAGCGCCAAGATGCTTCAAATAAAAACGAACAATGATGCCCGATGGCCTACCTGGACAACATCCAGACCTTCGTCAGAGTCTATGAATTGGGCAATATGTCCGCCGCGGCCCGGGATCAGAGGATTTCGGCCGCCGTCGCCTCGGCACGGATTTCCCAGCTCGAAGACCATCTGAACGTGCGGCTGTTCCAGCGCACCACCCGAACGCTGAACCCGACCGAACAGGGGCATCTGTTCTATCGCGGCGCCTGCAAGATCCTCGAGGCGGTGGATGCGGCAGAGGCGGAGATATCGAACCTCACCATGACGCCGCGCGGGTCGCTCTTCGTCGCGGCCCCGCTGGGGCTGGGCCGCCGGCTGATCGCGCCGAAACTGCCCGATTTCAAAGAGAAATATCCGCTGATCGACATCCGGCTACGGCTGTCGGACCGCAAGCTCGATCTCGCGGCCGAGGGTCTGGACATGGCCTTTTTCCTTGGCATCCCCGAGGATTCCGCGCTGCGGATGCGCAAGATCGCCGATATCCCCCGCCTGCTCTGTGCCGCGCCCTCCTATGTCGACCGGCGCGGCATGCCGGAGAATGGCGACGACCTGTTGCGCGACAAGCACGCCTGCCTGAACCTGCGCTATCCCGGCGCGCCCGAATTCCAGTGGCCGCTACAGACCGATGACGGGGTCCAGCGGTTCTCGGTGCAGGGGCCGTTCGAAAGCGACGACGGCGACGTGCTGACCGGCTGGGCGCTCGACGGGCACGGCATCATCCTGAAACCGATCTTCGAGGTGGCCGAGCACCTGAAATCCGGCGCCCTGATCCCGGTGGCAGAGGACAACCCGCCGGTGCCGATCCAGCTCGCCTGTCTCTACATGCACCGCCGCCGGCAGGATCCGAAGACACGGCTTCTGATCGATTTCATGGCCGATCACATCCAGGCGGCGATGAAATGACCGCCACCGCGCCCGGATCAGGTTCCTGAGGCCCGGTCAGCTGCCGCGATAGGTGGAATAGCCGAAGGGCGAGAGCAGCAGCGGCACGTGGTAATGCGTGGGCTCACTCATGCCGAAGCGGATCGGGATCAGGTCGAGGAAGCGCGGCGGCTCCTGCGCCGGGCCGGTCTCGTCCAGATAGGCACCGGCATGGAAGACCAGCTCATAGGTGCCGGGGGCGAAGGCCTCAGCCGGCAGGATCTGGGCATCGGTGCGACCGTCCGCATTGGTGATGACGGTCTTCAGAAGCTGGCGATGTTCTCCCTCGATCCGGTAGAGGTCGATCCGCAGTCCCGCCGCGGGCGCGCCTCGCGCGGTATCCAGAACATGTGTCGTCAGATAGCCAGCCATCGTTCATCCCTTTTGCCCGGAGTGTGCCTTGTTCTTACGCAGATGGATCCTCTGTCGCACCCACGAATTGGCTACAACTCCTTCAAGAATTCCTGAAAACTCAAACACGCATTTCTAGTTTACACCAATCCCGTGCACAGCAGGAGAGATGACGATGACACGCTACCCCCGTGACATGCGCGGCTATGGCGCGAAGGCGCCCGATGCGAAATGGCCCGGCGGCGCCAAGGTCGCGGTGCAATTCGTGCTGAACTATGAGGAAGGCGGCGAGAATTGCATCCTGCACGGCGATGCCGCCTCCGAGGCCTTCCTGTCGGATATCGCGGGCGCCGCCCAATGGCCCGGCCAACGGCACTGGAACATGGAGTCGATCTATGAATACGGCGCCCGCGCCGGGTTCTGGCGGCTGCACCGGCTGTTCACCGGCGCCGGCATTCCGGTGACGATCTATGGCGTCGCCACCGCGCTGGCGCGCAGCCCCGAACAAGTCGAGGCGATGAAGGCCGCCGGGTGGGAGATTGCCAGCCACGGGCTGAAATGGGTCGAACACAAGGACATGCCCGAGGCGGAGGAGCGCGCCGCGATCGCCGAGGCGATCCGCCTGCATACCGAAGTGGTGGGCGAACCGCCGCGTGGCTGGTACACCGGTCGCTGTTCGGCCAATACCGTGCGGCTTACCGCCGAGACCGGGCAGTTCGACTATATCTCCGACACCTATGACGACGACCTGCCCTATTGGCTGGAGCTTGAGGACCGCGATCAGCTGGTCATCCCCTATACGCTCGAAGCCAATGACATGCGCTTCGCCACCGCGCCCGGCTATATCACCGGGGAGCAGTTCTTTACCTATCTGCGCGACGCCTTTGACGTTCTCTATGCCGAAGGTCGGGCCGGCGCGCCCAAGATGATGAACATCGGTCTGCATTGCCGGCTGATCGGGCGGCCGGGCAAGCTGGCCGGGTTGAAGCGCTTCATCGACTATATCAGCGAATTCGAGGATGTCTGGACACCGCGGCGGATCGACATCGCGCGGCACTGGGCAGCACATCACCCGCACAAGCGCTGGCAGCGGCCGAGCCAGATGGCGAGGAAGGCCTTCGTCGCCAGGTTCGGCGGCATCTATGAACATTCGCCCTGGATCGCCGAGCGCGCCTTTGATCTCGAGCTGGGCCCGGCGCATGACAGTGCCGTGGGTCTGGCCAATGCGCTGGCGCGTATCTTCCGCACCGCCAACGCCAAGGAACGGCTGGGCGTGCTGCTGGCCCACCCCGATCTGGCCGGCAAGCTGGCGGCGGCCAAGCGGTTGACGGCGGAAAGCACCGCCGAACAGGCCAGCGCCGGGCTCGACGCGCTGACCGACGCGGAACGCGAGACCTTCTCCCGGCTGAACGCGGCCTATGTGGTGAAATTCGGCTTTCCCTTCATCATCGCGGTGCGCGATCACGACAAGCCCGGCATCCTCGCCGCCTTTGAACGGCGGCTGGAGCATGACCGCGATCACGAATTCGCCGAGGCCTGCCGCCAGGTCGAGCGGATCGCCGGGCTGCGGCTGAAGGCTTTGCTGCCATGAGCGCGCGTGCGTTTCCCGTGAAACATCGCGCCGGGGGCGCCCGGCGATGATCCCGATCCTGACCGAACCGCTGACCGCCGCCGCCTTTGCCCCCTTTGGCGACGTGATCGAACTGAAAGGCGCCCCCGACAAGATCATCAACCAGGGGCTTTGCGGCCGGCACCACGATCTGGCCCGGGTCGAAACCGACGCCGAGGGGCGCGTCGGCATCAGCCTGTTCGACGCCGAACCGCGCGCCCTGCCCTATCAGCTTGAGATGATGGAGCGGCATCCGCTCGGCAGCCAGGCCTTCCTGCCGCTGGCGCCCACCTCTTTTCTGGTCATTGTCGCGGCAGATGATGGCGATCGCCCCGGCAAACCGCGCGCTTTCTTGACCGCGCCGGGACAGGGGATCAACCTTTTCAGGAATACTTGGCACGGGGTGCTGACCCCGCTGTCCCCGCCCGGCGTCTTCGCCGTGGTCGACCGCATCGGCCCCGGGGACAACCTGCAGGAATACTGGTTCGACACCCCCTATCGCGTCGAGGCCGGCGCATAAGATCAAGACCGAAGACCCAATACCCAAAATCAACAAGACGACCGGGTCCCACCCGGCATCCGACAAGGAGGGACAGAAATGGCCAAGATCGGCAGCGCAGAGCAGATGCGCGATCCGAATTACACGCCGCCGCTCGCGGTGGCGATTCCGCTGGGTATCCAGCATGTGCTGGCGATGTTCGTGTCGAACGTGACGCCGGCGATCATCGTGGCAGGCGCCGCCGGCTTCGGCTTTGGATCGAACAGCCCGGATTTCCCGGAACTGCTCTACATGATCCAGATGTCGATGCTGTTCGCCGGTGTCGCCACCCTGTTCCAGACCATCGGCTTCGGCCCGGTGGGCGCGCGGTTGCCAGTGGTTCAGGGCACCTCCTTCGCCTTCATCCCGATCATGATCCCACTGGTCGCCGGCAAGGGCGTCGATGCGCTGGCGGCCCTGTTCGGCGGCGTGCTGATCGGCGGGCTGTTCCATGCCTGCCTGGGCCTGGTGATCGGCAAGATCCGGTTCGCCCTGCCGCCGCTGGTGACCGGGCTGGTGGTGACGATGATCGGCCTGGCGCTGGTCAAGGTCGGCATCGAATATGCCGCCGGCGGCGTGCCGGCCAAGGATGCCGGCGCGGCAAGCTATGGCGGGCTGCTAAGTTGGTCGGCCGCGCTGGTGGTGATCTTCGTGACGCTCGCGGTGAAGTTCTTTACCCGCGGCATGCTGTCGATCTCGGCCGTGCTGATCGGCATCGTGGTGGGCTATGTCTATTGCATCATGGTGGGCATGCTCCCCCCCGCCAAGATCGCCGGAAGCTGGAACAACGCCGCCGTCTTCGCGCTGCCGCAACCGTTCAAATACGGCTTTGAATTCTCGACCGCCGCCGTCATCGGCTTCTGCCTGATGGCCTTCGTCTCGGCGGTGGAAACCGTCGGTGACGTCTCGGGCATCACCAAGGGCGGCGCCGGGCGCGAGGCCACCGACAAGGAGATCGCCGGCGCCACCTATGCCGACGGTCTGGGCACCGCCATCGCCGGGCTGTTCGGGGCGCTGCCCAATACCTCGTTTTCCCAGAACGTCGGCCTGATCGCCATGACCGGGTTGATGAGCCGCCATGTGGTGACCTTCGGCGGCATCTTCCTGATCATCTGCGGGCTGATCCCCAAGGTCGGCGGCGTCATCCGCACCGTGCCGATCGAGGTGCTGGGCGGCGGCGTCATCGTGATGTTCGGCATGGTGGTGGCCTCGGGCATCTCGATGCTGTCGGACGTGAACTGGAACCGGCGCAACATGGTGATCTTCGCCGTCGCCCTGTCCTTCGGTCTGGGTCTGCAGCTTGAGGTCATGAACCTGCCCGCCAGCGCCCCCAATGCGCTGCAACATCTGCCCGATACGCTGCGGATTCTGGGATCCTCCGGCATCCTGCCGGCGGCGCTGATCGCCATCGTGCTGAACCTGATCCTGCCGGAAGAACTGCCCGACGAGGCAACCGATGAGGTTTCCGGCGGTCTGGCCGGACATGGCAAGGGCTCGCTTGCCGGCGAGTGATCGTCTCACCGGCTTTGGAACCTGTGGCGCCCGTCATCTGGAAAGATGACGGGCGTTGCTTGTCGGTGAATGGCGCGCTGTCGCAACAGTCGAAAACGTCCGCCGCGGAGGAAGGTTTCGCCTCAATTCTCGCGCGGATCGCTCACAGCGGCATATGCCGGTTCACGTCCTTGTAGAGCAGATAGCGGAACGGTCCCGGCCCGCCGGCATAGCAGGCCTGCGGGCAGAAGGCGCGCAGCCACATGTAGTCGCCGGCCTCGACCTCGACCCAATCCTGGTTGAGCCGATAGACCCCCTTGCCTTCCAGCACGTAAAGCCCGTGTTCCATCACATGGGTTTCGGCGAAGGGGATCACCGCGCCGGGTTGCAGGGTGACGATATTCACATGCATGTCGTGCCGCAGGTCGGTCGGGTCGACGAAGCGGGTGGTGGCCCATCGGCCCTCGGTCCCCGGCATGGCGATCGGGGCGTGATCATCCTCATGGCTGACGAAGGCCTCGGGGGCGGCCAGCCCCTCGACCGCGACATAGGCCTTGCGCAACCAGTGGAACCGCGCCGGCCCCTGCCCTGTTGCCCGCAGGTGCCAGCCGCTGCCCGCCGGCAGATAGGCGTAGCCGCCCGCGGCCAAGTCATGCGACTGACCGTAGATGGTCAGCCGCAGCGTCCCCTCGACCATGAAAATCACCGCCTCGGCGTGCGGGTTGGTCTCTGGCCGGTCGCTGCCGCCACCGGGCTGAACCTCGGCGATGTAATGCGAGAAGGTCTCGGCAAACCCGGTCATCGGCCGGGCGATCACCCAGAACCGCGCCTCGTTCCAGAACGGCAGCGCGCTGGTGACGATGTCGCTGAAACAGCCCTTGGGGATCACCGCATAGGCATTGGTGAACACCGCCCGGTCGGTCAAAAGTTGCGTCTGCGGCGGCAGGCCGCCGGTGGGCGCGTAATAGCGATGATCGGTCATGGGTCTGGGTCCAGTGCAATGACATTCGGAGCCCCATCAAAGGCCGAAGCCCCGGCGCTTCCAACCGCTTTCAGAGTCGGGACAACCAGAAACACTGGATGGAAAATCCTGATAATCGCCATCGCCGCCAGGTTAGGGCAATAATATTGCCCTAAATTCCCCAGGGATTTTGCGAAATGTCAATTCAGGGCGTCTTGCTCAGCCGGTATGCAAAGGTTACCAACCTGCTACCTGAATTTCGGAGGAGAGTTCCATGAGCATGCTCATTCGTGGCGGCGCCATGCTGGCGATCACCGCTGCCCTGCAAATCGGCGGCACTGCCGCGAACGCGCAAACCGAGGTGAAGATCGGCTATGCCCTGTCGCCGACCTCGCACTACGGCGTCGCTGCCAACAAGTGGCAGGAAGTCGTCGAGGCCGAAACCAACGGCAAGTTCGTCTTCAAGCATTTCCCCTCCTCCGGTCTGGGCGGTGAGCGCGAAGTGATCGAAGGCCTGCAGATCGGCACCGTCGAGGCGACCATCGTATCCTCGGGCACGCTCAGCAACTTCGTCCCCGAAGCCGGCGTCTTCGACATCCCCTTCATGTTCCGCGATCTGGGCCATGCCCGCCGCGTGCTGGACGGGCCGATCGGCGACGGCATCCTGGCGAAGTTCGACGATGTCGGCCTGCATGCGATGGCCTGGGGCGAACAGGGCTTCCGCCACATCACCAACAACCGCAACCCGATCCACACCCCTGCCGACATGGCCGGGATGAAGCTGCGGACGATGGAAAACCCGATCCATATCGAGGCCTTCACCGTGCTCGGCGCGGCGCCGACCCCGATGGCCTGGCCCGAGGTGGTCAGCTCGCTGCAACAGGGCGTGATCGACGGGCAGGAAAACCCGCTGTCGGTGATCGTCTCGGTCAAGCTGGACGAAGTGCAGAAGTACCTGACCCTGTCGGGCCATGTCTATTCGCCGGCGATGCTGCTGGTTTCCAAGCCCTTCTGGGACGGTCTGTCGGACGAGGACAAGGCCGCCTTTGAAAAAGGCGCCGCCGAGGCGGTGATCGCCATGCGCGGCTTTGTCGACGATGTCGAAGCCAGCGGCGTCGAAACCCTGCGGCAGCGCGGCATGGAGATCAACGCGCTGACCCCGGAAGAAAAGGCCGAATTCCTCAAGGCGGTCGCCCCGGCCTATCAGGAATATTACAAGACCTACGACAAGGCGCTGATCGACAGCATCATCGCGACCGAGTAATCGCACTTCCGCGACAATTCCGGGCGGCGCGGGCCTCGCGCCGCCTTTGCCATTCGAAAGACTGACCTGCCGATGCGACAGATCGAACGCCTTTTCGTCACCCTGAACGGCGCCGCCGTCATCCTGCTGCTTGCGGGCATGGCCGGCGTTGTCGGCACCAATGTGGGGCTGCGCTATCTCACCAACAATTCGCTGCCCTGGGCGGATGAGGCGGCGCGTTACATGATGATCTGGATGACCTTCCTGGGCGCCGGGCTGGCGCTGCGGTCGGGCATGCATGTGGCAATCACCAACCTGCAGGATTCGCTGCCCAATGCCGCGCGCATCGCGGTGCGGGCGCTGATCCTGGTGCTGCTGCTGGGGTTCTTCGCCTTCATGGTCTGGGTCGGCTGGCAATACATGCAGCGGATGCAGTTCCAGAAGACCCCGGCGCTGCGGCTGTCGTTCAAATATATCTACGCGGCGATGCCGATCGGCTTCGGCCTTCTGATCGTGCACCTGCTGCTGATCGCCCATCCCTTCGTTTCCGCCGGACATTACAAATCCCACGGTGAGGAAACCGACGCTTTGCCCGGGGGCGCAAATGGCTGAGATTCTCTTTCCCGCCCTCTTCATCCTGCTGGCCCTGGGGGTTCCCGTCGCCTTTGCGATGATCATTTCGGTCTTCGCCGCGCTCAGCCTCGGCAGCACCTATCCCCATATCGTCGTGGTGAAGGAGATGTTCGCCGGGCTCGACAGCTTCCCGCTGCTGGCGGTGCCCTTCTTCGTTCTGGCGGCCGAGCTGATGACCGGCGGCGGCATCACCCAGACGCTGCTGCGCTTCGTGTCGCAGTTCGTCGGCCACATGCGCGGCGGGCTGGGCTATGCCAACGTGATCTCCTCGACCCTCTTCGCCGGCATCTCCGGCTCGGCGCTGGCGGATGCGGCGGGACCCGGGGCGATGATGATCCGGATGATGGAAAAGGGCGGCTACGACAAATCCTATGCCGGGGCGCTCACCATCTCCAGCGCCATCGTCGGTCCGATCATCCCACCGTCGATCACCATGATCATCTATGCGATGCAGGATGAAAGCGTCTCGGTCGGATCGCTGTTCATGGCCGGGATCGTGCCGGGGCTGCTGTTGTCCGTCGGCACGCTGGCCGGCAACTGGTACGTCAGCCGCAAGCGCAACTATCGCAGCGACGAGGCCCGCCCTGCCCTGCCCGAGATGATCCGCACCAGCATCTATGCGATGCCCGCGATCTTCCTGATCGTGCTGATCATCGGCGGTATCCGCAGCGGCATCTTCACACCGACCGAAGCCTCGGTCATCGCGGTGTTCTATGCGCTGTTCTGCGGCTTCTTCGTCTATCGCTCGCTCAGCTTCCGCAACCTGCCCGAGATCATCCTGCGCGCCGCGCTGGTCAGCACCGCGGTGCTGCTGATCCTGGGCGCCGCCCGCGCCTTTGCCTGGGTTCTGGTCATCGAGGGCATCCCGCAGTTTCTGGCGGAAACCATCATTTCCTGGGATCTCTCGCCGATCCTCTTCCTGCTGGCGGTCAACGTGCTGCTGCTGGTCTTCGGCCTGTTCATGGATCCGCTGCCCGGGGTGATGATCCTGGTACCGATCCTGGCGCCGATCAGCCACGCGTTGGGGATCGCGCCCGAGCATTTCGCCATCGTGGTGATCGTCAACCTGACGCTGGGTCTGGCGACGCCACCGGTGGGCAGTCTGATCTTCGTCGTTGCCTCGACCGTCGGGCTGAAACCCGGCGTGCTGATCCGCGAGATGCCGCCGTTCTTCCTGACCAGCTTCATCGTGCTGATGCTGCTGACATTCGTGCCGGCGCTGTCGACCTGGCTGCCGGCTGCCAGTGGGTTCTGATCGGTTCAGATCAAGTTCAGAACCTTGTCACGGAACCGCAGATTGCGCGCGCGGGCGTCGTCCAGCACGCCCACGCGCCGCTCCGCCCGGGCGATCGCGGCCGGCCAATCCTCTGGCCCGGCCATCACCGGCGCGTCGCGGAAGAAGTGAAACTTCCGGTTGAACGGCACACAGAGCACTCGACGTCCCAGGCACATCGCCCAATAGGTGCCGTGATAGGAATTGGTCACCACCGTCTCGCCGCTGGCGAGAAAGTCGATCGCCTCCGCCATGGTGCCGCCGCGATTGCTGCGCTCCGGGATGCCCGGCACCCGCACCATCCCGTCCGATTTCGTCGCATGGGTGAACAGTACCACCGGGTGGCGAGGCGGTGGCGGCGCCTCGAACAGGGGCGAAAGCGCCGAGGCGCAGGGCACGTAATCAACCTTGGGCACGCCCCAATTGCGTGAGGACAGCAGCGCGCAGTGACCCTGAAGGATGTCGAATTCGATGCTGCCGGCGTCCTTGGGCGAAATCCCTACCCCCCAGACCACCCGCCTGTCGGCGCGCCTGGTCTGAGCGATGACCGAGCGGACGCAATCGCGAAACACCTGCCCGCCGCCCAGAACCGCCAGCCGGCAATCGGGCACATCATCCTGAAAATCAAAGAACCTATGTGGCCCGAGATCAAGGTAATCTCCGGGAGAGCTGGCCAAATCCCCCACATTCCGGGTGTTTCGGCGATGCACGTAAGCGGTGACGAAGGCCATGTCTTCCCCTTAGGGATGGGACAAACCGATCGGGAAAAGTGGTGCCGCTGAAGGGACTCGAACCCCCGACCCCATCATTACGAATGACGTGCTCTACCAGCTGAGCTACAGCGGCCCTGGTGCGCAGCGCTCTTAACACTGCGGCGCCGGGCAGAAAAGGGGTTATTTTCTCTCTTTCCCCTCTGACGTTTCGGTTTCCTCGGCGGTGCTGTCGATCACCTCCGGCACTATGGCAGCATCGGCCGCCGCAGGGATGTCCTCCGGTTCGACCGGCTCGGCCTCGGGGATATCTTCGGCCTCGGCCGCCTCGGCGCTGTGGTCCTCCAGCGCGCCGGTGATCAGCGGCAGCATGGCGCCGCCGATGGCACTGGTGATCTCGGGCGTGGCGGGGGTTTTCCAGCTCAGCGTATCGAAGGCATGGCAATTGGTGCAGAAGGGCGCCCATTCGGAATGGATCTGGCCGCAATTGTCGCAGACCCATTGCGGCCCGCGCGGTGCGGACAGCGCCTTGGCGAGCCAGCCACGCACCACCGCCTCCGGCGCACCCTCGCCACGTTCGATCGCCGCCATCAAAGTCAGCGCACGAGAATCCGGGGCCGTTTCCGCCAAACCGTCCAGCACCCGCCGGGCTTCGGGGAAATCCTCGGCCACGATGTTCAACTCGGCCGCGAGCAGGCGGGTTTCTGGATGTTCCGGGTGGATACGGGTCAGCGTCTTGAACCGCTTCACCCGCTCCTGCGGGGTCTCATCCGGGGCGATGGCCGCGAAGGCAGCGGCCAGGTCGGGGTGCGGCTGCGCCTCCCAGGCCTTCTTCAGCACGCGGATCGCGTTCTTCGGCTTGCCCTCGGCGATATAGGCGCGCGCCGCGAGTGCCGCGGCCGGCACCAGATCGGGCGACAGCCTGTTCGCCTCGATCGCGCGTTCGCGCGCCTCGAGGCTGATATCCTCGCGCGCCACATCGCGGGCCTCGGACAGGGCCAGCACCGCATCGCGGCGCTTGTAGACGTCGCGCGGCAGGTTGCCGGATTTCAGCTTGGCGGTCAGCGTCTTGCGGGCACCCGCCCAATCCTCGGCCTTGGCCTGCAGATCCAGCAGGAGGTTCTGGGTTTCCTCGTGCCGGGGCCGTAGCGCCAGCGCCTTTTCGGCCAGCTTGCGGGCGGTGTCGGTATCGCCCTCGGCCAGCTTCTGCTTCATGATGCCGCGGACGCCGACGAACCGGGTCTTGTCGTTGCCGACCAGCCGCTTGTAAGCATCAGCCGCGCGTTTGGTATCGCCCGCCAGTTCGGCCGCCTGGGCGGTCAGCAGGTCGGTGAGATCCGGCTTTTCCAGATAGCGCGCGGCGCGGTCGGCCTTGGCCAGCGCCAGCCGGCCTTCGCCCGAGGCCAGCGCCATCATGCCTTCGGCCAGCGCCTTGTAACCGCGCCGTTCCCGCCCCTTGTCGAAGAATCGCGACAGCGCGGTTTCATCGCCGTTGAGGAACTTCCACGTCGCCACCAGCAGCGACAGCAGCTTGAGAAACAGCCAGACCAGCGCCACCAGCGCCACCAGGGCGATCACCGATTGCAGCGGGCCGAGCGTATATTCGGTGCCGGCGACGGTGATCTGCACGCCACCGCTCATTTCCATGAGCAGACCGGCCCCGAAAGCGAGCAGGGCGATGATGGCGACGAAGACCAGGATTTTCAGCAGCGACCACAGCATGTCTCATGCCCCCTCAGTTCGTGTTCAGGCTTTGCGCCAGCGTATCCGCGGCAGCAATGGCGTTGGCGCGCAGATGGGCCAGGGCAGACCAGTCCGCCAGGGCGGCGCGGGCCGCCTCGGGCAGGCTGTCAACCTCGGTCAGCGCGGCGGAGAGATTGCCGGCGGTCAGCGCCGCCTCGGCCCGCGACAGGATCGCGTCGGGATCGGCCCCCTCGCGTGGCGCGACAGAGCGGGCGCCAAGCTGGCGTTGCAGAAAGGCGGTCAGGCTGCGGTCGGTCCCCTTGGCCTGGGCCCGGGCGGCAGCCAGCGCGTCACGGGCAGCGGGGGCAAAGCCGTCACGCAGGGCGGCGAGGGTGACGACCCCGTCCTTCGCGGTAGCAGCAAGCGCATCGGGGACGGTGACGCCGCCGCTGCGCAATTCGGTCAGCAGGTTGTCATAGCCGGCACCGCTGTCGAGCGCGGCGCGCAGCTCTGCCAAGGCGGTGCGGTTGGCGGCAAGCTGCGCCGCCTCGGCCCCGCGCGCCTCGGTGGCGCGGGCATCGGCAACCATCTTTTCGACCTCAGCCCGCTGCGCAGACAGCGAATCCTTCATCGCCGTCAGTTCGCGTTCATAGGCGGCGACCGCCTCCGGCGCGGCGCCTTCGGTCAGCGGGCGTTTTTCCACCGCGGTCAGCCGGGTATCAAGCGCGGCCAGCCTGTCGGACAGCGGCGCAACGGCCTGCTTCAACTCTGCGACGGCGGTCTCAGCAGCCGTCGCCGTCTCGGCGGCGGATTGGGCCTGCGCCGTGATCGGGGAAAGATCAGGTTTGGCGGCGGCGATCTCGGCCTTGAGCGCAGCAAGCGCTTTTGCCTGGTCGGCAAGCTGCGCCTCGATCGCGGCGGTGGAACTGCCGGATTTCAGGGCGGCGGGCAGATAGGGCTCCAAGACGTCGGTCTTGGCGGCGGCGAAGCCGAGAATGGCGGCGACAACCCCACCGATCAGCGCCGGGACAAAGCCGCCACCTTTCACGATCACCTTTTCCGTCGGGGCAGCCGGGATCAGCGACGCCTCTTCGACCGCTGCGGTCGCAGGGGCCTCTTCGGCTTCGGCTTCGGCTTCGGCTTCGGCTTCGGCTTCGGCTTCGGCTTCGGCTTCGGCTTCGGCTTCGGCTTCGGAGGATGCCTTCTCGCTCAGCGCATCGACGTCAACGGCGGCTTCCGGGGTCTGATCGCGATCAGCTCCGGTTTCACTGCCGGGCTCGACCTTCGATTGGCCAGCGGTCTCAAGCTCAGGTTTCGGATCGATCTTATCGGCCACCCTGAAATCCCCTCCGATTCACAATGATATATCAAGCGCAATGCGTCTCTCGCACCCTACTGCGCGCGGTCCGCCCCCTCAACCCGGCACGCCACGGCCAGCAGCCGCGCCACCGCCGCGACCAGACCGGGCGAATCCGGGGTTTTCGCCACGTCGACGGCCCGAGCCGCCATGTTTTCAACGGCTTTCGCCGCCGCCTCGCTGATCGGCGCGAGATAGAGCGGTGCGGAACTGGCGCAAATTTCGGCGAAATGTCGCGCCATACGCGGAGAGAACAGCGGCACGATCACTGGTTCTGATCCAGCAAGCGCAGCCCGCGCCGGGTCGTCGAGCGGCTCAAGCACCTGATCGTAAAGCGGCAAGACCCGGGTTTCGATCCCCAGCGCACTGAGCCGGCCGGCGATATCGCCGCTGCTGTGCACACCGCGCAGATGCAAAAGCGGCCCCTCGGGCGCCAGATCAGCAAGCGCGGCGATCAGATGTTCGGCATCCGGGCAGATCAGCGCCACCCGCCAGCCGGCCGCCTCCGCCACCCGCGCGGTCTTCGGCCCGACGCAATAGGCCGGCAGGTCCCTCCCAGTGCCGGCACAGGCCACCCCATTGGCCGAGGTGAAGATGACACCGCCGATCCCTGCGGTGGAGACCTTCGCGCCAAGCGGCACGATCCGCATCAGGGGGCAGAACACCGGTGTCAACCGGGCGCGCAGATCCTCGGACAGGTCGGCAACGAAAGCCTCGGCCTCGGCACGCGGGCGGGTCATCAGAAGGATCGTCATCGGGGCCCCGGGATTGTTTGGCGGCTGGCAGAGTGTTACCTGCGACAGGGAAACAAGACAACGGCCGGGGCCATGGCGGACGCGATCACCATTCTGGGGCTGGAAAGCAGCTGCGACGATACCGCCGCCGCCGTGGTGCGGCGGGACGGGCAGGGGGCGCATATCCTCTCTTCCGTCGTTTACGGGCAGACCGAACTGCACAGCGCCTTCGGCGGCGTGGTGCCCGAGATCGCCGCGCGGGCGCACGCCGAAAAGATCGACCTTTGCGTCGCCGAGGCGCTGGAGCGCGCCGGCGTGGCGTTGACGGATCTGGACGCCGTGGCGGTCACCGCCGGGCCCGGGTTGATCGGCGGCGTGCTGGCCGGGGTGATGTGCGCCAAGGGGATCGCGGCGGCGACCGGGCTGCCATTGGTCGGCGTCAACCACCTGGCCGGCCATGCGCTGACCCCGCGGCTGACCGACGGGATTGGCTTTCCCTATCTGATCCTCCTCGTCTCCGGCGGGCATTGCCAATATCTGATCGCCAAGGGGCCTGAGGAGTTCTCTCGCCTCGGCGGCACCATCGACGACGCGCCGGGAGAGGCCTTTGACAAGGCGGCCCGGCTGCTGGGCCTGCCGCAACCGGGCGGGCCATCGGTCGAGGCGGAGGCCAAGGCGGGCGACCCTAGGCATTTCCGCTTTCCGCGCCCGCTGCTCGACCGCGACGATTGCAACCTGTCATTCTCGGGGCTGAAGACGGCGCTGTTGCGGGCCCGTGACCAGATCGTCGCCGAAAAGGGCGGGCTGACCCGGGCCGACCGCGCCGATCTTTGCGCCGGCTTCCAGCAGGCGATCGTCGATGTGCTGGCGGAAAAGACCCGCCGGGCGCTGCGGATCTATCTGGCGGAAGGCCCCGCCGATCCGGTGCTGGCCGTGGCCGGCGGCGTGGCGGCGAATGGGGCCATTCGTGCCAAGTTAGAGACTGTTTGTGAAGAAATGGGCGTGCGCTTCACCGCGCCGCCGCTCAAGCTCTGTACCGATAACGCGGCGATGATCGCCTATGCCGGGATCGAACGCTTCGCGCGTGGCGAACGCGATGATCTGACCCTGATGGCGCGGCCGCGCTGGCCGCTCGACAAGGCGAGCCCGGCGCTCCTTGGCGGTGGCAAGAAGGGGGCCAAGGCATGAGCGTTTCCGTGCTGGGCGCCGGGGCTTTCGGTACGGCGATGGCGATTTCGCTGGCGGGCAAGGGGGCGGTGACGCTCTGGTCCCGCGACGCCGGTCATGTGGCCGAGATGGCGGCGAGCCGCGAAAACGCCCGCCGCCTGCCCGGGATGCCCTTTCCCGAGACCATTGCCGTGACGTCCGATCTGACCGAGGCGGCGCAAAGCCGTGTCCTGCTGCTGGCGGTGCCGATGCAGCAATTGCGCCGGATGCTGGAGACCTATCGCACCGATCTGACCGGCAAGGTGCTGGTCGCCTGCTGCAAGGGGATCGAGCTGACAACCGGCCTTGGTCCCATCGAGGTGATGCGCGAGGCGCTGCCGGAGGCCCGCCATGCGCTGCTGACCGGGCCGAGTTTCGCCGCCGATATCGCCAAGGGGCTGCCCACCGCGCTGACGCTGGCCTGTGCCGATCCGGATCTGGGAAAATCCCTGCAACAGAGCCTGAATACCACCAACCTGCGCCTCTATCGCACCACCGATACGCTGGGGGCAGAGATCGGCGGGGCGTTGAAGAACGTGATCGCCATCGCCTGCGGCGCGGTGATCGGCGCCGGGCTGGGCGACAGCGCCCGCGCCGCGCTGATGACGCGCGGCTATGCCGAAATGCAGCGGCTGGCGCGGCATCTGGGGGCAGAGGCGGATACGCTGGCGGGGCTGTCCGGTTTCGGCGATCTGGCGCTGACCTGCACCTCGACGTTGTCGCGCAACTATCGGCTGGGACTGGCGCTGGGGCAGGGCGAGGTCTTTGACCCCAGCGTCACCGTCGAAGGCGCGGCAACCGCCCATGCCACCGATGCCAAGGCCCGCGCCATGGGCCTCGATATGCCGATCACCGCTTGCGTGGTCGGGCTGTTGGACGGAAAACTGACCCTCGACGCGGCGATGACCGCGCTTTTGACCCGACCCCTCAAGGAGGAATGACATGCTGATCGCCCTGATCGCCCGCGACAAAGCCGGCGCGCTGCACATCCGCAAGGACACCCGCGCCGACCATCTGGCCTATCTGCAATCGACCGGCGTGGTGTCGCAGGCAGGGCCGCTGATCGTCGATGGTGACATGGCCGGGTCGCTGGTGATCCTCGACGTCGCCGATATGGCCGCGGCCGAGGATTGGGCCGCGAACGATCCCTATGCCAAGGCTGGCCTCTTCGACAGTGTCGAGCTGATCGAATGGAAGAAGGTGGTCTGATGGCCTATTGGCTGTTCAAATCCGAACCTTCGACCTGGAGCTGGGACGACCAGGTTGCCAAGGGGGCCGAGGGCGAGGAATGGGACGGCGTGCGCAACTATCAGGCGCGCAATTTCATGCGGGCGATGAAGCTGGGCGACAAAGGCTTCTTCTATCACTCGCAGAGCGAGAAGGCGATCGTCGGGCTGATCGAGGTCTGCGCCGAGGCGCATCCCGACAGCAAGGCCGATGATCCGCGCTGGGACTGTGTCGATATCCGCGCGTTAGAGCCGGTTCGGCATCCGGTTACGCTGGACCAGATCAAGGCCGATCCGGCGCTGGCCGATATGGTGCTGGTCAAAAACTCCCGCCTGTCGGTGCAGCCGGTGACCGAGGCGGAGTGGCGCCATATCTGCGCATTGGCCGGGGTGTCGCCGGATTGACCCCGGTTGACGCGCGGCAGATGGCAAAAGGGGCGCCCAAGGGCGCCCCTTCGCGTTTCGATCTTCAGCCTTACTTGGCGGCCAGCAACTCCGGCACCGACAGCAGGATGAATTCGTTGTTGGCGGCGACGCCCGGTTGCCGCCCGCCGGAGAACGGCAGGTTGTTGTCGTTGGCGACGATGATGTGGGTGTCATCCACCGCGATCACATCCTCGATGGTGAAGAACGGGAAGGTGAACGGGCCTTCGGCGGGTTTCATCCCGGCCAGCGCCTTGCCGTCAGGATCGGCGATGTTCAGCAGATCGATATGGGCGATGCGGCGCATGAAGCCGTCGGCGTCGATATCGGCGGTATCGACCAGGACGATGTTCTTGACCTTCGCGGGCTTCGGATAGCAGGCCGAGGTATCGGTGGCGCCTTCGGCGCAGGCGCGGGCGGCATCGCCTTCGCCATTATCGCGTTCGATCACCAGCGCGCGGGTGCCGTCGATGAAGTTGAAATCACCGATCGCGGTGGCCCCCTCGGTCAGCGCGAATTTCACGCTCTTGCCGGTCCATTCAGCCTTGTTGGTGTCAAACTGGATGACCCGCAGAAAGTTACCTTCGGTCTTGCCGCCTTCGACCAGGATCGGCTTTTCCAGCATCGCCCAGAGCAGGCCGGTGCCCGACTGCAGCGCCATGCCTTCATAGCCGCCCGAACGTTGCACCTGGTAATCCTTGCCCGCCTCGGCCGGGACATAGACACTGTAGGTGTCCGGGCCGTGCAGCTCCTGGCCGTCCAGCAGGGTCGGGTAAACCGCCTTGACCACACCATCGAGCCCGGCGCGGATGATATAGGGGCCGAATTCCTCGCCGATCCAGACTTCGCCGTTCAGCACCTGGATCGATTCCGGGTCGAAATCGGCGCCGGTCAGATAGCGGCTATCGGTGCCTTCATAGGCGATGCGGAAGGGCACCTTGTGGTCGGGGTCCGACAGAAAGATGGTGTCGCGGCGCTCGACCGTGCCGGCGGCGAAATCCGGGGCCATCTTGTGGAAGAACAGCATGGCGTCGGGGCTGTTGCGCTTGCTGCCGAAACCGTTGTCGGTCAGCGCATAGATGCTGCCATCCTCGGCCGGAGTCATGGCAAAGCCGGACATGCCCTGCATCGGCTGACCGATGAAGGGCAGCGCGATGCCGGTTTCATGGCCGCCATAGGCCTTGCCGACATTGCCCATCACGCTCATCGGCTGATCGTTGCGCGCCTTGCCAGTGAACTTGCCCGACAGCCAGGCGTCGCGCGGCGCATCGGCCGGCGGGGTCACCAGCGACAGCGCCGGGATATAGGCGTGGCCGGCCAGGGTAGCGGGCAGGGTGTCTTCGGCAAGGGCCGGGGCGGCAAAGGCACTGGCCAGCGCCAGAACGGAGAGCGAGAGACGCATCTTGAATATCCTTTTGGATGTCGTGATGCGCCGGAGGTACGCGGGGCAGGTAACAGTCGAATGGCTGTGGTGTGTCGGTTCTGTAATCTGTTTCCCGTTCTGTTCGCGCGCCCGGCTCTTCATCTCAACAGCTTGGAAAGAAACGACAAAGCCTTTCAGAAGAGAGTTTGAAAACAAAAACGCCCCGCGACTGCGGGGCGTTTCCAAAGACCTGGGGTCTTTTGATCAATAGCGGTAGTGTTCCGGCTTGAACGGGCCTTCCGGCGACACGCCGATATAGGCGGCCTGTTCCGGGGTCAGCTTGGTCAGCTTGGCGCCGACCTTGGCCAGGTGCAGGGCGGCGACCTTTTCGTCAAGATGCTTGGGCAGCACATAGACTTCGTTCTTGTACTGGTCGCCCTTGGTCCACAGTTCGATCTGCGCCAGCGTCTGGTTGGTGAAGCTGGCCGACATCACGAAGGAGGGGTGGCCGGTGGCGTTGCCGAGGTTCAGCAGGCGACCTTCGGACAGCAGGATGATGCGGTTGCCCGAGGGCATCTCGATCATATCCACTTGTTCCTTGATATTGGTCCACTTGTGGTTCTTCAGCGCGGCGACCTGGATTTCGTTGTCGAAGTGGCCGATGTTGCCGACGATGGCCATATCCTTCATCTCGCGCATATGCTCGATGCGGATGATGTCCTTGTTGCCGGTGGTGGTGACGAAGATATCGGCAGAGGCGACGACATCTTCCAGCAGCACCACTTCGAAGCCGTCCATCGCGGCCTGCAGGGCACAGATCGGGTCGGCCTCGGTGACCTTGACCCGGGCGCCGGCACCGCGCAGCGAGGCGGCAGAGCCCTTGCCCACGTCGCCATAACCGCAGACCACGGCGACCTTGCCGGCCATCATGGTGTCAGTGGCGCGGCGGATACCGTCGACCAGCGATTCCTTGCAGCCGTACTTGTTGTCGAACTTCGACTTGGTAACGCTGTCGTTCACGTTGATGGCGGGGAAGGGCAGGTGGCCTTTCTCCATCATCTGATACAGGCGGTGAACGCCGGTGGTGGTTTCCTCGGACACGCCCTGGATCATGTGGCGCTGCTTGGTGAACCAGCCCGGGCTGGCCTCGAGCCGCTTCTTGATCTGGGCGAACAGCGCGACTTCCTCTTCCGAAGTCGGGGTGGCGATCAGATCGGTTTCGCCTTGCTCGACGCGGGCACCCAGCAGGATGTACAGCGTGGCATCGCCACCGTCATCCAGGATCAGGTTGGCGCCGCCCTCTTTGAACATGAAGATGCGGTCGGCATAGTCCCAGTATTCTACCAGCGTCTCGCCCTTGATGGCGAAGACCGGGATGCCGGCCTTGGCGATAGCCGCGGCGGCATGGTCCTGGGTCGAGAAGATGTTGCACGACGCCCAGCGCACCTCGGCGCCCAGCGCCACCAGGGTTTCGATCAGAACCGCAGTCTGGATCGTCATGTGCAGCGAACCGGCGATGCGGGCGCCCTTCAGCGGCTGTGCTTCGCCATATTCCTCGCGCAGAGCCATCAGCCCCGGCATTTCGGTTTCGGCGATGTCCAGCTCTTTGCGGCCGAAATCGGCCAGTGCGATGTCCTTGACGATGTAGTCCTGCGGCATGAAACCGGCCTCCTGGTATGTCAAACGATTGCCGACGACATAACATTACGGTCGCGGCTCAGCAACGCGGGGCAAGGCTCGCGCTAAAAGTTCTCCGAACAGGCCACCAAACGGCCAAGAATTTCGTCCGGTGAGGTTTGGGTAATCTCTATGCGGCTAAGAAACCGGAAATTGTGGAAGACCTGCGCAATCGAGGGCGCCACAGCCAAGATGAACCCGTCAAAGGACGTGGTTTCATGATCGAAATCGGCACTCGCCTCGACCCGGTAACCGTGCGCCAGCATCGCCTCGGTCACCTGTCGATGCAGTTTCTGGCTATGCGTCGAAACGAAGACATAGTCAGCTTTGTGAGCCGAAAGAGTCTCTCCTGCCCCGTTGATCATATCAAGCTCGGCCCCTTGAATGTCACAGTGCAAGATATCGAGCTTCGGAAGACCTTCACGGGCCATAAATACATCGACCTCGAACTGGCCAGGGCCGACGAATCCCCGCTCGAACTGGCCCGAGAATCCATTCCGCAAGAAGTTCTCCTCCCCGCTCGCCAGACGCTCCCCATCCGGCTCGACGAGAAAGGTGCGGCCTTCCGGGCGGGCGGTCAGGCACCACATGGAATAGTGACACCAATAGGCCCCCAGCTCCAGCATCACCGGCCGCTCAGGCAATCGAGCGAGCACCGTCTGGAAAACGAACTCTTCCAGCGGTTCGTGAACACCCCGATTGATCACAAGAATGTCACTGAAATTGTCGTAATACGCCCCGGCTCCTGCGACCGGCACGCGGTTGCCGTTGTGAAGAACCACGTTGCCGTTCTCGACTGTGCCTGCAAGCGGGTGGCGCTGGATCAGCAAGTTAAGCGGGTCGGAAACGATTTCCCGAAAGCGCCCGAGAAAGTCCGACGCATCAGCTTTGTCTGCCATCTTCATCCCACGCACCTTGACCCTCCTGCACATTGGCGCCAGTCATTGCGCCAATCAGAGCATACACGCATTGATCGGTCCGCTGAGCTGGCGGAATAAGAAACCACTCGATGCACGGAGACAAGAGTGAAACAACCCCGCGCCTGGCAACGCATGCTATCTGGTCGCAGGCTCGACCTGCTGGATCCGACCCCGGTGGACGTCGAGATTGCCGATATCGCCCATGGGCTGGCCTTTGTCGCGCGCTGGAACGGGCAGACGCGGGGGGATTACGCCTATTCGGTGGCAGAGCATTCGCTGCTGGTGGAAACGCTGTTCGGCCGGATCGCACCGAATGCGCCGGTGAAATGGCGGCTGGCGGCGCTGCTGCACGATGCGCCGGAATATGTGATCGGCGACATGATTTCCCCGGTGAAAGCGGCGGTGGGGGCGGGGTATGGCGAGCTTGACGCGCGGCTGACCACGGCGATCCGCATCCGCTTTGGCCTGCCGGCGACGATCCCGGCCTCGGTCAAGAAGCAGATCAAGCGGGCCGACCGGATCAGCGCCTGGATGGAGGCCACGGCGATCGCCGGCTTTTCCACCGCCGAGGCCGACAAGTTCTTCGGCAAGCCGGATGCGGCGCTGATGGAGGGGCTGAACATCCGGCTGCGCCCGCCGGTCGAGGTGCGCGCGGAGTTCACCGCGCGTCACGCCGATCTTCTGGCCCGGCTGGATTAGGTCGCGGCGGGTTCCTTCGCCGCCTCGTGCTTGGCGCGGCGATCCTTGCGCATCGCCCGCACCCGCAGCCGGACATATTCCGGCGACTCGACAAAGTTCTCGTTGCCGCCCAGCCCCTTGTCTTTCAGGATCTGCTGGCGCTCCTCCTCGGTCAGGGTCGGCCAATCCAGCCCCTCGCGGACAAAGCCGGTCTTGCCCAGCACCCGGGCCAGCACCGCATGGTCGATTTCACCAAAGGACAGGCGGTTGGATTTCTTCTGATCCGCCTTCACCCATTCGGTGCGCAGCGCGTTGATCACCACCGGCGCGGACCCGCAGAAATGCACCACATTGGCGGCCAGCAGGTTGTTGGCCCCCGACTTGCGCCGCATGATCATCGCCACCGGCTGATCGGCACGGCCGACCATGGCGAAAAGATGCAGGGCAGAGCCATCCGCCGCGATCACTTTCTTCGCCGCCTTGTAACGGGCGAGCTGGGTGGCGATGTCATGGTTCTGCGGATGAAAGATCTCATAGCCTTCCGCCTGCAAAAGCTCTTCCAGACGCTCCTCGCCCAGAAGCCCCCCCTTGCCGAGCCCGAGCGCCGAGCGGGAGATATAGATCTTCTCGGGCCCCTCGGGCTCGATGTCCTTGCCAAAGCGATGATGGATCGCGTCGCGGAACTTGTGGGTGCCCGCGGTGATCTTGCCCAGACCGAAGCCCTGACCGGGCACCACCAGCTCTTCCACCCGCATCGGGCCGGTGGCCACATTGATCGGCAGACCGGGCGCCATCTGGGCGATGAAATCGCGCTGGAACCCGCGCACCATGTCGCCGACGGCGGGGCGTTTCGGGATGAAGAGGACCCCCTCGACCGGCTGCTCCAGCCCGTCGAGCGCCCAGAGGCGGGAAGAGCTTTCCACCAGGAAATGACCGAAATGCGCCCAGAGCACCCCACCCCAGAGCCAGCGGCCGGGCAGGGTCTCTCCGATCTCGGCCGGCCGTTCCGGTTCGGTGGTCAAAGGCCGGAACTTGCGCCAGAGCGCCCCATGCGGGCAATAGCGCCCTTCGGCATCCAGCACCCCGGCGGGCTGCACAAAGCCACTTTCAACCGGGGGGAGCACGATGGCATCCTTCAGCGTGACGATCTCTTCGGACCAGCCACCTTCCGGCAAGGGCTGGTTGTCGGGGCCCAGGTCGTTCTCGTCCGACATCGGTGTCCTTTCAGCGCGGGCTGCGCTTGGCCAAAATGCGTTGCAGGGTACGGCGATGCATGTTCAGCCGCCGTGCGGTTTCCGAAACATTGCGGTCGCATTGCTCGTAAACCCGCTGGATATGCTCCCAACGGACGCGATCCGCGCTCATCGGGTTTTCCGGCGGCGGCGGCAGCGCCGCGCCATCGGACAAGAGCGCGCGGGTGATATCGGTGGCATCGGCCGGCTTCGACAGATAGTCGGTGGCGCCGATCTTGACCGCGGCCACCGCGGTGGCGATGGCGCCGTAGCCGGTCAGGACGACGACGCGGCAATCGGGGCGTTTCTCGCGCAGCACCTCGACCACGTCGAGCCCGTTGCCATCCTCGAGCCGGAGGTCGACCACCGCATAGGCCGGCGGACGGGCGGTGGCGATCGCCTTGCCGGCGGCAACCGATCCGGCCATCTCGATCTCGAACCCGCGCTTTTCCATCGCCTTGGCCAGCCGCCGCAGAAACGGCTCGTCATCATCGACCAGAAGCAGGGATTTATCTGCTCCGATCTCTTCCTGCAGTGCCGCCTCGGACATTCGCTTTCCTCAACATCGCTCTCGTTTTGTTGAATATGACTATTAGCCCCGCGAAATAAAAGATCAAAGGCCCAAACCGAAACACGCCGGATTGCGTCTCGGGCATGGGCCAGCCTTGTCACATCTTGTCAAGGAAACAGCCGATCGTGTCCGCCATCGCCTCGGGCGAGGTGTCGCGGCGGAAGAATTCGACAAAGCCATAGGGCGGCAGCACCAGATAGGAGAAGGTGGAATGGTCGATCAGATAGTAATCGTCATCACCTTCCTCCTGCCGCTTGTAATAGGTCTTGTATGCCTGGCTGGCGGCCTTCACCTGTTCCGGGCTGCCGGTCAGGCCGATCATCCGCTCATGCAGGTTATGGGCGAAGTCACCGACCACCTCCGGCGTGTCGCGCTCGGGGTCGATCGAGATGAAGATCGGCGTCACCATCTGGCCGCGGCTTTCAAGAATGTCGATCGCCTCGGCATTGCGGGCATTGTCGAGCGGGCAGACATCGGGGCAGAAGGTATAGCCGAAATACACAAGCGACGGCCCGGTGATCACATCCTTGTCGGTCACCGTCTCGCCCTTGGAGTTGACCAGGGTGAAGGGGCCGCCGATCTGCGCGGTGCCGCCGGCGATCTGGCTTGAGCGGCATTGCGCGAAACGGTCGTCTCCGCCCACGGGACGGCTGACGAACCAAATCACCCCCAAGGCAACAACAGCGACGACGGCGGCGATAATGGCATAGATGCGGGTCATGACGGGCCCCTTGCGTAACAATGATTGATCCTCAAGGCCGGGAGACCTATCACCATCCCCAGCCATTGCAACAGACTTAGGCCTTTCATGCCGGAATCCAATGTGGGCATTTGGCGCGGGCAGGAGCGGGGCGGCTGGATCAGGCTGCGCACGCTGATCCTGCTGCGCTGGGTCGCGATCGCCGGCCAGCTGGGCGCCATCACGGCGGCGCAGATGATGTATCATCTCCAGCTCGACCTTGCGCTCTGCCTGCTGGCGGTGGGCATCTCGGTGGTGGGCAACCTGCTGGCGATGCTGCTGTTTCCGGAAAACAAGCGGCTGTCGGAATTCGAAAACTTCCTGATGGTGCTGTTCGACCTGCTGCAGCTTGCCTTCCTGCTCTATCTCACCGGCGGGCTGAACAACCCCTTCGCCATTCTGCTGCTGGCCCCGGTCACCGTCTCGGCCAATGTGCTGGGGCTGCGGTCGACTTTGATCGTCGGCGGCATGGCGATCATGCTGGTCACCCTGCTGGCCGAATTCCACATGCCGCTGCGCACGCACGAAGGGTTCCTTCTGCGCATCCCCGATCTGTTCGTCTTCGGCAATTGGGCGGCCATCATCATCGCGACGATCTTCATGGGCGCCTATTCCTATCGGCTGAAATCCGAAATGGAGTCGATGTCCGAGGCGCTGGCCGCCACCCAGATGGCACTGTCGCGCGAACAGAAACTGACCGATCTGGGCGGCGTCGTCGCCGCGGCGGCGCATGAGCTGGGCACGCCGCTGGCCACCATCAAGCTGGCCAGCGCCGAGTTGATCGAAGAGTTGGAAGACCTTCCCGAACTGCGTGAGGATGCGGCGCTGATCCGCGACCAGGCCGACCGCTGCCGCGATATCCTGCGCAACATGGGCCGCGCCGGCAAGGATGACCTGCAGATGCGGCAGGCCCCGCTCAGCGCTGTGGTGCAGGAGGCGGCCGAGCCGCATCTGCACCGTGGCAAGACGGTGCATTTCAGCGAAAGCCCGGGCCCTGGCGGCAGCCCGCAACAGCCCTCGATCCTGCGACTGCCCGAGGTGATCCACGGGCTGCGCAACCTGATCCAGAACGCGGTCGATTTCGCCCATGCCAATGTCTGGGTGGAAACCCATTGGACCGACACCGAGATCTGGGTCCGCATTCTCGACGATGGCGAAGGCTATGCGCCGCAGGTGATCGGACGGATCGGTGACCCCTTCATGCGCCGCCGCAAGGGCGAGCCCGACAGCAAGCGACGCCCCGAATACGAGGGGATGGGGCTTGGGCTCTTCATCGCCAAAACGCTGTTGGAACGCTCTGGCGCCAGCCTCAGCTTTGCCAATGGCCGCGACCTCGATCAGCGCCGGGATACCTCGGCGGATCAAAGCGGTGCCATCGTCCGGGTCGACTGGCCACGCAGCAAGATCGACGCCCAGACCGGCGAATTCGCCCTGCCGCTGGGGGAAAACCAGCCGATCGAGATCTGAGTTAACCCTGAGCGACGGTGGCGGGCTGTGTCGTTCGGGAAAATGGGTTAACGTCTTGATAACCATTTCGTCGCAACACTGGACGGCGATGGCGTGAACGGCGGGGGCCTTGGTATGAACGACATCCCTATTGGCGATTGGGCCGCGCTGACGATGATCTGTCTGGCCAGCGCTTCGCTGGCCGTGTTCTGGCTGGCACCGCGACGGGCCGCCGCGCTGGATGCGCTGAGCTTCGATGCAGCGGCGGACTCCGGCAGCCCCCTCAGCGACGACCCGGTGTTCATCTTCGAAGGCACCGAACTGATCGAGGCCTCTTCGGCCGGGCAGGCGATTGCCGGCGATCCCGACGATGCGATCACCTGGCAGCAGCTGCGGCGCCGGCTGTTGCCCAGCTTTCCCGCCTTTCCCGCCGATCCCGGTCTGGTCCGCGAGGCGGGGCGGCTGTCGATCCCCTCGCTTGACGGCGAACCGCCGTCCGAGGCGCTGTGTGAATGGATCGACGGGGTGATCCGGGTGCATCTGCGCGCCGGTGCGCCGCTGTCTGCCGCCGATCTGCCGCATCTGGCGCAGGAGCTGGATATCCTGCGCACCGCCACCAATGCCGCCCCCTATCCGGCCTGGCGGCTGGATCCGGCCGGGCAGGTGACCTGGTGCAATGCCGCCTATGCGGCGCTGGTGCGCAAGGTGCGAGGACGTGACGCCGACACCGCCCAGCCGCTGTTTCCCGACCTGCCGATCGCCGAGATGACGGAAAGGCGCAAGCTGCGCCAGCCGGTCGATCTGGCGGATGGAGAGCACAAGCTCTGGTATGATCTTTGGCTGATCCCACAGAAATCCGGCTGCCTCTGCTATGCGGTTGACGTGAACGCCGTGGTCGATGCCGAAGTGGCGCAGCGCAACTTCGTTCAGACCCTGACCAAGACCTTTGCCCAGCTGTCCATCGGCCTGGCGATCTTCGACCGCAACCGCCAGCTTGCCCTGTTCAATCCGGCGCTGATCGACCTGACCTCGCTGCCCGCCGATTTCTTATCGTCGCGCCCCAGCCTGCTGACCTTTTTCGACCATCTGCGCGACAGCGCCATGATGCCCGAGCCGAAGGATTACGGCAGTTGGCGCCAGGGGCTGGCTCAGCTGGTCGAGGCCGCCGCGAGCGGGCAGTATCAGGAAACCTGGTCGCTGCCCTCGGGCTCGGTCTATTCAGTCAGCGGCCGGCCGCATCCCGATGGCGCCGTCGCTTTCCTGTTCGAGGATATCACCGCCGAAATCACCCTGACCCGCCGCTTTCGCGCCGAACTGGAGCAAAGCCAGGCGATGCTCGACGCGCTGGACGAGGCGATCGCGGTCTTTGCCTCGGATGGCACGCTGACCTTCTGCAATGCCGGCTATCGCGATCTCTGGGGCGTCGATCCGGACAGCAGCTTTGCCCAGTTCACCATCAGCGACGCGATGCGCAACTGGCAGGATCTCAGCCGTCCCACCCCGGTTTGGGGCAGGTTGCGCGATTTCGTCGCGACCCGGGAAAGCCGCGCCCCCTGGCGGGCCGAGGCCGAGCTGAAGGGCGGCGAGATGCTCGATTGCCACATCCGCCCGATCCAGAAGGGCGCCACCATGGTCCGCTTTGCCCAGCGCGCGGTGGTGAGCGTGCCGGCGCCGACGGCTGGCGCCGACTGATCCCGCTTGCGGGCGGCAGGCGGCGCGGCCATTGTGGCGCCATGATCCACCCGCCCGTTTCCCTGCGCCTGCCCGATCCGGCCGCCACCGCCAGCCTCGCCACCCGTCTGGGCGCGCTTCTGCGCCCCGGCGATTGCCTGCTGCTCGAAGGCTCGATCGGCGCCGGCAAGACCCATTTCGCCCGCGCCCTGATCCAGTCCCTGCTGGAGGTGCCCGAGGACGTGCCTTCGCCCACCTTCACCCTGGTGCAGACCTATGACACCACGGCAGGAGAGATCTGGCATGCCGATCTCTATCGTCTCACCGATCCAGGCGAGGTCGAGGAACTGGGGCTGACCCAGGCGATGGAAGAGGCGATCTGCCTGATCGAATGGCCCGACCGTCTGGGCGATCTGGCGCCGACCGCCTCCTTGTGGTTGAGCTTTGCCACCGACAGCGATAGCGAGAACGCCCGCACCCTCACGCTCGACTGGTCCGGTGGAGATTGGGCGGCGCGGCTGGCGCAACTGGAAGAGATCCGCGATGACTGACCGCGCAACCCTGGCCACCACCTTTCTGAACGGCACCGCCTGGGCCGGCGCCCTGCGCGCGCCGCTGGCGGGCGATGCCTCGAACCGCCGCTATGAACGGCTGCGCCATCCCGGCACCGGCAAGTCCGCGGTGCTGATGGACGCCCCGCCCGAGAAGGGCGAGGATGTGCGCCCCTTTGTCACCGTCTGCCGCTATCTGCGCGACCTCGGGCTCAGCGCACCGGAGATCCACGCGGAAAATGCGGAACACGGCTTCCTGCTGTTGGAGGATCTGGGCGACGATCTGTTCGCCCGGGTGCTGAAGACCGACCCGAAGCTGGAAAAGCGGCTCTATCAAGGGGCAACCGACGTTCTGGTGGCGCTGCACGCGGCCGAGCCGCTGCCGCTGGCCCACTATGGCCCCCAGCTTATGGCCGACCTTGCCGGGCTCGCCTTCAGCAAATACCGCAAGGGCATCCTTGGCGATGAGGGTAGCGAGGAACTGGCGCGTTTCCGCCCCCGGTTCGAGGATATCCTGGCCGCGACCACCGGCGGCCGCCGCGTGGTCTGCCTGCGCGACTATCACGCCGAAAACCTGCTGTGGCTGCCCGACCGCGACGGGCTGGCCCAGGTCGGCCTGCTGGATTTCCAGGACGCCATGCTGGGGCATCCGGCCTATGATCTGGTGTCGATGCTGCAGGACATCCGGCGCGATGTTCCGGCGGGGATCGAGATTTCGATGCTTCAGCATTACATCGACGCCACCGGCACCGACGATCACGCCTTTCGCACCGCCTATGCGGTGCTGGGCGCCCAGCGGAACCTGCGCATCCTCGGGGTCTTCGCCCGGCTCGCCACCGATTACGGCAAGCCGCATTACGTCGATCTGATCCCGGCGGTCTGGGCCCATCTGAAACGCGATCTGGAACATCCCGCGCTCGCCCCGGTGGCGGATCTGCTGCTTCAGGCCCTGCCGGCGCCGACGCCCGAAGCGCTGCAAAAGCTGAAATCCGCATGATCCGCAGCCGCAGACCCAGCAGCCCGCAGGCCGCGCTTCTGTTCGCCGCCGGCTTCGGCACCCGAATGGGGGCGCTGACCCAGGATCGCCCGAAGCCGCTGGTCGAGGTCGCTGGCCGGCCGCTGATCGACCACGCGCTGGCGCTGGTCCGGCCCCTGGGGCTGGGCACTGTGGTGGCGAACCTGCACTACAAGGCCGAGATGCTTGAGGCGCATTTGGCGCCCCTTGGCGTCAAGACCTCGATCGAGCGCCCCGATATTCTGGACACCGGCGGCGGGCTGCGGCAGGCGCTGCCGCTGTTGGGGCCGGGGGCGGTGTTTACCCTGAACAGCGATGCGATCTGGGCCGGGCCGAACCCGCTGGAAATGCTCCGCGCCGCCTGGGATGCCAGCCGCATGGATGCGCTGCTGATCGGCATCGCCCCGGATCGCGCGCTTGGCCACAAGGGGGCAGGGGATTTCACCTGCGACACCGAGGGGCGGGTCACCTCGCGCGGCCCCGGGCTGATCTATGGCGGCGCGCAGATCATCTCCCCCAGGCTGCTGGATCAGGTGACGGAACCGGTATTTTCCCTGAACAGGGTCTGGGATCTGATGCAAGCTGAGGGGCGGCTTTTCGTACTGGAATATCCCGGGTGGTGGTGCGACGTCGGCCATCCCGACGGGATCGCGCTGGCCGAGACCCTGCTGGCGGATGCCCATGTTTGACCCGGGCGACACCCCGCGTGTCTTTGCCCTGCCCTGCGGGGTGGATTTCCCCCGCGCGCTGATCAACGGGCTGCTGCAACGGATGGCAGGCCAGCTGCCCGAGGCGCTGGCGCGGGTCGAACTTGTGGTGAATACCCGCCGCATGGCCCGGCGCATCCGCGATATCTTCGACGCCGGGCCGCCCCTCCTGCTGCCGCGCCTCTCGCTGCTGACCGATCTGGGCGCGCGCGGCGGGCTCGACGCACTGCCCGCCGCGGTGCCGCCGCTGCGTCGGCGGTTGGAGCTGACGCAACTGATCTCGGCGCTTCTGGACCGGCAGCCCGATCTCGCGGCGCGCGCCTCGCTCTACGACCTGGCGGACAGTCTTGCGGGGTTGATCGACGAGATGCAGGGCGAGGGTGTCTCGCCCGAGGATATCCGCAATCTCGACGTCAGCGACCTGTCGGGCCACTGGGCCCGGGCGCAGACCTTCATCGGCATCGCCGACAATCTGATCGGCTCGGAAGGCGAGGCGCTGGACCCGCAGGCGCGACAACGCCGGGTGGTCGAGGATTTGATCGCCCGCTGGCAGATCGACCCGCCGCGCCATCCGGTGATCCTGGCCGGCTCCACCGGGTCGCGCGGCACCACCTTGATGCTGATGCAGGCGATCGCCCGGCTGCCGCAGGGGGCGCTGGTGCTGCCCGGCTTTGATTTCGACCAGCCCGCGGCGGTGTGGAAGACGCTGGAAAAGGCGCTGACGGCGGAAGATCACCCGCAATACCGGTTCCGCAAGATTCTGGACGGGCTGGAGATGACGCCGGATCAGGTCATCCGCTGGACCGGAGAGGAGCCACGGGCGCCGGCGCGCAACCGGCTGCTGTCGCTGGCGCTGCGCCCGGCGCCGGTGACCGACGCCTGGATGGCCGAGGGGCCGGGGTTGACCGATCTGGATCTGGCCACCGCCGATCTGACGCTCGTCGAGGCCGCGAGCCCGCGGGACGAGGCGCTCGCCATCGCGCTGAGGCTGCGGCAGGCGGCGGAGACCGGCCAATCCGCCGCGCTGATCACCCCCGACCGGATGCTGACCCGACAGGTTACCGCCGCGCTGCAACGCTGGAACATCACGCCCGACGACAGCGCTGGCCAGCCGCTGCACCTGTCGCCGCCGGGCCGCTTCCTGCGCCATGTGGCCGAGCTGTTCACCCAGCGGCTGACCGGCGAAACCCTGCTGACGCTGCTGAAGCACCCGCTGACCCATTCCGGCATCGACCGCGGCGATCATCTGCGGTTCACCCGAGACCTGGAGCTGGATCTGCGCAAAGAAGGTCCGGCCTTTCCCGATGCCATGAGCCTGTCGCGGTTCGCCGCGCGTCACGACCCCGAGGGGCTGGCCACCTGGCTGGGCTGGCTGACGGCAGGTTTCTGCGACCGGCAGCGCCCGGGTGAGCGGCCGCTCGCCGATTGGATCGCCGATCTGCGCGCGCTGGCCGAGGCGATTGCCGCCGGCCCGACCGAGGGCAGCGGCGGGCTTTGGCAGAAGAACGCCGGCATCAAGGCGCTCGCCGTGCTGGACGCGCTGGAGCGGGAGGCGGAATTTGGCGGCGCGATGGCGGCGCGCGATTTCGCCGATCTGCTGACCGCGCTGTTGCAAGGCGAAGAGGTGCGCGACCGTGACGCGGCCTTTGGCGGCATCATGATCTGGGGCACGCTCGAGGCCCGGGTGATGGGCGCCGATTTGCTGATCCTCGGCGGGCTGAACGAAGGCAGCTGGCCGGAACCCGCGCGCCCCGATCCCTGGCTGAACCGGCAGATGCGCGATCGCGCCGGGTTGTTGCTGCCGGAACGGCGGATCGGTCTTTCGGCGCATGACTTCCAGCAGGCAATCGCCGCGCCCGAGGTCTGGCTGACCCGCTCGCAACGGTCGGACGATGCCGAAACCGTGCCCTCGCGCTGGCTGAACCGGCTGGCGAACCTGCTGGCCGGGCTGCCCGATCAGGGCGGGCGGCAGGCGCTCGACGACATGCGGGCGCGGGGCCGCGTCTGGCTCGGCTGGGCCCGCACGCTCGAGGCGGTGACGCCAGTCGCCCCGGCGCCGCGGCCCTCGCCACGTCCGCCAGTGGCGTCCCGCCCCGACCGGCTGAACGTGACCGAGATCAAGCGGCTGATCCGCGATCCCTATGCCGTCTATGCCCGCCGGGTGCTGCGGCTATCACCGCTCGACCCGCTGGTGCAGGAACCCGACGCGCTGCTGCGCGGCACCGTACTGCACGAGGTCTTCGAGAAATTCGTGCGCGACGATCTGGGGTCAGGCGCCCCCCTGAGCCGCGAGGCGTTGATGGCCCGCGCCGCCGAGGTGCTGGAAGACCACGTGCCCTGGCCCACCGCCCGGGCGCTCTGGCTCTCGCGCCTCGGGCGGATTGCCGAGGCTTTCCTTGCCGCCGAGGCGGTTCGGCAAGAGGCGGCGATCTCCAGCGCCTTCGAGCAAGGCTCGAAAATGACGATCGCGCCGCCGGGCGTCACCCTGGTGGGGCGCGCCGACCGGATCGACATGGACGCGCGCGGGGCGTTGACGCTTTACGATTACAAGACCGGCACGCCGCCCACCCGCGACCAGCAGGCCAAGTTCGACAAGCAGTTGCTGATCGAGGCCGCGATGGCAGAGGAGGTGGGCTTTGGCACTCTGGCGCCGGCGCATGTGAACGGCGCGGTCTTCATCGGCATCGGCGCCAGCTACAAGGAGGTGCCGGCGCCCTTGGACGAGGAACCGCCGGCCCAGGTTCTGGAAGAGCTGCGCAAGCTGCTGATCGCCTATCACCAGCCCGATCAAGGCTATACCTCGCGTCGAATGCTGTTCAAGGACAGCGATCAGGGCGATTACGACCACCTCGCGCGGTTCGGCGAATGGGACCGCGCGACCGAGCCTGAACCGGAGGATCTGGCATGAGCGCGCGGGACGAGGCCAGCGAACGCCAGGTGCAGGCGGCGCGGCCCGATGCCTCCACCTGGCTGGCGGCGAATGCGGGATCGGGCAAGACCCGGGTGCTGACAGACCGGGTGGCGCGGCTGCTGCTGGCGGATGTCGAACCGCAGCATATCCTCTGCCTCACCTATACCAAGGCGGCGGCGAGCGAGATGCAGAACCGGCTGTTCAAACGGCTGGGCGAATGGGCGATGCTGGGGGACGAGGGGCTGCGCGCGCAGCTCGTCTCTCTCGGCACCGAGGGGACGGTGCCGGCCGATCGCCTGGCCCATGCGCGCACCCTCTTCGCCCGCGCGATCGAGACGCCGGGCGGGCTGAAGATCCAGACCATCCATTCGTTCTGCGCCTCGCTGCTTCGACGGTTCCCGCTGGAGGCCGGGGTAAGCCCGCAGTTCACCGAGATGGAGGATCGCGCCGCGAGCCTCTTGCGCGCCGAGATCGTCGAGGATTTCGCCGATGGGCCTGAGGCGGGGCTGATCGCCGATCTGGCGGATCATCTGACCGATACCGATTTCGACAAGCTGACCGCCGCGATCACCGCAAAACGCGCCGCCTTTGCCGAACCGTTGCAGCGGAATGGCCTGCTGGCGCTGTTCGATCTGCCAACGGGATATGACGCCGCCGCGCTGGAGGCTGAGGTGTTCCTGGGCGGTGAGGCGGAACTGATCCGCGATCTCTGCGCGGTGTTGGCGGGCGGCAAGGCGACCGACCAGAAGAATGGCGCCGCGCTTTCCGCCCTTGGCGATCCCGGCCTGGCGATCCTGCCGGAGCTGGAGCGCGTCTTTCTGACCGGCGCTTCGGCGAAAGAGCCGTTTGTCGCCAAGTTAGGGTCTTTTCCCACCAAGGATCTGCAAAATAACCACCCCGATCTGATGGACCGTCTCGAACCGCTGATGCTGCGGGTCGAGGCGGCGCGGCCGCGTCGTCTGGGGCTGGAGGCAGCGCGGAAATCGCAGGCGCTCCATGCCTTCGCCGCGCGCTTCCTGCCGGAATACGACCGGCGCAAACAGCTGCGTGGCTGGCTCGACTTCGACGATCTGATCCTGAAGACCCGGCAGTTGCTGAACGACCCCGGGGTCGCGGCCTGGGTGCTTTATCGTCTGGACGGCGGCATCGACCATATCCTGGTGGACGAGGCGCAGGACACCAGCCCGGAGCAATGGGAGGTGATCGAGAAGCTGGCGCAGGAGTTCACCTCGGGCCAGGGCGCGCGGGCGGATGTGGAACGCACGATCTTCGTCGTCGGCGACAAGAAACAGTCGATCTATTCCTTTCAGGGGGCGGATCCGGATGCCTTCGACCGGATGCAGGCGGAATTCGCCGCCCGGCTGGACGGGCGCGGCACCGGGTTGCAGGATCTGACGCTGGAATTCTCCTTCCGATCGTCCCAGGCCATCCTGCAGCTTGTCGATCTGGTGTTCGAAGGCCGCGCAGAGGCGGGCTTTCCCAAGGACTCGCTGCACCGTGCATTCAAGGCGGATCTGCCCGGGCGGGTCGATCTCTGGCCGCTGGTCGAGAAGGTCGAGGACGACGACGACCGCGACTGGACCGATCCGGTCGACCGCCCCGGCACGCGGCACCATACGGTGGTGCTGGCGGATCGCATCGCACATGAGATCAAGGCGATGATCGACCGCGGCGAGACGGTGCCCATAGACGGCCCAACGCCCGGAAGCTTGCGCCGCCGACCGGTGCGGGCGGGGGATTTCCTGATCCTGGTGCAGCGCCGGTCCGAGCTGTTTGCCGAGATCATCCGCGCCTGCAAGGCCGCCGGCCTGCCCATCGCCGGCGCCGACCGGCTGAAGGTGGGGGCGGAACTGGCGGTCAAGGATCTGGCGGCGCTGTTGCGGTTTCTGGCAACGCCCGAGGATGATCTGTCGCTGGCGACCGTGCTGAAATCACCGCTATTGGGCTGGGGCGAACAGCAGTTGTTCGACCTGGCCCACCGGCGCACGCGCCCCTATCTGTGGCAGGCCTTGCGCGACCGGGCGGCTGAGTTTCCCGAGACCCTGGCCTTTCTGAACGATCTGCGCGACCAGACCGATTTCCTGCGGCCCTATGACCTGATCGAACGCATCCTGACCCGGCACGACGGCCGCCGCCGCCTGCTGGCGCGGCTGGGGGCCGAGGCCGAGGACGGGATCAACGCGCTCCTCTCCCAGGCGCTGGCCTATGAACGCAGCGCGATTCCCAGCCTGACCGGCTTCCTGACCTGGATGGAAACCGATGATCTGGAAATCAAGCGCCAGATGGGCAGCGCCGGCAATATGATCCGGGTGATGACGGTGCATGGCTCCAAGGGGCTGGAGGCGCCAATCGTCATCCTGCCCGACACCGGCAAGCGCCGCGCGCCGCAACCCGACGAGGTGATGATGGCCGGGCAGACGCCGCTGTGGCGCACTGCCGCGGACCGGATGCCGCCGGTGTTGACGGCCGCCCGCGACGCGGCGCAGGCGCGGCAGATGAACGAAAGACTGCGGCTTCTCTATGTGGCTCTGACCCGGGCGGAAAAGTGGCTGATCGTGGCGGCGGCAGGCGATTTGGACAAGGCCGGCGACAGTTGGTACCAGATGACCGAGGCCGCGCTGATCCGGGCCGGCGCGGTCGAGACGGCGCTGCCGGGCGGGCAGGGCCTGCGCTATCAGCATGGCGATTGGGAGGCGGTAGAGCTGGAGACCGCACCGCCAGCGACCGAGACTTCGCCGCCGCCGCCCGACTTCCTGAAGAGCCCGGCAATCCCACGCCCCGAGCCACTGGGCAGCCTCAGCCCCTCGGATCTCGGCGGGGCGAAGGCGCTGCCGGGCGATGAAGGGTTGGATGAGGAGGCCGCCAAGGCGCGCGGCACCGCGCTGCACCTGCTGCTGGAACATCTGCCCGACCTGCCGCGCGATCGCTGGCAACAGGCGGCGGAGACCCTGCTGCCCGATCTGGCAGACCCCGAGCGCAACGATATCCTGGCCGAGGCCGCAGCCGTGCTGAGCACCCCGGAACTCGCGCCGATCTTCACCGCTGAGGCATTGACCGAGGTGCCGGTATCCGCGCCGCTCGGCCCCCGGCGGCTCCATGGGGTGATCGACCGGCTGATCGTCGCCCCCGATCACGTTCTCGTTGTCGATTTCAAATCGAACGCCACCGTGCCCACGCATAGCGCCGACTGTCCCGAGGCGCTGCTCAGGCAGATGGGGGCCTATGCCGTGGCGCTGGAACAGGTTTTTCCCGGCAAACGGATCGACACCGCGATCCTATGGACCCGCAGCGCCACGCTGATGCCGCTGCCGCGTGATCTTGTCGCCGCCGCCCTGGCGCGGGCGGGCCGCCTTGACGAGATCCCGTCCGACTCCTAACTTCTCGCCAAGCTCACCCCATCCAGGAGACAGACCATGTCCACCGTTCACGTCACCGACGCCACTTTCGATCAGGAAGTGAAACAATCCGATGTCCCCGTCGTGGTGGATTTCTGGGCCGCCTGGTGTGGCCCCTGCCGTCAGATCGCCCCGGCGCTGGAAGAGCTGTCGGAGGAATACAACGGCAAGATCAAGATCGCCAAGATCGACGTCGACGAAAACCCGAACCTCGCAGCCTCGCTTGGCGTACGCGGCATTCCGGCGCTGTTCATCTTCAAGGATGGCCAGGTGATTTCCAACCGCGCTGGCGCGGCGCCCAAAGCCTCGCTGCAAAGCTGGATCGACGAGTCGATCTGAGCCGGCCAGACCCCGGGATCAAATGTCAAAGGGGTGCCGAAAGGCACCCCTTTTCATTGCAGAACGGGCCGTTCCGCCGTTCGGGGATGAAAGCCTCAGCTCTCGATATCCGCGATCATGTCGACCCGCGTGGCATGCCGGCCGCCTTCGAATTCGGAATTCAGGAAGGCGTCGACGATATCCAGCGCCAGACCCTCGCCCACCACGCGGGCGCCAAGCGACAGCATGTTGGCGTCATTGTGCTGGCGGATCATCCGGGCCGAGAAGCTGTCGGAACAGACGCCGCAGCGGATGCCCTTGACCTTGTTCGCCGCCATCATGATGCCCTGGCCGGTGCCGCAAAGAATGATGCCCAACCCGCAGTCGCCCGAGGCGACGCGCTGCGCCGCCGCTTCGCCGTGCTTGGGATAATGCGTGCTTTCCGGCGTCGTCGGGCCGATGTCGACCACCTCCCACCCCTGGTTGGCGATATGCGTCGCGATCGCCCGGCGGAGGTCAATGGCGGCGTGATCACTGGAGAGAACGATGCGCTTGTTGGTGGTCATGGAGGTCGTCCCGTTTCCCGAGGCAGATGGATGACCGGGTTTGGCCGATTGTCGATCCCGCTGTCAAGCGATCCGCCGGGGCAGATCCGAGACGAATGGCGGGAAAATCCCCCAAACCGACCCGACTTAGACACCTTTCTCGCTGGCGGGGCAGGGGGATCAGACCGGCCAGCCGGCCGCCTGCAACCGCGCCGCGATCTTCTCCCTGGCCTCGGGCCGGCCGGCGTTGATCGACATCCGCTGCCAGAACCAGTGCAGATAGGCGGCATAGTCGGGGGAATGCGCCGGCGCGGCGGCCAGTGCCGGTGCCGCCCCCATCCGCCCGGCATCGAGCGCGATATGGGGAAAGTCCGAGCGGGCGAACAGAACCGCCGGTTTGCCGAAGACGTAGCCGTTGAAGGCGGCGGAGGAATTCTCCGTCACCACATAATCGCAGCCCTGCAGCAGGGTCTCCATCCCGCCCAGGCGGATCTCAAGCCGGGGGTGATCGCGGACCAGGTGATCCAGCGCGCGCCGCTCGGCCTCGGAATAGACCTCCTTCGGGTGCAGCGCCGCAATCACCGGGCGGGGCTCATGCGCCAGAACCGCGCGCAGCATGTCGAGCGGCGCGCAGCTTTGGAACGAGCGATGCTCCAGCAGCCGGCCCTGCAGCGGAACATAGACGAAACCGTTGCGCCGGGCCTGATCGGGCAGCGCGCCGAACAGCCGCTTGCGCCAGAACCGATAGAACCGGCGCGCCTCGGGCTGCGGCACCGTCCCGGGATCGAAGGCGGTGCGGGCGACCTCCCAGTCCCAGCGCCGGGCGGTGCGTTCGATCGCCCAGAACGGGTAATGATAGGCCCGGCGAATGGTCAGGGCGCGGTCATGCGTCGGCTCCGCCATGTGGAAGATCGCATAGCCGTCGCGCGTGGCCGAGGCGGCGCGCTCGGCCTCGCTATCCGGGCGATAGGCGATGGTGAAACCGGCCTCGCGCGCGACCTCGGCGATCAGCGCCAGGAAATTGTGCTGGCCGGCCTCGGCGCTCTGCCGCAACCCGTCGTCGAGATAGAATGTCAGTTGCCGCTTGCCGCCCATGGCCGGCAAGCTAGGGTGCGGCGCGCAGGACCACAAGCCGCCAAAGGGGCCGCCCTTGTGCCAGGGCGGCGTGCCGTCCATATAGACCGCAACGATCAGGAGGCGCAGATGAGCGAAGAGAGCTTTCCCGGCTGGCACGGCACAACAATCATCGGGGTCCGCAAGGGCGGCCAGGTGGTGGTCGCGGGCGACGGCCAGGTGTCGCTGGGCAATACGGTGATCAAGGGCACTGCCCGCAAGGTCCGCCGCCTGCGCCCCGGCGGGCACGAGGTGGTGGCAGGCTTTGCCGGATCGACGGCCGATGCCTTCACCCTGCTGGAACGGCTGGAAACCAAGCTTGAAGCCGCGCATGGCCAGTTGCAGCGCGCGGCGGTCGAGCTGGCCAAGGACTGGCGCACCGACAAATACCTGCAAAAGCTTGAGGCGATGCTGATCGTCACCGACGGGCGGGAGCTCTATGTCATCACCGGCGCCGGCGACGTGCTGGAGCCCGAACATGACGTGACTGCGATCGGATCTGGCGGCAACTATGCGCTCGCCGCAGCCCGAGCGCTGATGGACAGCGATCTGTCAGCCGAACAGATCGCCCGCAAGGCGATGGCGATCGCCGCCGATATCTGCGTCTTCACCAATGGCAATGTGATCGTGGAGACGATTAGCGGGTAAGAAACTTCGAAGTTTCTTACCCAAAATTCTTCGAAGAATTTTGGGCCCTGACCCAGAGGCCAAGGCCGAGAGGACCGAGATGACCAACCTGACCCCCCGCGAAATCGTGTCCGAGCTGGACCGTTTCATCATCGGCCAAAAGGACGCCAAGCGCGCCGTGGCCGTGGCGCTGCGCAACCGCTGGCGTCGCAAGCAGTTGCCCGAGGATCTGAGGGAGGAGGTCTATCCGAAGAACATCCTGATGATCGGCCCCACCGGTGTCGGCAAGACCGAGATCAGCCGCCGGCTGGCGAAACTGGCCCGGGCGCCCTTCATCAAGGTCGAGGCGACCAAGTTCACCGAAGTCGGCTATGTCGGCCGCGACGTGGAACAGATCGTGCGCGATCTGGTCGACAGCGCCATCATCCAGACCCGCACCTGGATGCGCGACGAGGTCAGGACCCGCGCTCAGCAGGCGGCCGAGGACCGGGTGATCGACGTTCTTGCCGGCGAGAATGCGCGCGAGGGCACCCGGGAGATGTTCCGCAAGAAGCTGAAGACCGGAGAGCTTGATAACACCGAGATCGAACTCGAGGTCGCCGATACCTCGAACCCGATGCCGATGTTCGACATTCCCGGCCAACCCGGCGGCCAGATGGGCATGCTCAATCTTGGTGATATCTTCGGCAAGGCCTTCGGTGGCCGCACCAGCCGCAAGAAGATGACCGTCGCCGACAGTTATGACGTGCTGATCGGCGAAGAGGCCGACAAGCTCTTGGATGACGAGGCGGTGACCCGCACCGCGCTGGAAGCGGTGGAGGAAAACGGCATCGTCTTTCTCGACGAGATCGACAAGGTCTGCGCCCGCGCCGATACCCGCGGCGGCGATGTTTCACGTGAAGGGGTTCAGCGCGACCTGCTGCCGCTGATCGAGGGCACAACGGTCAGCACCAAGCACGGGCCGGTCAAGACCGACCATATCCTGTTCATCGCCTCGGGCGCATTCCATATCGCCAAGCCCTCGGATTTGCTGCCCGAACTGCAGGGCCGGCTGCCGATCCGGGTCGAGCTGCAGGCGCTGACCGAAGGGGATTTCGTCCGCATCCTGACCGAAACCGACAATGCGCTGACCCGGCAATATACCGCGCTGATGGGCACCGAAGAGGTCACCGTCAGTTTCACCGAGGATGGCATTCACGCGCTCGCCCGCATCGCGGCCGAGGTGAACCAATCGGTCGAGAATATCGGCGCGCGGCGGCTCTATACCGTGATGGAACGGGTGTTCGAGGAGCTTTCCTTCACCGCGCCGGACAGATCCGGCGACACCGTGACGGTGGATGCCGATTTCGTCGAAAAGAACCTGGGGGAATTGGCGAGATCCGCCGATCTCAGCCGCTACGTGCTCTAGACGCTGTCCGCTCTGCCGCTATCCTCTTAACCGGTGGCGGAATGCGGCGTGCAGAGGATAAAGGGCATGAATCGCAGGCAGATGATCGTGCTGATGGCGGCAACCGGCGTTGCCGCCTGCAACGACAGGTATCATTCCCCGATCCTGCCGCAGGCGGAAGAGATCGGCACCATTCAGCCCGTCTTTGTCGCCACCCAGAGAGAGCCCGCGCCCGACACCGAATGGTTCAGCAGCGAACGATCGGGACAGACACATTACCTGTCGCTCGACGTGTCGATTCCGCCGGGTCACAAGAAGGGCAAGATCGAATACGGGTTCGCCCATCCCGATCCCGAGAAGAGCTTTGCGATCGCCGCGCGCCATGACTTCGCCGGGCGGGAGGCATTTCGCGCGGCACTGAGGCGAACGATCGGCCAAGCGCCGCCAAACAAGCGCGAAATCGTGCTTTATATCCATGGCTATAATAACAGCTTCTTCGACGGGGTCTTCCGCACCGCGCAGATGATACAGGACTTCGACGTGCCGGCCATCGCCGTGCATTACTCCTGGCCCAGTGCCGCGCATCCGCTGGGCTATACCTACGACCGCGACAGCCTGCTGTTTTCGCGCGATGGGCTGGAACAATTGCTCTACGATCTGCGCTCGACCGGACCGCGCCGGATCGTGGTGGTCGCGCATTCGCTCGGCACCATGCTGCTGATGGAAACACTGCGGCAGATCGAGATCGCCCGCCCGGGCTGGAGCAGGCAAGCGCTCGGCGGCGTTGTGCTGATCTCGCCCGATCTGGACGTGGAGGTCTTCCGCATGCAGGCCAAGCGCATCCGCGCCCTACCGCAGCCCTTCGCCATCTTCACCTCAAGTCGCGACAAGGCGCTGGCCCTGTCGGCGCGGATCAACGGCGCGGCGACCAGACTGGGCAATCTGACCAATCCGACCGCCCTGGCGGATTTCCCGGTCACCCTCGTCGATGTCAGCCAGTTCAACAGCAGCAACAGCCATTTCACCCTCGGCACCTCGCCGGCGCTGATCTCACTGCTGTCGAACAGTACAACGCTGGATGTGGCCTTCCAGGGCGACCGGGCCGGGCGTTCAGGGTTGTTGCCCGGTACGGTTCTGACCGTGCGCAACGCCACCCAGATGATCCTGTCGCCGGATCTGCTGCTCGAGAAGATATGAGAAGAGGCTGGGGGCGGTTGCCCTCGATCAGGCCACTGACTTCGCAAACCATCAGCGCACCTTTCTCAGGCCCTAGCGCCGATGCGGCGGCTTTCACCGAGGCGCCGGCGTCGCGGTCAGAACGCCTTAGGCTCAAGCAATTCCCGCACCGACCCGCCCGGATCCGTCCCAATCGAGAAATCGGCCAGCCCATTGGCCACCGACGCCGCTGAGCCGCTTGAGGATCCGCCGGGAATCCGGTCTGGCGCCCTGGCGTTGCGCGGCGTGCCGAAGAACTGGCTTTCACCATCGAGACTATAGGTGAACTCATCCGCCACCGCCTTGCCGACACAGCACGCCCCCGCGGCCAGAAGCTGATCCACGCAAAGCGCATTATGTACCGGCGCCGGATGGGCATCGCGCCAGGCCGGGCTGCCATAGGAGGTCCGATGCCCGGCGATGTCTATGTTATCCTTCACGGTGAACCGCATCCCGCTTAACGGGCCGGTCTTCAGCGCCGGAAGATTAAACGCTCAACGAGCGCACCGAAGGGATCGGGGGCAAGGCTTTGGGTCATGCCCCGATCAGATAGCCTAGAGGACCCAGGGCGCAAGTTGAGATCCGTGGCCGCAGCCCGGCGACAGATGCCGGAATGGACGGTTTCACTGCGGTCTCAGCGGCTGCGGCGCAGATAGACGTAATAGGCCCCCTCACCGCCATGGGTGATATGGGCCTGGGCCACCTGCAGCACGATCTGCGACAGCGGCGGCATCCCCAGCCATTGCGGCACATTGTGCCGCAGCACGCCGCGCGGGGTGGGGATCGGCCCGTCATCCTGCGACCGTTTGCCCTTGCCGGTGATCACCAGAACCAGCCGATGGCCAGCGGCATGAGAGGTCAGGATGAAGCGCGTCAGCGCCGGATGCGCCCGGTCAAGCCGCATGCCGTGCAGGTCGAGCCGCGCGTCCGGAACCAACTTGCCGCGCTTCATCCGGGTGAAGGCCTTGTGATCCATCTGCACCGGCTGGCTGCCGATCCGATCGGCCAGCCCCGGCTGGAGATCATGGCGGGCCGGCTGCGTCGGGGCGGTCTGGCCCAGGTGAAATGCCTCGAGACGAAACGGATCCTCCGCCATCGGGGGCGGCTTGGGCTTGGACTTTCGCAGCAGCGGCGGCACGGCGCCTTCGGGCTTTGGCGCCGGGTGCAACCGCTCGGCCCGGGCGGCAACCCGGCGCCAGAGCTCCAGCTCCTCGCCCGTGACTTTCCGGCGTCGCGCCATCATGCGCCCCCGTCGGGCAGCAGCGCATAGGCGCGCTGGATCGGCATCAGCACCAGCATGCGGCCCGGATCCCGCATCCGCCCGGCGATCTGACCGGCGCCGTCGCCAGTGCCGAAGAAGACGTCGGCCCGCTGTGCCCCCTTGATCGCCGATCCGGTATCCTGGGCGATCATCAACCGGCGCATCCGCGCCTCGCCCTCGGTCTCCAGCCAGACCGGCGCGCCCAGCGGCACAAAGGAGGGATCGACCGCGACACTGCGCAGCGGGGTGATCGGGCGGTTCATCGCCCCGAGTGGGCCCAGATGATCGCCGACATGATTGATTTCACGGAAGAACACATAAGAGGGGTTGTGAAACAGCAGCTCCGCCCCGGCCTCGGGATTGCGCCGCACCCAATTGCGGATCACCTGGGCGCTGACCTGATGTGCCGCATAGATGCCGCGCCGCACCATCTCCACCCCGATCGAGCGATAGGTTTGCCCGTTCGACCCGCCATAGCCGACCCGGAGCGATCCGCCGTCCGGCAGGTGGATGCGGCCGGAGCCCTGGATTTGCAGAAAAAACAGCTCGACCGGATCGTCGACCCAGGCGATTTCCAGCCCGCGGTTCTCCATCACGCCGGTGGCCAGGATCTCGCGCCGGGTGAGCCAGGGGTTTTGCGCCCTGGCCTCGGGCGGCATCTTGTAGAGCGGATAGCGAAACCGTACGGTCGGATACCGCGAGCCTTCGAGTTCGGGTTCGTAATAGCCGGTGAACAGCGGATCGCGACCATCGGTGATCAACACCGGACGAAAGAACAGTTCGAAAAACGCGCGGGCGCTTTCGGGTTTCTGCTGCTGGGCCACGGCGCAAAGGCTGTGCCAATCCGGATCGGTCATGTCCGGGCAGGTTTGCAGAAACACCGATAGGGCGGCGGCGTGATCATCCGCGGCCCAACCATCGAGCTGGTCGAACCGCAAGATCTCGTGGATCGGCTCCGCCTCAGCCGCACCGGCGACACCCGGTGCCATCACCAGCACACCGGCCAGACAAGCAGCGCGGAGCGCACGGATCATAGATCCGTGGCGACAAGCAGCCAGTTCGGATCGGCACTGCCCATGGTGCGGGCGAAGGTCCAGCTATCCTTTTGCCGCTTGACCGAAGTCGGGCTGCCTTCGACGATCTCGCCGCTCTGGTCGCGCACGACCGAGGTCAGTTCGCCGACGAACCGCATGGTGATTTCCGCCCGGTTGGTGTCCTTTTCGAAATGCACCTCAGAGATCGCGGTTTCGCGCACGCCGATGAACTCCGCCTCGATGGTCAGGCCCTGAGCTTGGCGCGCGGCCAGCCCGTCGACAAAGCTCTGATAAACATCCGGGGCGAGATAGGGGCGGATATCCTCAACCGTGCCATGTTCATAGGCCATCAGGATCATTTCATAGGCACCGCGCGCGCCCTGCACGAATTCCGACACCGAAAAGGCGGGCTCCACCCGCTTCATCGCGGCCAGGGCGGTGGCCTGGGGCGTGTCTTCCTCGACATGATCGGTAATGTCGCGGTCGGGGCCGCCTTCGATCACCTGGAAATCCGGGCGTTCGGGTTTCGCCTCAGGCTGTTGCGGCGCCTGCGGCTTTTCAAAACCATCGCGCGTCCCGAGCACGTTCTTCAGACGCAGAATCAAGAAAATCGCGATGCCGGCCAGAACCAGAAGCTGGATCAAAGGTGAATTCATTTGGTCCTCGTATCAGGCGTTGGGCTTTGTAAGGCAAGCCGTTGGTCCCTATGTAGGGGAGGGGCAGGGGTTAGTCCACTGTTCCGGACATGCGAAAGGAACCGCCGAATGTACCTGTTTCTGGCCTTTCTGGCCGTGCCGATCATCGAAATCGCCCTGTTCATCCAGGTGGGCGGGGTGATCGGGCTGTGGCCGACACTGGCAATCGTCATCTTCACGGCGGTGCTGGGAAGCTGGCTGATGCGCAGCCAGGGGCGGCTGGCGATGGGGCAGTTGCGCAATTCCTTCCAGCGACTGGACGACCCGACCGAACCCTTGGCACATGGGGCGATGATCCTGGTCGCGGGGGTGCTATTGCTGACCCCTGGGTTCTTCACCGATACCATGGGCTTTGCCCTGTTGATCCCGCCGGTGCGCCGAGCGGTGTTCCGCTATCTCCGCGCCCGTGTCACCGTCGCGCAGTTCGAGATGGGCGGCGCGACCATGTATCGCGCCGGACCGGCGCCGCGCGATCCCTTCGGGCAGGGTGGCGAGGTGATCGACGGCGATTTCTCGGAACTCGATCCCGAGACCGGATCCGGCAACCGGCCGCCCTCGGGCTGGGTCGAGGGGCCGAACCGGCGACAGGGGTGACCCCCGGCATTGAGATGCCCCGTGCAAGCTGGTAAGCACGGCACAACCGATGTCAGGGAGAGACCCCATGTCCGAAAACGGCGAAAATCCGCAGCCGCAGCAAGCGCCTCAGGTGCAGATGAAAATTCTGGGCCAATACGTTCGCGACCTGTCCTTTGAAAACGTGATGGCGCAGCGCGGTGCCTCGGGCGAGATTCAGCCCGATGTCAACGTGCAGGTGAACCTCGACGCCAAGAAACGGCAGGCCGAGGATCAGTATGAGGTGATCCTCAAGCTGAAGGTCGAATCCAAGGCCAAGGGCATGAGCGATGTCCTGTTCCTGCTGGAAATCGAATATGTCGGCATCTTCTTCATTCAGGGGGTTCCGGAAGATCAGCTGCATCCCTTCCTGCTGATCGAATGCCCGCGCCAGATCTTCCCCTTCCTGCGCCGGATCGTCAGCGACGTGACCCGCGATGGCGGCTATCCGCCGCTGAACCTGGACAACATCGACTTCGTCGCGATCTATCGCAACGAGTTGGCGCGCCGTCAGGCCGCCCAGGGCCAGCAGCCGGCAGACGCCTGATCTGCCCCACCGGTGGCCATGCCACCGGCCCGGAGCCGTCCGTAACGTAGAAAAAGGCGCCGATTTCGGCGCCTTTTTGACTCAGGCGCGGCGCCAAAGCGCGTTGTCGCCAAGCTTGTCCAGAAACGCGTCATGCGCGGCCTCCTCCGCGGCGCTGATCCGCGACGGCAGCGGGGTCGGGCGCGGCTTCGGGCGCCAGTCGCTGTCGTCGCTCGCCGGCCCCCGGCTTTGCACCACATTCAGTGCGAAATCCGGCTGCCGGCCGCCGATCAACTCAAGATAGACATCGGCAAGGATTTCGGAGTCGAGCAAGGCCCCGTGCAGCGTCCGGGCCGAGTTGTCGATGCCGTACCGCCGGCAGAGCGCATCAAGCGAGACCTGAGCGCCGGGAAATTTCTTGCGCGCGATGGCCAGCGTGTCGATTGCCCGCTCATAGGGCAGCTCCGGCAGCCCCATCCACTTCAGCTCGGCATTGAGGAACTTCATGTCGAAGCTGGCGTTATGGATCACCAGCTTGGCATCGCCGATGAAATCGAGAAAAGCCTGGCCGATCTGCGCGAAAAGCGGCTTGTCGCGCAGAAATTGCTCGCTCAGACCATGAACGCGGAAGGCATCCTCGGGCATGTCGCGCTGCGGGTTGATATACTGGTGATAGGTCTTGCCGGTAACGACATGATTATGGAGTTCGACCGCGCCGATTTCGACGATGCGGTCACCGGCGAAGGGATCGAAACCGGTGGTTTCGGTGTCGAGCACGATCTCACGCATGGGCCATCTTCCTTCGGATATCCGTCACGATGTCATGGACCTGGGCGCGGGCGCTCTCCAACGTGTCGGTTTCCACGACATAATGGGCGCGAGCGCGTTTTTCATGGTCCGGCATCTGCTTTGACCGGATGTGGTGAAAATGCTCGCGGGTCATGGTGCCGCGCTCCATCACCCGGGCCTCCTGGATATGGTCAGGGGCGGTGACGGTGACGGTCGCGTCCATATGCGCCTCTCCGCCGCCCTCGAAGAGCAGCGGGATGTCGAAGACGACGATATCGGCGGTGGCGGTCTTGCGAAACTCTGCCCGATCCTGCGCCACCAATGGGTGAACGATGGATTCGATGGTTTTCAGCGCCTCGGGGTGATCCATGATGATGTGCTTGAGCACAGCGCGGTCGACCTTGTCGTCGATCACCGCATCGGGGAAGGCCGCACGCATAAGCTCCACCGCGGCGCCCCCCTTGTCGTACAGGCGATGAACCGCGGCATCGGCATCCCAGAGCGCGCAACCCTCGTCCACGAACATCTTGGCCGTGGTGCTTTTGCCCATGCCGATCGAACCGGTGAGACCCAGCGCAAAGCTCATCTCAGCACCGCCTGGCGGGTGGCCTCGTCAACCTCGGGGCGCTGACCGAACCAACGCTCGAAACCGGGCACCGCTTGCCAGATCAGCATGCCAAGCCCGTCGACTGTGGTGGCGCCGGCCTGTTCGGCGACCTCGAGCAGATGGGTTTTCAACGGGTTATAGACCAGATCGGTGACCACCGTATGCTTGTCTATGCCATCGAGCGGAACCCGCAGCTCCGGTTTCCCCACCATGCCGAGCGAGGTTGTGTTCACCACTAGCCCGGCCTCTTCAATGATATTGCCGGCCTGCACCCAATCGACCACCCGCAGGCGCGCGCCGAAATCCTCGCGCAGCTGGTCGGCGCGGGTACGGGTGCGGTTGCTGATCAGAACCTCGGGCACGCCGGCATCGAGCAGCGCACAGATCACCGCCCGCGCCGCCCCGCCGGCGCCAAGCACCGCGGCGGGGGTGGATTTCGGCTCCCAGTTCGGCGCGCCACGACGCAGGTTCTCCATGAAGCCATAGCCATCGGTATTGTCGGCGATGATCTTGCCCTCGGCCCCGAAGGTCAGCGTATTCGCCGCCCCGATCAACGTGGCGCGATCGGTCACCTGATCGGCCAGGCTCAGCACCTTTTCCTTGTGAGGAATGGTGATGTTGCAGCCGACAAAACCCATCTTGGGCAGGGTGCGCAGCACGATTTCCAGATCATCCGACGCCACATCCATCGGGATATAATGCCCGGCGATGCCATAGGTCCTGAGCCAATGGCCATGCAGGCGCGGCGATTTGGAATGGGCGATGGGATGGCCGATCACGGCGGCCAGCGGAATGCGGGTTGACGTCACGATGCGATTTCCCCTCGAAGCGTCAGATAATTGAGTAGTTCCAACAGTGGCATACCCAGAACGGTAAAGTAATCCCCGTCGATCTGGGTGAACAGCCGCACGCCTTCTTCCTCGAGCTTATAGGCACCGACGGCGTGGCGGATGCTGTCCCAGTTGCGGGCGACGTAATCCTCAAGATAGGCGTCAGAGCTTTCCCGCATCACCAGCCGCACCTGGCCAACGTGGCGCCATTCGGGCTGTCCGTTGCGGCAGATCACCGCCGCCGACAAGAGCTTGTGTCGTTTGCCGCGCATCGCCTTGAGCTGAGCGAGCGCCTGATCGGGGCTTTCCGGCTTGGATATCAATTGGCCGTCGAATTCGAGCACCTGATCACACCCTAGCACCAGCGCGCCCGGGTGCTTTTCGCTGATCTTGCGCGCTTTCAGCTCGGCCAGGGCATCAGCGACGTCGCGGGGTGGGGCGGCCTCGGCCAGAAGCGCCTGTTTAACCGCCTCCTCGTCCACCCGTGCGGGCTGAACGGTGATCTCAAGACCTGCGTTGCGCAACAGCTCGGCCCGGATGTGAGAACCGGAAGCGAGCAGGAAGGGGACAGACATGTGGAAAACTCGGTGAGGGAAGCGCGGATGGTTCAGGGATGTTTTCTAGGATATCTGCCCGCCCGCGCAACCCCCGGGGAAAACTGCCACCTCTCAGCCCGGATCTGCCAGAGTCCCCCACGCTGGATAAGGATAACTGGGATCCTCGGGAGAAACTCACTTGTCCCACTTTCTCCCCGGGTTATCCACAAAGGTTAACGCCACAAAGATATTATAAGCATCTGAGAACACATGAATATTGGGAGTCATCCCGGTAAAGTGACGCAGATCCCGATTTTCTATCCCCAAGGTGGATAAGTCACGGTACAGATGAATTATCCACTGGATCTGGCCCACCCTACAAAATCATCATCCTTTCTTCTTTTCTTTCTTTTAATTAGGAAGGCTCCCACCCTCTCGAGGTACCCACATGCCAGATCTCCTCTCCGACCTGCTCTTCGCCGCCTATCCCTGGGTCAAGGCGCTGCACATCATGGCGGTGATCACTTGGATGGCCGGTATCTTCTATCTGCCGCGGCTTTTCGTGTATCACGTCGAACAGGCTGAGAAGGTGAGTGGTGCCCCCGACATCTTCGTCACCATGGAGTACAAGCTTTATCGCTATATCATGCGGCCTTCGCTCTATGTGACATGGGCCTGTGGTCTGGCGCTCGTCGCCACACCGGGGATCGTGAACTGGAGCTGGGTCTGGCCCTGGACCAAGGCGGCTGCCGTCATCGCGATGACGGTCTATCATTTCTGGCTGGGCCGGCAGGTGCGCGCCTTCCGTGAGGGGCAGAACAAGCTGACCGGTCGGCAATATCGCATGATGAACGAGGTTCCGACGCTTTTGATGATGGTGATCGTCCTGTCCGTCATCATCCGCTTCTAAGCGTGATCTTGCAGAACATTTGACTCATCCGCTGCGCTTCACTATGTAATCGCGCAACAAGCCCGTCCGGGCGATGTACCTTCCTGAAGTTGTTGTTATCCGTCTCGCCCCGCGTGGAGACTAAGGATTATACCGTCATGACCGTTGAATCCCTGAATCTGGCTGATCTTAAAGCCAAAAGCCCCAAAGACCTGCTTGCCATGGCGGAGGAGCTGGAGATCGAGAACGCCTCGACCATGCGCAAGGGCGAGATGATGTTCCAGATTCTGCGCGAGCTGGCGGATGAGGGCTGGGAAGTCGGTGGCGACGGGGTTCTTGAGGTTCTGCAGGACGGCTTCGGCTTTCTCCGCTCGCCCGAGGCGAACTATCTGCCCGGCCCCGATGACATCTATGTCAGCCCGGAGATGATCCGGCAGTATTCCCTGCGCACCGGGGACACCATCGAGGGCCAGATCAAGGCGCCGAATGACAACGAACGTTATTTCGCTCTGACCAATGTCACCAAGATCAACTTCGAAGAGCCCGAGAAGGCGCGTCACAAGATCGCTTTCGACAACCTGACGCCGCTTTATCCTGATGAGCGGCTGAAGATGGAGATCGAGGATCCGACGATCAAGGACCGTTCCGCGCGCATCATCGACCTGGTGGCACCGATCGGGAAGGGCCAGCGATCGCTGATCGTGGCGCCGCCGCGGACTGGTAAGACGGTTCTGCTGCAGAACATCGCGAATTCGATCGAGAAAAATCACCCGGAATGCTATTTGATCGTCCTGCTGATCGACGAGCGCCCGGAAGAAGTCACCGACATGCAGCGCTCGGTCAAGGGCGAGGTGGTGTCGTCGACCTTCGACGAACCGGCGACGCGCCACGTTGCGGTATCGGAAATGGTGATCGAAAAGGCCAAGCGCCTGGTTGAGCATAAACGAGATGTTGTGATCCTTCTCGATTCGATCACAAGACTTGGTCGTGCCTTCAACACCGTGGTGCCCTCCTCGGGGAAGGTTCTGACCGGTGGTGTGGATGCCAATGCGCTGCAACGGCCGAAACGGTTCTTCGGTGCCGCCCGGAATATCGAAGAGGGTGGCTCGCTCACCATCATCGCCACCGCGCTGATCGACACCGGCAGCCGGATGGACGAGGTGATCTTTGAAGAGTTCAAGGGCACCGGTAACTCGGAAATCGTTCTGGACCGCAAGATCGCTGACAAGCGCGTCTATCCGGCGATCGACATCCTCAAGTCCGGCACCCGGAAAGAGGATTTGCTGGTCGACAAGGGCGATCTGCAGAAGACCTTTGTTCTGCGCCGTATCCTGAACCCGATGGGGACGACGGACGCGATCGAGTTCCTGCTGTCGAAGCTGAAGCAGACCAAGAGCAACGCCGAGTTCTTCGATTCCATGAATACCTGAGCGCGGATTTTCCGCGCGGAGCTGCGAGATGGACACGATCTTCGCTTTGGCCACGGCCCGAGGAAAGGCCGGTGTGGCTGTCATCCGCATTTCCGGCCCCTTGTCGCATATGGCGGCGGCGCGGCTGGCTGGTCGAGATCTGCCCGCGCGGGGCATGGTGTTGCGGTCGCTTTGCGATGAAGACGGTGCGGCGCTGGACGATGGGTTGATCCTGACCTTTGCGGCGCCTGCCAGTTTCACCGGTGAAGATGTGGCGGAATTGCAGGTGCATGGCAGCCTGGCCGGGGTGTCGGCCATGTTGGCCGCACTGGGCCGGATCGGCGGGCTGCGATTGGCTGAGCCTGGCGAATTTACCCGCCGTGCTCTGGAAAACGGCAAGCTCGATCTGGCGCAGGTCGAAGGCCTGGCAGATCTGATCGAGGCTGAGACCGAGGCGCAGCGCAAACAGGCGCATGCGCTGCTGCAAGGCGCGCTTGGCGATCTGGCGGAAAGCTGGCGCCGCGATCTGATCCGCGCCGCGGCGTTGATCGAGGCGGTGATAGATTTCGCCGACGAAGAGGTGCCCACGGATGTGACGCCCGAGGTGCGCGAACTGCTGGACCGGGTGGAGCGTGATCTGCGCGGGCAGATCTCGGGCGTGCGAATGGCAGAACGGATTCGCGAGGGGTTCGAGGTTGCCATCATCGGTAAGCCGAACGCCGGGAAATCCACGTTGTTGAATGCTTTGGCGGGGCGCGAGGCGGCGATCACCTCGGAACATGCGGGCACGACCCGCGATGTGATCGAGGTGCGCATGGACCTTGCCGGGTTGCCGGTAACCCTGCTTGATACCGCCGGCCTGCGGGAAACCGAGGATGCCGTCGAGGGCATGGGGATTGCGTTGGCCCGAAAGCGGGCAGAGGCGGCGGATCTGCGGGTGTTTCTGGCTGAGGCCGGCGAGGTCCTGGAGGTCGAGTTTCGTCCTGGCGATATCCTGGCCCGGCCCAAGGCGGATCGGCTCTCCGACAAGGCGGGTGCGGTCTCGGGGTTGACGGGCGAGGGGCTTGATTGGTTGATCCAGCAGATCGAGGCGGTTTTGTCGGATCGGTCCAGTTCGGCCGGGATCGCCACCCGGGATCGGCACAAGGCGGCGATGGAGCGGGCTTTGGCCGGTCTCGACGCCGCGCGGGGCGTTCTTGAACAGGGGCCCGAGATGTATGATATCGCTGCCGAAGAGTTGCGGAATGCGATTCGCGCGCTGGAATCCCTGGTTGGGCGCGTGGATGTCGAAAACCTTCTGGACGAGATCTTCGCCAGTTTTTGCCTTGGCAAGTGAGGAGTGTTTCACGTGAAACATTCGAACATGGATGTAGTGGTGATCGGTGGCGGTCATGCGGGGGCCGAGGCCGCCCATGCTGCCGCGCGGATGGGTGCGCGGACCGCGCTGGTGACGCTTCGGCGCGACGGCATCGGGGTGATGTCCTGCAACCCGGCGATCGGTGGCCTGGGCAAGGGCCATCTGGTGCGCGAGATCGACGCGATGGATGGCGTCATGGGGCGGGTCGCCGACAAGGCGGGTATCCAGTTCCGCCTGTTGAACCGAAAGAAAGGGCCAGCGGTGCAGGGCCCGCGCGCCCAGGCCGACCGGGCGCTCTATCGTGCGGCGATGTTGGCGGAATGCGAAGCGCAGCCGAACCTCGAGATCGTCGAAGGCGAGGCGGTCGATTTTCTGATGCAGGGCGATCGCGTCGTCGGCGTGGTTCTGGCCGATGGATCTGAAATTCCTGCCAAATCGGTGGTTCTGACCTCGGGCACCTTCCTGCGCGGGGTGATCCATATCGGCGACGTCAAGCGGCCCGGCGGGCGGATGGGCGATAAGCCTTCGGTCAAGCTGGCCGAGAAGATCGACAGCTTCGGCCTGCCGCTCGGTCGGCTGAAGACTGGGACGCCGCCGCGGCTGGATGGTCGTACCATCAATTGGGACGGGCTGGAAACCCAACCGGGCGACGACGATCCGGTCCTGTTCTCTTTCCTGTCGAAACGGGTGCAGGCGCCGCAGATCGCTTGCGGGATAACCCATACCAACCCGCGCACCCATGAGATCATTCAGAAAAACCTGAAGCGATCGGCGATGTATGGCGGGCATATCGAAGGGATCGGGCCGCGCTATTGCCCGTCGATCGAGGACAAGATCGTTCGATTCGCCGACAAAAGCTCGCATCAGATCTTTCTCGAACCGGAAGGGATCAACGATCATACCGTTTACCCGAACGGGATCTCGACCTCGCTGCCCGAGGACGTACAGGAAGATTACGTGCATTCCATCGCCGGGCTTGAGAATACCGTGATCGTGCAGCCAGGCTATGCGATCGAATACGACTTTGTCGATCCGCGCGCCTTGACGCTGCAACTGGCGGTGAAGGATGTTCCGGGTCTATATCTTGCGGGTCAGATCAACGGCACCACTGGATATGAGGAGGCCGCGGCGCAGGGGCTGGTCGCGGGCTTGAACGCTGCGCTGGCCGCCCAGGGGCGCGAGGGTGTTATCTTCCGTCGCTCGGACAGCTATATCGGGGTGATGATTGACGATCTGACCACACGCGGGGTGGCTGAACCCTATCGCATGTTCACTTCGCGCGCCGAATTCCGCTTGTCGCTGCGCGCCGACAACGCCGATCAGCGGCTGACCCCGATGGCGATCGACCTCGGCTGTGCGACCGAGGGGCGCAAGACGGCTTTCCTCGACAAGATGGATCGGCTGCAACACGCCCGCGCCCGGTTGGTGGAAAGCAGCTATACCCCCAAGCAGGTGGCCGAGGCGGGGATTCGCGTCAATCAGGATGGTACCCGCCGCAGTGGGCTTGAGGTTCTGGCCTTTCCCGACATCGCTTTTGAGGATCTTCTTCCGCTTGATGCGATGCTGGACGAGGTCGATACCGAGGTGCGCCGGCAGTTGGAGCGCGAAGCGCTTTATGTCAATTACCTCTCCCGTCAGGAGAAAGACATCGAAGCTCTGCGCCGGGATGAAGAACGGGGAATTCCGACCGATTTCGATTATTCCGGGATCGACGGCCTGTCGAACGAGCTGAAGCTGAAGCTCGGCCGGGCGCGGCCGGAAAATCTGGCTCAGGCCGCGCGCGTCGATGGGATGACCCCGGCGGCGCTTGCTCTGTTGCTCACCCGGCTGCGGCGGTCTCCTCAGGTCAAATCCGCATGAGCGCAGAGGATATCCTTCTGGGCGAGCTGAATGTTTCACGTGAAACATTGGCGCGGCTGGAGCATTTCGCTGATCTTCTGAAAAAGTGGAATCCGCGAATCAACCTCGTGTCTCGCTCCAGCCTGGAACAGCTATGGACGCGGCATATCATTGATTCTGTTCAGGTCTTTCGCTGCATCATGCCGCAGGGGCACTGGGTGGATCTGGGCAGCGGCGGCGGCTTTCCCGGGGTGATTGTCGCCATCCTCGCGGCCGAGGAGGCGCCGGACCTCAAGGTGACGTTGATCGAGAGCGATCAGCGAAAATCGGCGTTTCTGCGGACCGCTGCACGGGAGTGCGGCGCGAAGGCGCAGGTGATTGCCGAGCGAATCGAAGCCGTACCGCCGCAAGAGGCGGATATTCTTTCCGCCCGCGCCCTGGCAGTTCTGGATAGCTTGCTGGGCTTTTCCGAGCTGCATTTGAAGAAAACCGGCGTCGCCTTGTTCCCGAAGGGAATTTCCTGGGGAAAAGAATGTGAACAAGCCCGGCTGCGATGGAATTTCTCAGCGGACGCGATTACCAGTATGACCGAGCCCGATGCGGTGATCTTGAAAATCGAAGGAGTATCGCGTGTCTGATCTGTCCCGCCCGGAGGGGCCGAGAATCATCGCTGTCGCCAACCAGAAGGGGGGGGTGGGCAAAACAACGACTGCAATCAACCTCGCGGCTGCGCTGGTGGAATGCGGAAAACGGGTGTTGCTGATCGATATTGATCCGCAAGGCAATGCCTCGACCGGGCTCGGGATCGAACCCGAAGATCGGGAAATGACCTCCTACGAGCTGCTGGTCGAGGATGTTCCGCTGGAAGATGTCATCCACGCGACCGACATCGAGGGGCTTGCCATCGTGCCGGCGACGGTAGACCTGAGTTCGGCCGATATCGAGCTGATGGCGAATGAAAAGCGCAGTTTTCTGCTGCACGATGCCCTGCGACAGCCAGCGATGGACGAATTCGGCTGGGATTACATCCTGATCGACTGCCCGCCGTCGCTGAACTTGCTGACGGTGAACGCCATGGTTGCCGCGCATTCCGTTCTGGTGCCGTTGCAAAGCGAATTCTTCGCGCTGGAAGGTCTGTCGCAACTTATGCTGACCATTCGCGAGGTGCGTCAGACCGCCAATCCGAACCTCAGGATCGAAGGCGTGATCCTGACCATGTACGATCGGCGCAACAACCTGTCGCAGCAGGTGGAGAAGGATGCCCGCGATAACCTGGGCGATCTGGTGTTCAAGACGATGATCCCGCGAAATGTCCGGGTGAGCGAGGCGCCCTCTTACGCGATGCCGGTCTTGACCTATGATCCCAACTCGCAAGGGGCGGTGGCCTATCGGGCGCTGGCACGCGAGTTGATCGGAAAACACGAAAAAATAGCCGCATAAGCGGCGGGAAGGGGCCTTATGCAGGATAACAAGAGAAACAAACCCCGTGGGCTTGGCCGTGGTCTGTCGGCACTGATGGCGGATGTGACGGCGGATCCGGTGGTGAGCGGCGACCAAGGCCCGCGCCGCCCCGACATGCTGGTGCCGATCGAGCGGCTCAAGCCGAACCCGGATCAGCCGCGGCGCACCTTCAATCCCGAAGATCTTGAGGATTTGACCGCCTCGATTAAGGAAAAGGGCATCATCCAGCCGCTGATCGTGCGCCCGAAGGGCGATGATTACGAAATCGTCGCGGGCGAACGTCGCTGGCGGGCGGCGCAAAAGGCGCAGCTGCACGAGGTGCCGGTGCTGGTGCGGGAGTTCGACGATACCGAAGTCCTGGAAATCGCCATCATCGAAAATATCCAACGCGCCGATCTGAACGCGGTGGAAGAGGCGGCCGGTTATCGCCAGTTGATGGACAAGTTCGGCCACACTCAGGAAAAGCTTTCCGAAGCTCTGGGCAAGAGCCGGAGCCATATCGCCAACCTGATGCGGCTGCTGTCGCTGCCGTCAGATGTGCAGGAGATGGTGAAAGAGGGGCAGCTGTCGGCGGGCCACGCGCGGGCGTTGATCACCTGCGAAAACGCCTCGGACTTGGCGAAACAGGTGGTTCGGGGCGGGCTTTCGGTGCGCGCCACCGAGGCTTTGGTGAAAAAGCAGCAGCGCGGCGATCAGCCGGTGATGGAAAAGCCCAAGCCGATGAAGCCCGAGAAGGACGCCGATACCAAGGCGCTTGAGGGGGATCTCTCGGCCATGTTGGGCATGAAGGTGACCATCGACCACAAACCCGGCGGCGAAGCCGGGCTGATCACCATCAAATACGACACATTGGACCAGTTGGACGAGATCTGCGGCCGTCTTAACGGCTAGGTCGGGTCCAGAGAAAGATCAAAACGCAAGACAGAACCACGGCCTGGATGATCAGGACCGTGGTTTTGACGTTCAGGGCCAGGGAAATGCCGAAGACCGCCACGATTGACAGGGTGGCGAGGCCTTTGGCCCGTGGCCGGATCACGCCGGATCTATTCCAATCCTCGATCAGCGGGCCGAACTGGCGATGCGACAGGATCCAGTTGTGCAGTCGCGGCGAGGATTGCGAAAACAGGAAGGCGGCGAGCAGCAGGAAGGGAACCGTCGGCAATAATGGCAGGAAGGCGCCGATGATCGCCAGACCGACGCTGAGGATCCCAAGTCCCGCCCAGAGATAACGCATGGATTACTCCGCCAACAGCTCCCGAATGATCGCGTTCAGAACCGGACGGCCCTCGGGGGTGACCGTCAACCGCTGATCCTGAAGACTGATCATGCCCAGATCTGTCAGATAGTCCATTCTTTCGAAAGGCAATGTCTGCCCGGAAAGCGCGGCGAAACGCCCCATATCTAGGCCTTCAGTAAGACGAATACCCATCATCAGGTATTCGTTAGCCTGATCTTGTGGCGAAAGGCGGTCGCGCAGGGATTCACCGGACCCGGCCGCGACGGCCTGCAACCAGGCGGTGGGATTGCGCCAGCTTTCCGTCGCCAGCTTTTGCCCCTTGAGCGTGAGCCGGCCATGGGCGCCGGGGCCGATACCGACGTAATCGCCGTAATGCCAATAGATCAGGTTGTGACGCGATTCCGCCCCGGGGCGCGCATGGTTCGACACCTCATAGGCGGGCAGGCCGGCGGCTTCGCAAATCTCCTGGGTGGCGAAATACATGTCGGCTGCGCTGTCGTCGTCGGGCAGGCCGCGCAGCTTGCCGGCGTTGTAACGATCGCCGAAGGCGGTGCCCTGTTCGATGGTGAGCTGATAGAGTGACAGGTGATCCACCGCCATCGACAGCGCCTCGCGCAGTTCGGCCTGCCAATCGGCGAGGGTTTGATCCTGGCGGGCATAGATCAGATCGAAACTGACCCGGTCGAAACAGTTTCGCGCTATATCGAAGGCGGCGCGCGCCTCGGCCACCGTATGGATGCGACCCAGGCGGCGCAGATCGGCATCGTTCAGCGCCTGCACGCCCATGGAGATCCGATTGACCCCGGCGTCGCGATAGCCGGCAAAGCGACCGGCCTCGACCGAGCCGGGATTGGCCTCGAGCGTGATTTCGATGTCATTGGCAAAGGGCCAGTGGCTGCGCGCGGCCTCGATCACCGCCGCAACGGTCTCGGGCGCCATCAGGCTGGGGGTGCCGCCACCGAAGAAGATCGCGTTCAGAACCCGACCCGGGGTTTCCTGCGCAGCTCTCTCCAACTCGCTCAGATAGGCTCTGAGCCAGGCGGATTGGTCGATTTCACGTGAAACATGGCTGTTGAAGTCGCAATAGGGGCACTTGGCCTGACAGAAGGGCCAATGCACATAGAGGCCAAAGCCCCCATTGCGCCAGTCTTCAGTTGAAGCAGCCGGCAACGAAGGCCTCCACGGCCTTGGCACGGTGGCTGATCTTGTTCTTCTCGTCGGTCGACATCTCGGCAAAGGTGATGTCATAGCCTTCCGGGACGAAAATCGGGTCATAGCCATGGCCCTGGGCGCCGCGCATCGGCCAGATCACCTCTCCGGGCATCACGCCTTCGAACACCTCGTCATGACCATCGGGCCAGGCCAGAACCAGCGTGCAGCGGAACTGCGCGGTGCGGGGGGAGGGCGCGTTCCTTGCTTCCAGCTCGTCATGCGTGCGGGTCATCGCCATGACGAAATCGCGGCCGTTCGGGGTTTCCGCCCAGTCGGCGGTATAGACGCCCGGCGCGCCGTCGAGCGCGTCGATGGTGATGCCGGAATCGTCCGACAGCGCCGGCAGGCCGGTGGCCTTGGCAGCGGCATGCGCCTTGATCCGGGCGTTGCCAACAAAGGTATCCTCGGTTTCGGCCGGCTCAGGCAGGTTCATCGCCGCCGCGCCGACCACCGTCACCCCCAGGGGAGAGAGGAGGTTTTCCATCTCTTCCAGCTTGCCCTTGTTATGGGTGGCGACCAACAGCCGCTCGCCGGTGAACTTGCGGGTCATTCGGTGGCGGCCTTCTGTGCGGCGACGAGTTCACCGACGCCCTTTTCCGCCAGGTCGAGCAGCTCGGTCATCTGCGCCCGGGTGAAGGTAGAGCCTTCGGCGGACATCTGAACCTCGACCAGCCGGCCCGAGCCGGTCATGATGAAGTTGCCGTCAACGCCGGCCTCGGAATCCTCGGGGTAATCCAGATCCAGCACCGGCTGGCCGGCGTAGATCCCGCAGCTGACCGCGGCGACCGGGTCGATCAGCGGATCGGAGAGCACATCGCCGGCCTTCATCAGCTTGTTGACCGCCAGGCGAAGCGCTACCCAGCCGCCGGTGATCGAGGCGCAACGAGTGCCGCCATCGGCCTGGATCACATCGCAGTCGATGGTGATCTGACGTTCCCCGAGCGCGACGCGATCGACGCCGGCGCGCAGTGCCCGGCCGATCAGCCGCTGGATTTCCACGGTGCGCCCGCCCTGTTTTCCGGTCGCCGCTTCGCGCCGCATCCGGGTATTGGTCGAACGCGGCAGCATGCCGTATTCCGCCGTCACCCAGCCGAGGCCCGAGCCCTTGATGAAGGGCGGCACGCGCTCCTCGAGTGTGGCGGTGCACAGGACGTGGGTATCCCCCATCCGGATCAGGCAGGAGCCCTCGGCGTGTTTTGTCACACCCGTCTCGATTGAAACCGGGCGCAGTTCGCTTAAATCTCGTCCAGAGGGTCGCATGGGAATTCCTTTGTTAGCCACGCTGGGGATAGCGCCCGGCAGGGCGGGGATGCAAGCCCGATTGACCCATGCCCGATTGACCCGTGATTGACCTTCGTGGTCTGTGGTCCATAAGGACACACCGCTAAGGGTGATGCAAATGACGGATGCGATAAGATTGCTGGAGGAACTGAACAACCGGTCGAGAGAGGTCTTCCGGCTGGTGGTCGAAGCCTATCTGGACAGTGGCGAGCCGGTGGGCAGCCGCACCCTGACCCGCAGCCTCAGCGAGAAGGTCAGCGCCGCGACGATCCGCAACGTGATGCAGGATCTGGAGTTTCTCGGGCTCTTGGGCAGCCCGCATGTCAGCGCCGGACGGGTGCCGACGCAGATGGGGCTGCGGATGTTCGTCGATGGGTTCCTCGAGGTGCGCGATTTGAACCCGTCGGATCGCGAAAAGATCGACGCGACCCTGAGCACGAGCAATTCCACCGATGTCGGCGGCATGCTGGACCGGGTCGGCGCGGCGCTGTCAGGGGTGACCCATGGCGCCTCTCTGGTGCTGGCGCCGAAGCATGAGGCCGAGATCCGCCATATCGAGTTCGTCTCGCTGGCGCCGGATCGGGCGCTGGTGGTTCTGGTGCTGGCCGATGGCCATGTCGAGAACCGGCTGTTCACCCCGCCGCCGGGGCAGACGCCGAGTTCGATGCGAGAGGCGACCAATTTCCTCAACACCTTGATGGAGGGGCGGACCCTGAGCGAGGCGCGAGAGGTGATCCGCACCGAGATCGCGGTTCGGCGTCAGGAGATCGACAGCCTGGCCCGGGTGATGGTGGAGAGCGGTCTCGCCGTTTGGGACGAGACCGAGGGTGATTCGGCCCGGCTGATCGTGCGGGGGCGGTCGAATCTTCTGGCGGAAGACGGCTTTGGCGAGGAGCTGGAGCGGATCAGAACGCTGTTCGACGACCTGGAGCGCAAACGCGATATCGAGCAGTTCCTGGATCTCACCGAAGAGGGCGAGGGGGTACGGATCTTTATCGGGTCCGAGAATAAACTTTTCTCACTTTCGGGTTCCTCTTTGGTGGTGTCTCCTTATATGAACGCTGATCGAAAAATCATTGGCGCGGTGGGGGTGATTGGTCCCACCCGTCTGAATTACGGACGTATTGTTCCCATCGTGGACTATACGGCACAGCTAGTCGGCAAGATGATCTCCGACCGGAGTTAGAGGTGAAACATGGCAGAGCCCAAGAACGACGATTTTCTCGATGATATCGAAGCCGCGGAGGCCGAAGAGCTTGCGGAAGAGATGGCCGAGATCGACGCCGATATGGCCGAAATTGATGCCCTGCGGGCAGAGCGCGACGAGCTGCGCGACAAATTCATGCGGGCGCTGGCGGATGCGGAAAACGCCCGCAAGCGCGCCGACAAGCAACGCCGCGAGGGCGAGCAATACGGCGGGTCCAAGCTCGCCCGCGATATGCTGCCGGTCTATGACAACATGAAGCGTGCCCTGGAAGTGGTGAGCGAGGAGCAACGCGAAGCCTCGACCGCGTTGATCGAGGGGATCGAGCTGACGATGCGCGAGCTGTTGAACGTGTTCAAGAAGCACGGGATCGAGCTGATCGCGCCGCAGGTGGGCGAGCGGTTCGATCCGCAGGTGCATCAGGCGATGTTCGAGGCGCCGGTTCCCGGCACCAAGGCCGGCGACATCATCCAGGTGGCGGCCGAGGGCTTCATGTTGCACGATCGTCTGCTGCGCCCGGCGCAGGTCGGCGTATCGTCCAACCCCGGCGCCTGAGGTCGAACGCGCCCCTGCGGGGCGCGTGCCTCCGGCGGGGATATTTGAAGCTAGAAAAAGACCAGGTGAGGCGCCCCCACGGGGCGCCTCTTTCGTATCAGCCATTGTCCTGGGCGGTCTGTTTCAGCCGATAGAGCAGGTCGAGCGCTTCGCGTGGCGAGAGATCGTCGGGGTGGAGGGCCTGCAGCATCTCCTCGACGGCGGAGGGTTTGGCAGGGGCGGCTGGCGGGGGCGGCGGCGCGGCGGCGAAGAGTGGCAGGTCGTCGATCAGCGCCTTGGGCTTGGCCGCGCCTTCGCGGTCGCCTTTCTCGAGCGCATCGAGCACCACCCGGGCGCGGGCGACGACCGAGGCGGGCAGCCCGGCGAGCTGTGCCACCTGCACCCCATAGGAGCGGTCGGCGGCGCCCTTGATCACCTCGTGGAGGAAGATCACCTCACCCTCCCATTCGCGGACGGCGACGGTGGCGTTCTCGACGCCTTTGAGCTTGCCGGCAAGCTGGGTCAGCTCGTGGTAATGGGTGGCGAAGAGGGCGCGGCACCCATTGACGTCATGCAGATGCTCCAGTGTTGCCCAGGCGATGGAGAGCCCGTCATAGGTGGCGGTGCCACGGCCGATCTCGTCGAGGATCACCAGGGCGCGATCATCGGCCTGGTTCAGGATGGCGGCGGTTTCGACCATTTCGACCATGAAGGTCGACCGGCCCCGCGCCAGATCGTCCGAGGCGCCGACACGGCTGAAGATCTGGCTGACCAGGCCGATATGGGCGGCATCCGCCGGCACATAGCTGCCGATCTGGGCGAGGAGGGCGATCAGCGCGTTCTGCCGCAGGAAGGTCGACTTACCGGCCATGTTCGGCCCGGTCAGCAGCCAGATGGCGGCGCCGTCTTCGGCGGAAAGGTCGCAGTCATTGGCGACGAACCCGCCCTGTCCCTGCTGGCGCAGGGCCTGTTCCACCACCGGATGGCGGCCACCCTCGATCTCGAAGGCGCGGGAGGTGTCGATGCGCGGCCGGGTCCAGCCCTCGGCGCGGGCCAGATCGGCGAGGCTGGTGGCGAGATCGAGTTCGGCCAGACCCCGGGCGGCGGCGTTGAGCTCCGGCGCAAGCGCCAGAATAGCGTCTGAAAGCCCTTGATAGAGCCGCTTTTCAATCTCCAGCGCCAGGTTGCCGGCATTCAGGATGCGGGTTTCCAGCTCTGACAGCTCCACGGTGGTGAAGCGGATCTGGTTCGCCGTGGTCTGGCGGTGGATATAGGTTTCCGACAGGGGCGCGGCCAACATCTTGGTCGCGTGGGTGGTGGTGGTCTCGATGAAATAGCCCAGCACGTTGTTGTGCTTGATCTTCAGCGAGGAGATGCCGGTGTGGTCGGTATAGGTCTTCTGCAGTCGGGCGATGACCGATCGCCCCTCGTCCCGCAGGGTGCGGACCTCATCCAGTTCGGTGTCATAGCCTTCGGCGATGAAGCCGCCGTCGCGGGCCAGAAGCGGCGGCTCGGCGATCAAGGCGGCTTCTAACAAGGCGGAAAGATCATCAAACCCGGTGAGCGCGGCAATCGCATCGCGCAGGTGGTCGGGCAGATCGCGGGTATCGCAGGCCTCGGCAATCTCGGCCGCCTGACCCAGGGCGTTGCGGATCGCGGCCAGGTCGCGCGGCCCGCCGCGCTCGAGCGACAGGCGGGAGAGGGCGCGGTCCATATCCGGGGTTTTGCGCAGCCGGTCGCGCAGGTCGGCGGCAAAGAGGCTGTCGTCGACGAAACGGCTGATGGCCTCCTGCCGGGCGTGGATGGTGGCCAGATCGCGGCTGGGACTGGACAGCCGCTGTTCCAGCAGCCGGGCGCCGCCGGGGGTTACGGTGCGATCCATCACCGCCAGCAGCGATCCGGCACGCCCGCCCGACAGGCTGCGCGTCAGTTCCAGGTTGCGGCGGGTGGCGGCGTCGATCTGGACGATCCGTTCCTGCGCCTCGCGTACCGGGGTTTGCAGCAGCGGCAGTTTGCCCTTCTGGGTGATCTCGAGATAGTCGATCAGCGCGCCCATGGCCGAAAGCTCGACGCGGCTGAAGGTGCCGAAAGCCTCGGGCGTGTTGACGCCGTAAAGCGCGCAGATGCGTTTTTCGGCGGCGCCACTGTCAAAGCTGGCGCGGGCCAGCGGTGTCATCGAGATGCCCAGATCCGAGACCAACCCGTGCTTTTCCTGCTCCAGCGTCTCGGGCAGGATCAGTTCCGAAGGCGCCAGTCGCGCCAGTTCCGGCGACAGCCGCACCGGGGTGATCGGCATCACGTGAAAATCCCCGGTCGAGATATCGGCCCAGGCCAGCGCCGCCTGATCGCGGATTTCCGCATAGGCGGCGAGGAAGTTGTTCCGCCGCGCCTCGAGCAGGGAATCCTCGGTCAGCGTGCCAGGGGTGACCAGACGCACCACGTCGCGGTGGACCACCGATTTCGCGCCGCGCTTCTTCGCCTCGGCCGGGCTTTCCATCTGTTCGCAGACCGCCACGCGAAAGCCCTTGCGGATCAAGGTCAGCAGATAGCCCTCAGCGGCATGAACTGGCACGCCGCACATCGGGATATCGTCGCCCGCGTGCTTGCCGCGTTTGGTCAGGGCGATATCCAGCGCCTCGGATGCAGCCACGGCATCGTCGAAGAACATCTCGTAGAAATCGCCCATGCGGTAGAACAGCAATGCGTCGGCGTGCTGGTTCTTGATGTCGAGATATTGCGCCATCATGGGCGTGACGGTGGTCAAGGCGGGCCTCCGGGGGTTGGGATGCAGGCGACCTTACAAATGCGGCCCGGGGGGCGAAAGGCGAAAACGCATTGGCGTTGAGATGCCTGTTGCGCTGGGATAAGAGGGCCAGACCGACCGAGGAGACAGTCAGCCATGGGCAAATCGAAGATCACCGACGAAGAGGCGCTTGCCTTCCATCTCGACCCCACTCCGGGCAAGTTCGAGATCCGAGCGACCGTGCCGATGACCACGCAGCGGGATCTGAGCCTGGCCTATTCGCCCGGAGTGGCTGTCCCCTGCGAGGCGATCGCCGAAAGCCCGGAGACCGCCTATGATTACACCAACAAGGGCAATCTGGTCGCGGTGATCTCGAACGGCACCGCGGTGCTGGGCTTGGGCAACCTCGGCGCGCTGGCCTCGAAACCGGTGATGGAAGGCAAGGCGGTGCTGTTCAAGCGCTTCGCCGATGTCAACGCCATAGATATCGAACTCGACACCGAGGATCCGGACGAGATCATCCAGGCGGTCAAGCTGATGGGGCCGACCTTCGGCGGCATCAACCTCGAGGATATCAAGGCGCCGGAATGCTTCATCATCGAGCAGCGCCTGAAGGAAGAGATGGATATCCCCGTCTTCCACGACGACCAGCACGGCACCGCGGTGATCTGTGCCGCCGGTATGATCAATGCGCTGCATCTGTCGGGCAAGAAGATCGAGGATGTTAAGATCGTCCTGAACGGCGCCGGTGCCGCCGGGATCGCCTGTCTTGAGCTGCTCAAGCGGATGGGGGCGCAGCATGACAATTGCATCATGTGCGACACCAAAGGCGTGATCTATCAGGGCCGGACCGAGGGCATGAACCAGTGGAAATCGGCCCATGCGGCGAAGACCGAGCTGCGCACGCTGGAAGAGGCGATGGTCGGGGCCGATGTCTTCCTTGGCGTGTCTGCCAAGGGCGCGGTGACGCAAGAGATGGTCGCCTCGATGGCCGACAATCCGGTGATCTTCGCCATGGCCAACCCGCATCCCGAGATCACCCCGGAAGAGGCGCATGAGGTGCGGATGGACGCCATCGTCGCCACCGGGCGCAGCGATTATCCGAACCAGGTGAACAACGTCCTGGGCTTTCCCTATCTGTTCCGTGGCGCGCTCGATATCCACGCCCGTGCCATCAATGACGAGATGAAGATCGCCTGCGCCCACGCGCTGGCCGAACTCGCACGCGAGGATGTTCCGGACGAGGTGGCGCTGGCCTATGGCAAGGCGCTGAGCTTTGGCCGCGATTACATCATCCCGACGCCCTTCGATCCGCGTCTGATCCACCGGATCCCCGTTGCCGTGGCGCGGGCCGGGATGGACACTGGTGCTGCGCGGCGGCCGATCATCGACATGGACGCCTATGAGCTGAGCCTGAAGGCCCGGATGGACCCGACCGCCAGCATCCTGCGCAGCCTGAACACCCGCGCCCGCACGGCGCAGTCCCGCATGATCTTCGCCGAAGGCGACGATCCCCGGGTGCTGCGCGCCGCCGTCACCTATCAGCGTTCGGGCTTCGGCAAGGCGCTGGTGGTGGGCCGCTCAGAGGATGTGAAGGCCAAGCTCGAGGCCGCCGGCCTCGGCGACGCGGTGCGCGAGCTTGAGGTGGTGAATGCCGCCAATACCACCCATCTGCAGGCCTATAAGGATTTCCTTTACGAGCGGCTGCAGCGCAAGGGCTTCGACCAGAAGGACGTGCACCGGCTGGCGGCGCGTGACCGTCACGTTTTCGCCGCGCTGATGCTGGCCCATGGTCACGGCGATGCGCTGGTGTCGGGTGTGACGCGGAAATCGGCCCATGTGCTGGAGCGCATCAATCACGTCTTTGACGCCGACGCCGCCCATGGCGCCGCCGGGATCACCGCCGTGCTGCACAAGAACCGCATCGTGCTGATCGGCGACACCCTGGTGCATGAATGGCCGGACGAAGAGGATCTGGCCGATATCGCCACCCGCGCCGCCGGCGTGGCGCGGCACATGGGGCTCGACCCCCGGGTGGCCTTCGTGTCGTTCTCGACCTTCGGCTATCCGGTGTCGGAACGGGCCGAAAAGATGCATCTCGCCTCGGACGTGCTCGACCAGCGCCGGGTCGATTTCGAATACGAGGGCGAGATGACCGTGGATGTGGCGCTGAATGCCAATGTGCAAAAGGCCTATCCGTTCTCGCGGCTGACCGGGCCTGCGAACATCCTGATCGTACCGGCGCGGCATTCGGCCAGCATCTCGGTCAAGCTGATGCAGGAAATGGCCGGCGCCACGGTGATCGGGCCGATCCTGACCGGCGTCAACAAGCCGATCCAGATCTGTTCCACCGTCTCCACCGCCAACGACATCCTGAACATGGCGGTGCTGGCGGCCTGCGGCATCGGCTGACCCGATGGCGATCTGGAACCTCGGCTCGATCAACGCCGATCTGGTCTATTCACTGCCGCATCTCCCCGTGGCGGGAGAGACCCTGGCGGCAGAGGAGATGGACCGGTTTCTGGGCGGCAAGGGGGCGAATATGTCGGTCGCCGCCGCCCGTGCCGGCGCCCATGTCGCCCATATCGGCGCGGTGGGGCCGGATGGGCGTTGGACGGTGCGGCGGCTGATGGAATATGGCGTCGACACCCGCCATATCGTCGAACTGCCCGAGCCGACCGGCCATGCGCTGATCTTTGTCGAACCGGGGGGAGAGAACCAGATCGTCATCCTTCCGGGCGCCAATCGCGCCATCCCCGAGACGGCGATCCAGGCCGCTCTGGTCGTGGCAGGGGCGGGCGACACGCTGTTGATCCAGAACGAAACCAATGGCCAGGCGATGGCCGCGCGGATCGGCCGCGATCTGGGCCTGCGCGTGGCCTATGCCGCTGCCCCCTTCGATGCGCGGGCGGTGCAGGCGGTCCTGCCCTTCCTCGATCTCCTGATCCTGAACGAGGTCGAAGCGCAGCAATTGCAGCAGGCCAGCGGCCAGGCGCCCGAGACATTGCCGGTGCGGGATGTGATTGTCACCCTCGGCGCGCGCGGCGCCCGTCATATCGACACCGGGTCGGGTGAAATCCGCGACTATCCGGCGGTCCCTGTCACCCCGGTCGATACCACCGGGGCGGGGGATACCTTTACCGGATATGTCCTGGCCGGGCTTGATCGCGGCATGGCGATGCCGCAGGCGATCGCCCAGGCGATGCGGGCGGCGGCCATCATGGTCACACGCCGCGGCACGGCGGATGTCATTCCCGATCTTCGGGATGTTCAGGCAAGCCGCCTGGGCTGAACCTTCGGCCGATCGGTCAGCTCAGATGCGCGCGGGGCAGGGCAAAGGCCTGCGGCGCCTTCTGGGCGGTGACGAACATCACGGTCTTGGAACAGGGCTGCTCCGCACGCGCGACGTCAGCCTCGTGGCTGCCGGCATGGCTGGCAATGGCGCCCAGCACGATGAAGATCGCCAGCGCCAGGGTTTTCAGCAGTTCGATCCGTTTCACGTCACTCCCTCCTTCTCTCGCGGAAGTCCTGACTGCAGGCTGCCGCTTGACGCGCGATCCGGCAAGGGGGTGCAATCTATTGTCACGTGGAGGTGAGTGGAGTTTACTGCGCCGCGCCGGCCTTCCGCCCCCGCCCTTTTTCTAGCGTCAAATATCCCCGCCGGAGGCACGCGCCCGTCAGGGCGCGTTCGGCGCGGGCCGGATCCGGGCGGTTGGGGGACCCCATGTGAAAAACCGGTTTCCCGAGTCCCGCCCGCGGTCTAGCGTTTCGGTCAAAGGAGAGGCCGAATGACCGACAAGATCACCACCCATCAGGCGCAGGAAGACGCGCGCAACGAAACGATCCTGATCTATCTGAACGGCCGCATCGTCCCCAAGGCCGAGGCGCTGGTCAGCGTCTATGACAGCGGTTTCATGATGGGGGACGGCGTGTGGGAGGGGCTGAGGCTCTATGACGGGTGCTGGGCCTTTCTCGACGATCACCTGGATCGGCTGTTCGAAGCGGCGAAGGCCATCGACCTCGATATCGGTCTGGATCGCGATGGGGTCAAAAACGCCTTGTTAGAGACGCAAAAGGCCAATGGGATGACCACCGACGCCCATGCGCGTTTCATGGTCACCCGGGGGGTCAAGACGCGGCCCTTCCAGCATCCGGCGCTGTCGCAGCAGGGGCCGACGGTGACCATCATCATGGAACATTCCAAACCCTCGATCCCGCGTCCGATCCGCCTGGCCACGGTGCCGCATATCCGTGGCCTGCCGATGAGCCAGGATCCCAAGCTGAATTCGCACTCCAAGCTGAACTGCATCCTCGCCTGCATCGCCGCCGAAAAGGCCGGCGCGGACGAGGCTTTGATGCTCGACGTGCATGGCTTCGTGAATACCACCAACGCCTGCAACTTCTTCATCGTGCGGAAGGGGGAGGTTTGGACCTCCACCGGCGATTACTGCATGAACGGCATCACCCGGCAGAAGGTGATTGATGTCTGCCACGCCGATGGCATCCCGATTTACGAGCGCAATTATTCGCTGGTCGATACCTATGGCGCCGACGAGGCGTTTCTGACCGGCACTTTCGGCGCCCAGACCCCGGTGGGGGCAATCGACGGTCGTCAGATCGGCAGTGGAGAGATGGGGCCGATGACGAAACGCATCCGCGCGCTTTACAAGGCGCTGGTCGAAAGGGAGCGCACCTGATGCGGATTGCCATGTGGTCGGGGCCGCGGAACCTCTCCACCGCGATGATGTATGCCTTTGGCAACCGCGCGGATTTCGTCATCTGGGACGAGCCCTTCTATGCCCCCTATCTGGCGGCGACGGGGATCGACCATCCGATGCGGACCGAGATCCTGGTGGCGCATGAGACCGACCCCGACAAGGTGGCTGCGCGCTGCATTGGCCCTATTCCGGGGGGAAAGCCGCATTTCTACATGAAGCACATGCCGCTGCATATGGTGGAGGGGTTTCCGCTGGATTGGGCGGCGGAGTGCGTCAACGTCCACCTGCTGCGCCATCCGGCGCGGGTGGTGGCGAGCTATGCGGCCAAGCGCGAGAACCCGAGGCTGGACGATATCGGCTTCCGGCAACAGGTGGAGCTGTTCAGGCGCTTCCCCGGCCCGGTGATCGACAGCGCCGATATCCGCGACACCCCGGAGGGGATGCTGCGGGCGCTTTGCGATGCGATCGGGCTGGACTTCGATCCGGCGATGCTGCGCTGGCCCGCCGGCCCGCGCGCCGAGGATGGGATCTGGGCGTCGCATTGGTACGGCGCGGTGCACCGCTCGACCGGCTTTGCCGGCGCCGAGGGGCCGCTGCCGCAGCCGGAGGGCGAGGCCGCCCGACTGGTCGCTGCCGCGCTGCCCTATTACGAGGAACTGGCGAAACTGCGGATTTGCCCGGTCTAGAGCCTATTTCAGCAGCGATCCCAGCTTCATCGCCACCGCCGGATTGCCGCTGACCTTGAGCTTGCCCATCATCACCCCGGTCATCGGGTTCAGCTTGCCCTTGAGCAGCTTTTTCAGGTTCTCGGCGCTGAGTTTGATGGTGCAATCGGCGTCGCGATCAAGGGTCGTGGCGCGATTGTCGGCCAGCACCAGCACCCCGTCGGCGCCGCAGTCGAATTTCAGCGATCCGTCGAATGTCTTGCCGGCAAGCGCCTCGTTGATGGCGTCGGCGATCTGGGTCAGCATCTGTGGTCTCCGGTTGCGGGGTGCCAGACAGATTGACCCCCGGGGCGTCAGCCCCGGTTCGCGCCCGACCCCGCCCCCCAGGGCGGGCGCGAAACGCCCACCCTCGGGGCCGGGCGCGAACCTCCGGTCATTATGGTCGAGGTTCGCAGAGCGCGGCTCAGCCCGACATCCCCATAAGAAAATGCCCGCCTTCAGCAAAGGCGGGCATTCCGGATCGTTTCAACGGTGACGTAGCGGGAGGCTGATCAGCCTTTCACCCGCATGTTGCGCACCGCGATCAGTTTCAGGCGCAGCGCGTTCAGGTTGATGAAGCCCGCGGCATCCTTCTGGTCGTAGGCGCCGGCGTCTTCCTCGAAGGTCACGTGCTTTTCGGAGTAGAGCGAATAGTCCGACCAGCGCGCGACCGTGCGCGCCGAGCCCTTGTAGAGCTTCAGCTTCACGGTGCCGGTGACATATTCCTGGGTCTTGTCGATCAGCGCCTGCAGCGCTTCGCGCTCGGGGCTGAACCAGAAGCCGTTATAGATCAGCTCGGCATAGCGCGGCATGATCGAATCCTTCAGGTGGCCGGCGCCGCTGTCCATGGTGATCTGTTCGATGCCGCGGTGCGCTTCCAGCAGGATGGTGCCGCCGGGGGTCTCGTAGACGCCACGGGACTTCATGCCGACGAAGCGGTTTTCCACGAAGTCCAGAAGGCCGATGCCATGCTTGCCGCCAAGTTCGTTCAGCCTGGTCAGGATCGTCGCGGGCGACATCGCCTCGCCATTGATCGCCACCGCGTCGCCCTTCTCAAAGGTGACCTCGATGAACTCGGGCTCGTTCGGCGCCTCCTCGACAGGCACGATGCGCTGCGCGACATAGTCGGGTGCTTCCACGGCCGGATCTTCCAGCACGGTGCCCTCGGAGGAGGTGTGCAGCAGGTTCGCGTCAACCGAGAACGGCGCCTCGCCACGCTTGTTCTTGGCGATCGGGATCTGGTTCTGCTCGGCGAACTCAAGCAGCCGGGTGCGGCTGGTCAGATCCCATTCGCGCCAGGGTGCGATTACCTTGATCGAGGGATCGAGCGCCGCGACACCCAGTTCGAACCGAACCTGGTCGTTGCCCTTGCCGGTCGCGCCATGGGCGACGGCATCGGCACCGGTGCGCTGCGCGATCTCGACCAGATGTTTGGAGATCAGCGGGCGGGCGATCGAGGTGCCCAGCAGATAGAGCCCCTCGTAAACCGCATTGGCGCGGAACATCGGGAAGACGAAGTCGCGGACGAATTCCTCGCGCACATCCTCAATGTAGATGTTCTCGGCCTTGATGCCCAGCATCTCGGCCTTCTTGCGGGCGGGCTCCAGTTCCTCGCCCTGGCCGAGATCGGCGGTGAAGGTGACCACCTCGCAACCGTATTCGGTTTGCAGCCATTTCAGGATGATCGAGGTGTCGAGGCCACCGGAATAGGCCAGAACGACTTTCTTGGGCGCGGACATGGGGGTTCCCTCTAAACGAATGACGGATGGGGCGTAGCGGTTTTTGCCCCTAGGAGCAAGGCGGGGTGCATGGGGCCGCATTGACAGTCGTCGTGTGCCACCGTTATCGGTGCAACCATAGGAAGAATGATCCGGGTATTCCGATGTTTCGCATTTTTCGACATGCATTGAAAATGATCTTTAGCGATCTGGGGGCGGCGCTGAAGATCTCGCTGCCGATCATTGCGATGATCATCCTGGGCCTGCTGCTGACGCCGACGACGCCTGAGGCGATCACCGCCGGAGCGGAACCGCTGAGCCCGGTGCTGTGGATCGCCCTTCAGCTGCTCGGCAGCGTCGCCACGCTCTGGGTGGCGGTGGCTTGGCACCGCTATGTTCTGCTTGCAGAATATCCCGGCTCTGTGCTGCCGAGGTTTCATGGCGGCCGGGTGCTGGCCTATTTCGGCTGGAGCCTGGTGTTGGGCGTCGTATTGTTCGCGCTTCCCGGGGCGGTGATCGCCCTGCTGGCCTGGACAGCGACCGGCGGAGTGATCAAGGAGCCCTCGGCCGGTGTGATCCTGCCGATCGTCCTGGCGGCGTTGGTGCTGGTCTGGGTGTTGGCGCGTCTTTCACTGGTCCTGCCTGCCGCAGCGATCGGGGAACGGCTCGGGCTCAGGGACTCGTGGCAGGCGACCCGGCCGATTGCCCTGGGCATCATCGGCCTGTTTGCCCTGACGTTCGGCTTCGCCATGCTGCTGATGGTCGGGGTGATGCTGGCGTACTATGCTCTGCCGCTGGCCGGACAGATCGCGGCGGCCGTCTTCCAATGGATCATGACGCTGCTGCAGCTGAGCATCCTGACCACGCTTTACGGCGTCTATGTCGAGGGGCGCAGCCTGGACTGAAGTGGTAGGCCGGTATGCCGATGTAGATCTTGCTTTGGCACCGACATTGCGGCAGGGAAGCGGGCATGACCAGTTTTCAGGATATGGCGCGGATTGCCGAGCGCGCGATGCGCGAGGTCTTTCCCGAAACCCCACTGCTGCGTAACGCCCATCTGTCGGAGAAATATGGCGCCGACATCTGGCTGAAACGCGAGGATCTGAGCCCGGTGCGCAGTTACAAGCTGCGCGGCGCCTTCAATGCCATGCGCAAGGTGCTGGAGGAGCAGCCGGATCAATCGCTGTTCGTCTGCGCCAGCGCCGGCAACCATGCCCAGGGCGTCGCCTATATGTGCCAGCACTTCGGCGTCAAAGGCGTGATCTTCATGCCAGTCACCACGCCGCAGCAGAAGATTCAGAAGACTCGGGTCTTTGGCGGCGACGCGATCGATATCAAGCTGATCGGTGATTATTTCGACGACACCCTGGCCGAGGCGCAGCGGTTCTGTGCGCAGGAGGGCGGTCGTTTCCTGGCCCCCTTCGACGATGCCGACGTGATCGAGGGGCAGGCCAGCGTCGCGGTCGAGATCGCGGTGCAGATGGGCCGGGCGCCGGATCACATCATCCTGCCGGTCGGCGGTGGCGGGTTGTCTTCCGGGGTGCGCGCGTTCTTTGGACCGCGTTGTCATTATACCTTTGTTGAACCCTCCGGCGGGCGCAGCCTGGCCGCGGCCCTCGCTGCCGGTGAGCCGGTGACGCTCGACAAGGTCGACAGTTTCGTCGATGGCGCCGCGGTGGCGCGGATCGGGGCCTTGCCCTTTGCGAAACTGGCGGATGTAGACCCGGCGGATGTGGTCGCGGCGCCGGAGGATCGGATCTGCACCACGATGATCGAGATGCTGAACCTCGAGGGCATCGTGCTGGAGCCGGCCGGCGCGCTGGCGGTGGATGCGCTGGCCGATGTGGCGGACGACATCCGCGGCAAGACGGTGGTCTGCATCACCTCGGGCGGGAATTTCGATTTCGAACGTCTGCCCGAAGTCAAGGAACGGGCGCAACGCTATGCCGGGGTGAAGAAGTACTTCATCCTGAGGCTGCCGCAGCGGCCTGGTGCGCTAAAGGATTTTCTGGAAATCCTGGGCCCCGAGGACGATATCAGCCGCTTCGAATATATGAAGAAATCGGCGCGGAACTTCGGATCGGTATTGATCGGGATCGAAACCCTGCGGCCGGAGAACTTTTCCCAGCTTTTCTCGCGGCTGGACGCGGGGGGCTATACCTATACCGATATCACCGCGGATGAGACCCTGGCGCAATTCGTGATCTGACCGGCTCGGGCCGGCCAGTGCAGGACCGTTTCAGGCGGCGAGGTGGTCGCGCAGCCCGTCGAAGAAGACGACCTTTGATTGTTCGTAACCGTCGATGATGGCAGCCAGATCGACCTGATCGGCCTTACCCCCGGCGGCCAGACGTTCACCGTCCTGACAGAGGTCCGAGAAGGTTGCGAACCCGAGATTCAGGGCGCTGCCCTTGAGGAAATGCAAATCCTGTTCAAGCTGGCTGCGGTCGTCCTCCTCACGCAGTCGCGCGATCACGCCTTCCACCTCCTCCAGGAACAGATCGATCACCTCCTGAAAATCATCAGGACCGACCTCGTCGCGCAGTTCATTTACGCGTGACCACAGAATCATGAGACACCCACCGTCTTGATCTTCCTCCACCCGGGGCAAACTCTAGGTGTGCGGCGGTAAATATGTGGTTAAATCGCTTGAGGTCTAGTGTAAGCCGCGAAGACGTGCTGTTTCACGTCGTGTTAAGGGCTGGCGTGAATAGTGCGGAGAACCGGCGCGTGCCGGTGGGTGAGCAGAGGTTAGGTGGGCGCTGTTATCGCATGAAGGGGGACGTTGAAATCCATCCGGTATCCTCGACAATCAGGAAGGTCCTGGTGGTCGACGACAGCCGTCTGCAGCGGCATATTCTGATCACCTCGCTCAAGAAATGGGGCTTTCAGGTGGTCGAGGCAGAGAGCGGGGAGCAGGCAATGGAGATCTGCCGCACCGATCTTCCCGACGTGATTCTGAGCGACTGGATGATGCCCGGGATGAGCGGGCTGGATTTCTGCCGCGCCTTCCGTGCGCTGCCGACCGAGGGGTATGGCTATTTCATCCTGTTGACCTCGAAGAGCGACAAGAACGATATCGCCAAGGGGCTGGACGCCGGCGCCGACGATTTCCTGACAAAGCCGGTCAACTCGCATGAGCTGAGGGCGCGGATCTCGGCCGGGGCGCGGATTCTCAGCATGCAGCGGGAGCTGTCGGAAAAGAACCGGGTGATCTCGGAAACGCTCGACAAGCTGCGCAAGGCGCATGACGCGATCGACAAGGATCTGATCCAGGCGCGCAAGATCCAGGAATCCCTGGTGCCGGAATTCACCCGCGACTTCGGCGCCTCCCGGGTCAGCCTGCTGCTCAAACCCTGCGGTCATATCGGCGGCGATCTGGTTGGCATGTTTTCCCCCGGTGCGGGGCAGGTGGGGTTCTATGGCATCGACGTGTCGGGCCATGGCATCACCTCGGCGATGATGACCGCCAAGTTGGGCGGCTATCTCTCCAGCACCTATTTCGACCAGAACGTCGCGATGGAGTCGCGCCACGAAAGTTTCTACGCCCTGCGTGCCCCTGCTGAAGTGGTGCAGATCCTGAACGAAAGGGTGATCGCCGATACCGGGGTCGAGGAATATTTCACCATGGTCTATGCGACCGCCGATCTGAATTCCGGCCGGGTGCGCATGGTGCAGGCGGGGCATCCCTATCCGCTGGTCCTGCGTCGCGATGGCCGCGCAGAGTTCTTGGGCGAGGGTGGCGTGCCGGTCGGTCTGTTGGCGAATGTGGATTACGAGCAGGTCGAAACCATTCTCCAGCCGGGCGATCGGCTGCTGATCTATTCGGACGGGTTCACCGAATGTCGTCTGGCCAGCGGTGGCATGCTGCAACAGGATGGGCTGGTGAAACTGGTGCGGCGCTGCGATGTCGGCCAGTCCGGTCAGGAATTCCTTGAGGATCTGTTCTGGGAGCTGCGCCAGATCATGACGCCGGGCCAAGGGATGGAGGATGACGTCTCGGCCACGCTGTTCGAATACAACGGAATGTAGATCGGCGGTTTTCCCGGTGCCGCAGGCGCCGCTTTGCGATCGGTGCCACGGGTTTGGGCCAGGGGTGCCGGTCTCAGCCCTTTAGCAGTCCCAACGCCAGGCGGGCGGCGAAATGGCGGTCCCCGGCATTGCCCAGACGCTCTGCCGCCTCGGCAATCTCGAGCCACAGCGCCCGATGGCCGGCTTCGGTCGGCGGGCCCATCGGCCGGATCGGCCGGGCCACGAAGATCAGGCAGATCTTTTCGGCCCAGAGATCATATTCCGGCATATAGGCGAAACGGCGAAAGGCGCCGACGCGGCGCGGGTGGCCGATCAGCCAGCCGGTTTCCTCGAAGACCTCGCGGTGCAGCGCGGCGAAGGGTGATTCGCCGGGGTCGATGCCGCCGCCGGGCAGTTGCAGATCGGGGCCGGGATTGGCCTGTTCGGTCAGCAGCAACCGCCCGTCCCGGGGGAGTAGCGCATAGGCCCCCACCCGCCGGCGATAAACCTGGCCGGCGCGTGGCGCCGCTCCGAACCGTCTGATCATGCCCAGGTCCCTCTCTGTCCTGCCTCTTTCATCACGGGTAGTTCCCACTATATTGCAGTGCAACAGCCGATTGTCGGCGTATAAGGACATCTCATGGCCATCGCATCGAAACTCGCGTGGGACGATACCGTCCTGCCTTTCCAGCTTGATGTCTCGGACATCCGCGGCCGGGTCGCCCGGTTGGACGGGGTGTTGGACGGCATCTTGAAACAACATGATTACCCGCCCCAGGTCGAGGCTCTGGTTGCCGAAATGGCGCTGCTGACGGCGCTGATCGGCCAGACCATCAAGCTGCGCTGGAAATTGTCGCTGCAGGTCCAGTCGAATGGGCCGGTGCGGATGATCGCCACCGACTATTACGCCCCCGAGGAAGAGGGCGCGCCAGCCCGCATTCGCGGCTATGCCAGCTTCGACGCGACCAAGCTGCAGGGCAAGCGGCCGTTCGACCAGATCGGCGCCGGGTATTTCGCCATCCTGATTGACCAGGGGCAGGGGACCGCACCCTATCAGGGGATCACCCCGCTGGACGGCACCTCGCTTGCGGAGTGTGCCGAGGCCTATTTCGCCCAGTCCGAACAGCTTCCCACCACCTTCAAGCTGAGCTTTGGCAAATCCACCGAAGCGGGCGGCACTGAACATTGGCGCGCCGGGGGGGTGATGATCCAGCATATGCCAGAAGCCTCTCCGCTGATGGTCGAGCGCGAGGGGCACGGCAATATCCTGCGCCCCGCCGATCTCATTCGCGACGAGGATAGCGACGACTGGAACCGGGCCAACATCTTGCTCGATTCCGCCGAGCTGATGGAGCTGATCGGGCCGCGCGTCTCGCCCACGGAATTGCTGGTGCGCCTGTTCCACGAGGAACAGCCGCGGGTCTTCGACGCCCAGCCGGTGCGCTTTGGCTGCACCTGTTCGGTCGAGCGTGTACGCCAGAGCCTGTCGATCTATTCGACCAAGGACATTGGCACGATGACGACCGAAGACGGCATCGTCACCGCCGATTGCCAGTTCTGCGGCGCGCATTATGAACTCGACCCCGCCACTCTGGGGTTCGAGGCGAATGAGGTGGACGATGCTTGATCTGACCCGCGATCCGGTCGCACAGCTCCGGATGGCGCTGGAGCGGCCGGGTCAGGCCTCGTCCGACTTCGATCTGAACCCCGAGTTCCGCCTGAAGGAACCGCGCCTGCTGCGGCCGGCCGGGGTTCTGATCACTGTCAATCTGACGACCGAGGTGCCGAAGGTGGTGCTGACCAAGCGGTCTTCGGCATTGAAGAACCATCCCGGCCAGATCGCCTTTCCCGGCGGCAAGCGGGAGGAGTTCGACATCGATGCTGCCGCCAACGCCCTGCGCGAGGCAGAGGAGGAGATCGGCTTGCCGCGCGCCCTGCCGCGCATTCTGGGTACCTTGCCCACGCATGAAACCGTTACCGGTTTCGAGGTGACCCCGGTGTTGGCGGTACTGGAGGATCATTTTGCCCCCGTCGCCGACCCCTCGGAGGTGGCCGAGGTCTTTGAAGTGCCGCTGACCCACCTGATGGATCCGGACAACTACCTGATCGAATCCCGCATCTGGCGCGGCATGCGGCGGCATTATTTCACCGTGCCTTATGGTCCCTATTACATCTGGGGCGCCACCGCGCGGATGCTGCGGCAACTGGCAGCGCGGCTCGAGGCATGATGCGGATCACCGCCGACTGGCTGACCAATCCGGCGACCCAGGCGGTTTGTGCCGCGCTCGAGGCTGGCGGTGCCCAGGCGCTGTTCGTCGGGGGCTGCGTGCGCAACACGCTGATGGGAGTGGCGGTCAGCGATATCGACATCTCGACCGACGCGCGACCGGAACGGGTGATGTGGCTGGCCGAATCCGCCGGCATCAAGGCGGTGCCCACCGGTATCGAGCATGGCACGATCACCCTGGTTCAGGACGGTATCCCGCATGAGGTGACGACCTTTCGCCGCGATGTCGAGACCGATGGCCGCCGTGCGGTGATCGCCTTCGCCGACCGGGTGGAGGAGGACGCGGCGCGGCGCGATTTCACCATGAACGCGATCTATGCACGGTCCGACGGCACGGTGTTGGACCCGCTGGGCGGCTTGCCCGATCTTCTGGCCCGCCGGGTACGCTTCATCGGCGATGCCCGCGACCGCATTCGCGAGGACTACCTGCGCAGCCTGCGCTATTTCCGCTTTCACGCCTGGTATGGCGATGCTGCCGAGGGCTTTGATCCCGAGGCGCTGGCGGCGATTGCCGAGAACCTCGACGGCCTGTCGAGACTTTCGCGCGAACGGGTGGGGGGCGAGCTGTTGAAATTGCTCGCCGCCGCCGATCCGGCGCCCTCGGCGGCGGCCATGCGATCGACTGGGGCCCTGGGGCAGTTGCTGCCCGGAGCCGATGATCGCGCCCTGGCGCCCTTGGTTCATCTTGAGGCGCAGTCGGGCGCTGCCCCCGATGGTCTGCGCCGGCTCGCGGTGCTGGGCGGGGTCGATGTGGCCGAGAGCCTGCGGCTGAGCCGGGCGCAGGCCAAGCGGTTCGACCAGATGCGCGAGGGGGCCAGCAGCCTGATGTCGCCGGCGGAGCTGGGCTATCGGCTGAAGCTGCCCGGCGCCCGCGACGCGCTGCTGCTGCGGCAGGCCTGGAGCGAACAGCCTTGGCCTGAGGTGGCGAACGATCAGCTTGCGACAGGCGCCGTGGCGCATTTTCCCGTCACTGCCCGCGATCTGATGCCGGCCTATCAAGGCGCCGCGCTAGGCAGCCGCCTGGCTGAGCTGGAAGGCCAATGGGTCGCCTCGGGCTTCGCGCTGGACAAGGCAGCGTTGCTTTCGGGCCACAGATAGCGTCAACAATTATATGCTGCGAACACGTAACGGGGTGACAAGCACGCCCCGATTCGCTACGCAGCCGTCACACCTTTGTTGGAGAGATGCACATGTATCACGGGATCTGGAACAGCTTTAGCTGAGACACCGGCCCCCGTGTGCGCGGTGATCTGCACCGCCACCAATACATCTGCATGCACTAAGCCCCTTCTCGGAGCACCTCCAACATGTTTCGTTTCTTCGAAAATCTCGTCGACCCCTATGTCACCTATGCGCAGGACGATCGTCCGCCGACCCGGGTTTGGCCCTTCCTCGGTGTCTATGCGCGCCCGTTCCATCGTGTCTTCGTCTGGACCGCGATCCTGTCGATCCTCGTCGCGGGGATCGAGGTCTGGCTGATTTATTACATGGGCCGTGTCGTCGACCTTCTGGGCGGCGAGCCGGCGCAGGTCTGGGCCGAGCACGGGACCGAGTTGATCGCGGTCGCCATCTTCATCCTGTTGTTGCGGCCGGCGATCCAATTGGCCGACGTGCTGCTGTTGAACAACGCGATCCTGCCGAACTTCGGCACGCTGATCCGCTGGCGGGCGCATAAGCACGTGCTGCGCCAGTCGGTCGGCTGGTTCGAGAATGACTTCGCCGGCCGTATCGCCAACCGGATCATGCAGACCCCGCCGGCGGCGGGCGAGGTGATCTTTCAGATCTTCGATGCGATTTCCTTCTCCATCGCCTATTTCATCGGCGCCGGCGTGTTGCTGATGACGGCCGACGCGCGGCTGTTGCTGCCGCTGCTGGGCTGGCTGGTGCTCTATGGTCTCTTGGTGCGCTGGACGATCACGCGGGTAGAGCCGGCTTCCAAGGCTGCCTCTGACGCGCGTTCGGCGATCACCGGGCGGGTGGTCGACAGCTATTCCAACATCCATTCGGTCAAGATGTTCGCGCATCATGATCTTGAGCTGACCTATGCCAAGGAGGCGATCGAGGAATCGCGCCGGACCTTCCAGGCAGAGATGCGGATTTTCACCGTCATGGACGGCACCCTGGTGGCGCTGAACGGGGTGCTGATCATCGGTGTGGTCGGCTGGGCGATCTGGCTGTGGATGATGGGCGAGGCCAGCGTCGGCGTCGTTGCCGCCGCAACTGCGCTGACCCTGCGGCTGAACGCGATGACCGGCTGGATCATGTGGGCATTGACCACCTTTTTCCGCCAGCTTGGCGTGGTGGCCGAGGGGATGGAGACCATCGCCCAGCCCATCGACCTGGTGGATGCGCCGAATGCGACCGAGCTGAAGCTGACCGAAGGCCGGATCGAGATCCGCGACGTCTCCCACCACTATGGGCGGGAATCCGGGGGCCTCGATCACATCGACCTGACGATCCGGCCGGGCGAAAAGATCGGTCTGATCGGCCGATCCGGCGCCGGCAAGTCGTCGTTGGTCAAGCTGCTGCTCAGGTTCTACGACGTGGAAACCGGGCAGATCCTGATCGACGGGCAGGACATCCGCGCGGTCACCCAGGACAGCCTGCGCCGCCATATCGGCATGGTGCAACAGGACAGCTCGCTCCTGCATCGCTCGGTGCGCGAGAATATCCTCTATGGTCGCCCCGATGCGACCGAGGCCGAGGTGATCGCCGCGGCCAAGCAGGCGGAGGCGCATGAGTTCATCCTGACGCTCGAAGATCCGCAGGGGCGGCGTGGCTATGACGCCCATGTGGGCGAGCGCGGCGTGAAGCTTTCAGGGGGCCAACGGCAGCGGGTGACGCTGGCCCGCGTGATCCTGAAGAATGCGCCGATCCTGCTGTTGGACGAGGCGACCTCGGCGCTTGATTCCGAGGTCGAGGCGGCGATTCAGGAAACGCTCTATGGCATGATGCAGGGCAAGACCGTCATTGCCATCGCGCACCGGCTTTCTACCATTGCAGAGATGGACCGCATCCTGGTGATGGATCACGGCCGCATCGTCGAGGATGGATCGCATGATGATCTGTTGGCGAAGGGCGGGCTCTATGCCCAGTTCTGGACGCGGCAATCGGGCGGCTTCCTGAACCCGGAGGCAGAGGAGTGAAAGGTGTGAGAGGGGTGAGATCATGAGAATTTCCAACTGGATCGACCCCTTTCGCCCCGCTGATGGTCCGCCACCGCAGACCCTTCTGGCCTTTATCCTGTGGTGTCTGAAAGGTGCCTGGCCGGCGCTGATCTTCGCCACCGTGGTGTCCTGCCTGGCCGGCGGGCTGGAGGCGGGGACCGCCTATATCCTGGGCTTCGTGGTCGATACCGCGGTGGGGGCTGGGCCGGACAAGCTCTTTACCTCGGCGAATGTGATGAAACTGGCGGCAGCGGTGGGGTTCTTCCTGCTGGTGCGGCCAATCCTCTTTGGCATGTCCTCGGTCGCGAACTCCATCGTGGTGGGGCCGAACGTGAACCCGATGGTTCTGGCGCGGCTGCACCGCTGGACGCTGGGCCAGTCTGTTCAGTTCTTCGATGACGATTTCGCCGGCCGCATCGCGCAAAAGCAGATGCAGGCGGCGGGGGCGGTCACCAATGTGGCGGTGGAATCGATCAACGTCGTCGCCTTCGCGCTGGCCTCGGTCGTTGGGTCGCTGGTGCTGATGACGGCGATCAGCTGGCATGTGACGGTTGTTTTCCTGCTGTGGTTCGCCGCCTATCTCCTGACCATCCGCTGGTTCCTGCCGCGGGTACGCAAGCGGGCGGCGGGCCGGGCCGGGGCGCGGGCGGTGGTGTCGGGCCAGATCGTCGACACCATCACCAACATCAAGACGGTCAAGCTGTTCGCCCATGCCGATCATGAAGATCGCGCCGCGCTGGGCGCGCTCGAAGGCTTCCGCGACCGGGCGCTGGGCTTTGGTCGTCTGGCGGCGCTGTTCCGCTTCTGCCTGATGTGCCTGGCCGGTCTGTTGCCGGTGCTGCTGATCGGGGTGACGCTGCTGATGTGGAAACAGGGTCTGGCGACCGAGGGCAATATCGTCGCCGCCGGGGCGGTGGCGATCCGGCTGTCGCAGATGACCGGCTGGGTCAGCTTCGCGCTGATGGGCATCTATTCCGACGTGGGCGAGGTCGAGGACGGCATGCGCACCCTGACCCCGCGCACCCGGCTGGTCGACGCGCCCGATGCAACCGTGCTTGAGGTGTCGGCGGGTGAGATCGTCTATGACCACGTGGGCTTTGCCTATGGGCGGCAGACCGGCGGGATTTCCGATGTTGCGCTGACCATCGGTGGCGGTGAGAAGGTGGGGATCGTCGGTGCCTCCGGTGCCGGGAAATCGACCTTGGTGTCACTGCTTCTCAGGCTCTATCAACCGGAACAGGGGCAGATCCGGATCGACGGCCAGCCGATCGAGAGCGTGACGCAGGAAAGCCTGCGCCGCCAGATCGGCATGGTCACGCAGGAAACCGCGATGTTCAACCGATCCGCGATGGACAACATCCGCTATGGCCGGCCCGACGCCACCGATGAGGAGGTGAGCCGCGCCGCCGAAAAGGCCGAGGCGCATGATTTCATCCTCAAGCTGCGCGACCACATGGGCCGCGAGGGGTATCAGGCGCATCTGGGCGAACGCGGCGTGAAGCTTTCGGGCGGGCAACGGCAGCGGATCGCGCTGGCGCGTGCCATCCTCAAGGACGCGCCCATTCTGGTGCTGGACGAAGCGACCTCGGCGCTCGATTCCGAGGTCGAGGCGGCGATTCAGGTGGCGCTCGACCGGGTGATGCAGGGCAAGACCGTGCTGGCCATCGCGCACCGGCTGTCAACCCTGTCGGAGATGGACAGGATCATCGTGCTGGATCAGGGCCGGATCGCCGAGGCAGGCACCCATGAGGAGCTTTTGGCGCAAAACGGTCTCTATGCCGGGTTCTGGGCGCGGCAATCGGGCGGGTTCCTGGGGGCAGAGGCGGCGGAATGAAACGGGTGATGATCGTGGGCCAGCCCGGGTCGGGCAAGTCCACGCTCGCCCGCCTGTTGGGTGAGCGGACGGGCCTGCCTGTCACCCATGTGGACCATATCCATTGGCAGCCCGGCTGGGTCGAACGCCCGCGCCCCGAGCGGGTGGAAATGGCGCTGGCGGTCGAACGCAGGCCGGACTGGATTTTCGAGGGCGGCCTGTCGGATACCTATGCGCACCGGCTGTCCCGCGCCGATACGCTGATCGTGCTCGACCTGCCGCTCTGGCTGCGCGCCTGGCGGGTGGCGCGGCGAACCCTGCGCCATTACCGCCGGACCCGTCCGGATCTGCCGGCCGATTGCCCTGAACGGTTTGATGCGGAGTTCTGGCGCTGGATCTGGGACACGCGGCATACGGCGGCGGCGAAGAACCGGGCGCTGATCGACGAGGCGGGGCCGGGCGTTGCGGTGCATCACCTGACCGGCCCGCGCGCGGTGCGGCGGTTCCTGTCAACACTCGACGCGGGGCACAAATCGGGGCAGAAGGCGCGACATGGAACAGGTCACGATTGAACGGCTGGGGCATCAGGGGGACGGCATCGCGCCGGGCCCCGTTTTCGTGCCCGGAACCCTCCCTGGTGAGGTGGTGGAAGGCGAGATCTCGGGCGGGGTGATGGCCGCGCCGAAGATCGTGACGCCGGCGGAGACGCGGGTGAAACCGCCCTGCCGCCACGCGAAATCCTGCGGCGGCTGCGCGCTTCAGCACGCGAGCGACGATTTCGTCGCCGGCTGGAAGGTCGATGTGGTGCGCAAGGCCTTGAGCGCGCAGGGGATCGACGCCGACTTCCGGCCGATCGAGACCTCGCCGCGCCACTCCCGCCGGCGGGCGACCTTCACCGCGCGGCGCACCAAGAAGGGCGCGCTGGTGGGCTTTCATGGTCGTGCCTCGGATACCATCGTCGAAATCCCCGATTGCCAGTTGCTGCGCCCCGAGCTGATGGCCGCGCTGCCGATGGCCGAGGCGCTGGCGCTTGAGGGCGCGAGCCGCAAGGGCGCGCTGGCGCTGACGGTGACCCTGTCCCCGGTCGGGCTCGATGTCGCGGTGACGGGGGGCAAACCGCTCGACGGGCCGCTGCAGATGGCGCTGGCGCAATTGACCGAGACGCGGGGGCTGGCCCGGCTGACCTGGGATGATGAGGTGATCGCCCTGCGCGAGCCGCCGGCGCAGCGCTTTGGCGCGGCGCAGGTGGTGCCACCGCCGGGGGCGTTCCTGCAGGCTACCGAAGAAGGCGAAGCGGCGCTGCTGGCGGCGACGCGGGAGATCGTCGGTGATGCCCGCCGGGTGGTCGACCTATTCGCCGGATGCGGCACCTTTTCCCTGCCGCTGGCCGAACGGGCCGAGGTGCACGCGGTCGAGGGCGACCGGGCGATGACTGCGGCATTGGAGGCCGGATGGCGCAGGGCGCAGGGGTTGAAACGGGTCACGACCGAGGCGCGCGATCTGTTCCGCCGCCCACTGTTGCCGGATGAGCTGAAGCGATTCGACGCCGTCGTGCTCGACCCGCCGCGCGCGGGCGCCGAGGCGCAGGTGGAAGAGCTGGCCGAGGCCAAGCCGCCGGTGATCGCCTATGTTTCGTGCAATCCGGTCACCTTCGCCCGGGATGCCGCCCGGCTGATCGCGGCGGGATATCGCCTGAGCTGGGTGCAGGTGGTGGATCAGTTCCGCTGGTCGACCCATGTGGAGCTTGTCGGCAGCTTCACCCGCACCGATATGTGAGCCGACCGACGGCACCATACTGACATCAAGGAGCGTTCTGGCATGATCTCGACCCCCCGCCTGCAAGGGTTTCTCGACCACCCGGCCTTTGGCCGGTTCATCACCGGGGTGATTCTGGTCAATGCCGCGCTTCTGGGGATGGAGACCTCGGATCAGATCATGGCGCGCGCCGGCGATCTGATCGTTCTGCTCGACTGGCTTTGCCTGGCGATCTTCGTCGTCGAGCTGGCGCTCAAGATCACCGCGCAGGGGTGGCGGTTCTTCACCCAGGGGTGGAACCTGTTCGATTTCACCATCGTCGGGATCTCGCTGATCCCCGGGGCGCAGGGGTTTTCGGTGCTGCGTGCGCTCAGGATCCTGCGGGTATTGCGGGTGATCTCGGTCGCGCCGCGCCTGCGCCGGGTGGTCGAAGGCTTCATCACCGCCCTGCCGGGCATGGGCAGCGTGTTCCTGCTGATGGGGATCATCTTCTATATCGGCGCGGTGATTTCGACTCAGCTCTTCGCCGAAACCTTCCCGGATTGGTTCGGCACGCTCGGCCGTAGCGCCTATACTCTGTTCCAGGTGATGACGCTGGAAAGCTGGTCGATGGGCATCGTCCGCCCGGTGATGGAGGTGCATCCGCAGGCCTGGGTCTTTTTCGTGCCCTTCATCGTGGTGACCACCTTCGCGGTGGTGAACCTGCTGGTCGGCCTGATCGTGAATTCCATGCAGGACGCTCATCAGGCCGAGGACAACCAGCGCACCGATGCCTATCGTGACGAGGTTCTGACGCGGCTTGAGGCGATCGAGACGCGGTTGCGCGGGCAGACGGCGGCTTCTGACAAAAACTGATTTCAAAGCCTTCGCAGGCGCGGTATTTTGCGCGCCGAGCAGTTGGGTTCGGAGGGCCGAATCCGCATATTAAGGCAGAGATTTCACCAATGAAACGGCGTCTTTTCACCGTAGGAGCCCTGGCCAGCGTCGCGCTGGCGGGCTGTGCCGGCCGTAACGGGCTTCCCGGCTATACCGGGCCCGAGGTCACCTCGGTCGTGGTCAACAAGAGCGCGCGCAAGCTCTATCTCCTGCATGGGGATGATGTGCTGCGCGACTATAATGTGGGCCTGGGGTTCACTCCGCTCGGGCACAAGATGTTCGAGGGCGACGGGCGCACGCCCGAGGGATCCTATCTGATCAACCGTCGCAACCCGCGCAGTGAGTTCTATCTGTCGCTGGGGATTTCCTATCCCAATACGACCGATCGCGCGCGCGCCCAAGCCATGGGCAAAAGCCCCGGCGGCGACATCTTCATCCACGGCCAGCCGTTGACCTACAAACCGAAAAAGACCGACTGGACCGCCGGCTGCATCGCTGTGCAGAATGAAGAGATCGCGGAAATCTACACCATGGTGCGGGACGGCACGCTGATTACTCTGCGGGCATAAGCAGGCAATCCGCCTTGGCCGGGGCCAAGGCGGAAAAGGCCGGATCGCCGAATCAGAAAACCGGGGGTTGTCCGCTGCCCATCACCAGCGTCCACCAGATCTTGCCATTGGCTTCCTGGAACCAGGCAAAGCCCATATCCCTGGCGTTCTTGTTCAGCAGCACCGTGCGGGTGCCGCTTTCCTCCATCCAGGCCGCCAGGGTTTCCAGCTCGGTCTCATAGGTTTCCGAGATGTTCTCGCCCAGCATCTCGCCGGTATAACCGGCGCGCCGGACGCGGTCGATCGGAGAGGAGCCGTCGGATCCGAAGTGCCAGGGACGGTTTTGCACCGACATGTCACGCGAGTGAGTCGCGGCGGCGCCGGTCAGTTGCGCATTCAGCACCACCGGCTGCACGCCGGCCGCCTGGCGCAGGGAATTGACCGAATCCAGCATGCGATACTGGATCGCCGAGGTGTCGCGATCACGGATGTGATAGACTTTTGTGGACAGGCCGCTGGCGCTGGTGCCGGTGCTCTGAATGTCCCCGCCTGTGTCACAGGCCGCGAGTGCCAGAAGGCTGACAAGCAGAAGCGAAAGAAAACGCACGATAATCCACCCGGTTTGTGAAAGTTGATCCCTAGCCATTACCGCGCTTGGGCGGCGCAGGCAAATGCCCAGATCGTGAGCGGTGGTGAGTCAGTGCGGTTTGATTTGCGACTGAGGCTTTCTGGCCATATCATGGCGGTTGTCCAGGACATTTGTGCAAAGGGAATATCGTCATGTCGAAATCCTCTTTTCAAGGTACGACTCGTCGCGGTTTCCTGGCGGGAACTGCAGCGCTGATTGGCGCGCCGGCATTTGCCACTCAGCCCCTTCCGGTCCAGGAGGTGGAGGTGAGCCAGGGTTATGACCCGCTGCGCCCGCCACCGGTGCCGGAGCCGCCGGTTCGTCACAATATCTCCAGCTTCCAGGCAAAGCACTGGCAGCCCTACTTCAGCAACCTGCACAATGGGGCGATTTTGGTCGACACCCAGTCGCGGGCATTGCATTTCTGGTCGGAAGACTATGAAAGCCATATGCTTTTCCCCTCCAGCGTGCCGCTTTCGGATGAGATGACCCGGCGCGGCCGGACCAGCGTCGTGCGCAAGGTCAAGGGGCCGAGCTGGTCACCGACGCCGTCGATGAAGAAGCGCAACCCGGAGTGGCCGGATTACATTCCGCCGGGGCCGGACAACCCGCTGGGCACCCACGCTCTCTATCTGGGCTGGAAGTATTATCGCATCCACGGCACCCACGACACCCGCAAGATCGGGCGCAGATCCTCGAACGGCTGCATCGGTCTTTATAACGAGCATATCGCCAAACTCTTCGAGCGGGCCAAGGTCGGCACACAGGTGTTGCTAATTTGACGACATCACATGGCTGAGAGGGGGGCTTGCGCTAACAAGCGTTTGCAATTCAGCCGGATAGCTGCTTAGAAAAACGCACGAGGTAAGTCTTTGGTGCGTGGTACCGGGAAACCGCCCGCGCAAACTCTGGAGGTTAACATGAAGAAACTCGTTCTCGCCGCCGCTCTGGCTGCTGCTGCTTCGACCGCTTCGGCCGGCAACCTGGCCGAGCCCATCGTGGAAGCTCCCGTGGTCGTCGAACAAACCACCAGCTCCTCGAGCGGCATCCTGCTGCCCCTGCTGCTGCTGGTTCTGGTCGGCGCCGCAGTTGCCAGCAGCTGATAGCTGTACGACTGAATGCAGAAAAGGCGGTGGGTTTCCCACCGCCTTTTTTGTTGTCTGAATTTTCCCGCCAAAGAGGGCCCGGCCGGGCCCGATGAGGGGCCGCTCATTCCAGCCAGCCGGCCAGGTTTTCGCCGATCACCTGGCTCAGCGCGGCGATATGGGCGTCGTCGTCATTGAGGCAGGGGATATAGGTAAAGCTTTCACCGCCGGCCGCGACAAAGCTGTGCCGGATCTCTTCGTTGATCTCTTCCAAGGTCTCGATGCAATCGGCCGAGAAGGCCGGCGCGATCACCGCGATGCGCTTCTTCCCCTGCCGCGCCAGTTCGGCCACATGTTCGACGGTATAGGGTTTCAGCCATTCCTCGGGCCCGAACTTCGACTGGAAGCTGGTGACCAGATCGCCGTCGGCCCAGCCCAGCCGCTCCTTCAGCAGCCGAGTCGTTTTCTGGCACTGGCAATGATAGGGGTCGCCCACTTGCTTGAGATAGCGTTCCGGCATGCCGTGATAGGAGCAGACCAGAACGTCGGGCCGCACCTCGGCCGCCGCATAGGCGCGCTCGACCGACTGCGCCAGCGCGTCGACATAGGCGGGATGGTCGAAATAGGCGGGCACCGTGCGGCTGGCGGGCTGCCAGGCCTCTTGCATCAGCGCGCGGAAGAACTGGTCGTTCGCCGTTGCTGTCGTGGCGCCGGCATATTGCGGATAGAGCGGGAAGAACAGGATGCGGTCGCAGCCGGCCTTGACCATCTCGCGCACCTTCGACGGGGTCGAGGGGTTGCCGTAGCGCATGCAGAAATCGACCATCACCTGGTCACCATACCGGTCCGACAGCGTGGCGGCGATCTTCTTCGTCTGCCCCCTGGTGATGGTCATCAGCGGGCTTTCGTTCAGCTCCTCGTTCCAGATCGACTTATAAGCGGCACCGCTGGAGAAGGGCCGCTTGGTCAGGATGATCAATTGCAACAGCGGCTGCCATTTCCACGCCGGATAGTCGATCACCCGCTTGTCGGACAGGAATTCGCCTAGATAGCGCCGCATCGGCCCATAGGAGTAATGATCCGGCGTGCCGAGGTTGGCCAGAAGCACCCCGACCTTGCGGGCGGGAAGCACCGGGTGGGCGGCGGGGCGGGCGGCGGCGTCGGTCATGGCGCGGTCTCCTTCTGGCGGGGTGTGTCCTGCGTCTGGGCAGATAGGCGGCGGGGGCCCGGGGTCAATCCGGCAGCTTGAACTCCATCGCCTTCAGCGCGTCAGCCAACCGGGCCTTTGCCGATCCGGGGCGCAGCGGTTTGGGCTGGCTTTCATCCGGTGCCCAGCCGGTCAGGCAGACAAGCTCAAAGCTCGCGCGCAGCCGACCCGAGGCGGTGGCGAAGTGATCGGCATAAAGCTGGGCCGCACGGTCGAAGACGGCGCGCCGGGTCGGGCGATGCAGGCGGGCGGTCATCACATTGGTTTCGGCCATGCCGCGCAGATCATGCATCAGATGGGTCAGATCGCGGTATTCGGCGGTCAACGTCAGGCTGTCGGCCACCGGCAGCGCCAGGCCCGCGCGCTGCAGCAATGCGCCGAGATCGCGGATCTCCCCCATCGGGGCGACCCGCGGCGACAGGCCGCCGGTGATCTCTGCCTCGGCCTGGCCGAGCACGGCACGCAATTCGGTCAGGGTCTCGCCGCCCAGCATCAGAACCAGCAGGAACCCGTCGGGCTTCAGCGCCCGGCGGCACTGGATGATCTGACCGACCGGATCATTGGCGGCATGCAGGCACATGGCGTGAATCGCCAGATCGTGCTGTCCGGGTTCCAGATCCAGCGTGTCGTCATCGGCGACGATCCGCGCTTGGGGGAAGGCATCGCGCCAGATCTCGGCGAAGGGGGTGACGATGGCGGGAGCGGTAAAGACTCTCTTAACCATCGAGAGGCGATCCTGAACATCCTCCACCGCGGTGCGGTGCAGGAACAGGCTGTCGTCGCGGGCACGGGCCCGGCGGGTCGTCAGGGCGACGCGGTCGAACAGGGGGGGAGCGGATGCGGCTGTCATGCGCGGTAGTTAAGCCTTTGCAAGCGGCGTTTCAAACGGCAGTTTCGCTGATCTATCCGCCGCGCTGTCTGGGCTGCGGCATCCTGGTCGACAGCGAATTCGGCCTGTGCAGTGCCTGTTGGCGCGACACGCCCTTCATCGGCGGCACGGTCTGCGAAAGCTGCGGCATCCCGCTGATGGGGGCGCCCGACGGGCAGCGGATCGACTGCGACCATTGTCTTGAGCATCCCCGCCCCTGGCAGAACGGCCGCGCGGCGTTGCTCTATTCCGATCAGGCGCGATCGCTCATATTGGGGTTAAAGCATGGTGATCGCCAAGATGTTGTGGGTCCGGCAGCGCAATGGATGGCGCGGGCTGCCCGGCCGATCCTGCGCGAGGGGGCGCTGATCGCCCCGGTGCCGCTGCATTGGACCCGCCTTTTGCGGCGACGCTATAACCAGGCGGCGCTGCTGGCACGGGGGCTGGCGGCGCAGACGGGGCTGGAGCATTGCCCCGATCTTCTGCACCGGCATCGCCGTACCAGGATGCTGGAAGAGGCCACGGCAGAGGAGCGTTTTGCCGCACTGGCCAGCGCCATTCGGGTGCATCCGCGGCGCGCCCATCGGATCGCCGGGCGGGCGGTGCTGCTGGTCGACGATGTGATGACCTCGGGCGCGACGCTTTCGGCCTGCGCAAAGGCCTGCCACGAGGCCGGCGCGGCGGCCATCGACGTGGTGACACTGGCGCGCGTTGCATTGGAGCATTAAATCCCTGAGAAAGGGAGGGCATCCAGAGGGCACGCATATGAAACCCGTCGAAATCTATACCTCGCCGATCTGCGGCTATTGTCACGCGGCCAAGCGGCTGCTGAACCAGAAGGGCGTCGAATACTCCGAAATCGACGTGATCGCCCATCCCGACCGCAAGCCGGAGATGATCGAACGCGCCAACGGGCGTCGTACCGTGCCGCAGATCTTCATCGGGGGCATCCATGTGGGCGGCTGTGACGATCTCTATGAACTGGAGCAGGCCGGCAAGCTCGACCCGATGCTGGCAGATCAATGAAGGCCGCGCTGCTGCAGCTCTGTTCCGGCGACGATCCGGCGGACAACCTGCGCCAGGTCCAGTGGATGCTGGCCGAGGCCGCGGCCGAGGGGGTGAAATTCGCCCTGACGCCCGAGGTGACGAACTGCTTTTCGCCCAGCCGGGACCGTCAGCGCGCCATGCTGCGGACCGAGGCCGAGGATGAAACCCTGCCTGCCCTGCGTCAGCAGGCGGAAGAGCTGGGGATCTGGCTGCTGATCGGCTCGCTGGGGCTCAAGACCGGGGATGCCGACGGGCGGTTCGCCAACCGGTCGTTCCTGATCGGTCCCGATGGCGGCATCCGGGCGCGCTATGACAAGATCCACATGTTCGACGTGCAGGTCACGCCGGAGGAGACCTATCGCGAATCAGCCGCCTATCGGCCCGGCGATCGCGCCGTGTTGGCGCAGACCGATTTCGCGCCGGTGGGGATGACGATCTGCTATGACATCCGCTTCCCGCATCTCTATCAGAAGCTCGCGCTGGCCGGGGCCAAGGTGCTGACGATCCCGGCCGCCTTCTCTCCGGTTACCGGGGCGGCGCATTGGGAACCGCTACTGCGCGCCCGGGCGATCGAGACCGGTTGCTTCGTGCTGGCCCCGGGTCAGACCGGGATGCATCCGGCGACCGAGGGCAAGCCGCGCGCCACCCATGGGCACAGCATGGCAATCTCCCCCTGGGGCGAGGTTCTGGTCGATGGCGGCACCGAGGTGGGGCTGCATGTCTTTGACATGGATCTGGATCAGGTCGAGGAGGCCCGCCGCAAGGTGCCGTCCCTGTCCCATATCCGGGCCTTCGACGGGCCGTGATGTGGCCCCGTTGCCCTGCGAGCGCGCATGAGTGAAGATCCCAACACGCCCCTGGCGGTGGCCCTGTTCAGCGAGCTGCTGATCGCCGATCAGCTGCTGCGCAACCGTCTTGGCCGGGTGCTGCCGAAGGGGATGGAGATTTCGCATTTCTCCATCCTCAACCATCTGGCCTTCGTGCAGGATGAACGCACGCCGGCGCAGCTGGCGGATACCTTCCATGTGACGCGCGGCGCGATCACCAACACGCTGAGCAAGCTGGAATGGGCGGGCTACGTGCATATCCGCCCCGACTGGGACGATGCCCGGCGCAAGATGGTGGCGATCAGCCCGGCCGGACGGCGGGCGCGGGATCAGGCGATTTCGGCGATCGCGCCGATGATCAGTCAGATGGTGGGTGAGCTTGGCGTCGACAAGGTTCGCGCCGCCCTGCCGGTGCTGCGCGATCTGCGCGGACGGCTGGAGAAGGAAGGCTAGGGGCCGCGGTCTGGCTTTGAGAAGAGCTTGGCGGGAGCGCTGATATCGCGCCGGGGCGTCAGCCCCGGTTCGCACCCGCCCTGGGGCCGGGTGCGAACCTTAATCTCTTGAAACCCGTCGCCTTACCCGCGTTTTACGCTGGCGGTCACATAGTTCACGCTGAGATCGCGGGGAGAGATCGACCAGCTCCAGCTCAGCGGGTTGAAGACAAAGCCCTTGCGGTCCACCGGCTCCACTCCCGACTGGCGCAGAAGCTCGATCAGCTCGTCCGGGGTGATGAATTTCGACCATTCATGGGTGCCCCTGGGCAGCCAGCGCATGATCACCTCTGCCCCCAGGATGGTCACCGCATAGGATTTCGGATTGCGGTTGATGGTCGAACAGATGTGCAGCCCGCCCGCCTTCAGCAGTTCGCGGCAGGCGGTGAGATAGGACAGTGGATCGGCCACATGTTCGACCACCTCCATGTTCAACACCACGTCGAACTGTTCGCCGGCGGCCGCCAGGGCCTCGGCCGTGGTGTGGCGATAGTCGATCTCGAGCCCGGATTGCTCGGCGTGAATCCGCGCGACCGGCAGGTTCTTTTCGGCGGCGTCGGCGCCGACCACCTCGGCCCCGAGGCGCGCCATCGGTTCGGACAGCAGGCCGCCGCCGCAACCGATATCCAGAAGACGCAGACCTGCGAAGGGCTTGGGCAGGCGCAGATCGCGGTCGAACTGCCCGGCGATCTGGCCGGTGATGTAATCCAGCCGGCAGGGATTGAGCATGTGCAGCGGCTTGAATTTGCCGGACGGATCCCACCATTCCGCCGCCATCGCCTCGAATTTGGCGATTTCCGAAGGGTCGACCGTGGATTCAGACGCTTGCATTCCGTTCACCGTTCGCTCTTTTATCCGTTGAAGGTATATAGGTCAGTAATGGACAAAATCCCGGATCAAAAGCGCGCAGTGCAGTATCTTTACCCGCCGGTCGATGCGTTCGATCAGCGCATGCTGGACGTGGGCCAAGGCCATACGGTCTATATGGAGCAGAGCGGGAATCCCGAGGGCATTCCCGTCGTGGTGCTGCACGGCGGCCCCGGCGGCGGCTGCAGCCCGGCGATGCGGCGCTATTTCGATCCCAAGATCTATCGGGTGATCATGTTCGACCAGCGTGGCTGTGGCCGGTCGCGGCCGCATGCCTCGGTCAAGGACAATACCACCTGGCATCTGGTCGCCGATATCGAACGCATCCGGACCCTGCTGGGGATCGAGGCCTGGGCGGTGTTCGGCGGCAGCTGGGGCGCCACCCTGTCGCTGATCTATGCCCAGACCCATCCCGACCGGGTGACGCATCTGATCCTGCGCGGCGTCTTCCTGATGACCAAGGCCGAGCTTGACTGGTTCTACGGCGGCGGCGCGGGCAAGTTCTGGCCCGAGGTCTGGGCCCGTTTCGTCAGCCTGATCCCGGCAGAGGAACACAGCGATCTGATCGCCGCCTATCACAAGCGGCTGTTTTCCGGGAATATCTCGGAAGAGATCACCTATGCCCGCGCCTGGGCGTCGTGGGAAAACGCGCTCGCCTCGATCCATTCGCATGGCCATTCCGGCGACACGCCCGGCGATTACGCCCGCGCCTTTGCGCGGCTTGAGAATCACTATTTCGTCAATGGCGGGTTCCTGGAATTTGATGGTCAGATCCTGGCCAATATGGGGCGGATTTCCCATATCCCCGGGGTGATCGTCCAAGGCCGCTATGACATGATCTGCCCCCCCACCGCCGCCTGGCGGCTGAATGAACTCTGGCCCGCCTGTGATCTGACCATGGTGCGCCATGCTGGCCACGCGCTGTCCGAACCCGGGATCAGCGCCGAGCTGGTGCGCGCGATGGACCGGATTGCCGAGGATCTGCGATGACCCGGATCGACCGCCGCGCGCTCTTTACCTCGGGTGCCGCCGCGGCGCTGCTGGCGGCCACCGGCGTGTCGCTGGCGGCGGCGCCGCGGCCCGGTGGGCATCTGCGTCTGGCGGTGCCGCGCGACGGATCGCTGGACCGGGTGGCGCGCGGCGCGGTGTTTGACGGGCTGACCGAAATCGGCCCCGACGGCGCCCTGCGCCCGGAATTGGCAGCAAACTGGACCGGCAGCTCCGACGCTCGCCGCTGGCGGTTTGAATTGCGTGAGGGCGTGGCGTTTCACGATGGCCGCCCGCTGGGCGTCGAGGATGCGGTTGCCTCTTTCCGCGCCTGGGAGGTGCCCGGCGTGACCCGGATCGAGGCGGAACGGCCCCGGACCCTGCTGGTCGAACTGGCCGCGGGCGATCCCGATCTGCCCTATCGGCTGGCCGCGGCGGATCGGATCGTGGCACCGGCCGGTGCGCTGGATCGCCCCTTGGCCGAGGCCGTCGGCACTGGCGCCTATCGCGTCGAGCGGGCGCAGGAGGCACGGCATTTTCGGGCCACCCGGGTCGATGGCCATTACAAGCAGGGGCTGGCTGGCTGGGCCGACAGCGTTGAAATCATCGTCATCCCCGACGCCCGCGTCCGGGCCGAGGCGCTGCGCGACGGTTTTGTCGACGTGGCTGCGTTGCCGGCGCCCGAGGGGCTGCTGGATCAGGGCGATTTCCGCTATCACCCCTCGGTCGACAATATGGCTTTGGCCGCCCGTCGCGGTGTCGGCATTCCGCGCAGGATCGGCGCCCGCGCGCCGCTGGATGACGGGCGGATCGCCGAGCGGTGGTGGCTGGTCTGAGGCGCCCCTTGCCGGCCTGCAGACTTGGGGCTTGAAGATTCGCCCCCCTTGGCGTATATGCCCCTCAACAGCGGCGCGTCGGGCTCTCTGGGCTTGGGGCACCACCGGATAATTTTCACGGGCCGCGCGCCCGTTTTTTTGTGTTTGGATGACATGAGCAACGATCTGATAGCAAAGGCCGCGATAGACCGGCGCCTGGCCGAGATCATCACCCCCGTGATCGAGGATCTGGGGTTTGAACTGGTCCGTGTCCGGTTGATGTCTGGCAAATCCACCCTCCTGCAGATCATGGCCGACCGCCCCGATGGCGGCATCGAGGTGGATGATTGCGCAGCGATCTCCAATGCCGTGAGCGCGGTTCTGGATGTCGAGGATCCGGTCCTGGACGCCTATACGCTGGAGGTGTCCAGTCCGGGCATCGACCGGCCGCTGACCCGGCTGAAGGACTTTGATACCTACGAGGGCTATGAGGCGAAGATCGAGACCTCGGAATTGATCGACGGTCGCCGCCGCTTCAAGGGCGTGCTGGCCGGGGTCGAGGGCAACGAGGTTCTGATCAACATCGAACAGGATGGCGAAGAGGTCACCATCGGGCTCAACTTCGATTGGCTGAGCGATGCCAAGCTGGTGCTGACCGACGAGCTGATCAAGGAAATGCTGCGCCAGCGCAAGGCCGCCGGCCTGTTGGACGAAGACAAGTTTGACGAAATCGAGACCGAAGGGTCCGCCCAGGAGGACATGTGATGGCAATCACTTCCGCAAACCAGCTTGAGCTGCTGCAAACCGCCGAAGCGGTGGCCCGGGAAAAGATGATCGACCCCGGGCTGGTGATCGAGGCGATGGAAGAGTCCCTCGCGCGCGCGGCGAAGAGCCGGTATGGCTCCGAGATGGACATTCGCGTCCATATCGACCGCAAGACCGGCAAGGCCACCTTCACCCGGGTGCGGACCGTCGTCGAGGATGACGAGCTTGAGAATTATCAGGCCGAGTTGACCGTTCAGCAAGCCAAGCAGTACATGGCCGATCCCAAGGTGGGCGATCAGTTCGTGGAAGAGGTGCCGCCGGTCGAAATGGGCCGGATCGCGGCGCAGAGCGCCAAGCAGGTGATCCTGCAGAAGGTGCGCGAGGCCGAACGTGACCGTCAATATGCGGAATTCAAGGATCGCAAGGGCAGCATCATCAACGGTGTCGTCAAGCGCGAGGAATATGGCAACGTCATCGTCGATGTCGGCGCCGGCGAGGCGATCCTGCGTCGCAACGAGAAGATCGGCCGCGAAAGCTATCGTCCGAACGACCGTATCCGCTGCTATATCAAGGACGTGCGTCGCGAACCGCGTGGCCCGCAGATCTTCCTCAGCCGTACCGCTCCGGAATTCATGGCTGAGCTGTTCAAGATGGAAGTGCCGGAAATCTATGATGGCATCATCGAGATCAAGGCCGTGGCCCGTGACCCTGGTTCGCGTGCCAAGATCGCCGTGGTTTCCTATGACAACTCGATCGACCCGGTCGGCGCCTGCGTCGGTATGCGCGGTTCGCGCGTGCAGGCCGTGGTGAACGAGCTGCAGGGCGAGAAGATCGACATCATTCCGTGGTCGGACGATATGCCGACCTTCCTGGTCAACGCGCTGCAGCCGGCCGAAGTGTCGAAAGTGGTGTTGGACGAGGAAGCCGGCAAGATCGAGGTCGTGGTCCCCGAGGAACAACTGTCGCTGGCGATCGGCCGGCGTGGTCAGAACGTGCGTCTGGCCAGCCAGCTGACCGGGCTCGACATCGACATCATGACCGAGGAAGAGGAAAGCGCGCGTCGCCAGAAGGAATTCGAACTGCGCACCAAGCTGTTCATGGATACCCTCGATCTTGACGAGTTCTTCGCTCAGCTTCTGGTGTCCGAAGGTTTCACCAACCTCGAAGAGGTCGCCTATGTCGATCTCGATGAGCTGCTGGTGATCGACGGTGTCGACGAAAGCACCGCCGAGGAACTGCAGGCGCGGGCCCGCGATTACCTGGAAGCCCAGGCCAAGGCGGCGCTGGATAATGCCCGCGCGCTTGGCGCCGAGGACAGCCTTATTGATTTCGAAGGCCTGACACCCCAAATGGTGGAAGCGCTGGCCAAGGATGGCATCAAGACGCTGGAAGACTTCGCCACCTGCGCTGACTGGGAACTGGCCGGGGGCTGGACCTCGGTGAATGGCGAGCGGGTCAAGGACGAAGGCATTCTCGAGCCCTTCGACGTCTCGCTGGAAGAAGCGCAGAACATGGTGATGACTGCGCGGGTCATGCTGGGCTGGGTTGATCCGACCGAGCTGGAAGGTGATGAAGACGCCGAGCTGGCCGATGACGCCGGCGACGAGGAGGCCGAGGCCTGATCTCGGGTCCGGTGGAGTTTGACATGAGCCGCGGAGGCATCTCGAAAGACCGGGACGACGGTCCTGAGCGAAAGTGCATCGTCACGGGCGAGGTGCAGCCGAAATTCGGGCTGATCCGCTTTGTCGCCGGCCCTGAGGGCCAGTTGGTGCCGGATATCGCCGGTAAGCTGCCCGGGCGCGGGGTCTATGTGACCTCGACCCGGGAGGCGCTGGAAAAGGCCGCGGCGAAGAACCTCTTCGCCCGTGGGCTGAAACAGAAAGTCGACCTGCCCGAGGATTTGCCCGGGCTGGTCGAACAGATATTGGCGCGGCGGGTGGTCGATCTGATCAGCCTGGCGCGTAAATCGGGTGATGCGGTCGCTGGCTATGAAAAGGTCAAGGCTTGGCTCGACAAGGAAGAGGCGGAGACGCTGATCCAGGCGGTCGACGGATCGGGGCGCGGAAAGTCGAAACTTTCCACCCCGCACCGCGGTCACTATATCGGTTGGCTCACCGCGGACGAACTGGGCATGGCCTTTGGTCGTGAAACTGTGATACATGCGGCGCTCGCCTCTGGTGGACTCGGCAAACGTGTTGTAGAGGAAGCGCAACGCTTGCGCGGCTTGCGCGAAACGGACGGTGGCAGGGGCCGCCGGGAAGGATAAGTAGCTTTATGAGCGATAGTGACGGCAAAAAGACCCTGGGTCTTGGTGGTGGTTCCCGCTCGGGGAACGTGAAACAGAGCTTCAGCCACGGACGGACCAAAAATGTTGTGGTAGAGACCAAGCGCAAGCGCGTGGTCGTGCCCAAGCAGGGTGCGGGCAAGTCGTCTGCCGGTGGAACCGCCCGGACGGGCGATCCGTCGCGCCGTCCCGCGGGCATTTCCGATGCGGAGATGGAACGCCGTCTGAAAGCTTTGCAGGCCGCCAAGGCGCGCGAAGTCGTAGAGGCGCGCGAGCGCGAGGCGGAAGAAATCCGCCGCGCCGAGGAGCGTGACCGTCTGCGCGCCGAGAAGGAACAGAAAGAGCGCGAACAGCGCGAGGCCGAGGAGCGCGCGCGCGCCAAGGCGGAAGAGGAAGAGCGCAAGCGCGCCGAGGAAGAGGCTGCCGCCAAGCGTGCGGCCGCGGTCGTCGTGGCTGCACCCGAGCAGCAGCAGCCGGCTGAGCGCAAGCCCGAAAGCAGCCCCCGTGGCGGTATCAAGCCGGCGCCGCAGGAGCCGGTGCAGCGCAAGTCGGAACGCGAGCGCGAGCAGCAGGCCCGCGCCCCGCGCAGCAAGGCCCATGACGAGGGTCGGCGCGCTGGCAAGCTGACGTTGAATCAGGCTCTGACCGGCGGTGAAGGCGGCCGGCAGCGGTCGATGGCCGCGATGAAGCGCAAGCAGGAGCGTGCCCGGCTGAAGGCCATGGGCGCGATGGAGCGCGAAAAGATCGTGCGGGAAGTACAGCTGCCCGACACCATCGTGGTGAGCGAATTGGCCAACCGTATGGCCGAGCGCGTCGCCGATGTGGTCAAATCGCTGATGAACATGGGCATGATGGTGACGCAGAACCAGCCGATCGACGCTGATACTGCCGAGCTGATCATCGAGGAATTCGGCCACAAGGCCGTGCGCGTGTCCGACGCCGACGTCGAGGACGTGATCCAGCAGGAAGCCGACAAGCCCGAAGATCTGCAGCCCCGGCCGCCGGTCATCACCATCATGGGCCACGTCGACCACGGCAAGACCTCGCTGCTCGACGCGATCCGCAACACCAATGTGACCTCTGGCGAAGCCGGCGGCATCACCCAGCATATCGGCGCCTATCAGGTGCAGACGAAGGACGGCGCCGTGCTGACCTTCCTCGACACCCCGGGCCACGCCGCCTTTACCTCGATGCGGTCGCGCGGGGCTCAGGTGACGGATATCGTGGTGCTGGTGGTGGCTGCCGATGACTCGGTCATGCCGCAGACGATCGAGGCGATCAACCACGCCAAGGCGGCCAAAGTGCCGATGATCGTGGCGATCAACAAGATCGACAAGCCGGCCGCCAACCCCACCAAGGTGCGCACCGAACTGCTGCAGCACGAGGTCGTGGTCGAACAGATGTCCGGCGAGGTGCAGGATGTTGAAGTCTCGGCCGTCACCGGCGAGGGGCTTGACGAACTGCTGGAAGCCATCGCGCTGCAGGCTGAAATCCTTGAGCTGAAGGCCAACCCGAACCGGGCCGCCGAAGGCGCGGTGATCGAGGCGCAGCTTGACGTCGGCCGTGGCCCGGTTGCCACCGTTCTGATCCAGAACGGCACGCTGCGTCAGGGCGATATCTTTGTCGTGGGCGAGCAATACGGCAAGGTCCGGGCGCTGGTGAACGACAAGGGCGAGCGGGTACAGGAAGCTGGTCCCTCGGTTCCGGTCGAGGTTCTGGGCCTGAATGGCACGCCTGAGGCCGGCGACGTTCTGAACGTGGTCGAGACCGAAGCCCAGGCGCGGGAGATCGCGGAATACCGTCACAACGTGGCCAAGGAAAAACGCGCTGCCGCCGGTGCCGCGACCACGCTTGAACAGCTCATGAAGAAGGCCAAGGACGACGAAAACGTCTCCGAGCTGCCGGTTGTCGTCAAGGCGGACGTGCAGGGGTCGGCGGAAGCGATCGTCCAGGCGCTGGAGAAGGTCGGCAACGACGAGGTGCGCGTGCGTGTCATCCACTCGGGTGTCGGCGCCATCACCGAGACCGATATCGGCCTTGCCGAAGCTTCGGGTTGCCCGGTCATCGGCTTCAACGTCCGGGCCAATGCCTCGGCTCGGGCTGCGGCGAACCAGAAGGGTGTGGAGATCCGGTATTATTCGGTGATCTACGATCTGGTCGACGACGTGAAGGCCGCGGCCTCGGGCCTGCTGTCGAACGAGATCCGCGAAAACTTCATCGGCTACGCCGAGATCAAGGAAGTCTTCAAGGTCTCCGGTGTCGGCAAGGTTGCTGGCTGTCTGGTCACCGAAGGTGTGGCGCGGCGCTCTGCCGGCGTGCGCCTGCTGCGCGACAACGTCGTGGTCCACGAAGGCACGCTGAAGACGCTGAAACGCTTCAAGGACGAAGTGTCCGAAGTGCAGTCGGGTCAGGAATGCGGCATGGCCTTCGAGAATTACGATGATATCCGTCCGCGCGATGTGATCGAAATTTTCGAACGCGAAGAGGTCGAGCGCAAGCTCGCCTGATCGCCGGCGACGCCTGGAACAAAAGAAACGGGGCAGCGTGTGATCGCTGCCCCGTTTTCTTTGTTTCTGCCGTCCGCTCGATTGTCAGGCGGATGCCTGAACCGGGCGTCCTTCATAGATTTTCTGTCCGTCCCGAATGGCGATTCGGCCATTCGGAAGTGCGCGAACAAAAACGCCCTGTATGGAAATACAGCTACCCACGGTGATGGTGCGAAGCATGTCAACTCCTCCCTCAAGAAAATGACATATTTATGATACATCAGAGGGCGCATTTTCGCCTATACACAAAATGTCAAAATAAGTGACAAAACGATGCATAGGCACCCAATATCCGGGCGAAGTCAGGCTTGGGGAAGCAGGATTGATCCCCGAATGGAGGCAATCCCGAGGTCGCTGCGGGGATTAGAGCCAATCCCGCAGGATCGGAACCAGCGGAATATCGGCTGGCGGCATGGGGTAATCGCGCAGATCGGCGGCGCGGACCCACTTCAGAACCTGACCTTCGCGCGGCTGTGGGATGCCTTCCCACTTGCGGCAGGCGAACAGTGGCATCAGCAGATGGAACGTCTCATAGCTGTGGCTGGCAAAGGTCAGCGGCGCTAGGCAGGAGGACCAGGTGTTGATGCCCAGCTCTTCCTGAAGTTCGCGGATCAGCGCAGCCTCGGGTGATTCGCCCGGTTCGACCTTGCCGCCGGGAAACTCCCAGAGACCGGCCATGGACTTGCCCTCCGGGCGCTGTGCCAGCAGCACGCGCCCGTCGGGGTCGATCAAGGCGACGGCCGAGACCAGGACGATCTTCACGAGCGATAGTCCGCGTTGATCTCGATATAGCCGTGGGTCAGATCGCAGGTCCAGACGGTGGCCTTGCCGTCGCCCAGGCCCAGATCGACGGCGATCACCAGCTCCTGCCCCTTCATATAGGCGGCGGCCTGGTCTTCGCTGTAGCTGGGGGAAACCCAGCCGTTTTCGGCAACCAGAATGTCGCCGAAGCGGATGGTGAGCCGGTCGCGGTCGGCGGCGGCACCGGACTTGCCGATCGCCATCACCACCCGGCCCCAGTTCGGATCCTCGCCGGAGATGGCGGTCTTGACCAGCGGCGAATTGGCGATGGCCATGCCGTGGACCTTGGCGTCGGCGTCGCTGGCGGCGCCGGTGACACGGATTTCGACGAATTTGGTGGCGCCCTCACCATCACGGACGACCTGTTGCGCCAGATCCAGCATGACGCCGTTCAGCGCCGCGGCGAAATCCGCGTTGCCGGTGGCATCGACGCCCGAGGCGCCGGTCGCGGCCAGCATCAGGCTGTCCGAGGTCGAGGTGTCGCTGTCCACCGTGATGCAGTTGAAGGTGGTGTCGGTCAGTTTCGACAGCAGCGCCTGCAGCGCCGCCTGATCATGGATCGCATCGGTGAAGATATAGACCAGCATGGTGGCCATATCCGGCGCGATCATGCCCGAGCCCTTGGCGATGCCTGCGATCTTCACCGGTTTCCCGTCGATCTCGACTTTGGCCTTGGCGCCCTTGGCGAAAGTGTCGGTGGTCATGATGGCGCGGGCGGCGTCCTCGATGGCGGTCTCCGCCAGCGCGGCGTCCAGCTCTTCGAGCTTGGCAATGATCTTCTCATGCGGCAGCGGCTCGCCGATCACCCCGGTCGAGGCGGTGAACACCCGCCCGGCGGGCACGCCGGTTATTTTGGCGACGGCGGCGGTGATCTCGGCCACCGAGGCCTGGCCGTAATGACCGGTGAAGGCGTTGGAGTTGCCGGAGTTCACCAGAATCGCCGCCGGGCCAGAGGCGTCGCCGCCAATCTTGGCCTGGCAGTCCAGCACCGGCGCAGAGCGAGTGGCGGATTTGGTGAAGACGCCGGCGATGGCGGTGCCGGGTTGCAGCACCGCCAGCATGACGTCGGTTCGGCCCTTATATCGCACGCCCGCCGAGGCAGAGGCGAAACGAACGCCGCCAATCAGCGGCAGTTCAGGGAAATACGCAGGTGCCAGCGGCGAGACATGCGAAATAGTGGCCAAGATTTACTTCCTTACGAGATCCAGATCCTGGATCATTGCCGGGTCCAGCCCCTCGACTTGGGGCCGAGTGATTTCGGCGTTATCTACCAGTTCCTTGACGTGATCCGCTACGGCTTTTTGCTGCAATTCGGCAGCAAGCTGGTCATGCACCTCTTCCAGCGCCGGAGCGGGCTTCTCGCGTTCCTCGTTCAGCTTGACGATGTGCCAGCCGAACTGGGTCTGCACCGGCTCGGAGACTTCACCGGGTTTCAGCGCCATCACCGCGTCTTCGAACTCCGGCACCATCATGCCCTTCGAGAACCAGCCAAGCTCACCGCCATTGGGGCCCGAGGGGCCGGTCGACTTGGTCTTCGCCAGTTCGGCGAAATCGGCGCCGTCGTCCAGTTCCTTGCGGATCGCCTTGGCCTCGTCCTCGGTCTCAACCAGGATGTGCGAGGCGTTGTATTCCATCTCGTGGTAATTGGCGCCGTATTGGGCGTCATAGGCCGCCTTGATGTCGTCCTCGCTGGCGGCCGAGGCCATGATCTTTTCGATCTGGTCGCCGGCCAGAAGCTGGCGGGTCTCGTTGGCCAGGGCGATCTTGGAATGCAGCGACAGCTCGGGGCCGTGTTCCTCGGCCAGGACGGTCTGCTGGATCAGCTGCTCAAGAATGGCGTCATAGAGCACTTCGGGCGGAAGCTGCTGATATTGCTGCGGCAACGTGGTGCGGGCGACGATGATCTGGCCCAGGGTGATCTCCTGACCGCCAACGGTGGCCACGACGGTTTCGGCCGTGGGCTTGGCGGCTGCCGGGGCTTCCGTCTTGGTTTCCGCGACAGCAGGCAGGGCCAGCAGGCCTGCCAGCGCCAGGGCGGGCAGAGCGGTGAGACCTTTGATCATTGAATCTTCCTATTCCTTGGAGGACCGCGGCTGGCCGCGGCGTTGACACTGTTACCACCGCCCCTTACATCGCCTTAGGGCCGACGTCAGGACCGTTTCCCCTTGTATCTATGGGTTGCGTGCGGGGCGGACAAGCCTGACGACAACACGATAAAGTCAGAGCCGCGGAGGCAATATGCTGGGTATCGGAACTCTCGCCAAGAAGGTGTTCGGGACGCCGAACGACCGGAAGATCAAGGCGACGCGGCCTCTGGTCGAAAAGATCAATGCGCTCGAGCCGGAGTTCGAGACCCTCAGCGACGAGGGGCTTCGCCAGAAGACCGAAGAGCTGCGACAGCGCGCGCAGGGTGGCGAAAGCCTGGATGATCTTCTGCCGGAAGCCTTTGCAAACGTTCGCGAAGGTGCCCGCCGGGCGTTGGGTCTGCGGGCCTTCGACACCCAGCTCATGGGGGGCATCTTCCTGCATCAGGGCAATATCGCCGAGATGAAGACCGGCGAGGGCAAGACCCTGGTGGCAACCTTCCCGGCCTATCTGAACGCGCTGATGGGCAAGGGCGTGCATGTGGTCACGGTCAACGATTACCTGGCCAAGCGCGACAGCGAATGGATGGGCAAGGTCTTTGCCATTCTCGGCATGCGCGCGGCGGTGATCTGGTCGGGGATGAGCAACGAGGAAAAGCTCGATGCCTATTCGGCCGACGTGACCTATGGCACCAACAACGAATTCGGCTTCGACTATCTGCGCGACAACATGAAGTCCGAGCTGAACCAGCTCTACCAGAAGCATCACTTTTACGCGATCGTGGACGAGGTCGACAGCATCCTGATCGACGAGGCGCGCACGCCGCTGATCATCTCGGGGCCGGCGGATGACCGCTCCGACCTCTATGCCGTGATCGACCAGATCATTCCGCTGCTGTCCGATGATCACTTCTCGGTCGACGAAAAGACCCGCACGGTGACCTTCACCGAGGAGGGCAACGAGTTTCTCGAACAGCAGCTTCACGCCCGTGGCCTGCTGGACGAAGGGCAGACGCTTTATGACCCGGAGAGCACGACCATCGTGCACCACGTCAACCAGGGCCTGCGCGCGCACAAGCTGTTCCAGCGGGACAAGGATTACATTGTCCGCAACGGCGAGGTGGTGCTGATCGACGAATTCACCGGCCGGATGATGGCCGGGCGGCGTCTCTCCGAAGGTCTGCACCAGGCGATCGAGGCGAAGGAAGGCGTTCAGATCCAGCCCGAGAACATGACGCTCGCCAGCGTGACCTTCCAGAACTTCTTCCGGCTTTACGACAAGCTGGGCGGGATGACCGGGACGGCCACCACCGAGGCTGAGGAATTCGCCGAGATCTACAAGCTTGGCGTCGTGGAAGTGCCGACCAACCGCCCGATCGCCCGGAAGGACGAGGACGATCAGGTCTTCCGCACCGGGGCCGAGAAGTACCGCGCCATCATCGAGGAAACCAAGGCGGCGCATGAAAAGGGCCAGCCGGTTCTGGTCGGCACCACCTCGATCGAGAAATCGGAAATGCTCAGCCAGATGCTGCGCGACGCCGGGGTGCCGCATAACGTGCTGAACGCGCGTCACCACGAACACGAGGCCGAGATCGTCGCCGATGCCGGCCGTCTGGGCGCCGTGACCATCGCCACCAACATGGCCGGCCGCGGCACCGACATCCAGCTTGGCGGCAACGTCGAGATGAAGGTGATGGCGGCTCTGGCGCAGAACCCCGAGGCCGACCCGGCCGCGATCCGCGCCGAGGAAGAGGCCAAGCACGCCGCCGAAAAGCAAAAGGTGCTCGACGCCGGCGGTCTCTTCGTCATCGGTTCGGAACGGCATGAAAGCCGGCGGATCGACAACCAGCTTCGCGGCCGTTCGGGCCGTCAGGGCGACCCGGGGCGCACCGTCTTCTTCCTCAGCCTTGAAGACGACCTGATGCGGATCTTCGGGTCGGAACGGCTGGACCGGGTGCTGAAGACGCTGGGCCTGAAGGAAGGCGAGGCGATCGTTCACCCCTGGGTCAACAAGTCGCTGGAACGGGCCCAGGCCAAGGTCGAGGGGCGCAACTTCGATATCCGCAAGAACATCCTCAAGTTCGACGACGTGATGAACGATCAGCGCAAGGTGATCTTTGCCCAGCGGCGCGAGATCATGGCGGCCAAGGATCTTTCCGACGTGGCCGCCGACATGCGCCATCAGGTGATCGACGATCTGCTCGATGCCCATATGCCGCCGCGCAGCTATGCCGATCAGTGGGATACCCAGGGGCTTTATGCGCAATGCATCGAAAAGCTCGGGATCGACGTGCCGGTGATGGAATGGGCCGCCGAGGAAGGTGTCGATGAGGAGGACATCCGCGAGCGCCTGGTAAAGGCAAGTGACGAGATGATGGCGAGGAAGGCGGTCGATTTCGGCGCCGAGAACATGCGCCAGATCGAAAAGCAGGTGCTGCTGGAAACCATCGACGCCAAATGGCGCGAACATCTGATCACGCTGGAACACCTGCGCTCGGTCATCGGGTTCCGGGGCTATGCGCAGCGCGATCCGCTGAACGAATACAAGACCGAAAGCTTCCAGCTGTTCGAGGGCCTGCTCGACGCCCTGCGCGAGACGGTGACGCAGAAGCTGGCCCATATCCGTCCGCTGACGGAAGAGGAACAGCGCCAGATGCTGGCGCAGTTCATGGCGCAGCAGACGCAGATGCAGCGTCAGGCCGATCAGGCCGAAGAGGCGGCGGAAGAGGCGCAGGTCGCCATCGACCAGGGCGAGGGGCCGCTGCCCGGCTTCGACGAAAACGATCCCTCGACTTGGGGCAACCCGGGCCGCAACGACAAATGCCCCTGCGGCAGCGGTCTGAAGTTCAAACATTGCCACGGGCGGCTGGCCTGATCCCCAAGGGGTCATGAAACCGCCTGAATGACTCCCCCTGGCGGCCACAAGATGGCCGCCTTTCGGGGCGACATATCTTTTGATCCGTTTGGTGGTGGAGGGATATGGTCATGTCCAGGATACGTCTGATTGCGCTTGTCGGCGGGACGATGGCCTGCGCGCTTGGCATCGGGTTCGTCATGCAGCGTTTCGTGCCCCTGCCGGCCTCTGCCCCCGAAGCGGGCCCGGTCGTTGCCGCCGCCCCGGGCACGCCGCCGCAGACCGAAAAGGCCGCGCCTGCCGATCCCGCCGTCCCGAAGCCGCCAAGGACCCCGGTCCGGGTGGCAGAGCCGCTGGACATCGACCGCATCGCCCTGACCTCTGCCCCGGCAGAGGGCGAAACCACCCCTGATGATTCCCCCGCGCTGGTCGAACCTCTGGCCGAACCTCTGGCCACACTCGACACCGCGGCGACGGAGCCCGCCGCCGCCAAGACCCGGAGCTGCGCCGTGACGGCAGAGGCCACCGCGCGCGCCGGCGCGCTGGTCGATCTGCAGATCTCTGCCCCCTGCCAGGCCAATACCCGGGTGGTGATCCACCACCACGGCATGTTCTTCGCCGATCTGACCAACGATCAGGGCCAGCTTGAAATCACCATTCCAGCGCTTGCCGAACAGGCGGTCTTTATCGCCGCCTTCGACAATGGCGACGGTGCGGTGGCCGTGATTCAGGTGCCCGACATCGGTGATTTCGACCGGATCGCGCTGCAATGGGCCGGCCCCGAGGGGTTTGAACTCCATGCCCGCGAATTCGGCGCCGGTTATGATGACCCCGGGCATATCTGGGCAGGACTCACCGCCGAGGAATTGAAGGAAGAGCCCGCGGTTCATGGTACGGTGGTTCGGCTGGGCGCGCCGATGACTTTGGCCCCGCTCACCGCCGAGGTCTATTCCTTCCCGGCCGGTCAATCGGATCGCACGGGCGCGATCACGCTGAGCGTCGAGGCCGAGATCACCGCGCAGAACTGTGGCCGCGAGATTTCCGCCCAGGTGCTGGAACGTCAGGCCAAGGATCAGCTCCGCACCCGCGAGCTTGAGCTTGCGATGCCGGCTTGCGACGCGGTGGGCGACTTTCTGGTGTTGAATAATCTGCTGGATGACCTGAAGATCGCGGCGAAATGATCCGCGATTGAATTAAGGTTTGATATGAATTGGCATCGTGCGGCGGTTTTCGCCGCACTCTCTCTTTTTGTCGCTGTGCCCCCCCTTGCAGCGCAGGATGTTACCCTGACCTCGTCCGATGGCGCGGTCGAGGTGTCGGGAACGCTTCTGGGCTTCGATGGTGAATTCTACCGGCTGGAGACCAAATACGGCGAGCTGACGGTGGACGGCTCCGGCGTGTCCTGCGAGGGGCCGGGATGTCCTAACCTGACCGATTACGTGGCAGAGCTGGCGCTGTCAGGCTCCGCCACCATGGCCGACGTGCTGCTGCCGGCGCTGATCGAGGGCTTTGCCCTGCGCAACGGCTGGCGCGCCGCCCGCGAAACGGCGGACGACCGGCACTTCGACTATGTGCTGTCGCGCGGCGAGGATGGCGTGATGATGGCGGTTTTCAACTTCCGGGTCAGCAATACCGACGAGGGGTTTGCCGATCTTCTGGCCAATGAGGCCGACATCGTGCTGGCCCTGCGCGAAATCCGCCCGGGCGAACGGCAGCGCGCCTTCGACGCCGGTATGGGTGATATGACCGACCGAAACCGCTCAAAGGTGCTGGCGCTGGACGCCATGGTGCCGGTGGTGGCGCCGGCCAATCCGATCCGGCGGATTTCGACCACCGATCTTGCCCGGATCTTCGCCGGCGAGATCCTGAGCTGGGCCGATCTTGGCGGGCCCGACGCGCCGATCGCGCTGCACCTGCCTGAGGTCGGCTCCGGTCTGGCCCAGGCGGTGGAGGATCGGTTGCTGCGCCCGGCCGGTCTGGAGCTGGCCGAGGGCGTGGCGCGGCATGGGCGCAACAGCGATCTGGTCCGGGCGGTGGTCACCGATCCCTTCGCCATCGGCATCGCCAGCTTTGCCGAAACCGGCATGGCGCGGGGGCTGCCGCTGACCGGCGCCTGCGGCTTCTCGCTTCAGGCCAACCGGCGCAGTATCAAGACCGAGGATTACCCGCTGGTCTCGCCCATGTTCCTTTACATGCCGGCGCGGCGGCTGCCCAAGGTGGCGCGTGAGTTCCTTCTCTATGTGCAAAGCCCGGCGGCGCAGATCGTCATTCGCCGCGCCGGTTTCGTCGATCAGGCGCCGGAGCGGATCGCGATCGACACCCAGGGCGACCGGCTGGCCAATGCCATCGCCACCGCCGGTCCCGAGGTGCCGCTGGAAGAGCTGCAGCGGATGATCGCCACCCTGGCGCCGCTGACGCGGCTGTCCACCTCCTTCCGCTTCGAGGTCGGCTCGACCCGGCCGGATGCCCAGTCGCGCGGCAATATCGAACAGCTCGCCCGCGCCATCGAGATCGGCGGTTTCGATGCCGAAAGGCTGTTGTTCGTCGGCTTCAGCGATGGCGACGGCCCCGCCGAGGCCAACCGCGCCATCGCTCAGAAACGCGCCGAGTCGGTGCGCGATGCGGTCTTGGCCGCCGCCAAGACCGCCGAGGCCGCCCAGGTCGAAATCGGCGTCGACGCTTTCGGCGAGGCGCTGCCGATGGCCTGCGACGACAGCGATTGGGGCCGCCAGGTCAACCGACGGGTCGAGGTCTGGCTGCGCTGAGGGTCATAGATAGCCCTCGGCGCGAAAGCTCAGCTCGGTGGATTTGCCGACGATCAGGTGATCATGCAGCGTGATCCCGAGCGTGGCGCAGGCGTCATGGATCTTTTCGGTCATCCGGATGTCTGATTGCGACGGGCTCGGGTCGCCCGAGGGGTGGTTGTGCACCTTTTGTGCCCCGTTTTCTTATGTGTCCTGCCGTCAAGATCGGTTGGTCTTTCAATGGCTTGTGGACCGAACTCGAACACATAACGGCGCATGCCTGCTGGCATTGGGTGTTTCTGGTTTTGGGCGAGAGATGATTGTAGGAACACTGGGCGGTCAAACATGTCGCCCAGTGTCATATCGCTACAGGGATGACAGCCACGCCAGCATGGCCGCGTCATCTCGCCATGCGGACTTGCTTGCGCCTCTGGTTGTGACCGGTTCAAGCAGTTCCAAGGCATCAGCCTTCATGCGTATGGTTATCTCGGCGTAGCGATTGGTGGTCTCAAGATTGACATGCCCCAGCCAGCCCCGAATGACGTTGACCTCCACGCCTGACTCGAGGAGATGGACCGCTGTTGTATGCCTGAACACGTGGGGCGTGAGGTGGGTGCGCGACGCCGGCACGCCCGCCGCCTCCCAGAGTTTGCCATAATGGCGAATACGCTTGTAGATGCCGAAACGGGTCATCCCACCGCCTGTACCGCCGACGAACACAAGGCTATCCGACGAGAGAACCGCGCCCCGTTCATCCAACATGGCCTGCAACGCTTTGGCGGTCTGGGCCCAGAGAGGGCAGGTTCGCCATTTGGAGCCTTTGCCCAGTAATCTGACCCGAGCCGGTGAGGCTAAATCGAGTTGATCCACCTTCAGTTGCGCGACCTCTGAGACGCGCGCACCGGTGTTGTAGAGCAGCATGAGGAGTGCACGGTCGCGAAGCGAAAGACGGTTCTGGGCGGGGATGCAGGCAAAGAGCGCCTCGACTTCATCACGTGCCAGAAACTTCATCTCAGGACGCTGATGGCGCTTCATCGGGATGGCTACGACCTTGGCGCTGACCGGCAACATCTCGGGTGTCGTTCTGCCGAGATACTCGAAGAAAACATGAAGGGCTGTCAGGCGTTGGTTGCGCGTACTGATCGCATTTCCACGCTCGACTTCCATGTTGTGCAGGAATGCCTGCACGGCAGAGTAGTCCAAGTGCTTAAACCCGAGGCCACTGACCCCTATCCGATTGGCATCGGCCACGAAGATCAGAAACAGGCGCAGGCTGTCTCGATAACTGCGGATTGTGCTGGATTGCAGGCCTTTATGGCGCGGCAGATACTCCAGAAAGTAATGGTGCACGGATGCCGGAAAGTTTAGCTGCGTCATGCTTCGCCTCCATCGGTCAGCGTCGGCGCGAAGGCTTCAAAGCGGTGGTTTGCGGCATCAAGCAGGTCGTTCGTGATGGTCAGATAAACTGCTGTGCTGTTGGGATTGAGATGCCCCAGAAATGTGGACAGATGATGCAGACGGTCGGCTGGCGCGATCCCTTGACGGTACCAGTTCAGCAGGGTGCGCACCGCGAATGAATGGCGCAGGCCATGAACGTGTGGGCCGAAAACCCCAATCGGTATCGCAAGGGCGAGTTGGGGCAACAGATCATCACGGAATGTGTTGCGGATGCTGTTGGTGCTGATCGGTGTACGGCCATTCCAGGAAAACAAGTGATGGGCGCCTGAGCAGACGAACCCATTTTGCTCCCGTTGTGTCCGATAGGTGCGCAGCCTGACGGCCAGCTTGGGCCCAAAGGGCACAAGTCGGTCCTTGCCGAATTTGGTGTTGCGGATCTCCACCAGGTCGCGCGTCAGATCCACATCGCCCCATTGCAGATTGGCGACTTCCCCGACCCTCAGGCCAAGGCTGGCGAGCAAGGCAAAGATCATCTCATAGATGATGCCGCGCTGCGGCGCTCGCGCGTTGTCTGGCAATGCTGCTGCCAAAGTCAGCAGGCGCCGTATCGTCTCGTCTGAGAACAGGTAGGGCAGCTGTCGCGCTGTTTGCGGCCGAGCCTTGATCGTTACCGGTGAGGCACCTGGGATGTATTGGCTGGCGATCCAGTCGAACAACCGTCGAACATCTCCGAGCAGATTGTTGTAGCTGCGCGGGTTGGTGCGTTTGCGGGAATCCAAGAAGTCCTGCAGGCACTGTGCGTCAATCGCCTCAATGCTTTCCACGCCGCGGTTGTTGAGAAATCGATCGAGCAGCCGAAGTTGGCGATCTTCGCAGGCGAACTTGCACCCCATGGCGCGTTTTGCACGCAGGTATTGTTCGATCTGAGGGGCTAGGATGCTTTGAAAGCTGTTCCAGGGGGCGGTCATAGCACGTCCTCCCCTTGGGCAATGACCATCTCTCGCAGCTTGTGTACCGCCACCTTGCCATAGACCAATGTGGATGCCGGGTGGCGATGGCCGACATAGTCGCCAATGATTTTGAACGGCAGGTCGGCTTCCACAAGGCGTTGCACGCAGGCATGGCGTAATGTGTGCGATCCTGCGCGCGCAACCTGAATGCCAATTCTGCGCATGCGGCCAGAGACCATGCACGACACCCCCGTATGCGTCATGGGTGAATAGGGCGATCTTGCGGCCAAGAAGACTTGGCGATCAGCGATATCCGTGCGCCGAACGCGCAAATAGGCGATCATTGCTTCGCCGACTATCGCTGACAGCGGATATCGGGTCGAATGGCCGCCTTTGCGCATTGGGACGCTGATCTGGTCATGCTCCCAGTCAAGATCGTCCAAGCACAGGGCCGCTATCTCCCTCGCACGCAACCCGTAGCTGGCCAACAATGTCAGAATGGCGTAGTCACGCTTGCCCAAGTCGGAGCGGCAATCGACGCTGGCCAGCAAGCGTTCGACATCAGGCCATGAAATCGCTCGTGGAATGGATGTCTGTCGATAGACGCGGCCGCGCGGAATACTGCGCGTGAGATCGTTGGCGATGATACCTTCACGGTGCAGATAGGCGAGGAAAACACGCAAGGCGCCCGTCGTGCCGAGCATGCCGGACTTATGCAATGCCTCAGCGCGGACGTTGATGAAATCGGTGATGGACGCCGGGGTAAGCGCCGACAGGGTTATGCCCGTCTGCGCCAAGTATGACTCGAACGGGCGCAGGGTGTAGGCGTATTTGTGTAGTGTCGCTTGTCGCAGTCCTTTCTCCTTGAGAAGGAAAGGGAAGAAGCCGGGCACGCTGACGTAGAAGGGATTGGCCTGACGGTGGCTTTGCCGTGTGAAACCCGGCAGGGCTAGACAAAGCATCCGCTCCACTGGCAAACGGCTTTGAGAAATGATTGTCGCCCGATCTTGGGGGCTCTTGCACCACGTGCCATGTTCAGCAATCCAGTGGCTGACAAACGCATCTACGTGGTCGGGCAGTTCATCAAGGCGTTTTGCGCCGCGCCCAACTGCAAAATCGTTGAAGTGCCCGAGGGCCCGAATATGCTGCCGAACAGTGGCGGTCCCGGTATGTAACTCATCAAGCGATTGAGCGTAGCGCTCGATCTGCGGCCCAAGCCACTGGGCTCTAATACGGTCGATCACCATGAGCGACCTGAAATGGCGTTCCAACATGACAAGCATCCTTCTGGAAAATGACAGGTGCAGTCATGTTGCACGGCGAGCACCGTTATGTGTCCGACTTCGGTCCACAAGCCATTGAAAGAGCAACCGATCTTGACGGCAGGACACATAAGAAAACGGGGCACAAAAGATCCATTATGTGGCGCGCCACATAATGGATCAGGATCAGCGCCGAGGCGTTCAACTCCAGCGCCCGCTTGGCCACCTCGCGCGGATAGACGGGGACGTGATCGACGGTGCCGCGCGCCTGTTCCTCATCCGCGATCAGCGTGTTCTTGGTGTCGAGGTAGAGGATGCGGAACTGCTCCGTCTCGCGATGCGACATGGTGGTATGGCAATAGTCCAGCACCGCGTCCCAGCTCGAGATCACATGCCGCTGCATCACCCGGGCGCGGGCCATGCGGTGGGCCACCGCCTCGACGATCTTCAGATCGGCGATGGTGGCGGGGCCGATGCCCTCGACCGTCTCCAGCCGTGCCGGTGGCGCCGCGAGCACCCGGTTGATATCGCCGAAATGATCCAGCAGGGCGCGCGCCAACGGCTTCACATCGCGCCGGGGGATCGAGCGGAACAGCAAGAGCTCCAGCAACTCGTAATCCGGCATCGCCGTCGCACCGCCCTGCAGGAAGCGGTCGCGCAGCCTCTGGCGATGGTCGCGGATATAGGACGGGAGCCGTCCGGTGGGCAGCGGCATTTCCGGCGCCTCATCTGGCGCAAACAGCGACGCGCGGGCGTCATCGAAGGCATCGGGCGGGCTCATGATCCCGCAGGATGCGCGCGCAAGGTAAACGCCAGGTTAACGATTCGGGAGGCCTTTGCTCTCCCTGGGGCGGTGTCGGTCGGGTAAGAAAAAACACCCGCCAGCGATGGCGGGTGTTGTGGCAGGTCTGGGGGTGTTCCGGGGCTCCGCCCGTTTGCAAGCGAAACGCTCCACTGGAGCGTTTCCAAGAGGCTTGCTCACCCCTTCATGCTGTCCCAGAAGGATTTGACCGAGGAAAAGAAGCTCTTGCTTTCGGGGTTGTTATCCTCGGAAAGCGCGTCGAATTCCTTCAGCAGGTCCTTCTGCTTGCCGGTCAGGTTGACCGGGGTTTCCACCTTCAGTTCGATATACATATCGCCCTTGCCGGCGCCGCGCAGCGCCGGCATGCCCTTGCCACGCAGGCGCATCTGCCGCCCTGATTGGCTGCCTGCCGGGATTTGCACCCGACCGCGGCCGCCGTCGATCGTCGGCACCTCGATGGCGCCGCCGAGGGCGGCGGTCGTCATGCTGACCGGGACGTGGCAGTAGAGGTTGATCCCGTCACGCTCGAACAGCTTGTGCGGTGCCACCTCGACGAAGATATAGAGATCGCCCGAAGGCCCGCCGCGCATCCCCGCCTCGCCCTCTCCGGCAAGCCGGATCCGGGTGCCGGTTTCAACCCCGGCCGGAATGTTGACGCTGAGCGCGCGGTCCTTTTCGATCCGGCCGGCACCGCCGCAGACCTTGCAGGGGTTCTGGATGATCTGCCCGGTCCCGCTACAGGTCGGACAGGTGCGTTCGACGGTGAAGAACCCCTGTTGCGCCCGCACCTTGCCCATGCCGGAGCAGGTCGGGCAGGTGGTGGGTTCCGCGCCGCCTTCGGCGCCGCTGCCGTCGCAAGCCGAGCAGGCCACCGAGGTGGGCACGTTGATCGTCTTTTGGACGCCGGCAAAGGCCTCTTCCAGGGTCACCCGCAGATTATAGCGCAGGTCCGAACCGCGGGTCGCCCGTTGCCGGCCGCGTTGGCCGCCCATGAAGTCGCCAAAGAGATCGTCGAAGACATCCGAGAAGGCCGAGGAGAAATCGCCGCCGCCGAAGCCGCCGCCGGCCCCGGGGCGCGGCCCGCCGCCTCCACCCATGCCACCTTCGAAGGCGGCGTGTCCGAAGCGGTCATAGGCGGCCTTCTTCTCCGGATCCTTCAGGATGTCGTAGGCCTCGTTCACTTCCTTGAACTGGGACTCGGCGTCGGGATTGTCCTTGTTGCGGTCGGGGTGAAGCTCTTTGGCCTTTTTGCGATACGCCTTTTTCAGCTCGTCAGCCGATGCGCCTTTTGAGACCCCGAGAATGTCGTAATAGTCACGTTTTGACATCGGTGTTTATCCTCTTGCCGGAACGAAAGCGGGCCGGCCCGGGTTCCGGACCGGCCCGTCTTTGTTCGGCGTTACGCCTCAGGACCGTTTCTTGTCCTCGCCGAGGTCTTCGAACTCGGCATCGACGATATCGTCCTCGCCGGGGCCGGCATCGGCGGCCTTGGGCTCATCGGCCTCTTCCTGGCTGGCCTTATAGATCGCCTCGCCCAGACGCATCGCCACTTCGGTGACGTTCTGGATGCCCGACTTGATCTTGTCGGCCGAGACGTTGTCTTTCTCCAGGTCATCCTTCAGCGCGGCGATGGCCAGCTCGATCGCCTCGACCGTGCTGGGGTCGACCTTGCTGCCGTGTTCCTCGATCGATTTCTCGGTCGAGTGGATCAGGCTTTCGGCCTGGTTCTTGGCTTCGATCAGCTCGCGGCGCGCCTTGTCGGCTTCGGCGTTCTCTTCGGCGTCCTTGACCATCTTCTCGATGTCGGCATCGGACAGGCCGCCCGAGGCCTGGATGGTGATCTTCTGTTCCTTGCCGGTGCCCTTGTCCTTGGCACTGACCGACACGATGCCGTTGGCGTCGATGTCGAAGGCGACTTCGATCTGCGGCATGCCGCGCGGTGCCGGCGGGATGTTTTCCAGATTGAACTGGCCCAGCAGCTTGTTGTCCGCCGCCATTTCGCGTTCACCCTGGAACACCCGGATGGTCACGGCCGACTGGTTGTCCTCGGCGGTCGAGAAGACCTGAGACTTCTTGGTCGGGATGGTGGTGTTGCGGTCGATCAGCCGGGTGAACACGCCGCCCAGGGTTTCGATCCCGAGGCTCAGCGGGGTCACGTCGAGCAGGACCACGTCCTTGACGTCGCCTTGCAGCACGCCGGCCTGGATGGCGGCGCCCATGGCGACGACTTCATCCGGGTTGACGCCCTTGTGCGGCTCCTTGCCGAAGAACTTGGTCACCTCTTCGACGACCCTGGGCATCCGGGTCATACCACCGACCAGAACCACCTCGTCCACGTCAGCGGCGGTGATGCCGGCGTCTTTCAGCGCGGCCTTGCAGGGGTCCATCGAGCGTTTGATCAGGTCGCTGACCAGAGATTCCAGCTTGGCACGGGTCAGTTTCATCACCAAGTGCAGCGGCTGACCGGTGTTCTTGTCCATCGAGATGAACGGCTGGTTGATTTCGGTCTGCTGGCTGGAGGACAGTTCGATCTTGGCCTTTTCGGCAGCTTCCTTCAGACGCTGCAGGGCCATCTTGTCCTTGGTCAGATCGACGCCGTGCTCTTTCTTGAACTCGTCGGCCAGGTAGCTGACGATCCGCATGTCGAAGTCTTCACCGCCGAGGAAGGTATCGCCGTTGGTGGATTTCACTTCGAACAGGCCGTCGTCGATTTCCAGGATGGTCACGTCGAAGGTCCCGCCGCCGAGGTCATAGACCGCGATGGTGTGGTTTTCGTCCTTGTCGAGCCCATAGGCCAGCGCCGCGGCCGTCGGTTCGTTGATGATCCGCAGCACTTCCAGACCGGCGATCTTGCCGGCGTCCTTGGTGGCCTGACGCTGGGCGTCGTTGAAATAGGCGGGCACGGTGATGACGGCCTGCTTGACCTCTTCACCGAGATAGCTTTCGGCGGTTTCCTTCATCTTGCCGAGGATGAAGGCAGAGATTTGCGACGGCGAATATTTCTCGTCATGCGCCTCGACCCATGCGTCGCCGTTGCCGCCATCGACAACGGTGTAGGGGAGGTGGTTCTTGTCGCTAGCGACTGCCGGGTCGTCATAACGACGACCGATCAGGCGTTTCACGCCGAAGACGGTATTGTTGGGGTTGGTCACGGCCTGCCGTTTCGCGGCTTGGCCGACCAGCCGCTCTTCATCGGTGAAGGCGACGATCGAGGGGGTGGTACGTGCCCCTTCGGAGTTTTCAATGACCTTGGGTTGCGAGCCATCCATGATGGCCACGCAGCTATTGGTGGTCCCGAGGTCGATCCCGATAACTTTGCTCATGTGTTTCGATCCCTTATTGCATTCAAGGCGATTACCCGAGGCTTGAACCCGTTACGGCATCCCAGCCCCGATCCCGGTGCGTTCTGGCGGACGGTCGGCGGCTTCATGCCGGGCGTGCCATTGCGCTTCCAGCCGTATATAGGAAGCGGGAAATGGCCCTGCAACCATCCATGCAGTTTGGATTTCACGAATTCGTGATGTCCAGCTGGGTTTTTTGCAAGGCTCTGGGGATGCGGGAGTTTTAGGCGATGGCGCGGTTGATGATCCGCGATTTCGTGGTGCTGAAATCCTGGCTGGACGTGGCGGGCCAGGCGGAGTTGATCGAGGCCTTGCGCCCGGTGCTGAAGTCGGCGCCGCCGTTCCATCCGGTCACTCCGAAAGGCCAGACGATGTCGGTCCGGATGACCTCGGCGGGGCGGCTCGGCTGGCTTTCCGATGCGCAGGGCTATCGCTATGTGCCCGACCACCCCAAGGGGATGGCCTGGCCGGCGATCCCGGCGCCGATCCTGCGCCTTTGGGCCGAGGTGACCGGGCTGGAGCGGCAGCCCGACAGCTGCCTGATCAACTATTATGGAGAAGGCGCCCGGATGGGGTTGCACCAGGACAAGGACGAGGCGGATTTTTCCTGGCCGGTGGTCTCGGTCAGCCTGGGCGACGACGGGCTGTTCCGCATGGGCGGCCCGACGCGGGGCGGCAAGACCGAATCGATCTGGCTCAGTTCCGGCGATGTGGTGGTGATGGGCGGGCCGGCGCGGCTGGCCTATCACGGGGTGGACCGCATCCGCTTCAAATCCTCGCGCCTGTTGCCGCGCGGCGGGCGGCTGAACCTGACGCTCAGGGTGGTGGAGTGATCGCGGCGCTCAGCGCCGCGCGCTCCAGCTCAGCGAGGCATGGCGGCGGGTATAGAATTCGCCCATCAGCCCGATCATCGTGAGCACGATCCCGAGCCAAAGGGGATAATGCCAGTTGGTATTCATCGGATTGTAGTTGATGAAGACATAGCCGCGCGCCTGGTCGATGGTGTGAAACAGCGGGTTCCACGAGAAGATCGGCAGCATATAGGCTGGCAGGTTGTTGGCGAGGAACATCTTGCCCGAGGCGATCATGTTGGCGCGCTGATAGATGGTCGAAATCAGGCTGACCGCGGTGGGAAACCAGGGTCGCAGCGCCAGCAGCACCAGCCCGATGGCGCAGCCGCTGAACCAGGCGAGCAACAGCATCCCGATGGCGCCGGCGGGATCATCGATGGTGATCGGCTTGATCGCCACATGATAGCCGAACAGGATCACGAACATCGTCAGCAGCTGGATATAGAGTGATCCAACGGCGGCGGCTGAAATGGTGATCACCGTATTCATCGGCGCGTGCTGCATCATCGGGTGGTTCGGACCCTCGGATTTGACGATCGCGCCCACCGCCTTGGTGTGGCACATGAAGAGGAAAACCCCCGACATCAAATAGAGCAGGAAGTCGCCCCGCACCGCCGAGCGTCTGAGCCCAAGCACCGAAAACATCACGTAGAAGGCCAGCACGAAGATCACGACCTGCAGCAGGTTCTTGCCGATGGCGAGGAAGGCGTTGCTGTGGGCTGATCGAACGTGTCGCACGACGGAGTGAAAGATCAGCTCCAGAATGGTCAGGGCGCTGGAAAGCTTCGACTTGTTGGATCGGTATTGAAACATTGAACCGCGGTCCCGTGACACTGCCCCGTTGCGCCACGGAGAACTTGCCGTTCCGGCGCCCCCGCAGCATAAGTGTGGCTATCTCTATTACAAACCAAGCGCAAAAATGGAGCTTTTTTGTGGAATATGATGCCTTAATTCCCGTGATCCGCAAACTCGCCATCGAGGCGGGAGCGAAGATCATGGAGATCTATAACGCCGACGACTTCGCTGTGAAGGTCAAATCGGATGACAGTCCGGTGACCGAGGCGGATGAGGCGGCGGATGAGCTGATCTCCCAAGGGCTCCGCGCTGCCTTCCCCGATGTCATGCTGGTGACCGAAGAACAGGCCGGGTCGCACAAGCAGAAGGGCGACACTTTCCTGATCGTCGATCCGCTGGACGGGACCAAGGAATTCGTCAACCGTCGCGGCGATTTCACCGTCAATATCGCGCTGGTCGAGGGCGGCGTGCCGACCCGCGGTGTGGTCTATGCCCCGGCCAAGAACCGGATGTTCTTTACCCTGGCCGACGGAACCTCGGTCGAGGAAACTGGCGTCTTCGATCCCGACACCATGGGCGAAATCACCCCGATCCATGTGGCCGACAGCGACAACGACGCGCTGATGGTGGTGGCGTCGAAATCGCACCGCGATCAGGCGACCGACGATTACATCAACAAATACAAGGTGAAGGACAGCAAGAGCGCTGGTTCTTCGTTGAAGTTCTGCCTGGTCGCCACCGGCGAGGCCGATCTTTACCCGCGCGTTGGCCGCACCATGGAATGGGACACTGCCGCTGGTCATGCCGTCCTTCTGGGCGCTGGCGGCAAGGTGGTGCGCTTCGACGATCACACGCCGCTGACCTATGGCAAGGATGGCTATGCCAACCCCTTCTTCATCGCCTACGCCCCGGGCGTTGAGCTGAAGGAGGCGTAATGTCCGTTCTGGTCGCGATCCCGGCGCGCTTCGCCTCGACCCGCTATCCGGGCAAGCCGCTGGTGGAACTTAAGGGCGCCTCGGGTCAGGCGAAAAGCCTGATCCGGCGCAGCTGGGACGCGGCCAGGGCCGTCCGTGGTGTCGACCGGGTGGTCGTCGCCACGGATGACGACCGTATCCGCGCCGCCGCCGAAGGCTTCGGCGCCGAGGTGGTGATGACCTCGTCAGACTGCGCCAACGGCACCGAACGCTGCGCCGAGGTGCTGGATAACCTGGGCGGCGGCTATGACATCGTGGTCAACCTGCAGGGCGATGCGCCGCTGACGCCCGCCTGGTTCGTCGAGGATCTGGTTGCCGGTCTGCGCGCCGATCCTATGGCCGACATCGCCACCCCGGTGCTGCGCTGCGACGGCCGGGCGCTGAACGGCTTTCTCGATGACCGCAAGGCCGGTCGGGTCGGGGGCACCACGGCCGTCTTCACCCGCGAGAACCACGCGCTCTATTTCTCGAAAGAGGTGATCCCCTATACCTCTGAGCGCTATGCGGATGATGCGCCGACGCCGGTGTTCCACCATGTCGGCGTCTATGCCTATCGCCCATCGGCGTTGGGCGCCTATCCGCGTTGGGACTCCGGCCCGCTGGAACGCCTCGAAGGGCTGGAGCAGTTGCGCTTTCTCGAACACGGTCACCGTATCCTCTGTGTCGAGGTCGAGGCGCGCGGCCGCCAGTTCTGGGAGCTGAACAACCCCGAGGACGTCGTCCGGATCGAGGCGATGATGGCCGAGATGGGGGTGGAATGAGCGATCCGCTGACGATCTCGGTGGTGATCGTCAGCCGGCATCGCCCGGACGCGCTGCGCCGTTGCCTGCGGGGGGTGGCGCAGCTTCGCTATCCGGCCTTCGAGGTGGTGGTGGTTGCCGACCCGCAGGGGCTGGCGATGCTGCGCGGCCTGCCGCAGGCGGCGCAGATCAAGCAGGTGGCTTTCGATCAGGCCAATATCTCGGCGGCGCGCAACCTGGGCCTGGCCCAGGCGGCGGGTCGGGTGGTGGCCTTCATCGACGACGATTCAGTGCCTGAGCCGCTGTGGCTGACGCATCTGGCAGCGGCCTTCGCTGATCCACAGGTGACGGCGGCAGGCGGCTTCGTCCGGGGGCGCAACGGGATTTCCTTTCAGTCCCGGGCCGCTTCGGTCGATTGTACCGGCGGCGAGACCGCTCTGCAGGTTGATCCGGATCGGATCACCGTGCTGACGGCGCGACCCGGCCTGGGCATCAAGACCGAGGGCACCAATATGGCGATCCGCCGCGGCGTGCTGGCCCGGATCGGCGGCTTCGATCCGCGCTATCGTTTCTTTCTGGACGAGACCGACCTGAACCTGCGATTGGCCGAGATCGGTGCCCAGACCGCCATCGTCCCCCCGGCCGAGGTGCACCATGGCTTCGCCGCCAGCGCGCGGCGCCGCGATGACCGGGTGCCGCGCGATCTGGCCGAGATCGGGGCGAGCTGGGCGGTGTTTCTGGTGCGCCATTGCCCGGAAGATCGCTGTGCCGCGGTCTGGGCCGAGATCCGCGCGGGCGAGCGGACCCGGGCCCTGACCCATATGGTGGCCGGACGGCTGGAGCCGCGCGATGTTCGCCGCTTGCTGGCCGGGCTTGACGCCGGTTTTGCCGAAGGCGCGCGCCGCAATCCCGAACCGATGCCGTCCTTGCCCGCTCCGGCTGCCCCTTTCCTGTCCTATCCGGTTCGCGCCGATGCCCGCAGCCTGGTTTTCGCCGGCCGCTTTTGGCGCCGCCGGCCGCTTCGCCGGGCCGCGCGGGCGGCGGCCGCGGCCGGCAATGTGGCGACGGTGATCCGGCTGTCGCCCACCGCGCTCTATCACCAGCTGCGCTTCACCCCCGATGGCATCTGGGAGCAGAGCGGCGGTCTCTTCGGTCGCAGCGATCGGGATCAGCCGGTCTTCACGCTTTGGCGGTTTTCGTCCCGGATCCGCGCCGAGATCGCCCGGGTGGCAAGACAGCGCGGTTTGGGCGGTTCTTCGCGCGCGGCGCAACCTGCTGATGGAAAAGTGCCATAGAGGGGGAAATTTTTGTCGCAAGGATCATGTCTTTACCCCGTGATTCCATGTTAACGAGACAGCCGAGACCAATAGGTCTCGGCGGAATTTGAGGGCTTTATGCGCAAGAAGGTAACGAAGGCGATTTTTCCGGTCGCGGGGATGGGGACGCGGTTTCTGCCGGCGACGAAATCGGTTCCGAAGGAGATCATGACGCTGGTGGACCGTCCGCTGGTGCAATACGCGATCGACGAGGCGCGGGCGGCGGGGATCAGGGAATTCATCTTCGTGACCTCGCGGGGGAAATCGGCGCTGGAGGATTACTTCGACAATTCGCCGATCCTCGAGCAGGAGCTGAAGCGGA
>NZ_JBLWVT010000009.1:0-288419 GCF_048268305.1 Pseudodonghicola sp.
CCATGCTCACCTCCGATAACGGAAGGGAAGCACGCACCAGCCCCTCAGGGAATCCCCTTTATGGGTTCAGAACCTAGGCCTCAGGCCAGTCCCGGCAAGCTCTGGTCCTCGGCGGGCAAGACCCCCTCGTGGCGCAGCAGATAGGCCTTGGTGGCAAGGCCGCCGCCAAAGCCGGTCAGCGCCCCGGTCGCCCCCAGAACCCGGTGGCAGGGCAGGATGATCGGCAGCGGGTTGCTGCCGTTCGCGGCGCCCACGGCCCGGCTGGCGCGTGGCCGGCCCAGCGTCGCCGCGATCTGGCCATAGCTGCGGGTCTCGCCGAAGGGGATGCCGGCCAGATAGCGCCAGACGCTGACCTGAAAGGCGCTGCCGGACAGATGCAGGGGCAGCGAAAAGCTTTGCAGCCGGCCGGCGAAATAGGCGTCGATCTGGCGGCGAACCTCTGCGAAGGGGGCATCCGAGGGCGACCAGCCCGGTTGCGGGCCAAAGGATTTATGCCCGGTTGGAAAGCTGAGGAAATGCAAGGCTGAGGCATCGCCCGCGACCAGCAGACGGCCGACCGGGCTGTCGATATAGGAATAGCAGAGCGTCATTGCGGCGCCCGCCTGCGGATCGAGGAGGGCGGTCGGCCATAAAGCTTGGAAAAGGCGGTGTTGAACTGCCGGACGCTGCCGAAGCCGGCCCTGAAGGCGATCTCGGTGATCGGCAGGGCGGTGCTGTCGAGCAGCCGCTTGGCCCGACCGATGCGCAGGGTCTGCGCGGTCTGCAGCGGCGAGGCGCCGACATGTTCGGCAAACAGCCGCGACAAATGCCGTGCCCCGATGCCCAGACGCTCGGCCAGCAGATTGACGGTGCCGTCGCCATCCAGCGCGCCCGCCTCGATCAGCCGCAGGGCGCGTTCGACGGTGGTCCGGGTGCCGTTCCAGGCGGCGCAGAACGGGGCGGTCTCGGGCCGGCAGCGCAGACAGGGGCGATAGCCGGCGCGCTCGGCCGCCGCCGCGGTCGGGAAATAGCTGACGTTCCGGGTCAGCGGTTGCCGCACCGGACAGACTGGCCGGCAATAGATCATCGTGGTCCGGACGGCGGTGAAGAACTTGCCGTCAAAGGCCGGGTCGCGCCGCAGTCGCGCATCATTGCAGGTGTCGAAATCTAACATGTAGATAATCTAGCGCAGCGGCCCGCGGCGGGCGAGGCTGTGCAGAGGATGAGGTCCGAAAATGGCCAGCACGGCGACGGCCGCGGTGTTAGGTCTGCCGGCGAAGGCAAGCGTTCCGGAGGGTGCAATGCGTATGACGGCTCAGGACTGGGCGCTTCTGTTTCTGCTGTCGCTCCTGTGGGGCGGCTCTTTCTTCTTTGCCGCCGTCGCGGTGCGCGAACTGCCGCCACTGACTGTCGTGGCCCTGCGCACCGGTCTCGCCTCGCTGACGCTGATGATGATCCTGCGGCTGCGCCGAGAGAGCTGGCCGGTGACCCGCAGCGCCCTGCCGGCCTTCCTGGTCATGGGGCTTTTGAACAATCTCTTGCCCTTCAGCCTGCTGTTCTGGGCCCAGACCACGATCCCCAGCGGCCTGGCCGCGATCTTGAACGCGACGACGCCGATCTTCTCGATCGTGGTGGCGCATTTCCTGCTGGCCGACGAACGCATGGCCGTGAACAAGGCGGTCGGAATCCTGTTCGGCTTTCTGGGGGTGGCGGTGCTGATGGGGGGGAATGTGCTGACCGGGGGCGGGATTGCCACGCTGGGGATGCTCGCCTGCCTGGCGGCGGCGCTGTCCTATGGGGTCGCCGGGGTCTATGGCCGCCGGTTCAAGGCGATGGCCCTGTCGCCGACCCAGGTGGCCCTTGGGCAGCTGGTGGCGACGACGCTGATGATGCTGCCGGTGATCGTCCTGGTCGACCGGCCCTGGGCGCTGCCGGTCCCCAGCCTCCGCGTCGTCGCGGCGGTGGTGGCGCTGGCCGTGGTCTCGACCGCGATTGCCTATGTAATCTTCTTCCGACTGCTGGCCTCTGCCGGGGCGGTGAACACCGCGCTGGTGACCCTGCTGATCCCGGCTAGCGCCATCCTTCTGGGCAGCCTGTTTCTGGGCGAGGCACTGGCGCCGCGCCATTACGCCGGCTTGGCGCTGATTACCCTGGGGCTGATCGCCATCGACGGACGCGTCATCGACCGGCTGCGGCGCTGATCGCCCCCACAGGGCAGGCGACCGGTCAGATCGCCGAGCTGTGGCCGGCCTTGCTCAGGTCATAGGCGTCGAAGGCGCGGGCGATCATCCGGGTCAGCGGATGCGCTTCGTGCCGGATCGCCAGCGCGTCGGGGCCGATGTCCAGCATGCCCGGAAAGGCGCGGGTGACACCGGCGAACATCGCCTGCAGCGCGGTATCCGAAATGCCGAAGTCGGCGCGGATTTCGGCGGCGTCGATGCGGTGATCGCACATCAGCATCTCGATCATCCGGCCCCGCATCAGATCCTCGCCCTGGAAGATATGGCCCCGGTTGGTCGAGAATCGCCCGTCGCGGATTGCCGCGGTATAGGCCGAGGTCGCCGGCGCGTTCTGCGCATAGCCCTGCGGGAAGCGCGAGATCGAGGAGGCGCCGACGCCGATCAGAACCTCGGCCTGATCGTCGGTATAGCCCTGGAAGTTGCGACGGAGCGTACCGCTGCGCAGCGCTTTGGTCAGCCCGTCCTCGGGGCGGGCGAAATGGTCGATCCCGATCTCGGCATAGCCGTCCCAGAGGAACAGCCGCCGCGCGGTGTCGAACAGATCGAGCCGCGCCTCGGGCGTGGGCAGCGCGTCGGAGGGGATCAGTTGCTGCCGCTTGGCCATCCATGGCACATGGGCATAGCCATAGAGCGCCACCCGGTCCGGGTTCAGTGACAACAGCTTCTGCACGCTCTCGGTCATCCGCGCCTTGCTCTGATGCGGCAGGCCGAACAGGATATCGGCGTTCAGGCTGTGAATGCCGCGGGCGCGGATCATCTCCACCGCGCGGCGGGTCACGTCATAACCCTGGATGCGGCCGATGGTCTTCTGAATCTCGGCGTCGAAGTCCTGCACTCCGATCGACGCACGGCTCATCCCTGCCGCCGCCAGCGCGTCGAGCCGCGCTTCGTCGATCTCGTTCGGGTCGATCTCGACCGAGAACTCGGCATCCGGGCCGAGCGGGGCAACGGCGAAGATCGCCTGCGTCAGCTCGGTCATCAGCGCCGGGCTCAGCAGTGTCGGCGTGCCGCCGCCCCAATGCAGCCGCGACAGAGTCACCCCCGCCGGCAACCGGTCGGCCAGCAGCGCCAGTTCGGCCTTCAGCGTTTCCACATAGGCGGCGACCGGTGCATCGGTCTGGGTGCCCTGGGTGCGACAGGCGCAGAACCAGCACAGCCGCCGGCAGAAGGGCACATGGACATAGAGCGAGATCGCGCCACCTTCGGGGATGGCGCCGATCCAGTTGGCATAGGTATCAGGACCGACCGCAGCGCTGAAATGCGGTGCGGTGGGATAGCTGGTGTAGCGCGGAACCCGCGCGTCAAATAATCCCAGCTTGGCCAATTGAGGTTTTACGAACATGCGACTAAGCTAATATAGACCTGAGGCTCCGTGCCTTGACGCAGATCAACTGAGGCCCTGATGTCCGTTCAGACCCACGCATTTGCCGGCAATTGTTCGGAATGCCCGATCCGCCATCGGGCGGTCTGCGCGCATTGTGAAATCCCCGAACTCGAAGAACTGGAGAGCATCAAGTTCTATCGCAGCTTCGAGGCGGGGCAGACCATCATCTGGTCCGGCGACAAGATGGGGTTCGTGGGCTCGGTGATCGCGGGCATCGCGTCGCTGACCCAGACGATGGAGGACGGGCGCACCCAGATGGTGGGGCTGTTGCTGCCGTCGGATTTCGTCGGACGCCCGGGGCGCGACGGCTCGGCCTATGACGTCACCGCGACCACCGATGTGGTGATGTGCTGTTTCCGCAAGAAGCCCTTTGAAGAGCTGATGGCGCGCACCCCTCATATCGCCCACCGTCTGCTGGAGATGACGCTCGACGAGCTTGACGCCGCCCGCGAATGGATGCTGGTGTTGGGCCGCAAGACCGCGCGGGAAAAGATCGCCTCGCTGCTGTCGATCATCGCCCGCCGCGACGCTTCTCTGACGCCGAACGGGCCTTCGGGTCTGGTGGTCTTCGACCTGCCGCTGACGCGGGAGGCGATGGCGGATTATCTCGGCCTCACGCTCGAAACCGTGAGTCGCCAGATGTCGGCGCTGAAGAAGGACGGGGTGATCCAGCTCGAAGGCAAGCGGCATGTCATCGTGCCGGACATGGGCCGGCTGATGGAAGAGGCCGGCGACGACAGCGACGGCGGCCTGATGGCCTGAGCCGCGGCTCCTTCCGCGTTCCCCATATTTCAGATGCTCCCTGCCCGGAGGTCCGCGCCGCCTGCGCGGCGTCGAAGGCCGTCGATCTCACCCGCCCCGAATGCGGGTTCGCCCTGAATGCGGGCGGCCATATCTGTGTCACATGGCAAGACAAAAACGCCCCGCCGTCTGGGCGACGGCGGGGCGGTCTGAGGTCATCTTGTCACGACGCTCAATGCGCCATGAAGATCGGCACCTTTGCCTGTTCCAGCATGTTGCGGGTTGCGCCGCCGAGGATCGCCTCGCGGAAACGGGAATGGCCATAGGCGCCCATCACGATCAGATCGGCGCTGGTATCGGTGGCGTGGCGGTTCAGGATGTCCGAGATCCGCGGCATCGTCTTGCTCAGCACGTCGATCTCGCAGTTCACCCCGTGGCGCGACAGCATTTGCGACAGCAGGCCGCCCGGATCGGACCGTTCCGGCCCGTGCTGCGGCGGGTCGATCACCACGATGCGCACCTGTTCGGCGGCCATCAGGAAGGGCATCGCCTTGCGGATCGCCGCCATCGCCTCGACGCTTTCGTTCCAGGCGACCAGAACGTTGGGGAAGCTGCCCTTGGCGACATTCTTGTCAGGCACCACCAGAACCGGCGCGCGGCCTTCGAACAGCGCGGCTTCGACGATCGGCTCGGCCTCGGCGCCACGGTCTTCACCATAGGGCAAAGGCAACACCACCAGGTCCGAGAACCGTGCGCGATAGGCGACGTGCCGGCCAAGATCGGCGATCTGCGCGACACCGTCCTCGACCGACCAGCGGACATCGGAAAGCCCAAGTTTCTCTTTGGCGTAGGCGAGTGTCGCTTCCGCCTCTGCGCTGGCGCGCTCCAGGGTCTCCTGAAGGATCATCGCGTTGGCGCCGGCATAGTAGTAACCGGTCTGGGTGCGGTCTACGCCCAGGCAGAGCGCCTCGGCGTGGGCATCCTGTGCCTCCGCCAGCGCGACAAGCTGCGCCATGGTGGCGTCTGACACCTTGGGGTCGGTCAGAACGGTCAGCAGGGATTTATAAGCCATTGTAACCTCTTTGCATTCGGCCCTTCCAGAATGAGCAACCTGGAAGCCTCCGGAACTTAGTTTCGATGCCTGCCACGAAAATGGCAAGGGTGTCTTGATGCAGATCAATGCGTGCAAGCTTGACCTCTTGCAGGTAGGCTTAAGTCTGAACCCGTCTGACGCGGCGGCAGAATCGCGTGGGACTAGGCAAAGGGACGAGGAATGTCTAATACAATCAAGCTTATTGCGCTTGGTTTGATCACATTGTTCGCAGCAATGGCGGCAAACTACGCGCGAGACATGGCCTATATGGTCCACGCCATCATCGTGATGCTTGTGGCTGGCGGCCTGTTTCTCTACACATTGCGGAGCACCGGCGAGCCGGTGGTTGCCGCGCCGAAAACCGAATATTTCGACAGCGTCGTACGCGCCGGCGTGATCGCGACCTGCGTCTGGGGCGTTGTCGGGTTCCTGGCGGGCACGTTCATCGCCTTTCAGCTCGCCTTTCCGCATCTGAATTTCGAATGGCTTCAGGGGCATGGCAACTTCGGGCGGCTGCGGCCGCTGCACACGTCGGCCGTGATCTTCGCCTTTGGCGGCAACGCGCTGATCGCCACCTCCTTCTATGTCGTCCAGCGGACCTCTGCGGCGCGGCTTTGGGGCGGCAACCTCGCCTGGTTCGTGTTCTGGGGCTATCAGCTTTTCATCGTTCTGGCCGCGACCGGCTATCTGCTGGGCTCCACCCAGTCCAAGGAATATGCCGAGCCGGAATGGCACGTCGACCTGTGGCTGACGATCGTCTGGGTTGCCTATCTGGCGGTCTTCCTCGGCACGATCATCAAGCGCAAAGAGCCGCATATCTACGTCGCCAACTGGTTCTATCTGTCCTTCATCGTCACCGTGGCCATGTTGCACGTGGTCAACAACATCTCGATCCCGATCTCGATCTGGGGGTCGCGTTCGGTTCAGGTGATGTCGGGCGTGCAGGATGCCATGACGCAATGGTGGTATGGTCACAACGCGGTGGGCTTCTTCCTGACCGCGGGCTTCCTGGGGATGATGTACTATTTCATCCCGAAGCAGGCCGAACGCCCGGTGTTCAGCTATAAGCTGTCGATCATCCACTTCTGGGCACTGATCTTCCTGTATATCTGGGCCGGTCCGCACCACCTGCATTACACCGCGCTGCCCGACTGGGCCTCGACGCTGGGGATGGTGTTCTCGATCATGCTGTGGATGCCCTCCTGGGGTGGCATGATCAACGGTCTGATGACGCTGTCGGGCGCCTGGGACAAGCTGCGCACCGATCCGGTGATCCGGATGATGGTGATCTCGGTCGGCTTCTATGGCATGTCCACCTTCGAGGGGCCGATGATGTCGATCCGCGCGGTGAACTCGCTGTCGCACTACACCGACTGGACCATCGGTCACGTCCATTCCGGCGCTCTGGGCTGGAATGGCATGATCACCTTCGGCGCGCTCTACTTCCTGGTGCCGGTGCTGTGGAAGCGCGAGCGGCTCTATTCGCTGCAAATGGTGTCCTGGCACTTCTGGCTCGCCACCATTGGCATCGTGCTCTACGCCGCCTCGATGTGGGTGACCGGGATCATGGAAGGCCTGATGTGGCGCGAAGTGGATGCCAACGGCTTCCTGGTGAACTCCTTCGCCGATACCGTCGCGGCCAAGTTCCCGATGTACGTGGTGCGGGCTCTGGGTGGGGTGATGTACCTGACCGGTGCGCTCATCATGGTCTATAACCTGTTCATGACTGTCCGCAGGGCGCCGGCCAAAGAGGCCAGCCTCGCGGTCACGGTTCCCGCCGAATAAGGGAGGAGGGAACAATGTCCATTCTTGCAAAGCACAAGATCCTTGAAACCAACGCGACCCTGCTGCTGGTGTTCAGCTTCTTGGTCGTGACCATCGGCGGCATCGTCGAGATCGCGCCGCTGTTCTGGCTGCAGAACACCATCGAGAAGGTGGATGGCATGCGCCCCTACACTCCGCTGGAGCTGGCGGGGCGCGAGATCTACGTCCGCGAGGGCTGTTATGTCTGCCACAGCCAGATGATCCGTCCCATGCGGGACGAGGTCGAACGCTATGGCCATTACAGCCTTGCGGCGGAGTCGATGTACGACCACCCGTTCCAATGGGGGTCGAAACGGACCGGGCCGGACCTGGCCCGTGTGGGCGGGCGCTATTCTGATGAATGGCACGTCGACCACCTGACCAACCCGCAATCGGTGGTGCCGGAATCGGTGATGCCGAAATACGGCTTCCTCAAGCACAAGATGATTGAGGGCGAATACATCGAAGACGTGATGAAGACCCACGCTTTCGTCGGCGTGCCCTATACCGAGGACGACCTGGCGAACGCCCAGGCCGATTTCCTGGCGCAGGCCGATCCGGACAGCGATTATGACGGGCTGGTCGCGCGCTATGGCGAAGCCAGCGTTAACGTGCGCAACTTCGATGGCCAGCCCGGTGTATCGGAAATGGATGCGCTCATCGCCTACCTGCAGATGTTGGGCACGCTGGTCGATTTTTCGACCTTCACGCCCGACGATAGCCGCTGAGGAGTGTCAAGATGGAACTTTACACGCTTCTAAGGCAGTTCGCGGACAGTTGGATGTTGCTGTCGCTCTTCGCCTTCTTCGTCGGGGTGATCCTCTGGGTGTTCCGCCCGGGCAGCAGCAAGACCTATCGCGATACGGCAGAAATTCCCTTCCGGCACGAGGATAAACCCGCGACGGATAAGGAGGCGCGGACATGAGCAAGGCACCCCAACATCAAAAGGGCGACCCGCAAACCACCGGCCATAACTGGGACGGGATCGAGGAATTCGACAACCCGATGCCGCGCTGGTGGCTGTGGACATTTTATGCCTGTATCATCTGGGCGATCGGCTATTCCATCGCCTATCCGGCCTGGCCGGGGATCAAGAGCGCCTCGGCTGGTCTGCTGGGCTGGTCCACGCGTGGCGATGTCGCCCGCGAGATCGAGGCGGCCAACGAGGCCAATGCCGCGATCAATGCGCGGCTGGTGGCGGCCGACCTGACCCAGATCGCCAATGATCCGGAGTTGAACAGCTATGCGGTGTCCGCCGGGGCCGCCGTCTTCAAGACCTGGTGCGCCCAGTGCCATGGCTCCGGCGCCGCCGGCGCCAAGGGCTATCCCAACCTGCTGGACGACGACTGGCTCTGGGGCGGCGACATCGAGACCATCCATTACACCGTTACCCATGGGGTGCGGAACGAGGATGACCCGGATGCGCGCTTTTCGCAGATGCCTGCCTTCGGTCGTGACGAACTGCTGACCGGCGAGCAGATCGACCAGGTGGTGAACTATGTCATGTCGCTGTCCGAGACGCCGAAGGACGCGTCCTTGGTCGCGGCGGGCAAGGTGGTATTCGAGGAGAATTGCGTTTCCTGCCACACCGCCGAGGCCACTGGCGACCGGACCCAGGGCGCACCGAACCTGACCGATGCGATCTGGCTCTATGGTGGGGATTACGACACCATCAAGCAGACTGTCACCAACAGCCGCGGCGGCGTGATGCCGGCCTGGGGCCTGCGGCTGAGCGAGGATCAGGTCCGCGCTGCCGCGATCTATGTCCACCAGTTGGGCGGCGGCGAATGATCTGCTGAAAGAATACCTGCGGGCCACTCGTGGCTCGGAGGGGCGGCGCCGGCTTTTCGATCTGTTCGCGCGTTTCCTGAAAAGCCGGCGCCGATTTGATACATGTGTTACTCAAGTTTCGAGGGCCCGTCCACAGCCTGTGCCGTGGGCGGGCCCTTTGCCGTTCAGCGGCGCCGTAGATTCGGGCAGTCCCGGCGCTGGAGCCACCAGTGCCCCTCGGGCAACCAGCGTTGGCGCCGGGGCGAGGGGGGCCGAGCGCGTCCGGTGCGTGGCGTGTCGGTCTCACCCCCGTTCCGGGTGGCGATAATGAAAGTTCTTGCGAGAATTCCAAGCATGGCTGCATCCTTCCCTGCGTGCGGATCATGCAGCTATTCTTGCGTCTCTGGGGATTCCATGCCATTCATTTCCCTATCCAACATGTAAGCCTGAGTTTCATATGAACTGGCTCTCCATGCCGCCGCTCGCCGCCCTCAGGGCCTTTGCCGCCTTTGCCGAAACCGGCAATCTCGCGCAGGCGGGGGCGATGCTGAACGTCAGCCATGCCGCGATCAGCCAGCAGCTCCGCGCGCTCGAGGCGCATCTGGGCCTGGCGCTGGTGGATCGTGCCGGCCGGGCGCTGGTGCTGACGGCCGAGGGCCGGCAGCTTGCCGATGCGCTGGCGCTGGGGTTCGGCGCCATCTCGGCCGCGGTGCAGGAACTGACGGGGCGGGCCGCCGACAGGCCGCTGCATGTCTCGGTCACGCCCAGCCTGGCGGGCTATTGGCTGCTGCCGCGGCTGGCGGGGTTTTCCCGCGCGCATCCCGGGATCAGCCTGAGGGTCGATCCCACCCCCGATCTGATCGAGCTCGGCCCCGGCGGCATCGACCTGGCGCTGCGCCATGGCGTAGGTGGCTGGCCCGGGGTGGAGAGCGAACCCTTGCTGCCGGCGCCACTGGTGATCGTGGCGGCGCCGCAGCTTGTGCAGGGACGCAGGGTGGCGACCCCGGCCGATCTGGCCGACCTGCCCTGGATCGAGGAGCTTGGCACCAACGAGGCGAGCGCCTGGCTGGCTGCCCAGGGGGGCGCGATCGGCATGGGGCGGAGCACGCAGCTGCCGGGCAACCTGACGCTGGAAAGCGCGCGCTCGGGGCAGGGGCTGTTGCTGATCGTGCGCCTTTTCGTCGAGGCCGACCTGGCGGCCGGGCGGCTGGTCGAGCTTTTCGCCACCCGACAGGAGAGCCAGTATCACATCGTCACCCGCCCCGGCAGCCTGCGCCCGGCCGCCCGCGCCTTCATCGCCTGGCTCAGGCGCGAGGCACGCGCAGGCAGCCCGGGCTGAGCCGGTCTTGAGAACTTGCCCCCGGGCGCCGCGATCGGGGCAAAGTGCCGCGCCCGGGGGGCGGATCCCCGGGAACTCGATCATGGGCAAAGATGTCTGCCCAATGCTATGATTGACCCAAATCAATGTGAACGCCTGTCCGCGATGAGACAAGGCGTGAAACCCAGAGCCAGACCCCGGAGTGAGTTCGTGACCGAAACCAATCCTGCCCCCAGCCTCTACTCCGCCAGGGAGCCGATCTTTCCCCGTCGCGTTTCAGGTAAGTTCCGCAGCCTGAAATGGGTGCTTTTGGCCCTGATGCTGGGCATCTACTACATCACCCCCTGGATCCGCTGGGATCGTGGTCCGGCGCTGCCGGATCAGGCGGTGCTGCTCGATCTGGCGAACCGGCGGTTCTATTTCTTCTGGATCGAGATCTGGCCGCACGAGTTCTATTTCGTGGCGGGCCTGCTGATCATGGCGGGGCTTGGGCTGTTCCTGTTCACCTCCGCTCTGGGCCGGGTCTGGTGCGGCTATGCCTGCCCGCAGACGGTCTGGACCGACCTTTTCATCCTGGTCGAGCGCTGGGTCGAAGGCGACCGCAACGCGCGGTTGCGGCTGCATCGGCAGAAAAAGCTCGATTTCCACAAGGTTCGGCTGCGGCTGACCAAATGGGTCATCTGGCTCCTGATCGGCCTCGCCACCGGTGGCGCCTGGGTGTTCTATTTCGCCGATGCGCCGACGCTGCTGCATGATCTGGTCACCGGCCAGGCGCATCCGGTGGCCTATTCGACCCTGCTGGTGCTGACCTTCACCACCTTCTTCTTCGGCGGGTTCGCGCGCGAACAGATTTGCATCTATGCCTGTCCCTGGCCGCGCATCCAGGCGGCGATGATGGACGAAGACACCCTGGTGGTCGGCTATCGGGAATGGCGGGGCGAGCCGCGCGGCAAGCACCGCAAGGCCGAGGGGGCGGAAGAACTGGGGGATTGCATCGACTGCAACGCCTGCGTCAACGTCTGCCCGATGGGGATCGACATTCGCGATGGTCAGCAATTGGCCTGCATCACCTGCGCGCTCTGCATTGATGCCTGTGACGACGTCATGGCCAAGCTCGGCAAGCCGCGCGGGCTGATCGACTATATGGCGCTCAGCGACGAGGCGAACGAACGGTCCGGCCAGCCGCCGCGCAGCGTCTGGAAACACATTCTGCGGCCGCGCACCATTCTCTATACCGCGCTCTGGTCGCTGGTGGGCTTCGGCCTGATGTTCGCGCTGTTCATCCGGCCCGACATCGACCTCACGGTCGCCCCGGTGCGCAATCCGACCTTTGTGACCCTGTCCGACGGCACCATTCGCAATACCTATGACATGCGGCTGCGCAACAAGCATGGCGAACCGCGAAATTTCAAACTGACGGTGGTGGGCGATCCGCTGATGAAGATCCAACTCGAGGGTGTCGATGGCAACGAAGTCCAGGTGCCCGCGGATACGGCCTATCTGCAGCGGGTCTATGTGACCGCGCCGAAGGAGACCGGCCCCGCGGCGGTCGAGGCGACGCCCCTGCGCTTCTGGGTCGAGGATGTGGCAAGTGGCGAGCGGGCGCATAAGGACAGCACCTTCAATGGCAGGGGGAAATAGGTCGTGGCAGAGCGTGAACTCACTGGCCGTCATGTGCTGATGATCTTCGTCGGCGCCTTCACGGTGATCATCGGGGTGAATATCGCGCTGGCCTATAACGCCGTACGCACCTTTCCGGGGCTCGAGGTCAAGAACTCCTATGTCGCCAGTCAGGAGTTCAACACCCGCCGCGCCGCGCAGGAGGCCTTGGGGTGGAGGGTCGATCTGCGCCATACCGGCGGGTTGGTGATCATGGCCATCCGCGACGCCGCCGGCGCCCCGGTCCGGGTCGCGGGGATGGAGGCCACGATCGGCCGCGCCACCGAGCGGCAGGACGATTTCGTCCCGGCCTTCGAATTCGACGGTCAGGCCTATGTCGCGCCGGCGGAACTGCGCCCCGGCAAATGGGATCTGCGGCTGAAGGCGCTGGCCCAGGATGGCACTGAATTCACCCAGCGTTTGGTCTTTCATGTGAACGAATAGGATGTGCGGGTCGCGTTTCTCTGATGTGGGGGGCTGCCCCCGCCGGACCACCGTCACGGGGCGGCGGGCAGCAGGCATGTCGCTCCGTCCGAACCCGGTGGTGACCCGATGACGGCAGAGCTTCGCCCGCCCTCGGCCGCGGCCTGTCCCGGCTGTCTCGCCACCCCGGTGCAGCCGGTGGAAGAGGCGCCGAAAGACGCCCGTATCGCGCTGTCGCTGCCCGGCGTTCATTGTCAGGTCTGCATCACCACGGTCGAACATGCGTTGAACGCGCTGCCCGGGGTGCATTCCGCCCGGGTCAACCTGACCCTGAAACGCGCGCTGGTCGAGGCCGACCCGCAACTGCGCGCGGCTGATCTGATCCCGGTGCTGGAAGGTGTCGGATACGAGGCGCATGAACTCGATCCCGGCGCCCTGCAGGCGACCCAAAGCGATCGCGCGGGCCGCGATCTGCTGATGCGGCTGGCGGTGGCGGGCTTCGCCTCGATGAACGTGATGCTGCTTTCGGTCTCGGTCTGGTCCGGGGCGACCGATGCGACACGCGACATGTTCCACTGGATCTCGGCCGCGATCACCCTGCCGGCGATCGCCTTCGCCGCGAAACCCTTCTTCATGAACGCCTGGAACGCGCTGCGGGTTGGCCGGCTGAACATGGATGTGCCGATCGTGCTGGCCATCGTCCTGGCGCTGGTCACCTCGATCTGGGAAACCTCGCTGTCCGGCGAGCACGCCTATTTCGACGCGGCCCTGACGCTGACCTTCTTCCTGCTGGCGGGCCGCTATCTCGATTACCGCACCCGCGCCGTCGCCCGGTCGGCGGCCGAGGAGCTTTCGGCGCTGGAGGTGCCCCGGGCCCTGCGGGTGACCGAGGCGGGCAGCGAAGAGGTGGCCGTCGCCGAGCTGAGGATCGGCGATCTGATCCTGGTACGCCCCGGCGGCCGGATGCCGGTCGATGGCGAGATCACCAAGGGTTGCTCGGAACTCGACCGTTCGCTGCTGACCGGGGAGACCCTGCCGGTCTTCGCCGAGCCGGGGCTTGTCGTCAGCGCCGGAGAGGTCAACCTGACCGGTCCGCTGACCATTCGCGCCACCGCGGTCGGCAAGGATACCTCGCTGCACCGGATGGCCGATCTGGTGGCGATCGCGGAATCGGGTCGCTCGCGCTATACCTCGCTGGCCGACAGCGCCGCCAAGCTCTATGCGCCGGGGGTGCATATCCTCGCGGCGCTCAGCTTCCTCGGCTGGTATCTCTATTCCTGGGACGTGCGCACGGCGCTGAACATCGCCGCCGCCGTGCTGATCATCACCTGCCCCTGCGCGCTGGGGCTTGCGGTGCCGGCGGTCACCACGGCGGCCTCTGGGCGGCTGTTCCGCAAGGGCATGCTGATCAAGGACGCCACCGCGCTCGAACGTCTGGCGGGGGTCGATACCGTGGTCTTCGACAAGACCGGCACGCTGACCGCGGGCACGCCGGAGTTGACCAACCTGCAGGACCACACCAGCGCCGATCTTGCCGTCGCGCTGGCCCTGGCCGAGGCTTCTTCTCATCCGCTGTCGGTGGCGCTGTCCCGGGCGGCCCGGGCTGCCGGGATCGTCCCGGCCGAGCTGACCGAGCTGACCGAAGTGCCGGGTTATGGCACTCAAGGTCAGTGGCAGGGCCGTCTGGTTCGTCTGGGCCGCGCCGCCTGGGTTGGTGCGCCGCAGGGCGCCCAGACCGCCGCCTGGCTTTCGGTGGGGCAGGGCGAGGCGCGGCCGTTCCTCTTTTCCGACGCGCTGCGTCCCGGCGTGGCCGAGGCGGTGGCGGCGCTGCAGGCGGCGGGCAAGGAGGTTCTGCTGATCTCCGGCGACACCACCCTGGCGGTGGAGGCGCTGGCGCAACGGCTCGGCATCTCGCGCTGGGTGGCAGAGGCGCTGCCGCAGGACAAGTCGGCCCGCATCGCCCAACTTGCCGAAGAGGGCAAGAAGGTGCTGATGGTGGGCGACGGGCTGAACGACACCGCCGCGCTCACCGCCGCGCATGTCTCGATCTCGCCCGCCTCGGCGCTCGATGCGGCCCGGGTCGCCTCGGACATCGTGCTGTTGGGCCAGGACCTGACCCCGATCGCCGAGGCCTGCGAGGTGGCGCTCAAGGCCACCCGCCGCATCCGCGAGAACTTCCGGATCGCTACCATCTATAACATCATCGCGGTACCGCTGGCGGTGGCCGGGCTTGCCACGCCTCTGATGGCGGCGCTGGCGATGTCCTCCTCCTCGATCACCGTGTCGCTCAACGCGCTGAGGCTGAGGTAACCCGATGGATGTGCTGGTCTTCCTGATCCCGATTTCGCTGTTTCTGGGCGGCATCGGCTTGTTCGCCTTCATCTATACGGTCAAATCGGGCCAATATGATGATCCGGAAGGCGACAGCCAGCGTATCCTCAGCGATGAATGGGACGATCATCCCAAGCCCTGAGAGCTTTTCCTGGCGCCTTTTTCTAGCTTCAAATATCCCCGCCGGAGGCACGCCCCGAAGGGGCGTCCGGTTTCGATCCCCACCTACGGTTTCTTTGGCTAGGCCCAAAAGAAAAAGGGAGCGGTTCTTCCGCTCCCTCTCGACACTCCGGGTCTTGTCGGACGATCAGCTCGGACCGATCAGGTTGCAGGTGACATTGCGTGCCTTCAGCCGGCGGCAGGCCATATCCGCCTTGCCTTCGGTCATGCCGAGAAAATTCGCGTCGAAGCCGCGCGGTCCGTTCACCACCTTGCGAACGGTGCCATCGAGGGTTTCCATCTCGGACAGCGCGGTACGCAGCAGCACCTTTTCGGCGTCATAGCGGTTGGTATAGCGGCCGACGTTGATGCCCCAGTGCCGATCGCCCGAGCCCGAGACGCGGCTGACGACCTCAAGCTCTTCCGGCTGTTGCTCCGCCTCGGCCCTGGCCGCGATCAGCTCGTTGCGCAGGGCACCCGGGCGCATTTCGGGGCGTGGCGCCTGGGCCGGGGCCTCGCCATCCGAAGAGCTCAGGATCGCTTCGGCCACGGCGGCGGCGATGATATCGGCATCCGGCGCGGTATCGGCGCGGGCCACCAGTTCGGTATCGCCCGAGGCGTTGGCGCTTCCCGGGCGGGGCATCGGGCGCAGGCTGGCCACCACCGTGCCTGCGACACGGACGGTCTTGCCGGCGGGAATGCTCTCCTTGTCGCTGTCGCCACCGGCATAGGCAGGGGGGGCCGGCTTGCGCAGCGGCGCCGAGTTCGGCGCATCGCGGAAGCCGAGATCCAGAAGCTGGGCCACCTTGGCATTGCGCGCGCTGGAGGATTTGCCGCCGAAGACGGTGGCGATGATCCGAGTGTCACCACGCTGGGCCGAGGCCACCAGATTGAATCCGGCTGCCTGGGTATAGCCGGTCTTGATGCCGTCGGCGCCGGAATAGCTGTCGAGAATCCGGTTGTGCGAGGTCACCGTCTTGATGCCGGCATTGGTGCTGCGCCGCGAGAACAGATTGTAATATTCGGGATAATCATAGAGCAGATGCCGCCCCAGGATCGTCATGTCATGGGCGGAGGACAGATGCCCCGATTCGGTCAGCCCATGGGCGTTCTTGAAGGTGCTGTTCTTCATCCCCAGCGCCCGGGCGGTCCGGGTCATCCGCTGGGCGAAGGCCGGTTCCGACCCGCCGATCGCCTCGGCGATGGCGGTGGCCGCGTCATTGGCCGATTTCACCGCTGCGGCGCGGACCAGATAGCGCAGGGCGATCTGTTGCCCTGCCTTCAGGCCCAGGCTCGACGGCGGCTCCGAAGCGGCGTGTTTCGAGACGCGGACCATCGTGTCCAAGCTGATCTCGCCGTTCCGCACCGCTTCGAAAGTGACATAGAGCGTCATCATCTTGGTCAGCGAGGCGGGGTGAAGCGGGGTGTCGGCATTCCGGGCAAACAGGACTTGCCCGGTGCGGGCATCCATCACCATTTCGGCCGAGGGTACGGCGCGGGCCGTACCGGGGCTGAGCATAATCAGAAGGGCGCCGCAAAGCGCCGCCATGAGGAGTGCGGAGATGAGATTCAGCCCTGACCGGGCCAACCGAATACGCCGGACCTGCACGATATTGCCTCTGTCTGCCTCGTCGGGCTCGGCTGGTTCCGACCCCGTATTGTGGATTTTCTTTCGGTCAGGCTAACACAGCAAATAGTCAAAATAAACCCGGAGGTTGCGGGGGCATGTTAAATTGCTGCTCCGGCGGATTTCAACATCTTGGGGGGGATGGTGCCTCAGCCTCAACACCGGCCATGAGGGCATTTCGACTGGGCGAAGACCCGCTCAGTTTTATTCAATCTGTGCCGATAATTTATTCAATCTGTGCCACGAGATTCGCCAGTTCACCGAGGTCGGCGATGCTGTGATAGCGTGGCGAGGCAGCGGGGGCCTCGGCGTGCTCGATCTCCCAGACCAGCCCGTGCGGGACATAGACCCCCCAGCCGCCGGCGGCGATCGTTGGCACCACGTCCGAGCGCATCGAATTGCCCACCATCATCGCGCGCTCGGCGCCGTCGCCATGGCGGGCGAAGATCCCGGCATAGACCTCCGGCGTCTTTTCCGAGACGATTTCGACGCCATGGAACAGCTCGCCCAGACCCGATTGCGCCAGCTTGCGTTCCTGATCCATCAGATCGCCCTTGGTGATCAGCACGACCCGATGGGTCGCCGCCAGGGTCTCGACCGCCTCGCGGGCATGCGGCAACAGTTCGATCGGATAGGCCAGCATCTCCTGCCCGGCGCCAATCAGTTCGCGGATCACATTGGCGGGCACGCGGTCCTCGGTCACCTCGAGCGCGGTCTCGATCATCGACAGGACGAATCCCTTCACGCCAAAGCCATAGCGTTGAATATTGCGCCTTTCGGCGGCCAGAAGTCGCTCCGACAGGTGGTCGGCCTCGGCGAAATCCTTCAAAAGTTCGGTAAATCGAGCCTGGGTCAGGCGGAAAAAGCGTTCATTATGCCACAGGGTATCGTCAGCGTCGAAGCCGACCGTCGTCAATTTGCCCGCCATGGCTTGTCTCTCCGCTTACCCTTTTCTAAACCGCCTGGAACGTTATATGTAGGGGAACCAGAAATCTCCATACTCCGGATTAGAGCTTCGCGATGCTGCTACAGCCATTGAGGATGTCGGACAAGCAGGATGACGACGGCGAAACCTCGATCCTGCTCAAGACCCGGCCCAAGACCCAGCGCCCGCCATTATACAAGGTGCTGCTGTTGAATGATGATTATACGCCGATGGAATTCGTCGTTCATGTGCTGGAACGTTTCTTTAACATGACCCACGCTCAGGCCTTCGAGGTGATGCTGACCGTGCACAAGAAAGGTGTCGCCGTCGTGGGAGTCTTTAGCCATGAGATCGCCGAGACCAAAGTGGGGCAGGTGATGGATTTCGCCCGCCGGCACCAGCATCCGCTGCAGTGCACCATGGAAAAAGAGGAATAGGGGCGCCTTGTCTATGCGTCTCGCACTCGCTGCCGGAGAGGGGGGGCTGGCCCTTCCCGAGACCGGCCCGTTGGTGGTGTTCCATCCCCGCGCCGGCACCGATCTGATGGTGCTGCCGCGGGATCGCTGCCTGTTGGTGCAACCTTTCCGCCCGGATTACGAGACCTTCGCCACCGCCGGCTGGACGGTCGACTGGCACCTGCCCGCGGGGCAGCGTTGCGCGGCGGCGCTGGTCTTTGTGCCCCGTGCCAAGCGTCAGGCCCAGGCGCTGATCGCCCAGGCGGCCGCCTGTTGTGACGGGTTGGTGGTGGTCGATGGCGCCAAGACCGATGGCACCGACAGCCTTTGGCGCGAGGTGCGCAAACGGGTGCCGGTGCTGGGCAGCCTGTCCAAAGCGCATGGGCGGATTTTCTGGTTCATGGCCGATGCCGAGGCCTTCGCCGATTGGGTCGCACCCGAGGCTCAGGCCATCGAGGGGTTCGTGACGGCGCCGGGGGTCTTCTCCGCCGACGGCATCGACCCGGCCTCGCGCCTGCTGGTCGAGAGCCTGCCGCCGCACCTGGGCGCCCATGTGGCCGACCTGGGGGCCGGCTGGGGCTATCTCTCGACCCATCTGTTGCAGGACGACCGGCTGAAGTCGCTGGAGGTGGTCGAGGCCGACCGCATCGCGCTGAGCTGCGCCGAACAGAACATCCACGATCCCCGCGCCCGGTTCCACTGGGCCGATGCCACCCGGTTCAAGCCCGACCAGCCGCTTGACGCGGTGGTGATGAACCCGCCCTTCCATACCGAACGCAGCGCCGATCCCGGTCTGGGCCAGGCCTTTATCACCGCCGCCGCCCGTATCCTGTCGCCGCGCGGGCAGCTCTGGCTGGTGGCCAACCGCCATCTGCCCTATGAGACCGTTCTGGCCCGGGCTTTTGTCGAACATCGGGAAGTCGCCGGCGACAACCGGTTCAAGATCCTCCAGGCCGCGCGCCCCGTGCGGTCGCGTGGCTGAACGACCTGCAGGAGAGCACAGATGTCCTTTTCCATCGCTGGCAAGACCGCCATCGTCACCGGCGCCGCCAATGGCATCGGCCTGGCCATTGGCCGGCAGTTCGCCGAGCAGGGCGCCAATGTGATGTTCGCCGATATCGACGAAGCCGGGTTGGTTGGCGAACTGGGTCACCACGTCGAAGACAGCAACATCCGTTATTTCGTTGGTGATCTGCGCGAAAAGCTGACCATCGCCAATCTGCTGTCGGCCACCATCGACGCCTTCGACCAGGTCGATGTGCTGGTCAACGGGGCGCGGCAGGTGGTGTCGTCTGATCCGCTCGATGCGGACGACGATTCCGTGATCGCGCTGCTCAATCAGAACGTGCTGCCGGCGATGCGGCTCAGCCAGCTTGTCGCCCGGCGGATGATCAAGCAGGCGAAGGAACGCCCCAGTCAGGGCAGCGCCGGGTCGATCATCAACCTCAGCTCGATCGCGGCTCGGCGGACCCATCCCGATCTGATGGCCTATTCGGTCAGCTCGGCGGCGCTCGATCAGCTCACCCGCTCGCTCGCGGTGGCGTTGGCACCGCATCGGATCCGGGTCAACGCGGTGGCGATCGGCTCGGTGATGAGCGCATCGTTGAAAACCACGCTGAAGGACAATCGCGAATATCGCCAGGCGATCGAGGATCACACGCCACTGGCGCGCATCGCCGCGCCCTCGGAACTGGCCGATACCGCGCAATTCCTGGCCTCGGACGCCTCGGGTTTCATGACCGGGCAGATCCTGACGCTCGACGGCGGGCGGACGCTGCTCGACCCGGTGAGAGCCCCGGCGCACTGACACAGGCCCCTTTTCCAGCCTGCCCCCCGGTCCAGGCGGGGCACAGCAAGACATCCATCGGGGACAAGACCATGACAGACCCGCTCGACCGCGAAAAAGCCCGCGCCGCGGCCTGGTTCCGCGATCTGCGCGACCAGATCGTCGCCGCTTTCGAGGCGCTGGAAGACAGCCATGCCGAGGGCCCTTTCGCGGACGAGCCGCCGGCGCGGTTCGAGGTGCGGCAGACCCGGCGCAGCGCCGAGGATGGTGGCGATGCCGGTGGCGGGCTGATGAGCGTGATGTGCGGCGGCCGGGTGTTCGAGAAGGTCGGCGTCAATGTCTCGACCGTCTATGGCCGGCTGGCGGAGCGGGCGCAGGCCGCGATGATGGCGCGCAAGGGGCTGCCCGGGATGCAGGACGACCCGCGGTTCTGGGCCTCGGGGATTTCGCTGGTGGCGCATATGCGCAACCCGCATGTGCCGGCGGTCCACATGAACACCCGGATGTTCTGGACGCCGCATGCCTGGTGGTTTGGCGGCGGGTCGGATCTGAACCCCTGCATCGAATATGCCGAGGATACCGCCCATTTCCACGCCACCCAGCAGGCGCATCTCGACCCGCATGGAGCGGGTCACTATCCGCGGCTGAAGGCCTGGGCGGACGAGTATTTCTATATTCCCCACCGCAAGCGGGCGCGCGGCGTTGGCGGCATCTTCATGGATGATTACTGCTCGGGCGACTGGCAGGCCGATTTCGCGCTGACCCAGGATATCGGCCGCGCCTTCCTGCCGGCCTTCCTGCCGCTGGTGGAAAAGCGCCGGGGCCAGAGCTTTACCGAGGCCGACCGCGACACCCAGCTCGTCTATCGTGGCCAATATGCGGAATATAACCTGGTCTATGACCGGGGCACCAAATTCGGGCTGGAAACCGGCCATGACCCCGAGGCCGTGCTGATGAGCCTGCCGCCATTGGCCAAATGGCCGTGATCGGCATCATCGGTTGAGCTGCCGCAGCCTCTCCCCCCGGTCGGGGAGAGAGGGGTTTCGGTCAGTCGAAGGTGCCTGCCACCCGGCCCACCAGCATGAAGGCGCGGGCGGTGCGGGTCTCGGCCAGGGCCGTGATCTCGGCATCGGTGGCCTCTTCGGCGAAGGCGGCGAACATCTGGTCGAACCGACGCAGGAAATGATGCACCGCATCGCGGAAGATCGGATCCTGCTTCATCCGGGCCGCCGTCAGCGCCAGCGAGGATCGGTCGCGCACGCCGCCAAGGGCGGCGACCTCCCTGCCTCGGACGCCTTGCGCGAATTGCCGCCAGACCTCGGGGCGGGCGCGGTCGGGGTGCAGGTCATCCATATAGATGCCGTCCTGGCTGAGCAGGGTCAGAACGTCCTGCGCCGCCTGGATCAACTGGGCTGCCTTGCGGTCCTTCAGCGCCCGGCGCAGCGCGTTGAATCCGACTTCGTCCTCGGCGGTTTCAGGGAAGTGCAGGGCGCGGATGAAATCCTCGTGGGCGAGCGGCGGCGACAACGCCTCGGCCGGGGTGCCCAGTTCAAGTGCGCCTTGGTCGCCCCCGCGCTCTTGCCCTGCGGCGGGGGCCGCCGGGACTGCCGGACGCGGTTCCGCGCCGCGAATGGTGTGGAAGGTCGCCAGCGCGGTTTCGGTTTTCTTCGCGGTCTCGGCGATTTCGTCCAGCTTCTTCTGGATCGTCCCGTCGAGCGGTATCGCGCCGCGTTGCGCCTGGGCGATCTGCGCCTGACGGATCGCATTGAGCGCCGCCTGCAGGCGCTGACTGTCCTCGCGCACCATCCGCGCGGTGCGCGCAGAGGTGGCCGCGACCCAGATCATCGCCACCGGCATGAAGATCGCCACCACACTCACAAGGAAACCGGGGCCGCCGGCAGTCTCATCCGCCGCCGGAAGGCTCAGGAAATAGACCGCGGAGCCCACCAGCCACAGCACACTGAAGGCGGCGGCGATCATTTCGCCGCCGGAGAGCTGCGGCTTGCTCGGGCGATCGTACATGCCCAACGGCGTGCTGCGGGCGCGGCCGGTCTGTGGATCAGGACTGGGGCCGGACATCGCGGGCGACTCCGTTAGATATAGACAATCTTGAGAACCTCGTAGGACCGCTCACCGCCGGGCGTGCGGACTTCGACGCTGTCGCCTTCATCCTTGCCGATCAGGGCGCGGGCGATGGGCGATTTGATGTTCAGCAGGCCGCGTTCGATATCGGCTTCATGCTCGCCGACGATCTGCCAGGTCTTTTCCTCGTCGGTATCCTCGTCCACCAGCGTGACGGTGGCGCCGAACTTGATCGGCCCGGACAGCTTCGACGGTTCGATGACATCGGCCAGCGACAGCACGCCCTCAAGCTCCTTGATGCGGCCCTCGATGAAGGACTGCTTTTCCCGGGCCGAGTGATATTCGGCGTTCTCCGACAGGTCGCCATGCTCGCGCGCTTCGGCGATCGCCTTGATGATCGCGGGGCGCTCGATGGACTTGAGCTGTTTCAGTTCGGCTTCGAGCGCAGCGAAACCGGTCGGCGTCATCAGGATTTTTTCCATGTCTTTCGCTTCCACGCATGAATTTCGCCCCGCCGCGCGAGGCGCCGGGGCGATTGGTAGGTTGTCAGATACCTGACCCAAACGCAGGGCAGAATGCAAGAGGGCTGCGCGGCCGGGGCGGCGAGATGCCTATCGCCGGTACTCCGGCGGCGGCGGGGAAGCGGGAGGCGGACCCCAGCAGAAAGGGGAGGTGGCCAGTGGCAGAAACTCAGTCATCATAGGCCACTATCTCGAATTCGATGCCATTGTCGTCGTCGAAATAGAACCGTTTTCCGGGCTCGTAAGCGGCATGGCTGTGGGGGGTGAAGCCTGCGGCCTTCACTTGGGCCTCGGCCGCGTCGATATCGCGCACGACGATTCCCAGGTGATTCAGCCCGCCTTGGCGGGAATAGCGCGGCTCGCCCGGTTGCAGCGGCGTTGTCGGCCGGTAAAGCGCCAGATAGCTCGTCTCGCTGCCCACATGGACGGTATAGCCGCCATTGAGCGCCGGGCCAGACCAGCGCTTTGTCCAGCCGAACACCTGTTGCAGCCAGGCGGCCGTGGCGTCGGGATCCGCGACGGTGAGGTTGGTGTGTTCCAGTTCAGAGGTCATTGGCCTGTCCTTTCCGTTTTGCCTTGACCTGATCCGGTCTAATTTCTCAACCTAACTTGAGGTCAAGAGATTTCTGAGAGGGATGGCATGCCACAGCAGAACGAGCCTCGGGCAGGGGTGTCGATCGGGGTCCTTGCCGGGCGTACCGGCCTGGCGGTCTCGGCGATCCGCTATTACGAGGATCAGGGGCTGATCACCCCCTGGCGCAATGCCGGCGGTCAGCGGCGGTTCCTGCGCGCCGATATCCGCCGGCTCAGCTTTGTGCGGATTGCGCAGCAGCTCGGGTTCACCTTGCCCGAGATTCGCGATCTGCTGGCCGAATTGCCCAATGGGCGCACCCCGACGCCGGCGGATTGGAGCCGCATGGGCGACCGGTTCCGGGCCCGTCTGGACGCGCGAATCGAAACCCTGCAACGGCTGCGCGACGATCTGGATGGCTGCATCGGCTGCGGCTGTCTGTCCCTGCCGAAATGCGCCCTGTACAATCCCGGCGACCGGGCGGCGCAAAAAGGCGAGGGGCCACGCTATCTTATGGGAGACAGACCGGAAATCTGACCGGATGTGCGAAATCCTCGCCGCCTTTGCTGACGCGGTGTTGCGATTGACCGAAGGGGCTGCCAAAAGGTAACGAGCCACGAAAGATTGTTGCCCCTGACGCGGGCACTTGAAGAAGATCTAGCCAGGGAGCCGCTCAATGGCCGAAATTGAACGCGAAGCGATGGAATATGACGTTGTGATCGTCGGGGCCGGCCCTGCTGGTCTCTCCGCCGCCATCCGCCTGAAACAGCTCGACGCCGATCTGAACGTGGTCGTTCTTGAAAAGGGCTCTGAAGTCGGCGCGCATATTCTGTCGGGGGCCGTGCTGGATCCGGTCGGTCTGACCGCGCTGATCCCGGACTGGAAGGAAAAGGGCGCGCCGCTGAACACGCCGGTGATCGAGGACAACTTCCTCATGCTGGGCGAGGGCGGCAAGATCCGCGTGCCGAACTGGCCGATGCCGCCGCTGATGAACAACCACGGCAACTATATCGTCTCGATGGCCAATGTCTGCCGCTGGATGGCGGAACAGGCCGAGGAGATGGGCATCGAAATCTTCCCCGGCATGTCCTGCTCGGAGCTGGTCTATGGCGACAACGGCGAAGTGAAGGGCGTGGTCGCGGGCGAGTTCGGCAAGAACCCCGATGGCACCCCCGGCCCGTCGTATGAGCCGGGCATGGAGCTGCACGGCAAATATGTCTTCCTCTCCGAAGGTGCCCGCGGGTCGCTGTCGAAAGAGGTGATCGCGAAATATGACCTGTCGAAGGGTCATTGCCCGCAGAAATTCGGTCTCGGCATGAAAGAGATCTGGGAGATCGACCCGGCCAAGCACAAGCTGGGCTCGGTCACCCATACGATGGGCTGGCCGCTGGGATCGAACGCCGGCGGCGGGTCGTTCATCTATCACCTTGAGAACAATCAGGTTTACATCGGTTTCGTGGTTCACCTGAATTATGAGAACCCCTATCTCTTCCCCTATATGGAATTCCAGCGCTTCAAGCATCACCCGATGATCGCCGAGCTGCTGGAAGGCGGCAAGCGGGTGGCCTATGGCGCGCGTGCCATCACCGAAGGCGGCTGGCAGTCGATGCCGAAGATGGTCGCCCCCGGCGTGGCGCTGCTGGGCTGCTCGGTCGGCATGGTCAACGTGCCGCGCATCAAGGGCAATCACAATGCGATGCTGTCGGGCAAGGCCGCGGCCGAGGCGGCCTATGAGGCGATCCAGGCCGGTCGTTCGGCTGACGAGCTGACGGCCTATGAAACCGAAGTGCGCACCGGCGCCATCGGCCAGGATCTGAAGAAGGTCCGCAACGTCAAGCCGATGTGGTCGAAATGGGGTCTGCTGCCGTCGCTGGCCTTTGGCGGGCTCGACATGTGGACCAATACCTTCGGCTTCTCGTTCTTCGGTACGCTGAAGCATGGCAAGAGCGATGCGGCGGCCACTGGCGAGGCGAAGAATTTCAAGCCGATCGACTATCCGAAACCGGATGGCAAGATCAGCTTTGACCGGCTCACCAACGTGTCGTTCAGCTTCACCAACCACGAGGAAAGCCAGCCCTGCCACCTGCAGCTGAAGGACCCGTCGATCCCGCTGAAGGTGAACCTGCCGAAATATGCGGAACCGGCGCAGCGCTATTGCCCGGCCGGGGTCTATGAGGTGGTCGAGGAAGAGGGCAAGGAGCCGCGCTTCGTGATCAACTTCCAGAACTGCGTCCACTGCAAGACCTGCGACATCAAGGATCCCAGCCAGAACATCAACTGGACCACGCCGCAGGGTGGGGACGGCCCGAACTATCCCAATATGTAACCAAGCAATGACAGAACGCGCCCGGAAACGGGCGTGTTCTTGCCCTTGTCTGCGGTTCAGCCTAGCTTGGGGCTGTCGCATGAAGAGAGGCAGATTTCCGGTGACAACCCTTTTTCGTCGCATGGCCACCGCCCTTTTGGCCGTGTCGGTCGCATTCCCGGCGCCACTCTGGGCGCAAACCGCCGAGACGTCTCCGCAACAACCCCTGCTAGAGGTCGGCGCTGGCGCCTATCTCGCCGGGCGATATGCGTTGTTCGAAAGCAATTTCGCCGCCTCGGCAGAATATTTTGCCCGTGCCCTGGCGGATGATCCCGACAATCCGGGGCTGATGGAAAGCCTGGTGCTGTCGCAGCTCGCGCTGGGGCGGGTCGATCTGGCCCTGCCGGTGGCGGAGCGGATGACGGCCAGCGGGCTGCAAAGCCAGGCGGCGCGGATGGCGATCGCCGCCGACCGGATCGAGCGTGAGGATTTCGGGCCGCTGATCACGGCCAACAGCGACAAGGATGGCATCGGCCCGCTGATCGACGGGTTGCTCGCGGCCTGGGCCTATATGGGCACCGGCTCGGTCTCCAAGGCGCTGGAGCGGTTCGATGCGGTTGCCGATGAAAAGGGCGTGCGCAGTTTCGCGCTTTATCAGAAGGCGCTGGCGCTGGCGCTGGTCGGCGATTTCGAGGGGGCCGAGGCGATCTATGCCGACGAGACCACGGGCCTGTCCGGCCTGTCGCGTCGGGCGGTGATCGCGCGGGCCGAGATCCTGTCGCAGCTTGGTCGAGACGAGGCGGCGCTCGAGGCGATCAGCGAGGCCTTCGGGGCGACGCTTGATCCGGCGCTGATGGCGATGGCCGAGCGGCTGAAGGCGGGCGAGGTGGTGCCCTTCGATCAGGTGACCAGCATCCGCGACGGCATGGCCGAGGTGTTCTTTACTATCGGCGCGGCGCTGAAGGGCGAGGCGTCAGAGGACTACGCGCTGATCTATGCCCGCATCGCCACCTATCTGCGCCCCGATCATATCGACGCGCTGCTGCTCTGCGCCGATCTGCTGGACAAGCTGGGGCAATACGATCTGGCGGAGGAGACCTTCAAGCAGGTCCCGGCCAATAGCCCCGACTATCATGCCGCAGAACTGGGCCGGGCCGAGGTGCTGCGCCGCGCCGGCAGAATCGAGGCGGCGATCGAGGTATTGGAGCGGCTGGCGCGCGACTATCCCAGGCTGCCGACGGTCAACAGTGCGCTGGGCGATCTGCTGCGGCAGCAGGAGGATTACAAGGGCGCCGTCGCCGCTTATGACAAGGCGCTGGAATATACCGACGAAGGCGCTCCGGGAGAGTGGTTCCTGCTCTATGCCCGCGGCATCTCGCATGAGCGTCTGAAGCAGTGGGACGCGGCCGAGGCCGATTTCCGTCATGCGTTGCAGCTCTATCCCGACCAGCCGCAGGTGCTGAACTATCTGGGCTATTCCATGGTCGAGCGGAAGGCCAACCTGGACGAGGCGCTGGCGATGATCCAGCGCGCCGCCGAGGCCCAGCCAGACAGTGGCTATATCGTCGATTCGCTGGGCTGGGTGCTTTATCGCATGGGCCGCTATGACGAGGCGGTCAGCCAGATGGAACGCGCGGTCGAGCTGATGGCGGTCGATCCGGTGGTCAATGATCACCTGGGCGATGTCTATTGGGCGGTGGGCCGCAAGCGCGAGGCGGAGTTCCAGTGGAAGCGGGCGCTGTCCTTTATCAAGTCCGACGACAGCGACAACGAGGCCGACCCGGCCCGGATCCGGCGCAAGCTGGAGGTGGGGCTCGACAAGGTGCTGGAGGAAGAGGGGGCGCCGCCCCTGCGTGCCCCCCATGGCGATTGAGCTTGGCGCCCCGGTCAAGATCAACCTGACGCTGCATGTCACCGGCCAGCGCGATGACGGCTATCACCTGCTCGATTCGCTGGTGGTCTTCGCGCCCCTGGGCGATCGGCTCTGGGTGGAGCCGGCCTGTCGGATGGAGCTGGAGGTAACCGGCCCCTTCGCCGCAGGCGTGCCCGAGGATGGGCGCAATCTGGTTTGGCGGGCCGCCGATCTGGCCGGGCAGACCCTGCGGATCCGGCTGGAAAAGAACCTGCCCCATGGCGCCGGCATCGGCGGGGGCTCCTCGGACGCGGCGGCGATCCTGCGGACCTTCGACGCGCCCGAGCGGGCGATCGAACTGGGCGCCGACGTGCCGGTCTGCCTGTCGTCCCGGCCGCAGCGGATGGAAGGCATGGGCGAGCGGCTGAGCCGCGCCACGGGGGTGCCGGCGCTGCCCCTGGTGCTGGTGAATCCGGGCGTGTCCCTGCCGACGCCGGCGGTGTTCACGGCGCTGACGGCGAAGGAAAACCCCGGCATGGAGCGGCTGGGGGACTGGCCCGACAGGGCGGGCTTTGTGGAATGGCTGGGGGCGCAGCGCAACGATCTGGAACCGCCAGCCCGCGCCCTGGCCCCGGTGATCGGCGATGTGCTGGCCGCCCTTGCGGCGGCGGGATGCGATCTGGCCCGCATGTCGGGATCGGGCGCCACCTGCTTCGGCCTCTTCGCCTCTGACGCGGCGGCGGCACAGGCCGCCGAGCGGCTGGCCCGCGCCCATCCCGGCTGGTGGGTTCGCAGCTGTGAGACCATCCCCAGCGCCGACATCTGACCGGCCTGGAGGGAATGTGGCCGGATCGTGGTGCCAAGCCCGATGCGCCCCGTCGGGGCGCAGCCTCCGGCGGGGATATTTTCAGCTAGAAAAAGGGCTCAGGACAGGCGCGAGACCACATAGGCCGCGAGATCGTGCAGCATGGTGCGGAGCTCGTGGTCGGGCAGGGTGGTCAGCGCCGCCTGCGCCTTTTGCGCCCAGGCCTCGGCGTCGAGCCGGGTGGCTGTCAGGGTGTCGTATTTTGCCATCAGGGCCAGCGCCCGGTCGAGATCGCCGTCCTGCTGCTGCCCCTTCTCGATGGTGCGCTGCCAGAAGGCATATTCTTCGTCGGTTGCCTTGGCCACGGCCTTGATCACCGGCAGGGTCAGCTTGCGTTCGCGGAAATCGTCGCCGACATTCTTGCCAGTGGCCGAGCTGTCGCCCTGATAATCGAGCAGGTCGTCGGCGATCTGGAAGGCAATCCCCAGCGCGTCGCCATAGTCGAACAGCGCCCGCACCTGCGGTTCGGCTGCGCCGGCGATGACACCGCCGGCCTCGGTCGCCGCCGAAAAGAGCGCCGCGGTCTTGCCGCGGGCCACTTGCAGATAGACCTCTTCATTGGTCTTCAGATCGGTCGCCGCGGTCATCTGCAGCACCTCGCCCTCGGAAATCGTGGCGGAGGCGTTCGAGAGGATCTCAAGCACCCGCAGGCTGCCGGTCTCGACCATGAGCTGGAAGCTGCGCGAGAACAGATAGTCCCCGACCAGAACGCTCGACTTGTTGTCCCACAACAGGTTGGCGGTGGGACGGCCGCGTCGCTTTTCGCTTTCGTCGACCACGTCGTCGTGCAGCAGCGTCGCGGTATGGATGAATTCCACCGCCGTGGCGAGGCCGATGTGGTGGTCGCCCTGATAGCCTGAGAGTTTGGCGGCGGCCAGCGTCAGCATCGGACGCAGCCGCTTGCCGCCGGCCCCGACGAGATGGGCCGTGATTTCGGGAATGCGGGGGGCGTGATCGGAATGCATCCGCTGCCGGATCAGCCGGTCGACCCCAGCCATTTCGTCAGAGAGCGCGGCCGCCAGGCGGTCATGGGGTTTCGTGACGATACTGATATTCATGGCGCTTTCATCCCCAAGGCTCGACATCCTGCGCGGCTTGCCCTTACATCCCGTGTTATGAAGGAACTTTTGCGCAGCACCGATCCGACCGTCATGGCATTTGCCTCGGCCCTTCTCGAGGGTGAGGGTATAGACTGCTTTCAAATGGACGTAAATATGAGCGTTCTCGAGGGCGGCATCGGCATCTTTCCCCGTCGCATGATGGTGCGGGAGGAGGATTACGAGGAGGCGCTGCAGGCGATGCGGGACAATGGCATCCCGCTGGGCCGGTGAGCCGATTTGCCGAAACGGAGCTGAGCTGTGACGCCTTTCTGGGCGGGCGGCTGCGGCTGTTCCAGCCGAAGGCGGGCTATCGCGCCGGAGTCGATCCGGTGCTGCTGGCGGCTGCGGTTCCGGCCAGGCCCGGGCAGGCGGTGCTGGAGCTGGGCTGTGGCGCGGGGGCGGCGATCCTGTGTCTTGGCGCGCGGGTGGCGGGGCTTGGTCTGACCGGGGTGGAGCTGCAGCCGGCCTATGCCGATCTGGCGCGGCGCAATGCGGCGCAGAACGGGCAGGCGCTGGAGCTTTATTGCGCCGATCTGGTGGTCCTGCCCGAGGCGCTGCGGCAACGCCAGTTCGATCATGTAATCGCCAATCCACCCTATTTCCGCCCCGGGGCGCATTCGCGGGCCGAGGATCCGGGGCGCGCCACCGCCTTGGGTGAGGCGGAGACGCCGCTGGAGCTGTGGATTGCCACCGCGGCGCGGCGGCTGATGCCGAAGGGCTATCTGCACATGATCCAGCGCGCCGACCGCCTGCCTGAGATGCTGTCGGCCTGTCAGGGACGACTCGGATCGCTCGAGATCCTGCCGCTTGCGGCACGCACGGGGCGGGCGCCGGATCTGGTGATTCTGCGCGCCCGCAAGGGGGGGCGTGCGGCCTTCCGTCTGCATGCGCCGGTGGTCCTGCACCAGGGCGGGCGGCATGTGCGGGATGGGGAAAGCTATCGCGCTGAAATTTCTGATGTTTTGCGCGATGCTGCGGGTCTGTTCTGGCCTGCCTGAGCAGTTTGTGAAGAATCGTCACCAAATCGTTTGGGGCAAGATGTCGCTTTTATGACGTTCTCGCGCGTCTGCAGCGTGACAGGTGGGAAAACTTGTGCTCCACTATCTAGGCATCACTGTCAGAGGAGGATTGCCATGAGCGTTAGTTCGTACCTGTCGGAACTGAAGCGGAAGCATGAAAGTCTGAGCTGCGAGGTGGAGCAGGCGCAGCGCGCGCCCGGAATGGATGCGCTGCATTTGGTCTCCCTGAAGAAACGCAAGCTGAAACTGAAAGAAGAGATCGAACGCCTGTCGAACTGATCCCGCGCTGAAAGGCGCTGGATGATTTGACACGCGCAGAGCCCTTCGCCGGGCAGGGGATGTGAACCGCTGTGACGCCGCTCAGATGGGCGTATGGTGCTACTCTCCCTCTCGGCGGGTGGAAGATTTTCGCCCAAAGGGATGGCGATTTCCACCCGTTTGGGTGACCTCTCCAGCAGAAATAACCAGGGCCGGCTTGTGCCGGCCCTGCAAGGACTAAGGTTTTCGGGAACTCGGTCGCAGAGACTCGGTCGTGGCGCCTTGCGCTTCAGACGAAGAACTGGCCACCGTTCGCCGTGAGGGTCGAGCCGGTGATGAAGCCCGCATCGTCAGAGGCCAGGAAGGCGACGCAGCGGGCGATTTCCTCGGGCTCTCCCAGCCGGCCGACGGGGATTTGCGAAATGATCGCCTCGCGAACCTTCTCCGGCACAGCCATCACCATATCGGTGGCGATATAGCCCGGGCAGATCGCATTGGCGGTGACATTGAACCGGGCCCCTTCCTGGGCGAGCGACTTGACGATGCCCAGATCCCCGGCCTTGGTCGCGGCATAGTTGACTTGGCCGAACTGCCCCTTCTGCCCGTTGATCGAGCTGATCACGATGACGCGGCCGAACTTGCGGTCGCGCATGCCGGGCCAGATCGGATGGACGGTGTTGAACACGCCGGTCAGGTTGGTGTTGACCACCTCGTGCCATTGCTCGGGCGTCATCTTGTGGAAGGGGGCGTCACGGGTGATGCCGGCATTGGCCACCACAACGTCGATCGGGCCCAGATCGGCCTCGACCCGGGCGATGCCGGCCTTGCTGTCCTCATAGTCGCCGACATTCCACTTATAGGTCTTGATGCCGGTCTCTGCGCTGAATTTCGCTGCAGCTTCATCATTGCCGGCATAAGTGGCGGCGACGGCATAGCCCTGGGCCTTCAGGGTCTGGGAAATCGCCGCGCCGATCCCGCGCGAGCCGCCGGTGACGAGTGCTGTACGTGCCATTGAGGTTTCCTCCGCTTTCAAATTCTCTTGGTAATGCTGTTACATATTTTGCTTTGTATTCGCAATAATATTTCGCAATGAAATCCCCCGCTTCGGGGGGAATATGTCGCCCGATGAGCAAAACCTTGCTGGACAAAAGAAAAGGGCGCCCGGAGGCGCCCTGTCCGAATTTTGTCTCAGCCGTCGCGTTACGGGCGCTCAAGGCACAGAGCCACGCCCATGCCGCCGCCGATGCAAAGCGTGGCGAGGCCCTTCTTGGCGTCGCGGCGCTTCATTTCGAACAGCAGCGTGTTCAGGATACGGCAGCCCGAGGCGCCGATCGGGTGGCCGATGGCGATGGCGCCGCCGTTGACGTTGACGATTGCCGGATCCCAGCCCATGTCGGCGTTGACCGCCAGCGCCTGGGCGGCGAAGGCTTCGTTGGCCTCCACCAGGTCGAGGTCGGACACGCTCCAGCCGGCCTTCGCCAGCGCCTTGCGCGAGGCGGGAATCGGGCCGGTGCCCATCAGCGCCGGATCGACGCCGGCGGTTGCCCAGGAGGCGATGCGGGCCAGCGGTTCGATGCCGCGCTTCTCGGCTTCCTCGGCGGACATCAACAGCGCGGCGGCAGCGCCGTCATTGATGCCCGAGGCATTGCCGGCGGTGACGGTGCCGTCCTTCATGAAGGCCGGGCGCAGCCGCGCCATCGCGTCCAGCGTGGCGCCGGCGCGAACGTATTCGTCCGTATCCATCACCGTCTCGCCCTTGCGGCCCTTGATGATGAAGGGGATGATCTCGTCGGCGAACTTGCCGGCCTTTTGCGCGGCTTCAGCCTTGTTCTGGCTGGCGACGGCGAACTCATCCTGCATCTCGCGGGTCAGTTGCCATTTGGCCGCGACGTTCTCGGCGGTCTGGCCCATGTGATAGCCGTTGAAGGCGTCCCACAGCCCGTCCTTGATCATCGTGTCGATGAAGCTCATGTCGCCCATCTTGTGGCCGGCGCGCAGCGCGGCGGCATGGGGGCTGAGGCTCATGCTTTCCTGGCCGCCGGCGGCGACGATCGCGGCGTCGCCCAGTTGGATCTGCTGCGCGGCCAGCGCCACCGCCCGCAGACCCGAGCCGCAGACCTGGTTGATGCCCCAGGCAGCGCTTTCGATCGGCAGGCCCGCGTTGATATGGGCCTGGCGGGCAGGGTTCTGGCCCTGAGCGGCTGTCAGCACCTGGCCAAGGATGGTTTCCGAGACCTCCTCCTTGGCGATGCCGGCGCGTTCGACCACCGCTTCGAGAACTGCCGCACCCAGCTCATGCGCCGGGATATTGGCGAACGATCCGTTGAAGCTCCCGACGCCGGTACGCGCCGCCGATGCGATAACTACATTTGTCATGTGATCCGGTCCTTTGCCATCCAGAGGGCGGTATCCTCCTGATCCGGCCACTGGGGCGAACAACGCCGCCACCCGGGGGCCGCCGCCCCGATATGTCAGGTGATACCGGATTGCTGCATCCGCAGCAACAACAGCCGTGCTGCTGCGGCATTCGTTGGGATCAGCCGGCGGCGCGGACCCCGTCCTTTTCGGCCCAGTCGGGCCGCAGCGTCGGGGCGCCGAACAGATAGCCCTGCATGCAGTCGATGCCGAGCGTCATCAGATATTCGGCATCCTCGCTCTGTTCCACCGATTCGGCGATGATCAGCATGTCGAACTCGCGGGCCATGGCGATCAGCGCGCGCAACATCGCCTGGGTGTCGCGGTCGCGGTGCACGCCGCGAATATACTGGCCGTCGATCTTCACCGCGTCGAAGAAGAAATCGCGGAAATGCCGGATGTTAATGGCGCCGGAGCCGAAGTCGTCCAGGGCGAAGGCGATGCCATGGCCCTGCAGCCGATCCATGAAGTCGATCACCAGTTCCGGCACCGTCATGGCAGAGGTTTCGCTGATTTCCAGGGTCAGCCGTTCGCCCAGCCGCTCGTCCCGGCGCAGGGCGCTGTTCAGCGTCTGCATCCAGCGGCTGTAGCCGATCGACCGGGCCGACATGTTCACCGACAGCCGCAGTGTGGGATGCTGCATCAGCGCCTGCAGCCCGGTGTCGAGCGCGAGGCAGTCGATTTCGCGGCCAAGCTCGGTGTTTTCCACCACCGGCATGAAGTCGCGGGCGGGGATCACCCGGCCGGTTTCGTCGAGGATGCGAATCAGCCCCTCATAGAAGGCGACGTTGTGCGGGGCGCGAGCCTGGACCACCGGCTGGAAGGCCAGCAGGCATTGTTTATGACGGACGGCCTGGGCCACCATGTCGAGCGTGGAGCGATCGCGTGCCGCGAGCGCGGCGTTCAGCGGGCTGTCGAAGCCTTCGGACTGTTCGGCAAAGCGGGTGCGGGTGCTGTTCATTCCGGTCTCTCGGATTCTGGTTTAAGGATCAGTTCAAAGAGGAGCGTCCGCGAAATTCCTTTAGGGGCTATTAACGCTGTCGCGATTTGCATGTGGTCGAAGGGAAATGTCATGGACACAACGGGGGAGCGCTGCGGCTGGGTCGGGACGGAGCAGATATATCTGGCCTATCACGACACCGAATGGGGGGTGCCGGAGTGGAACAGCCGGGCGCTGTGGGAAAAGCTGATTCTCGACGGGTTCCAGGCCGGGCTGAGCTGGATCACGATCCTGAAGAAGCGCGACAATTTCCGCGCCGCCTTCGCGGGGTTCGACCCGAATGTGATCGCCGCCTGGGGCGAAGCCGAGGTGGCGCGGCTACTTGCCGAGCCCGGCATCGTGCGCCATCGCGGCAAGATCGAGGCGACCATCGGCAATGCCCGCGCCTGGCAGAAGATCGAGGCAGAACAGGGCTTTGACCGCTATCTGTGGGAGTTCATCGGCGGCGCGCCGATCCAGAACCGCTGGACGACGCTGGCCGAGGTGCCGGCCTCGACCCCGCTGTCCGAGGCGCTGTCGAAGGATCTGAGAAAACGCGGTTTCCGCTTCTGCGGCCCCACCATCGTCTATGCCTTCATGCAGGCGGTGGGGATGGTGAACGATCATCTGGTGGGCTGCCCTTGCCACGCCCGGGTGCGCGATCTGGGCGTGAACGCCTAGCCTGCGTCCAGCAGGTTCAGCCAGCGGGGGCGTTCGAAATCGTCGAGCGTCAGCAGTGCCTCGGGCGTGTCGAAGTCGTGGAAGACGATGCGAAGCGTTCCGCCCTCGTCGAGAAGGTCGAAATCCAGCAGTCGGCGCACGATGATCTCTCGCCCGGAACTCCAGACCAGCGCCGGCCCCTCGTCACTGAGAATCAGGGCGGCGTGGCGATCATGCGACAGGGTGATCTGACGGATGATTTCGCCCGCCGCGGCATCAAGCCAGGCCTCGCGTGCGCTTTCCTCGTCCAGCAGGGCGCGGCGGGGGCGGCTGGCCATATTCAGCATCACCGCCAGAACCGCGACGGCAAGCGAGACCAGGATCACGATAAGATAGGTGGGCATTCCATTCCCCTTTGTGCGGATATAACCCCGGGCAAAGGGCTGCTGTCAAAAGGGAATGGCCGGTTCCGGGCCCATCTGTCCGCCTGCCGTTGCGGCGATCGGCGCTCTGGCTGCGGCCGGCTCAGGCGTCGTCCAGCAGCAGCGCCGCGATGATCGCCTTGGCGCTGTCCGATCCCCAGTCGGCATCTCCCATCAGCCGGCCGATCTCGCGCCCCTCGGGGTCGATGATGACGGTGACCGGTAGCCCCAGCACCGCCATGTCCCGCGCCAGCGCCTGTTTCGGATCCTGGAACCGGGGCAGGTCGGTCACGCCGATTTCGTCGAAAAACTTCTTGATCCCGGCGGGGGTGTTGCGGCCGGTGGCGATGGTGACCACCTGGAAGCGGTCGCCGCCGAAATCCTCCTGCAGGGCGGCGAGCATCGGCATCTCCTTCCGGCAGGGGGCGCACCAGGTGGCCCAGAAGTTCAGCAGGACATATTTGCCGCGGTAATCCGCCAGGGTTCCGGTGCCCGCCCCATCGGCAAGCTGGAACGGCTGATCCGACACCGGTTTCGCGTCGCTGTGCAGGGTCAGCTTCTTCATGTCGCCCTCGCGCAGCCCTTCGAGATCCGAGATGTCGGCGGCAAAGGCTGCGTTTGCACCCAGAAGCAGGGCCATATAAAGGGTCAGGGAACGGAACAGACGCATATTATCCTCGGTGCAGCCATGACAGATCAATCCTCGAACCAGATGTGGGGCGGCCGCTTTGCCGCCGGACCGGACGCGATCATGGAGGCGATCAATGCCTCGATCGGGTTCGACAAGCGGATGGCGGCGCAGGATATCGCCGGTTCCAGGGCCCATGCCGCCATGCTGGCCGCGACAGGCGTCATCAGCGATAGCGATGCCGAGGCCATTCGGGAAGGGCTTCTCACGGTCTTGTCAGAGATCGAGGCCGGAACCTTTCAATTCTCTACCGCGCTGGAGGACATCCACATGAATGTGGAAGCCCGGCTGAAGGAGATCATCGGCGAACCCGCCGGCCGTCTGCACACCGGCCGGTCGCGCAATGACCAGGTGGCGACCGATTTCAAGCTCTGGGTCCGCGATCAGTTCGACGCGGCGGAGGCGGGGCTCATCGCGCTCATTCACGCGCTCCTGGCCCAGGCGGAGGCCGGCGCCGATTGGGTGATGCCGGGCTTTACCCATCTGCAGACCGCGCAGCCGGTGACCTGGGGTCATCACATGATGGCCTATGTCGAGATGTTCGGCCGCGACCTGTCGCGCGTGCGTGATGCCCGCAAGCGGATGAACGAATGCCCGCTGGGCGCCGCCGCGCTGGCCGGTACCTCCTTCCCGATCGACCGCCACATGACGGCCGAGGCGCTGGGGTTTGACCGGCCGTCGGCCAACAGCCTCGATGCCGTGTCGGACCGCGATTTCGCGCTGGAGTTCCTGTCAGTCGCCTCGATCAGCGCCATGCACCTGAGCCGCTTTGCCGAGGAGCTGGTGATCTGGTCCTCGGCCCAGTTCCGTTTCGTGGCGCTCAGCGACCGCTTCTCGACCGGCTCGTCGATCATGCCGCAGAAGAAGAACCCCGATGCGGCGGAACTGATCCGTGCCAAGATCGGCCGCATCTTCGGCGCCAATACCGCGCTGATGATGGTGATGAAGGGGCTGCCCTTGGCCTATTCCAAGGACATGCAGGAAGACAAGGAACAGGTCTTCGATGCCGCCGACAACTGGATGCTGGCGCTGGCGGCGATGGAGGGCATGGCCAAGGACATGACCGCCAACCGCAAAAGCCTGGCCGCCGCCGCCGGCTCCGGCTTCTCCACCGCCACCGATCTGGCCGACTGGCTGGTGCGGGTGCTGAAGGTGCCGTTCCGCGACGCCCACCATGTCACCGGCACCCTGGTGGCCATGGCCGAGAAGAAGGGCTGCGATCTGCCCGATCTGACCCTGGCGGAGATGCAGAGCGTCTATCCCGGTATCACCGAGGATATTTTCACCGTGCTCGGCGTCGACAACTCGGTCAATTCGCGGCTGTCTTATGGCGGCACCGCCCCCAAGCGGGTGCGCGAACAGATCGCGCGGTGGAAAGAGGCGCTGGCATGATCCGGGTGGTTCTGCTGACGCTGGTGGCCTGCGCCGGGCTGGCCGCCTGCGGCGTCGATGGCGCCCCGATCCCGCCCAGCCGGGCGGCCCATTCCGGACCGGCGGCGGCGTTCTGATCTCCCTATCCCTCTGGCCCCGCCCGGGGCCGGAGGCTATCCTGCGCCGGAGCGAGAGAAGGAACCACCGATGTCGCCCCTGCGCATGATCTATCTGGCCCTGGCGATCTGGGGGGCCGCCCATCCGATGGCGCATCTGGCGCGCTGGGCGTCGCAGAACGGTTTCTCCCCCTCCGGGCTGATCGCCGAATGGCTGTCCTCTCCCGCCAGCGCGGCGCTGACCTGGGATCTGGTGATCTCGGCCATCGCGCTGACCGTCTTCATCCTGGCGGAGGTGTCGGTGCGGCGGAATTGGATCGCGCTTGTCGCCATCCCCGCGACCTTCCTCATCGGGGTGAGTTGCGGCTTGCCGCTCTATCTGTTCCTGCGCAGCCGCCCGGTGGTCTGACCTCGGGTCACTTTTTCTCGTTTCTTAACCGGGAAGAGCCAAAAGGCTGCAAGCCGCAGCGGCGGAAAGATCCCGGCGCGCGTTTGCAATTGAACTGTGCTGCGGATTCTCTTAAGCGCGCGGTATGGATCATTTTCTCTACAGAGATGGCGCTCTCTACGCCGAAGATGTCCCGCTGACCGAAATCGCGGCCGCGGTGGGGACGCCCTTCTATGTCTATTCGACCGCGACGCTGCTGCGTCACTTCAACCTGTTCGATCAGGCGCTGGCGGGGATGGACCATCTGGTCTGCTACGCGGTCAAGGCCGCGTCGAATCAGGCGATCCTCAAGACCCTGGCCGAGGCGGGGGCGGGGATGGATGTGGTCTCTCAGGGGGAATACCGACGCGCCAAGGCCGCCGGCGTCCCGGGCGACAAGATCGTCTTTTCCGGCGTCGGCAAGACCGCCGATGACATCCGCACCGCGCTGATCGGCGGCATCCGCCAGTTCAACGTCGAATCCGAGCCGGAGCTTGAGGTGATCAGCGCCGTGGCGCAGGAGCTCGGCGTGGTTGTCCCGATCACCGTCCGGGTCAACCCGGATGTAGACGCCAAGACCCACGCCAAGATCGCCACCGGCAAGTCCGAGAACAAATTCGGCATCCCGATCGCCCGCGCCCGCGCCGTCTATGCCCGCGCGGCTGAGCTGCCTGGGATCGAGGTGATCGGCATCGACGTCCACATCGGCAGCCAGCTCACCCAGCTCGACCCCTTCGAACAGGCCTATAAGAAGGTTGCCGAGCTGACCGAGCAATTGCGCGCCGATGGCCACAATATCCGCCGGCTCGATCTGGGGGGCGGTCTGGGCATTCCCTATACCCGCTCGAACGATGCGCCGCCGCTGCCGTCGGATTATGGCGCGCTGATCGAGCGCACGCTGGGCCATCTGGGCTGCGAGATCGAGATCGAACCGGGCCGGCTGATCGTCGGCAACGCCGGGCTGATGGTCTCCGAGGTCATCTATGTCAAACACGGCGAGGGGCGCGATTTCCTCATCGTCGACGCGGCGATGAACGATCTGATCCGCCCGGCGATGTACGAGGCGCATCACGACATCGTGCCGGTTGTTGAACCTGCCCCCGGGGTCGAGGCGAAGCCGATCGACATCGTGGGGCCGATCTGCGAGACCGGCGACACCTTCGCGCGGCAGCGCCCGATGCCGCCGCTGGCCGCCGGTGATCTGATCGCCTTCCGCAGCGCCGGCGCCTATGGGGCCGCGATGTCGAGTGAATACAACAGCCGGCCGCTGATCCCCGAGGTGCTGGTGAAGGGGGACCAGTTCGCGGTAATCCGCCGACGGCCGACCTTTGACGAAATGATAAATCGCGATACCATCCCGGAATGGCTCTGACCCTCCCGGGGCCGTGATGGAGTGTGATCGCCTATGGCTCGGGCGCCTGATGCCGACCCCGTGATGAAGTCTTTGCGTCTGCCGCTCGCGCTGACGCAGGCCGGCATGCTGGCTGAACGTCTGTTGCGGGCCTTCTGGCCGGTGCTCTCGATCGTCATGGCGGTGCTGGCGGCGCTGATGCTGGGGCTGCACGAACTTGCCCCGATCGAGGTGGTCTGGGTGTTGGGCGTCATCGCCAGCCTGGCCACGCTCTGGTTCACCTTTCGTGGGGCGCGGCGGTTCCGCTGGCCCCGCCGGGCAGAGGCGCTGGCACGGCTTGACGAAACCCTGCCGGGGCGGCCGATCCAGGCGCTGTTCGACAATCAGGCGATCGGTGCGGGCGATGCGGCCTCGGCGGCGGTCTGGCGGGCGCACCAGGCCCGGATGGCGGCCAGGGCGGCCCAAGCGCGGGCGGTTCGACCCGATCTGCAACTGGCCCGCCGCGATCCCTATGCGCTGCGCTATGTGGCGCTGCTGGCGCTGCTGGTCGGGCTGCTCTTCGGATCGATCTGGCGGGTGGGTTCGATCACCCAGATGACCCCGGGCGCGACGCCTGTCGCCGGCGGCCCATCCTGGGAGGGCTGGGCAGAGCCGCCGCGCTATACCGGCCTGCCGACGCTCTATCTGAACGACATCACCGACGACGAGCTGCGGCTGCCCGAGAACAGCAAGATCACCCTGCGTTTCTATGGCGAGATCGGCGCGCTGACCCTGGCGGAGACCGTCTCGGGCCGCACCGGAGAGGTGCCCTCGGCCTCGGATCCTCAGCAGGATTTCACCGTGACCCGCAACGGCACCCTGAGGATTGACGGACCGGGCGGGCACGAGTGGAAGGTTTCGGTCATCCGCGACGCGGCGCCGGTGATCGGCATCACCGGCCCGGCCGAGGTCGCGGCCGAGGGGGCGATGTCGCTGCCCTTCCGCGCCCGTGACGATTATGGCGTCGTTTCGGGCCAGGCGGTGATCGATCTCGACATGGATCAGATCAAGCGCCGCTATGGTCTTGCCGTGGCGCCGGAACCGCGCGAGCCCATCACGATCGATCTGCCGATGCCGATCACTGGCGAGCGTAAGGATTTCAACGAAAAACTGATCGAGGATTTCTCAAAACACCCCTGGGCCAACCTGCCGGTGATCATCACGCTCAGCGCGATGGATGCCGCCGGGCAAAAGGGGATGTCGGAACCCTATGCCACGCCGCTGCCGGCACGACGGTTCTTTGATCCGCTGGCCGCCGCCATCGCCGAACAGCGGCGCGACCTGCTGTGGTCGCGCGAGAACGCGGCGCGGGTGGCACAGGTGCTGCGGGCGATCTCCTACCGCCCGGACGAGGTGTTTCGCTCGCAGACCGCCTATCTGCGGCTGCGCGTCGTGCTGCGTCGGTTGGAGAATTACACCGCCCATGGGCTGACCGTGGCCGAGCGCGATGAGGTGGCCGAGGCGCTCTGGACCCTGGCGATGCTGCTGGAAGAGGGCGATCTGAGCGATGCGCTGGAGCGGCTGCGCCGGGCGCAGGAACGGCTGACCGAGGCGATGAAAAACGGTGCCAGCGATCAGGAGATCGCCGAGCTGATGCAGGAACTGCGCGAGGCGACCGACAATTATCTGCGCCAACTCAGCCGGCAGGCGCGCGAGAACGGCGAGGAGAACGATCAGAACAGCCCTTCGGAAAACTCGCTGGAGATGACGCAGGACGATCTGCAGCGGATGATGGATCGAATTCAGGAGCTGATGGAACAGGGGCGCATGGCCGAGGCGCAGCAGGCGCTGCAGGAGCTTCAGCAGATGATGGAGAACATGCGTGTCACCCAGGGGCAGGGGCAGAGCGGCCCCTCGGACGGGCAACGTGCGATGGACGGGCTGGCCGACACCCTGCGCAATCAGCAGGGGCTGAGCGATCAGGCCTTCCGCGATCTGCAGGAACAGTTCAGCCCCGGCTCCGGCATCGGTCAATCCGAGCAGAACCAGGGCCGCAACGGCGGCCAGGGGCGTGGGCAGAGCCACGAGGGCCAGCAGGGCCAGGGCGGTGGCGAGGGCAACGCGCAGCAGGGCACGCCGGGGCAGCAACCGGGCGAAGGCTCGCTCGCTGATCGGCAGCAGACGCTCCGGCACGAGCTGGAGCGGCAGCAGGGCAACCTGCCCGGCGCCGGCACCCCCGAAGGCGATGCCGCCCGCGATGCGCTTGACCGCGCCGGGCGCGCGATGGACGGCGCCGAAGAGGCGCTGCGCCAGGATGATCTGGCCGAGGCGATCGACAAGCAGTCCGAGGCGATCGAGGCGCTGCGCGAGGGCTTGCGGTCCCTGGGCGAGGCGATGGCGCAAGAGAGCCGGCAGGGCCAGCCGGGGCAGGGAATGGCCGAGGGCGGCGCCCAGGGCAGCGCCCGCGATCCGCTTGGGCGGGACGCCGGCGCCAATGGCGCGGTCGGATCGGATCAAGGCATGCTGCAGGGCGAGGATGTCTATCGCCGGGCGCGCGACCTACTGGATGAAATCCGCCGCCGCTCGGGCGAGGGCACGCGGCCGCCGGTTGAACTCGACTACCTGCGCCGGCTGCTCGACCGCTTCTGAACATTGTCCTGAACGAAAACACCCCCGGAGATCGTCAGGAGCTCCGGGGGTGTCATTGTTCGGTGGTCGGCTTGGCCGGGCGGGCGGATCACTCCGCCCCTTGGCCGCCCAGCTTGGCGTCGATCCAGTAACGCGCCTGGTCGATCATCGCCACATAGGCGCTGAGCGCCGGATCGGCCTGCGGCACGGCGCGGGCGATGCGCGGGGCATTGGCGTAGACGATCAGCAGGAAGGCCCCGAGGATCAGTGCCACGGCGAAGCCGCGCATGAAGCCGCTGCGGGGGCGGTCCTCTGCCTCCATCGCGTTGTCGGCCATCGCGGCGCGGGTCGCGGCGCCGCCGGCGCGCAGGGTCGAGTTGATCTCTTCGATATCGGGGAGCAGATCGCGGCGCGAGACAGCGGGTGACGGGGCTGGGGCGTTGTCTTCGTCCTCATCCTCGAACTTGTCATAGCTGCTGCGCCGGGCCCGGAGCGTCGAATCTGCTGCCTGTCGCGGCCCCAGGTCCTCATCTTCGTAATCATAGCTGTCCAGCCCAAGATCCGGCTGGCTTTCCAGCCCGACGGCTTCCTTGGCGCGCAGCCGCACCTCGCGCTCGGCCTCCTGGCGCAGGATGTCCGAAATGGAGGTATCGAGCGCCGACCGGGCCGGGGCTGCCGGCGGTTCGGCCGCAGGTTCCTCTTCCGCCTCCTCGTCGGGGGGCAGGTCCGGCTCCGGCTCCGCCTCGGGGGCGGTGGGCTCCGGCGGTGTTGGCTCATGGTCCTCGGCGGCCTCGAAGCCCAGCCATTCCTCCTCGTCGGTGATGGCGGTGCGCAGCTCCTCCTCGGCGGAGGTTTCGGCGGCCCAATCGTCCTGTTCCGCCTCGTCGATCGGCGGGGCGGGATTGGCGGGGTGATCCTGGAACCAGGTGTGGCTGCAGGCCGAACATTGCACGTCGCGCCCGTCGAGGGGGATCACCTCGTCCGGCACTTCGTATTGTGCTCCGCAATTCGGACATGTCAGACGCATGCAGCCCTCCTGGCCCCGGCGAAATTCCCTAACGTTTGCCCGATCATAGGGCGCAACTGCGATCCGGGGAAGAGAGGAAACCCGCCCGTTTGGCACTCTGGCCCCGGTCGCGACGCGCTTCCCATTGAAAACAGGTCTCCGCTAGGGCACAAGACCGTGTGGAAACCAGGGGGCAGCGCGTGATCGAGCTGGAGGATGTCGGCTACAGCTATGGCGGTGGTGAGCTGCTGAGCAATGTCTCGGTCAAGCTGGCGCCGGGGTCGTTCCATTTCCTGACGGGCCCTTCCGGGGCCGGCAAGACGACGCTGCTGAAACTCTGCTACGGGGCGTTGAAGCCTACGTCGGGCCGGATTCTGGCCTTTGACGCCGACATGCGCGGGCTCGACCGCGATCAGATGGCGCTGCTGCGCCGGCGGATCGGCGTGGTGCATCAGGATTGCCGGTTTCTCGACCATCTGCCGCTGGCCGACAATATCGCCCTGCCGCTGGTGGTCTCGGGCCGCGACATGCTGCGCGAGGCAGAGAACCTGCGCGAACTGATTTCCTGGGTGGGGCTGTCGGCGCGGGCCGACGCGCTGCCGCCGGAACTGTCGGGCGGCGAACGCCAGCGCGCGGCGCTGGCCCGCGCCGTGATCATGTCGCCCGATGTGGTGCTGGCGGACGAACCCACCGGCAACGTCGATTGGGACATGTCGATGCGGCTGCTGCGGCTGCTGGTCGAACTGAACCGGATGGGCAAGACCGTGCTGATCGCCAGCCATGACCTGTCGCTGATTCGCGCCGCCAAGAGCCAGGTTCAGGCCCGGGTGTTGCGGATTTCCAACCGGCGACTGCAACTGGCGGGGGCGGATCTGTGAATCGGGGAACGATCCGCAGCTATTTCATCGGCGACGCCCAGGCCGACCGTGTGGTGCCGCCCTCGGGCTTTACCGCGCAGCTGACGCTGTTCGCTGCCGGAGCCATGGCCTTTCTGGCGGTCTTCGCGCTGGCGCTGTCGCTGGCCTCTGGCCGATTGGCGCATCGCTGGGCGAGTGAGCTGGCGCGCAGCGCCACGCTCCGGATCACCGCACCGCAAGACCAACTGGCCGATCAGACCGCCATGGCGCTTAAGATCCTGCGCCAGACGCCGGGGGTGGCCCGTGCCCGCGCGCTCTCGCCCGAGGAACAGGCGACGCTGCTGGCGCCCTGGTTCGGCCCGGGGCTGGATCTGTCGACCCTGCCGATGCCGCAGTTGATCGAGGTGACCGAGGACGAGACCGGCTATGACGCGCAGGGGCTGCGGCTGCGGCTCGCGGCCGAGGTGCCGGGTGCCGTGCTGGATGATCACACCCGCTGGCGCAAGCCGCTGGTCGAGGCGGCGACCTCGCTCAGGCGGTTGGGACTGATCTCGATCCTGCTGATCGGCGGTGCGATGGCGGCGATGATCACCCTTGCGGCCAATGCGGCGCTTGCCGCCAACGCCCAGGTGATCGAGGTGCTGCGCCTGGTCGGGGCCAAGGACGCCTATATCGCCAGCGCCTTCGTGCGCCGCTTCACCATTCGCGCGCTGATTGGCGCCGCCATCGGGACCGTGCTGGGGCTGGGCGGTGTCCTGTTGCTGCCGGCCGCCTCGGACGAGGGCGGTTTTCTCACCGGTCTGGGCTTTCAGGGGCTCGACTGGCTGTGGCCGCTGCTGATTCCCCTTCTCGGTGCGCTGGTGGCCTTCGGCGCCACCTGGGCCGCCGCCCGCCGTCGTCTCAAGGAACTGACGTAATGCGCAAGCTGCTGCAACCGTTGCTGTCGCTGATCTATATCGTGCAGGTCTACATCGCCATGGCGGTGCTGGGGCTCCTGTTCACCCCCTGGGCGATCCTGTCGAAACGCGGCGCGCTGGTGGCCTGCAAGTTCTATGCCCGCTACGCGATCTGGACCGCGGGCTGGATGCTGGGGCTGCGGACCGAGGTGCGCGGCACCGTTCCGACCGGCGAGGTTCTGGTCGCGGCCAAGCATCAGTCGTTCTTCGACATCCTGGTGATCTTCAAGGCCCTGCCGCATGCCAAGTTCATCATGAAGAAGGAACTGATGTGGACCCCCTTCATCGGCCTCTTTGCCAAGCGGCTGGGCTGCATCCCGGTCGATCGCAAGAAGCGGGGCAGGGCGATCGCCAAGATGGTCAAGGATGTGGCCGCCGAGTTTTCGGAACCCGGGCAGCTTGTCATCTATCCCCAGGGCACCCGCGTCGCCCCGGGAGAGCATCAGCCCTATAAGGTCGGGCCGGCGGTGCTCTATGAGGGCACCGGCTATCCCTGCGTGCCGGTGGCGACCAATGTCGGACTGTTCTGGCCGCGCAAGGGGATCATGCGTTATCCTGGTCTGGGCGTGGTCGAATTTCTCGACCCGATCCAGCCGGGGGTGGAACGGCATGAGTTCATGACCCGGCTCGAACAGGAGATCGAGACGCATTCGGATGGGCTGATGGCCGAGGCGAGGGGCGGCAATGGAGTTCATTGACGAGATCGAGGCGCTTGAAGCGCATTATGGCGAGCCGCCGGAGGCGGCGATCATCAAGGTCGCCAAATGGCTGACCCCCTGCTACCGGCAATGGATCATGGCCTCGCGGCTGTGCATCCTGAGCACGGTCGGCCCCGAGGGCACCGATGGCAGCCCCCGCGGCGATGATGGCCCGGTGGTGATGGAGCTTGACCCCGAAACCCTGGCGCTGCCTGACTGGCGCGGCAACAACCGGATCGACAGCCTGCGCAACATCGTGCGCGATCCCCGCGTGTCGCTGCTGTTCCTGGTACCGGGGTCGGACAATGTCATCCGCGTCAACGGCACAGCGAAGATCACCGTGGATGACGATCTGCGGGCGAAGTTCGAAAAGAACGGGCGCCTGCCCATCGCCGTGATCGTGATCCGGATCGAAGAGGTCTATGCCCAATGCGCCCGCGCGCTGGTGCGGGCAAAGACCTGGCGCTCTGGCGATGAGAGCCACCTGGTGCCCAGCGTTGGCCAGATGCTGAGCGAGATGACCAAGGGCAGCTTTGACGGCGTCGCCTACGACAAGGCCTGGCCGGAACGACGGGACCAAAACCTCTGGTGAGACATACCTTTCCGGTCCGGTCGGAGAGGTGGGAGCGGGTAGAGGCGCGGGGGCTTTCGCGGGCGCATCCAGACGGCCTTCGGCCTGTCCCTGACCCGGCCGAGGTCGTCTTCCGCAAGATGCAATCCCGGGTCTTCGCACAGCGGGGCGGCGGAGGCGGGGTCATCGGTGATCTCGCTCGTTGCCCCCCCCTCGGGCCCCTCGCGGGGGGCCGTGCGGTTGAACAGGCCGTTCCCAGGGTCATCATCGAAGCCCGTCAGCATCAGGTTGCCGAAACCGGCGACCGTCGCCTTGCCCCGGGCGAGAGCTGCCCTCGGGGTGCGGGGGGATGCATCAAGCTCTTTGAAAGGGACCATCGGAAACGGTGGCGGAGAACAATCCTGATTTGTGGGATCAATGCCTCAGGGTTGTATTTTAAGTTTCCTGTGAAATAAAATTTCTAGCCTCTCTTCCTTCTCTGTTGCGCGTCCGACGGGTAAAAGAGGGTGCCTAATGAAGAAAATCTCCGCCGTAATTCTTTCGCTTTCCGCATTTTTCCTATCGGGTTGTGCGAAAAAAGCAGAAGACATTCAAGCTTCCTATATTTCCCCTTTGGCTTACAAATCTTTCAGTTGTCGGCAGATTCAGGAGGAAAGAACCAGGATCAGCCAGAGAGCCGGGCAAGTCGCCGGAGTTCAGAACAAAAAGGCGCGCGACGATGCCGTTGCGACGGGTGTGGCGATTGTTCTGTTCTGGCCTGCGGCTTTCTTTATCAAAGGCGATCAGGAAACGGCCGGAGAACTCGCGCGTCTGAAGGGCGAGCTGGATGCGCTTGAGCAGACGAGTATTCAAAAGAACTGTGGCATCGTGTTCAAGAAAGAGCCTGCTCCGGAAGAATAACATGGGGCCTGGGCCTCGGGGGAGCTGTTCTGAGGATCGGTCACGATTGGAAACAGGTTCCAAAATAGAACAGGCGAGCACTCTCTGCAGAGTGCCCGCCTGTTCTATTTTTAATGCACCACAGCCCCGAGGCTTCGGTCGATGCTGAACACCCGCCGCGGCGATGCGCGGCGGGCGAAAGGATCAGACGTGGATCAAACGTGGATCGGACCGTCGCCGCAGGCCAGCGCCGCTTCGCGCACCGCTTCCGAATAGGTCGGGTGGGCGTGGCAGGTCAGCGCGATATCCTCGGCCGCGGCGCCGAATTCCATGGCGACGCAGATCTCGTGGATCAGTTCACCGGCCGACGGGCCGATGATGTGGCAGCCGAGGATGCGGTCGGTCTCCTTGTCGGCGAGGATCTTGACGAAGCCCTCGGTCGAGAAGGTCGCCTTGGCGCGGCCGTTGCCCATGAAGGGGAACTTGCCGACCTTATAGGCGCGGCCCTCTTCCTTGAGCTGTTCTTCGGTCTTGCCGACGCTGGCGACCTCGGGGGTGGTGTAGATCACGCCGGGGATCACGCCATAGTTCACATGGCCATGCTTGCCGGCGATCTGCTCGGCCACCGCCATGCCCTCGTCCTCGGCCTTGTGGGCCAGCATCGGGCCGGGGATCACGTCGCCGATGGCATAGATGCCCTTGACGTTGGTCTGCCAGTCGGCGCCGACCTTGATCTGGCCGCGCGGCAGCATCTCGACGCCGAGCGCCTCCAGACCCAGGCCTTCGGTATAGGGCTTGCGGCCGGTGGCGACGAGGACCGCGTCGGCCTCGATCTCATGCTCGCTGTCGTCCTTGCGCAGCTTGTAGGTGACCTTGGCCTTGCCCTTGGCGATCTCGGTCTTCTGCACGGCGGCGCCCATGATGAACTCCATGCCCTGCTTCTTCAGGATGCGCTGGAAGCTCTTCTGCACCTCGCCGTCCATGCCGGGGGTCACGAGATCGAGGAATTCGATCACGGTGACTTCGGCGCCGAGGCGCGAATAGACCGAACCGAGTTCCAGCCCGATGACGCCGGCGCCGATGATCACCATCTTCTTCGGCGTCTTGGCCAGTTCCAGCGCGCCGGTCGAGGTCACGACGGTCTTTTCATCAATCTCGACGCCCGGCAGCGCGGCGGGTTCCGAACCGGTGGCGATGATGATGGACTTGGCTTCGTGCACTTCGTCGCCGACCTTGACCTTGCCGGCCTCGGGGATCGAGCCCCAGCCCTGCAGCCAGTCGACCTTGTTCTTCTTGAACAGGAACTCGATGCCCTTGGTGTTGCTCTCGATCACCTCGTCCTTGTAGGCCAGCATCTGTTTCCAGTCGACCTTGGGCGCCGGACCCTTGAGGCCCATCTTGGCGAAGTTGTGCTCGGCCTCGTGCAGCTCGTGGGTGGCGTGCAGCAGCGCCTTCGACGGGATGCAGCCGACGTTCAGGCAGGTGCCGCCAAGGGCGCCACGGCCTTCGACACAGGCGGTCTTCAGCCCGAGCTGGGCGCAGCGGATGGCGCAGACATAGCCGCCGGGGCCGCCGCCGATGATGATCACGTCATATGTTGCCATGGGTAGGCTCCTTTCGTTGAGGGGGGAGGGGGGCCTTGCCCCCCGGCCTGCGGCCGCCCCCCGGAGTATTTCGACAGAGAAGAAGGGTCATATCAGCGCTGCCAGCAGCATGAAGATGGTGGCGAGAAAGCCAACCGTCCAGATGATCGAGCGCCCCGGCGTCCAGCCACGCGCATAGGCCGGGATATAGAGGACGCGGGCGGCCAGGTAGAGCCAGGCGCAGGCGGCGGTGAAGCGAGAGGATTGGCCCGAGAGGGTGATCACCACGCAGGCGATGGTGAAAAGCACCAGCCCTTCGAAATGGTTGTCAAGCGCGCGCTGCAGCCGTCCGGCCACGCCGGTGAGCTGCTTGGGCTCGTCCCGCGGCGAGGCGGCATAGGCGCCACCGACCTGTTTCTGCGCGCTGACGGCGAAGAGACCGATCTGGACCACCTGCAGCAGGGCGGCGAGGGTGAGAGCGGTGAGTTCCGGCGTCATGGTTCAATCTCGGTCGTTCGGAGGTCCGTCACCGTCTTGGAGAGGTCTTGGCAAGCCATGTTGTCTCCTAACCAATCCGAGGCGCGAGGCGGGAGAGAGCCCGCCTCGCATCGACCGGGCGTTGCCCGGCTCTCTGGTCTTACAGATCCATCAGCAGGCGACGGGGATCTTCCAGCGCTTCCTTGACCCGCACCAGGAAGGTCACGGCGCCCTTGCCGTCGACGATGCGGTGGTCATAGGACAGCGCCAGGTACATCATCGGGCGGATCTTGATCTCGCCGTTGATGACCATCGGGCGGTCCTGGATCTTGTGCATGCCGAGGATACCGGATTGCGGCGGGTTCAGGATCGGCGAGGACATCAGCGAGCCATAGACGCCGCCGTTCGAGATGGTGAAGGTGCCGCCCTGCATTTCCGCCATGCTGAGCTTGCCGTCACGGGCGCGCTTGCCCTTTTCGGCGATCGCCTTCTCGATCTCGGCGAAGGACATCTGGTCGGCGTCGCGGATGACCGGAACCACCAGGCCTTGGGGCGTGCCCGCGGCCACGCCCATGTGGACGTAGTTCTTGTAGAGGATGTCGGTGCCGTCGATCTCGGCGTTGACTTCCGGGACTTCCTTCAGCGCGTGGCAGCAGGCCTTGGTGAAGAAGGACATGAAGCCCATGCGGACGCCGTGCTTCTTCTCGAACTCGTCCTTGTACTTGTTGCGCAGCGCCATCACCTCGGTCATGTCCACCTCGTTGTAGGTGGTCAGGATGGCGGCGGTGTTCTGCGCGTCCTTCAGGCGGCGGGCGATGGTCTGCCGCAGGCGGGTCATCTTCACCCGTTCCTCGCGGGCGGCGTCATCGGCCGGAACCGGGGCGCGCGGTGCGGCCGGGGCCGGCTGTGCCGGAGCGGCGGCGGAGATGCCGGCGGCCAGCGCCTTTTGCACGTCTTCCTTCATCACGCGACCGTCGCGGCCGGTGCCGGTGACCTGCGCGGCCGAGAGGCCGGCGGCAGCCATCGCCTTTTGCGCCGAGGGGGCGTTTTCCACGTCCTTGGCGCCGGAAGCGGCGGCGGCGGCGGCCGGCGCCGGGGCTGCGGCGGGGGCAGCGGCGACACCGGCGGCGGAGCCCGAGATCACCGCGAGCTTGGCGGCGGCGTCGACGGTGGTGCCTTCGGGCGCCAGGATCTCAGCCAGGACGCCGGCGGCGGGGGCGGGAACCTCGACCGAAACCTTGTCGGTTTCCAGCTCGCAGAGCATCTCGTCCTGGGCGACGGTATCGCCGACCTTCTTGAACCAGGTGGCGACGGTGGCCTCGGTCACGGATTCACCCAGGGGGGGGACCATGACGTCGACGCTGCCGGGGTCGCCCGTGGCCGCACCGGCGCCTCCGGCGATGGTGGCGAGCAGGGCGTCGACGCCGACGGTTTCGCCCTCGGCGGCGACGATTTCGCCCAGGGTGCCGGCGGCCGGGCTCGGCACTTCGACGGTCACCTTGTCGGTTTCCAGCTCGCAGAGCATCTCATCGACCGCGACGGCATCGCCGGGCTTCTTGAACCAGGTGGCCACGGTGGCCTCGGTGACGGATTCGCCAAGCGTGGGGACGCGAACTTCGATAGTCATTGTTCCGTTATCCTTCGATCGTCAGCGCTTCGTTCACGAGCGCCTCTTGTTGGGCTTTGTGTTGGCTGGCCAGACCCGTGGCGGGCGAGGCCGAAGTGAGGCGGCCGACATAGCGCGGCCGCTGGTGCTTGGCCCCAATGCGGGTCAGCGCCCATTCGATATTGGGCTCGATGAAGGTCCAGGCGCCCTGGTTCTTGGGCTCTTCCTGGCACCAGATCATCTCGGCCCCCTTGAACCGCTCCAGTTCCTTGACCAGCGAGATCGCCGGGAAGGGATAGAACTGTTCGATCCTGAGCAGATAGACATCGTCGATGCCGCGGGCGTCGCGTTCTTCCAGCAGGTCGTAATAGACCTTGCCCGAGCACATCACGACGCGGCGGATCTTGTCGTCGGTCGCCAACTGGGTGGTCGAGTTGCCGCGTTCCGCATCATCCCACAGGACACGGTGGAAGCTGGACCCGGTGGTGAAATCCTCGGCCTTGCTGATCGCCAGCTTGTGGCGCAGCAGCGACTTCGGCGTCATCAGGATCAGCGGCTTGCGGAACGAGCGGTGCAGCTGCCGGCGCAGGATGTGGAAGTAGTTCGCCGGGGTCGAGCAGTTGGCGACGATCATGTTGTCCTGACCGCACATCTGCAGATAGCGCTCGAGCCGGGCAGAGCTGTGTTCCGGGCCCTGACCTTCGAAACCATGCGGCAGCAGGCAGACCAGGCCCGACATCCGCAGCCATTTGCTTTCGCCCGAGCTGATGAACTGGTCGAACATGATCTGCGCGCCGTTGGCGAAGTCGCCGAACTGGGCTTCCCACAGGGTCAGCGCGTTCGGTTCCGCCAGCGAATAGCCGTACTCGAAGCCGAGCACCGCATATTCCGAAAGCATCGAGTCGATGACTTCGTAATTCGCCTGACCCGCGCGGATGTGGTTCAGCGGATAATAGCGTTCCTCGGTGTCCTGGTTGATCAGGCCCGAATGGCGCTGGCTGAAGGTGCCGCGGGTGGAGTCCTGGCCGGCCAGGCGCACGCGGTAGCCTTCGGTCAGCAGCGAGCCGAAGGCCAGCGCCTCGCCGGTCGCCCAGTCGAAGCCTTCACCGGTCTCGAACATCTCTTTCTTGGAGTCGAGCAGGCGGGCGACCGTCTTGTGCAGCGCGAAGCCATCCGGCACGGCGGTCAGGCCACGGCCGACCTCCTGCAGGGTTTCCGGAGCGATCGCGGTTTCGCCGCGAACGTATTCCTCGCCCTCGCGGTTCAGGCCCGACCAGCGCCCATCCAGCCAGTCGGCCTTGTTGGGTTTATAGTCCTTGCCGGCCTCGAACTCTTCATTCAGGTGCGCCTGGAAGGCGGCCTTCATGTCCTCGATCTCGCCCTCGGGGATCAGCCCGTCCTTCACCAGCGTCTCGGTATAGAGGCTGAGCGTGGTCTTGTGGGTCTTGATCTTCTTGTACATCACCGGGTTGGTGAACATCGGCTCGTCGCCTTCGTTGTGACCGAAGCGGCGATAGCAGAACATGTCGATGACCACGTCCTTGTGGAACTTCTGCCGGAATTCGGTCGCCACCTTGGCGGCGTGAACGACGGCCTCGGGATCATCCCCGTTGACGTGGAAGATCGGCGCCTCGACCATCAGGGCGATATCGGTCGGATAGGGCGAGCTGCGCGAGAAATGCGGCGCCGTGGTGAAACCGATCTGGTTGTTGACGACGAAGTGGATGGTGCCGCCGGTGCGATGGCCGCGCAGACCAGACAGGCCGAAGCACTCCGCCACGACGCCCTGGCCGGCAAAGGCCGCATCACCGTGCAGCAGCACGGTCAGCACGGCGGTGCGGGTTTCCTGATCGTTCAGCTGGTCCTGCTTGGCGCGGGCCTTGCCCAGGCAGACCGGGTTCACCGCCTCGAGGTGCGAGGGGTTGGCGGTCAGGCTGAGGTGGACCTTGTTGCCGTCGAATTCGCGGTCCGACGAGGCGCCGAGGTGATATTTCACGTCGCCCGAACCGTCCACGTCATCCGGCTTGAAGCTGCCGCCCTGGAATTCGTTGAAGATGGCGCGGTAGGGTTTGCTCATCACGTTGGCGAGCACGGAAAGCCGGCCGCGGTGCGGCATGCCGATGATGATTTCCTTCACACCCAGCGCGCCGCCGCGCTTGATGATCTGTTCCATCGCCGGGATCAGCGCTTCGCCGCCGTCGAGGCCGAACCGTTTGGTCCCCATGTATTTCACATGCAGGAATTTCTCGAAGCCCTCGGCCTCGACCATCTTGTTCAGGATCGCCTTGCGGCCCTCGCGGGTGAACTGGATTTCCTTGCCCAGCCCCTCGATGCGCTCTTTCAGCCAGGCGGCTTCCTCGGGGTTCGAGATATGCATGTATTGCAGCGCGAAGGTGCCGCAATAGGTGCGCTTCATGATGTCGACGATCTGCCGCATCGAGGCGAGCTGGAGGCCCAGCACGTTGTCGATGAAGATCGGCCGGTCCATGTCGGCCTCGGTGAAGCCATAGGTCTTGGGATCAAGCTCGGGGTGCGGGTTTTCCTCGCGCATGCCGAGCGGGTCCAGATCGGCGACCAGATGGCCGCGGATGCGATAGGCGCGGATCAGCATCAGCGCGCGGATCGAATCCAGCACCGAGCGTTTCAGTTGTTCGTCAGAGACGGTGACGCCCTTGGCCTCGGCCTTCTTGGCGATCTTTTCGCCGGCGGCCTTGGCCTCGGCCACCGGCCATTCGCCGGTCAGCGCCGCGGTCAGGTCGTCGGTCGGCATCGGCGGCCAGTCGCTGCGCGCCCAGGAGGGGCCCTTTGCCTCGGCCTTCACGTCGATCTCGCTGTCGCCGAGCTGGCGGAAGAACTCGGCCCAGGCGGCGTCGACCGCATTGGGGTCGCCGGCATATTGGGCGTAAAGCTGGTCGAGATATTCCGCGTTCTGCCCCTGCATGAAGCTGGAAGCGTGGAAGAAATCGTTGGGGGAGTGCTCTGTCATTTTGTTACCTCTGAGCGTCTAGCGCACGGATATCTGAATGGGCGGGGTCGGATCGGTCACGCGGCCGGTCCCGGCGGAGCCGGGACTGAACCCTGCGGTCCAAATCCGAACGGTCGTAGCGGAAATCTGGTGGCGGACGCGAATCTCCCCTAGGCTGGGGGCAGTTCCTTGTCCGCAGAGAAGACGGGCCATGACGCTGGCCGGAGCGGGGGCGGGGCGGCCCTGAGGGCCGGCATCGCACCGTGGGGGGAGGGGAACGCTCATGCCGACACCGCGCGCGGGCATGCACGACCGGCAGCGCGTCCTGCGCCTGGCCGGAGGTTGGTCCGTTCCTGCGACATGTCGACTGGCATCAGCCAGGCCTCCAGTGGATTGCGCCGCCCTTTGCCGGGGCGGCGCCAGTCATACAGAACCGTCTCGTCGGGCGATATGCGACCGCCCGACGCTCTTAGTCTTTGTTCAGCCGATTGCCTTCAGCACGGCTTCGCCCAGTTGGGCGGGGCTGTCAGCAACGACGATGCCGGCCGAGAGCATGGCTTCGATCTTGCTTTCCGCGTCGCCCTTGCCGCCCGACACGATCGCGCCGGCGTGGCCCATGCGGCGGCCCGGAGGGGCGGTGCGGCCAGCGATGAAACCGGCGACCGGCTTCCAGCGGCCCTTCTTCTTCTGTTCGGCGAGGAATTCAGCGGCTTCCTCTTCGGCGGAGCCGCCGATTTCGCCGATCATGATGATCGATTGGGTTTCCGGATCGTCCAGGAACATGTCGAGCACGTCGATGTGTTCGGTACCCTTGATCGGGTCGCCGCCGATACCCACGGCCGAGGATTGGCCCAGACCCACGTCCGAGGTCTGTTTCACAGCCTCATAGGTCAGGGTGCCGGAACGCGACACCACGCCGACCGAACCGCGCTTGAAGATATTGCCCGGCATGATGCCGATCTTGCAGGCGTCGGGGGTCATGACGCCCGGGCAGTTCGGCCCGATCAGCCGCGACTTGCTGTCGATCAGGGCGCGCTTCACCTTCATCATGTCGAGCACCGGAATGCCCTCGGTGATGCAGACGATCAGCTCGATCTCGGCGTCGATGGCCTCCAGGATCGAGTCGGCCGCGAAGGGCGGCGGCACATAGATCACGGTGGCATTGGCTTCGGTCACGTGCTTGGCTTCGTGCACCGAGTTGAAGACCGGCAGGCCGAGGTGGCTGGTGCCGCCCTTGCCCGGGGTCACGCCGCCGACCATCTTGGTGCCGTAGGCGATTGCTTGTTCGGTGTGGAAGGTGCCTTGGGACCCGGTGATCCCTTGGCAGATGACTTTGGTATTTTCGTCGACGAGTACGGACATTTTAATGTTCCTCGAAGTGCGACCTGACAAAGTCCGCGACTTCGGACTCTATCGAGGTGATCTTGTTGAGTGCGTGTGTGTAAAGGAGTTTGCCAGGCATGGTCTCCGGGATCATCTCGTCGCTATCGCGACGCGGAGTGATCTGATCGAGCGTCAGCGCACGCGCAGGAGCCGCGCCGACGATCTTTACATCGAGCACAAGTTCCTTGTGCCCGCCGGGGCCAGTCTTGTTGGGGAAGCTCTCGATCCGGGCATCCAGGACCGTGCCGCGTGCGGCAAGCCCGTGCCCGCCGGACATCTGGGATGTCCAGACGAACATCTCCTCTCCGGTCCGGACCGTCGACGCCTTGTAGGGGCGCGCATAGATCTGCGCGACACCGTTTTCAGCGACGGTCAGCGGAGGGTCGATTTTCGCGATCAGCGCCATTCCTCAGCCCTTGACCGCTTTCACGATCTTCTCGGCGCCGTCCTTCAGGTCGTCCGCGGCGATCACGTCGAGGCCGGAGGTGTTGATGATCTCCTTGCCCTTCTCGACGTTGGTGCCTTCCAGACGCACCACCAGCGGAACCTTCAGCCCGACTTCCTTCACCGCGGCGACTACGCCCTCGGCGATGACGTCGCAGCGCATGATGCCGCCGAAGATGTTCACCAGGATGCCTTTGACGTTCGGGTCCGAGGTGATGATCTTGAAGGCTTCGGTCACTTTCTCTTTGGTGGCGCCGCCACCGACGTCGAGGAAGTTGGCCGGTTCGGCACCGTAGAGCTTGATGATGTCCATCGTGGCCATCGCGAGGCCCGCGCCGTTCACCATGCAGCCGATCTCACCATCGAGCGCGATGTAGTTCAGATCGTACTTCGAGGCTTCCAGCTCTTTCGGGTCTTCCTCGGTGGTGTCGCGCAGCTCGACGATGTCGGCATGACGGTAGAGCGCGTTGTTGTCGAAGCCCAGCTTGGCGTCGAGCACCTTGAGGTTGCCGTCGGTCATCACGATCAGCGGGTTGATTTCCAGCATCTCCATGTCCTTCTCGATGAAGGCGCGATAGAGATTGCCCATCAGGGCGACGCACTGTTTCACCTGCGCGCCGGTCAGACCCAGCGAGAAGGCGACGCGGCGGCCGTGGAACGGCTGGTAGCCGGTGGCCGGATCGACCGAGAAGCTCAGGATCTTCTCGGGGGTGGAGGCGGCGACCTCTTCGATGTCCATGCCGCCTTCGGTCGAGCAGACGAAGGAGACCCGGCTGGTGCCGCGATCCACCAGAAGCGCGAGATACAGCTCACGCTCGATGTCCGACCCGTCTTCTATGTAGATCCGGTTCACCTGCTTGCCGGCCGGGCCGGTTTGGTGAGTCACGAGGGTCTTGCCCAGCATCTGCTTGGCCAGTTCGGCGGCTTCTTCCACCGATTTGGCCAGGCGCACGCCGCCTTTCTCCCCCGCTTCCGGTTCCTTGAACTTGCCCTTGCCACGGCCGCCCGCATGAATCTGGGCTTTGACGACCCAAAGCGGACCGTCAAGCTCTCCCGCTGCGGTCTTGGCGTCTTCGGCCTTCAGAACGGCACGGCCGTCGGACACCGGCGCGCCGTAGCTGCGCAGAAGCGCCTTGGCTTGGTATTCGTGGATGTTCATGGATAGAATGTCCCGTCTGGCTGCGATTTAGGGTGTATAGGCACGTATTCCCAGCGTAGATAAAGGGTTTTCAGATCCGGGAAAAGGTTTTGCGGCGAAAATCCGCCGTCTGTGATCACACCCTAAAAGCATGTGATCACAAATGAGATTCCGGTTCTAAACACGAACGCGTGATAAGGAATCAAACGCCGTGAAAGGGCCTAGTCATTGCTGCGCTGCGGCAAAGTCGCACCCCGCAGACAAGAAAAGAGCCGGCCATTGCTGGCCGGCTCTTCTTGCAACCGATTTCTCTGTCAGGCTTACGCCAGCGAGCTGTCGATGCCCTTGCAGGCCTCGACCAGGCCTTTGACGGCCGCGACCGACTTGTCGAACATCTCTTGCTCTTCTTTGTTGAGCTTGATGTCGACGATCTTTTCGATGCCGCCGGCGCCGATCACGGTGGGCACGCCCACATACATGTCTTTCACACCCAGCTCGCCGTCGCAGTAGGCGGCGCAGGGCAGAACGCGCTTTTGGTCTTTCAGATAGGCTTCGGCCATTTCGATGGCGCTGGTGGCCGGCGCATAGAAGGCCGAACCGGTCTTCAGCAGGCCGACGATTTCGGCGCCGCCGTCACGGGTGCGCTGCAGGATGCTGTCCAGCTTCTCTTGCGTGGTCCAGCCCATCTCGATCAGGTCGGGCAGCGGGATGCCGGCGACGGTCGAGTAACGAACCGAGGGAACCATGGTGTCGCCGTGGCCGCCCAGAACGAAGGCGGTGACGTCTTTCATCGACACGCCGAATTCCAGCGACAGGAAGTGGCGGAAGCGGGCCGAGTCCAGCACGCCGGCCATGCCGCAGACCTTGTTCGCCGGCAGGCCGGAGAACTGTTGCAGCGCCCAGACCATCGCGTCGAGCGGGTTGGTGATGCAGATCACGAAAGCGTCGGGCGCGTGTTTGCCGATGCCTTCGCCGACCGATTTCATGACTTTCAGGTTGATGCCCAGAAGGTCGTCGCGGCTCATGCCCGGCTTGCGCGGCACACCGGCCGTCACGATGCAGACGTCGGCGCCGGCGATGTCCTCATAGGACTGGGTGCCCTTCAGCGAGGCGTCGAACCCTTCAGAGGGGCCGGATTCGGCGATATCGAGGGCCTTGCCTTCCGGCGTGCCTTCCGCGATGTCGAACAGGATGACATCGCCGAGTTCTTTCAGAGCGGCGAGGTGGGCGAGCGTGCCACCGATCTGACCTGCGCCGATCAGCGCAATCTTGGGTCTGGCCATGGAACTAATCTCCGGTCGGGTTGGAATTTCGCGTTGCCTAGTGCCAATCGAGCCCGCGCGCAAGGCTCCCGCATGTCGCCCCGCTGTGGGACGGTGGCGCGAAAACCCGCGAGATGACGGGAAATCTGCCGGAATTTCGAAGGGTTAGGGACAGGGGTGTCAGGCGAGGCCGGGCTTTTCTTTTTCACGCGCCGTCTCGCAGCTGTGATCTTTCTGGGCATCTTTGAGCCTTGCCGCCGTCTTGCGGGGGCAGGGGGCAGGTGCACGATTCTGGAATTTTCATCCCGGTTTGGCGGCGGCACCGGTCATTTGTTCCCCGGTTTGCCGCAGCGCTTCGCGCTGCAATGCGGCGATTTCCTCTTGAATTTTCCGGAAAAGAATGCCCCTTTCGCGCGCAACATTATGACCCGAGGAGAGATTCATGGACCCCCGCTCGCGCCCCTACCGTTCCGTCCTCTATATCCCCGGCTCCAAGCCGCGCGCGCTGGACAAGGCCCGCGGCCTGCCGGTCGATGCGATCATCTTCGACCTTGAGGATGCCGTCTCCGCCGATGAGAAGGACAATGCCCGCGACACGCTGAAAGAGGCGCTGGCGCAGGGCGGTTATGGTCAGCGGATCAAGATCGTGCGGATCAACGGGCTCGACACTCCCTGGGGTCACGATGACGCCCGCGCCGTGCGCGAGATGGACGCCGATGTGGTGCTGCTGCCCAAGGTGGGCTCTGCCGCCGATCTCGACGCGCTGGCCGCCATCACTGGCGATCTGCCGATCTGGGCGATGATGGAAACCCCGCGCGGCATGCTGAACGCCGCCGAGATCGCGGCGCATCCGGTGCTGACCGGCATGGTGATGGGCACCAACGACCTCGCCAAGGAACTGCAGACCCGCTTTCGCGCCGACCGCCTGCCGATGATGGCGGGGCTTGGCCTGTGCCTGCTGGCCGCCAAGGCCGAGGGGCTGATCATCGTCGATGGCGTCTATAACGCTTTCAAGGATGACGAGGGGCTGGCCGCCGAATGCGCTCAGGGCCGCGACATGGGCTTTGATGGCAAGACGCTGATCCACCCGGCACAGGTGGATGTTGCCAATGCCGCCTTCGCCCCCTCGCCGGAAGAGGTCGATCTGGCCCGTCGCCAGATCGCCGCTTTTGAAGAGGTCGAGGCCTCGGGGCAGGGCGTTGCGGTGGTCGACGGCAAGATTGTCGAAAACCTGCATGTTGCCACGGCGCGGGAGACTCTGGCAAAAGCGGCTGCAATCGAGGCGTTGCAAGCGGGGTAAGCCGGCATGGGCTTTGCACTTTTGATTCTCGGGCTGGCTCTGTGGTGGGCCGCCCATCTGTTCAAGCGGGTGGCGCCGGCGCGCCGCGCCGCCATGGGCGATAAGGCCAAGGGCGTTGTCGCGCTGCTGCTGGTGCTGGCCGTCGTGCTGATGGTGATCGGCTTCCGCGCGACGCCCTTCATTGCGGTCTGGACGCCGCCGGCCTTCATGATCCACATCAACAACCTGTTGGTGTTGATCGCGATCTTCCTGCTCAGCCCGGCTGGCAAGAAGGGCCGTATCCTGCATGGGGTGCGTCACCCGATGCTGGGCGGGATTCACGCCTGGTCCGTCGCGCATCTGTTGGTGAACGGCGATCTGGCCTCGATCATTCTCTTCGGCGGCATCTTCCTCTGGGCGCTGGTCGAGATGAAGGTGATCAACCGGGCCGAGCCGAGCTGGACCCCGGGACCGGTGGGCACCTATGCCAAGGACGCGATGTTCTTCGTCGCCTCAATCGTGCTGATGGGCATCATCGGCTATATTCACGGCCTTCTGGGCTATCCGGTGTTTGGATCATGACCACACTTTATCGTTTCCTGACCGAGGATGACACCTCGGCCTTCTGTCACAAGGTCAGCAAGGCACTGGCCCAGGGCTGGGTGCTGCAAGGGTCGCCGACCTATGCTTTTGATGCGGCGCGCGGCGTGATGCGCTGCGGTCAGGCCGTCACCAAGGAGGTGGAGGTCGCCTATACCCCTGACCTGAAATTGGGAGAGCAATGATGGCCGCCAAGACCAATCCGGGCCGGTTTTTCGAAGATTACGCCGTCGGCGACGTGCTGAAGCATGCGGTGCCGCGCACCGTCTCGGGCGGCGAGCGGGCGCTGTACCATGCGCTCTATCCGGCGCGGCATGCGCTCTATTCCTCCGACACCTTCGCGCAGGATTGCGGTCTGCCGAAATCGCCGATCGACGATCTGGCCGCCTTCCACGTGGTCTTTGGCAAGACGGTGCCGGATGTGTCGCTGAACGCGGTGGCCAACCTCGGCTATGCCGAAGGCCGCTGGCTGCTGCCGGTCTATGAGGGCGATACCCTGCGGTCTGAATCCGAAGTGATCGGGCTGAAGGAAAATTCCAATGGCAAGACCGGCGTGGTCTATGTCCGCACCCGTGGCCTGAACCAGCGCGACGAGGTGGTGATGGACTATGTGCGCTGGGTGATGGTGCGCAAATCCAATCTCGACGCGCCGGCGCCGGAAACCGTGGTGCCCGCGCTGAAAAAGGCACTGGCACCCGCCGATCTGGTGATCCCGGAAGGGCTGGATTTCAGCAACTACGACTTCACGCTGGCCGGAGAGCCGCATCGCTGGGGCGACTACGCGGTGGGCGAGATGATCGACCACGTCGATGGCGTCACCATCGAGGAGGCCGAGCATATGCTGGCCACGCGCCTGTGGCAGAACACCGCCAAGGTGCATTTCGACCTGACCTTCCGCCCCGAGGGCCGGTTGATCTATGGCGGTCACGTCATTTCGATGGCCCGCGCGCTCAGCTTCAACGGTCTGGCGAATGCGCAGATGATCGTCGGGCTGAACGGCGGGGCGCATGCCAACCCCTGTTTCGCCGGGCAGACCATCAAGGCCTGGTCCGAGGTGCTGGACAAGGCCGAGACCGCCGCGCCGGGCGTCGGCGCGATCCGGCTGCGGCTGGTGGCGACCAAGGGCGGCGCGCCCTTCGAGCTGAAGGGCGAGGACGGCAAGTACAAGCCCGAGGTTCTGCTCGATCTCGACTATTGGGCCTTGATGCCGATGTAAGCCTTTGGCGGCGGGGCTCAGGCCCCGCCGTTATCCTTCTGCCACTTGGCGATGATCGGCCAGGCCTCGGCCAGGGTATGCGATCCCATGAACAGGCCGATATGGCCGCCGGGCACCAGCTTTTCGACGATGTTCTTCTTCGGTGTTCCGATCAGATCGCGGGCGGCGAAGACCTGTTCCTTGGTGGTGATGTCGTCGGATGCGCCAGCCAGCAGATAGGTGGGGCAGGTGATTGATTTCAAAGACAGCTTGCGGCCCAGTGCGGTGAACTCTCCCTTGGCGAAGAGGTTCTGTTTGAACAGCATGTCGATCGCCTGCATGTAATAGACCCCCGGCAGATCGACCGGGTTCTCATACCAGCTCTCGAAATGCTCGGTCCGTTTCAGATAGCTGGGGTCGTCGACATGTTCGTAAAGTTCGACGTATTTTTCCACATACTGCTTGTCGGGATGCATGTTCTTCCAGCCCGCCAGCATGTTTTTGCCCAGCATTCGGCCGCCGCCCTGCTTGACCAGCTCCTTGTAGAAATCAAGCGGCAGGCTGTGGGCCATCTCGCGGATTGGCCCCTCGCCGGCATTGGTGTCGATGGGGGAGCCGGCGAGCACCAGGCTCGCCACCTTGTCGGGGAAGCGGCAGGCGTACATGGCGGACATCCAGCCGCCCTGGCAGAGACCGACCAGGTTCACCCGGCCGCCCAGATCGTCGACCGCGACATTGATCTCGGCCAGATACTTGTCGATGTCGAAATCGCGCATCTCGGGCGTGGCGCTTTTCCATTCGGTCACCAGGACACGACCGATGTCATGGTCGAGCAGGGTCTGCGCCAGGCTCTGACCTTTGGCGAAATCGGCGATGGTAGAACTGTGGCCGGCGAAGGGGGCGTCGATCAGCACTGGCACGCCGGAGGCGCCGGGGGCTGAGAAGTCTCTCAGCCGCATGGTGTCGGTTGCCAGAATCACCGTGTTGGGCGTCGCCCATTCCGGTTCCGGCGGATGATCGACCTTGGTGGCGAGGCCTACGAATTTCATGTTGCGCTGGAACATGTCCAGGGCGGTTTCGCCAAGCTCCACGCCGGCCGCCATCGGCCAGAAGAATGGAACGCTGATCTCATGGGCTGTTTTCTTCTCGTCTGACCGCGTCATCGGAAATCTCCTTTTGGACCGCGCAGCTCCTCCGCTGACAGATTTGGCTACGATCCCCCAGGATGCAAGCGCTGCGTCCTGGTTGCAGCGGAACGCCGCGGGCGAGGGCGGGGAGAGAGACTCAGCCCCTCGTCAGATTCAGCCCGCCGTCGCCTCGGTCGGCGGGTGGGAATGTCGGGAATTTGTGATCACGGCCATGTTTCATGTGATCACGTTGGGAACATTCTGCATTGCCGCGCCAAAAAACCATGGATTTTGATACGGCTCGCGCGTGACAGTTGCCGCAAAAAGAGTAAAAACGGCGCAGCCAACCGGAAAGGAGCCACTATGGCCGATGTCAATCGGGGCAATCGCCCGCTTTCGCCATTCATGCTGGGCAAGTACTACAGGTTTCAGTTCAATTCCGTTACCTCGATCCTGAACCGGATCACCGGCAACGCGATGATCGTCGCCACGTTGCTGATCGTCTGGTGGTTCCTGGCCGCCGCTACCGCACCGGAATATTTCGATGTGGTGGATTGGGTCATTACCAGCTGGCTCGGTGATCTCGTGATGTTCCTGTCGGTCCTGGGCATGTGGTACCACCTGCTCGCCGGCATTCGGCACCTGATCTGGGAAAACGCGAAGGGGCTGGACATGTCCACCTCGGACAAGATGGGCTGGATCGCGCTGATCGGCTCGGTCGTGCTTACCCTCGTCACTGTCGCGGTTATCTGAGGAGACTCCAATGCGTTACCTGACGGACCGCAAACGCGTCGACGGGCTGGGCACTGCCAAGTCCGGCGTTCATCACTTCTGGGCGATGAAGGTCAGCTCCATCGCCCTGATCGTGCTCATCCCTCTGTTCATCTTCACCTTCGGCCCGGCGCTGGGGCAGCCCTATGAAGTGGTCCTCGACTACTATTCGCGGCCCTTCCCGGCGATCGTGGCGGCGCTCACCCTGGTGGTGGGGCTGCGCCACTTCCATCTGGGCGCGCAGATGGCGATCGAGGATTACGTGCACGGCTGGAAACAGCGTGGGCTGATCATCGCGGTGATGTGCCTGAGCTATGCCGCGATGGCGGTTGGGCTCTTCTCCATCGCCCGCATCGCGCTCTAACCCCGAACGGGAGACTATAAGCAATGGCTGCTTACCAATACGAGACGCATAATTATGACGTCGTTGTTGTCGGCGCCGGTGGTGCGGGGCTCCGCGCCACCCTCGGCATGGCAGAACAAGGCCTCAAGACCGCCTGCGTGACCAAGGTTTTCCCGACCCGTTCGCATACCGTCGCCGCCCAGGGGGGCATCGCCGCCTCGCTGTCGAACATGGGCCCCGACAACTGGCAGTGGCACCTTTACGACACCGTGAAAGGCTCTGACTGGCTGGGCGACACCGACGCGCAGGAATATCTGGTGCGTGAGGCGCCCAAGGCGGTTTACGAGCTGGAACACTACGGCGTGCCCTTCTCGCGGACCGAAGAGGGCAAGATTTATCAGCGGCCCTTCGGCGGCCATACCACCGAATTCGGTGAAGGCCCCCCCGTGCAGCGGACCTGCGCCGCGGCCGACCGCACCGGCCACGCCATCCTGCACACGCTCTATGGCCAGTCGCTGAAGCAGAAGGCGGAATTCTATATCGAGTATTTCGCCATCGACCTGATCATGTCCGAAGACGGGCAGTGCCAGGGCGTGGTCTGCTGGAAGCTCGACGACGGCACCATGCATGTGTTCAACGCCAAGATGGTCGTTCTGGCCACCGGCGGCTATGGCCGTGCCTATTTCTCGGCGACCTCCGCCCATACCTGCACCGGCGACGGTGGCGGCATGGTGGCACGTGCGGGTCTCGCGCTGCAGGACATGGAGTTCGTCCAGTTCCACCCCACCGGCATCTACGGCTCCGGCTGTCTGATCACCGAAGGGGCGCGCGGCGAGGGCGGCTATCTGACCAACTCGGAAGGCGAGCGGTTCATGGAACGCTATGCCCCGACCTACAAGGATCTGGCCTCGCGCGATGTGGTGTCGCGCTGCATGACCATCGAGATCCGCGAAGGCCGCGGCGTGGGCGAGCACAAGGATCACATCCACCTGAACCTGTCGCACCTGCCGAAAGAGGCTCTGGCCGAACGTCTGCCGGGGATTTCGGAATCGGCGCGCATCTTCGCCGGTGTCGACGTCACCAAGGAACCGATCCCGGTTCTGCCGACGGTGCACTACAACATGGGCGGCATTCCGACCAACTATTGGGGCGAGGCGATCAACCCGACCGCTGACAACCCCGATGCGATCGTGCCCGGCCTGATGGCCGTGGGCGAGGCCGGTTGTGCGTCTGTCCATGGGGCGAACCGTCTGGGCTCCAACTCGCTGATCGACCTCGTGGTCTTCGGTCGCGCCGCCGCCATCCGCGCCGGCAAGGTCGTCGACCCCGAAGCGCCGAACCCCGAGCTGAACCAGGCCTCGGTCGACAAGGCGTTCGAACGCTTCGACAGCCTGCGTTATGCCAAGGGCAATATCCCGACTGCCGAACTGCGGCTCGAGCTGCAGAAGACCATGCAGGCCGATGCCGCCGTCTTCCGCACCGAGAAGTCGCTGGCCGAAGGGGTGGAGCGGGTCAAGGCCGTGGCCGCGAAGATGGAGGACATCCATGTGACCGACCGCTCGCTGATCTGGAACTCCGACCTGATGGAGACGCTGGAGCTGACCAACCTGATGCCCAACGCTCTGGCCACCATCGTCGGCGCCGATGCGCGCAAGGAATCCCGCGGGGCGCATGCCCATGAGGACTACCCCGAGCGTGACGACGCGGAATGGCGCAAGCACTCGATCATGCATGTCGAAGGCAACCAGGTGGAGCTGACCTATCGTCCGGTTCACATGGACCCGCTGACTGCGGAAGAAGATGGCGGGATCTCGCTGAAGAAGATCGCGCCGAAGAAACGGGTCTACTGATGATGCACCCCGGTTCCCAATCGCTCGGGCTTCGGCCGGCGGTCTGCCCTGTGCAGATCGTCGCCCGGTGCCGGTGCGGCGGGGCCGGGGGCTCCATCAGCCCCAGCGGGCGCGCCCTGATCGGGGCGCCCCTTGTGCGGGGGGCCGTGGCATGACCCGGCTCGTCCTGCATTGCGGTCTGCAGAAGACCGGCACCACGTCGTTCCATCACTTCGTGCAGAAGAACGCCGGCGCCTTGCCGGACGGTCTGCGCATCCTGACGCCGGAAAAGGGCACGGTGACCCGGACTGTCGGGCGCAAGTCGGTTCTCTGGACCAGCGCGCCGGAGGACAAGACCCGGGATGAGTTCATCGCCGCCGTCATCGATCTGCGCCAAGCCGTCGCGGCCGAGGCGGAGGCCGGCGCCGAAACCGTTCTCGTCTCGCACGAGAACCTGCCGGGTGCCATGCCGGGGTATTGGGGCGAGACCGGGCTTTATCCGCATCTGGAAGAGGTCATCGACCTTCTCGACACCCACCTGGCGCCCTTCGTGCCGGAGTATGTGTTCTATGTGCGGGAAATGGCAGGCTGGAAGCGCAGCGTGCATAACCAGGCGGTCAAGTCGGACGGCTATACCGGCGACTGGGACCTGTTCCTGACCGAGACCGCGGCCTATCCCGACTGGGCCAGCCTGCGGACCCGGCTGGAGCGCGCCCTTGGCGATCGTCAGCGCGTCTTCCGGTTGGAGGACGAGGCCGACGCCAGCCGCCCCGGGACGCAGCTTCTGCACCATGTGGGATGCCCCGAGGACGCCCTTGGCGCCATGACCTTCAAGCCGGCGCGGCTGAACCAGAGCCTGAACGCCGGCGCGCTGGAGTTCATGCGCCAGATCAACGCTCAACACCTGGATCGCGTGGCGCGGCGGAAGGTTGCCCAGCTCGTCCGTGACAATCAGGCACTTTTCAAGACGGTAGATCCGTAGAGCACCGCCAACCGTAGAGGAAAGCTCAAAATGGTACAATTCTCGCTACCCAAGAACAGCCGGGTCACCACCGGCAAGACCTGGCCGAAACCGGAAGGCGCCAAGAATGTGCGGACCTTCAAGATCTACCGTTGGGATCCCGATACCGGTGAAAACCCCCGGGTCGACACCTATTTCCTCGACATGGACAAGTGCGGCCCGATGGTTCTGGACGCGCTGATCAAGATCAAGAACGAGGTCGACCCGACGTTGACCTTCCGCCGCTCCTGCCGCGAGGGGATCTGTGGCTCCTGCGCGATGAATATCGACGGTCACAACACCCTGGCCTGCATCTTCGGCCTGGACGAGGTGAAGAAATCGGTGGTGACGATCTATCCGTTGCCGCACATGCCGGTGGTCAAGGACCTGATCCCCGACCTGACGCATTTCTATGCCCAGCATGCCTCGATCATGCCCTGGCTGGAAACCAAGACCAACCGCCCGGCCAAGGAATGGCGCCAGTCGATCGAGGACCGCAAGAAGCTCGACGGTCTTTATGAATGCGTGATGTGCGCCTCCTGCTCGACCTCCTGCCCGTCCTACTGGTGGAACGGCGATCGGTATCTCGGCCCGGCCGCGCTGCTGCACGCCTATCGCTGGATCATCGACAGCCGCGACGAGGCCACCGGTGAGCGTCTGGACGGGCTGGAAGACCCGTTCAAGCTCTATCGTTGCCATACCATCATGAACTGCACCCGCACCTGCCCGAAAGGCCTGAACCCGGCCAAGGCGATCGCGGAAATCAAGAAGATGATGGTCGAACGCGCGGTCTGACCTGACCCGTCGTCATGCTTTCATCAGCGCCCCGGGCCCGGTTAGGGTTCGGGGCGTTTGTTTTTCGGCACATCTTAAATGCTGCAATGCAGAAAACGCATGGCGAGGTTGCGGTTTTTCCGGGGTGTGCCGGGGCCCCCGGCCCATTAGGTAGCCGCTCAGGGAGGACATTGCCCTGCAACGGAGTGTCCGATGGAACGTCGCACCGAAAACACCAAGGTCTCCGCCGAGGCCGCACTGCACATCCTGGAAGAAGCCTGGGCGTATTACACGCCGCTGCCGCTGCCGGCCGAGGCCGAGCATGTGGCTGATCAGGAAGAGCTCTTCCATTATCACAACGCGGCTTGATCTGGCCGCGGTGAGGGCGCTGGGGTAGGTAGGGCATATGGTCTTCCTGCTTCCCCTGCTGATCCTCGCCCTTGTCGCCTATTTCACCTGGCGGCATTTCACCTCTTCGCTGACAAGAGATTGCCGGTGGCGCCTGGATCGCGCCAGCGGCCTTTGGCGTTGTGCCGCCTGCGGCGCGGAGGTGCCGGCAAAGGCCGGGGCGGCGCCGCGATTCTGCGCCAAGGCGCGGGGGTGAAACGCGGCCTGAGTTTTGATCATATTGACATTTAAGCTTTTGATCATATTGGTTTTTCGCGGCTTTCCGGGCCGGTGACGTGCCTGAATTGGAGTATTTCCGCCTGCACGCCTAAAAAAATGACTCGGATGCAAATTTCCTCTTGATCGACTCGTCATTCGCGATGATATGCGCGCTTAAGACGCCAACGCACGCGCCTCTGGCGAGAGGGGGAAAGTCCCCTGCGGTTACGTAGCGACGGTAACGTCTCCCGTGGAAGTGAGCGGCCACTACTGGCCGGGTCTATTGGAGATGACCATGAACGCATACGTGACCGGTTTTCCGGTGGCGCAAGAACTGCGCCCGCAATCCCGCATCGAAAACTTCATTCGTTCGACCCAGTTCGACCGTCCGACGCTGGTTCTGGACGTCGATCGCGTCGCCGATCAATATCATGCGCTGAAGGCCGGCCTGGGCCGGGCGCGCATCCATTACGCCGTCAAGGCCAACCCGGCGCGCGAGATCATCGAGCGTCTGGTGAATCTCGGCTCTGGCTTCGACGCCGCCTCGCGCGCCGAGATCGAGCTCTGCCTGTCGCTGGGCGCGCAGCCGGATCACATCTCTTTCGGCAATACCGTGAAAAAGCCGCGCGACATCGAATTCGCCTGGCATGCCGGTGTCACGCTCTTTGCCGCCGACGCGGAGGAAGAGCTTGAGAAGATTGCAGAGTTCGCCCCCGAGTCGCGTGTCTACATCCGTCTGATCGTCGACGCCTCGGAAGCCGACTGGCCGCTGAGCCGCAAGTTCGGCTGCGCCCGCGACAAGGCGATTGCCCTGATGGATTACGCGGTCGAACTGGGGCTGGCGCCGGTGGGCATGTCCTTCCATGTCGGCAGCCAGACCAAGCGCGCCGAGATGTGGACCACCACGCTCGACCAGGTGGCCGCCGTCTGGCACGCCGCCCGCGAGGCTGGCCATGACCTGAGCCTGCTGAACATCGGCGGCGGTTTCCCGGCCTATTATGGTGAAGAGATCCAGGGCCCGACCTCCTATGCGGCGCGGGTGATGGAACTGGTGGCCGAGCGCTTTGGCGATGTGGCCGAGATCATGGCCGAACCGGGCCGTGGCCTGGTTGCCGAGGCTGGCATGATCGCCGCCGAGGTGCTGCTGGTGTCGCGCAAGTCGAACAATGATCTGCATCGCTGGGTCTATCTGGATATCGGCAAGTTCTCCGGCCTGGCCGAAACCATGGATGAGGCGATCCGCTATCAGTTCGTCACCGACCACGATCACGACGCGATGGGCCCCTGCATCCTGGCCGGCCCCTCCTGCGACAGCGCTGACGTGCTTTATGAAAAGCGCCCCGTCGAGCTGCCGCTGGGGCTGAAGGCCGGCGACCGCATCCTGATCCGCAACTGTGGCGCCTATACCTCGACCTATGCCAGCGTCGGTTTCAACGGCTTCCCGCCGCTGGATGTGATCACCATCTGAGCGACCCAGGTCCAGAGACAGAGCAGCGCCCGGTCCTCCCTCGGCCGGGCGTTGATCGTTGGGGGGAGGGGGGCTCTGCCCCCCACGGCCTGCGGCCTCCCCCCGGGATATTTGTGGCTAGAAAAAGCTGGGTGCTTGCGCTGGCCTGCCGGTCGCGGTTTGCTGTGGGAAAGTCCCACTCGAGGTCGCGATGACACAGCCGCCCCCAGATGCCGATGCCCGCCGCGCCGTGGCGCCGGTGATCTGTTATCCCGCCGAGGGGCTGCCTGCGCCCGATCTGGCGCTTTATGCGCGCGCGCGGAGCGGGGCGCGCAAGCTGGCCGAGGTGATTGCGCCGCCGCGCGAGGCGGTCTGTTTCGAGGTGGCGGCGGGGCAGTTCTTTCGGATCACCTGCACCGAAGGGTCGCAGGTGGGCGATCTGAACCTGTGGAACGCCCAGGATCTGAGCGAGCGGTTCTATTCCGGCAAGACCCGGGCGCTGCATGGCACCCATGTGAGACTGGGGGATCGGCTGTGGAGCAGCTTTCCGTCACTGCGGCCGATGGCGACGATCACCGGGGATACGCTGTCCTGGTATGGCATCGACCCCCATGGCGGCGCCGTGCACGACGTGATCGGAACCCGCTGCGACCCCTATACCCATAATCTGCTGTCGGGCGGCCAATATCACCAGTGCTGTCATTCGAACCTGATCCGTGCCCTGGCAGATCACACCGGGATGAGCTTGGCAGAGGCGGAGCCGCATGTGCACGATGTGCTGAATGTCTTCATGTGTACCGGCTTCACCCGCGACACCGGGCAGTATTTCATGAAGGCGAGCCCGGTGCGGCCGGGTGACTATCTGGAGCTTTTTGCCGAGATCGACCTGCTCGGTGCGCTCAGCGCCTGTCCGGGCGGGGATTGTTCGTCAGAGCATTCCAGCGATGCCGCCGCCTGCCATCCGCTGCGGATCGAGGTTTTCGCGCCGGAAGACGGGGCGCTGGAGGGCTGGGTGTAGCCGCCCGTGAACGGCTATGATCGCAGCCACGGAGGGTAGCGGTCAGCCCGGGAAGGCGGCGTGGAGTGCGATGTCCACCATGTCGGAGAAGCTGCGTTCGCGATGGTGCGAGTGCAACGCCTCGCCGGTTCCGAGGTGGTCCGAGACCGTCAGCACCGCCAGTGCCCGGCGGCCATAGCGGGCAGCCAGCGTGTAAAGCTCGGCCGCCTCCATCTCGACCCCAAGGATGCCGTGGCGGACCATCTGGTCATTCAGATCGGGGCGTTCGTCATAGAAGGTGTCCGACGAATAGATGCCACCGACATGGGTGGGGATGCCCTTGGTCTCGGCTGCCATGGCCGCGGCGCGCAACAGTGACCAGTCAGCGCAGGGGGCGAAGTTCACCTCGCGGAAGATGCTCAAGGAGGGGGAGCTGATCGTGGTTGCGGTCATCGCCAGGATCACGTCGCGCAGACCGATGTGCGGCTGCATCGCGCCGCAGGAGCCGATGCGGATCAACGTCTGCGCGCCATAGTCGCGGATCAGTTCGTTCACATAGATCGACAGCGAGGGCATGCCCATGCCGCTGCCGTGGATGGTGACGCGGTTGCCATGCCACAGGCCGGTAAAGCCCAGCATGCCGCGCACGTCGTTGACCTGCCGGACATCGGAGAGAAAATGTTCCGCCGCCCATTTCGCGCGATAGGGATCCCCCGGCAATAAGACCGTTTCGGCAATATCACCGGGTTCAGCGCCAATATGGATCGTCATGTCCGGCAGTTTCCGTTCAGATTTCCAGATCGGTGATATCGGCGCCACTGCTCAGCGCCTCATGCACCCAGCGCGGCTTGCGACCACGGCCCGACCAGGTTTCTTCCGGATTGTTCGGGTTGTGGTATTTCGCCGGCGCTTTTGATTGCTTCGAGGCCAGCTGAATTTTCCCGTCCCCGGACAGTTCGGCGAGGGAAAAGCCGTATTCGGCGGCAGCAAGCTCTGCCGCTTTCAGAGCTTCGCGACGTTCTCGAACCTCTGCATCCTTGAGAGCCTTTTCCACATTGACGCGCAGTTCCAGAAGTTCCTTGCGGGAAAAGCCCGAGAGGTCGATCGCCATTTGCATCTCCAATATATCGAAAGATGCGTCGGTGGATAACACCGGCGCAATGTTGGCACAATAGCGATCATGGTGACGCTGATCAGCGTCAAATTGTACAGTTACCTATTCCGCTGCAATTTTTCGTGGATCAACCAGGGCCACAATGTCGCTCATAATTACATTTAGCTCAAAATCCTTTGGCGTATAGATTTTCGCGACTCCCATGGTTTTCAATTTCTGAGCATCGCTTTCGGGAATAATTCCGCCAACGATCACAGGAATGTGATCCAATTCGGCATTCTTTAGGCGCTCCATCACCTCTTCGACCAAGGGAATATGGCTGCCGGAGAGAATCGAAAGCCCGATCACATGCGGGTTTTCGGCCTGGGCGGCGGCAATGATTTCCTCGGGGGTGAGGCGAATCCCCTCATAGCTGATCTCCATGCCGCAATCGCGGGCGCGGAAGGCAATCTGTTCGGCGCCGTTGGAATGGCCGTCGAGCCCCGGTTTGCCGACCAGGAATTTCATCCGGCGGCCAAGCCGGTCGCTGACCGCATCGACGGCGGCGCGCAGATCGTCGAGCCCTTCGGTCTTGTTCGAGACCGAGCGCGACACGCCGGTCGGGCCGCGATAGGTGCCGTGCACGGCACGCATCTGTTCCGCCCATTCACCGGTGGTGGCGCCGGCCTTTGCCGCGGCAATCGAGGCCGGCATGATATTGGTGCCGCTCTTCGCCGCCTCACGCAGATCGGCCAGGGCAGTTTGCACCGCCGCTTCGTCCCGCGCGGCGCGCCAGTCGTTCAGCCGGGCAATCTGCTCTTCTTCCACCGCCGGATCGACGACCATGATGCCGCCGTCCTCGGTCTGCAGCGGCGAGGGTTCGCCCTCGGTCCATTTGTTGACGCCGACGACGATGGTTTCATTCCGTTCGATCCGATTCAGCCGATCGGCGTTGGAATCGACCAGCCGCGCTTTCATATAGTCGATCGCGGAAATCGCCCCGCCCATGGAATCGAGGTTGGCCAATTCGGCGCGCGCGCCCTCTTTCAGTTCCTCGACCTTGGCGTCGACCACCGGATTGCCGTCGAACAGGTCATCGTATTCGAGCAGGTCGGTTTCATAGGCCAGGATCTGTTGCATCCGCATCGACCATTGCTGGTCCCAGGGGCGCGGCAGGCCCAGGGCCTCGTTCCAGGCCGGTAGCTGGACGGCACGGGCGCGGGCCTTTTTGCTGAGCGTCACGGCAAGCATCTCGATCAGGATGCGATAGACGTTGTTTTCCGGCTGCTGTTCGGTGAGCCCGAGAGAGTTCACCTGAACGCCATAGCGGAAGCGGCGGTATTTGGCATCCTCGACGCCATAGCGGTCGCGGCAGATTTCGTCCCAGAGGTCGACGAAGGCGCGCATCTTGCACATTTCGGTGACGAAGCGGATGCCCGCGTTCACGAAGAAGGAAATGCGGCTGACCATCTCCGGGAAATCGGCGGCGGCAACCCGGGGGCGCAATTCGTCCAGAACCGCGATTGCTGTGGACAGGGCGAAGGCCAGTTCCTGTTCGGGCGTCGCGCCGGCCTCTTGCAGGTGATAGGAACAGACGTTCATCGGGTTCCATTTCGGCACGTTGCGATAGCAATATTCGGCAACGTCAGCGATCATCTTCAGCGAGGGCTTCGGCGGGCAGACATAGGTGCCGCGGCTCAGGTATTCCTTGATCAGGTCGTTTTGCACGGTGCCCTGAAGCTTGGAAATATCGGCGCCCTGTTCTTCGGCCACCGCGATATAGAGCGCCAGCAGCCAGGGGGCGGTGGCGTTGATCGTCATCGAGGTGTTCATTTGCTCCAGCGGGATCTGGTCGAACAGCATCCGCATGTCGCCCAGATGGCAGACCGGCACGCCGACCTTGCCGACTTCGCCATGCGCCAGCTTGTGGTCGCTGTCATAGCCGGTCTGGGTCGGCAGGTCGAAGGCCACCGACAGGCCGGTCTGACCTTTGGCCAGGTTGCCGCGGTAGAGCGCGTTCGAGGCCTTCGCGGTGGAATGGCCGGCATAGGTGCGGATCAGCCAGGGGCGGTCTTTCTGCGTCTGCGTCATCGGGAGCCTCTTGAATCGGGGTCGCAACAATATTTCGCGTCTGAGTTCTAAATCGTAATTTTCGGCCCCTGTCAATTCGCCGCATCGCGGCATTAGGGGAAGATGCCGCGACGGCGCGCGGCTGTGTCCAGCTTGCCGGGATCCGGTCGCCTTGCCAAAGGGAATCCGCGCGCGGTGCCGGGCTGTTCGGGGACATCGGGTGGGGTGGATCACGGGATAAACTGAAGAAAAATCGGGCACTTCGCAGGTGCGGCGTCAAATCTTGCGGAAATTCTGCATCTGCGAGGTCATAAAATTACAAAATCACAACATAATGTATTGCATTGTTGCGTGGCCATTAGTATCTCCCCCTCAGGGCTGCGATTCTGCGTCGCGGCAGAGAGGATATCTAAGGAGGCCGGCATGGCTCTGGACACCAACGGTGGGATTGCGCCGTATGAGGCGCCCGAAAAAGACCTGTACGAGATGGGCGAGATGCCTCCGCTCGGTTACGTGCCGAAGAAGATGTACGCCTGGGCCATCCGCAAGGAACGCCATGGCGAGCCCGACACCGCCATGCAGCTCGAGGTGGTGGATACGCCGACGCTCGACAGTCAGGAGGTGCTGGTTCTGGTGATGGCCGCCGGCGTCAACTACAACGGCGTCTGGGCGGCGCTCGGCAAGCCGGTCAGCCCCTTCGACGGCCACAAGCAACCCTATCACATCGCCGGGTCGGATGCCGCCGGCATCGTCTGGGCGGTCGGTGACAAGGTCAAGCGCTGGAAAGTCGGCGACGAGGTTGTGATCCACTGCAACCAGGACGACGGCGACGACGAGGAATGTAACGGCGGCGACCCGATGTTCTCGCCCTCGCAGCGGATCTGGGGCTACGAGACGCCCGATGGCTCCTTTGCCCAGTTCACCCGCGTGCAGGCGCAGCAGTTGATGCCGCGGCCCAAGCACCTGACCTGGGAGGAATCGGCCTGCTACACGCTGACGCTGGCCACCGCCTACCGGATGCTGTTCGGCCACCACCCGCACGAGCTGAAGCCGGGTCAGAACGTTCTGGTCTGGGGCGCCTCGGGCGGTCTGGGCTCCTATGCGATCCAGCTGATCAACACTGCCGGCGCCAATGCCATCGGGGTGATCTCGGACGAGGACAAGCGCGAGTTCGTCATGGAACTGGGCGCCAAGGGCGTGATCAACCGCAAGGACTTCAACTGCTGGGGTCGTCTGCCCACGGTCAACACGCCGGAGTACAACGACTGGCTGAAAGAGGCGCGCCGCTTCGGCAAGGCGATCTGGGATATCACCGGCAAGGGGGTGAGCGTCGACATCGTCTTCGAACACCCGGGCGAGGCAACCTTCCCGGTCAGCTCGCTGGTCTGCAAGAAGGGCGGCATGGTGGTGATCTGCGCCGGCACCTCGGGCTTCAACTGCACCTTCGACGTGCGCTACATGTGGATGCATCAGAAGCGGCTGCAAGGCTCGCACTTCGCGCATCTCAAGCAGGCGGCGGCAGCCAACCGGCTGATGCTGGAACGGCGGCTCGACCCGTGCATGTCCGAGGTCTTCACCTGGGAAGACCTGCCGACCGCGCATATGAAGATGCTGCGCAACGAACATAAGCCCGGCAACATGTCGGTGCTGGTGCAATCGCCGAAGACCGGCCTGCGCACTTTTGAAGAGGTTCTGGAGGCCGGCCGGCGCGCCTGAGCCGGACCCGAACGGATTGAAACTCTTGAAACCGCGGAGCCGATGGCTTCGCGGTTTTCGCATCTGGATTGTGATCCTGGGATTGGATATTACTTAAAGTTGTTTTAAGTCAAAACAGCTTCAACCTCAGGGGGTTTCATGCCCAGGGCTCATTGGATCTTGGCCGTTCTACAGGATTTGCGGCGCTATGCGGAGACCAATGGGATGGTTGTGCTCACCTCGGAACTGGAAGCCGCGATCGAGGCCGCGATCGAGGAGTTGCCTCTGGCAGAGGAGCCGCCGGCCACCTTGGAGCGCGGCATCAAGGAAGAGGGCGGGAAGGGCTGAGCCAGCGGAGCCCGCCGTGGTCGGTGCTTGTCTCTGGTGCCGGCAGGAGGCTCGGGGTAGGGTCACGCCATGAGCAAACCGACCGTCATTTTTTCAGAAGATCAGGCTGCCGCCTTCGATCACGTGGCTGAAATGCTGCGCCAGTCCGGTGTCGATCTTGAGGACAGCCTGCTGATCCCCCCGCGTGAGGCGGGCAGCGGGGTAATGGCGGTGATCGGCAAGGCCGGGTCGGGGAAGACGCTTTTGCTGTCAGAGCTTTACAAGGCCCTGCAGCAATCCGGCGTGGATATTGTCTCGGGCGACTACGAAAGCCGCAAGCGGCGGGAGGAACGCCGCACGCTGGCGATCCTGGCCCCCACCAACAAGGCGGCGAGCGTGCTGCGCTTTCGCGGCGTGCCGGCGACCACCATTCACCGCATCCTCTACACCCCGGTCTATGATCCCGAATACGAACGCATCGCCGAATGGCTGGCCGGCAATGACGAGCGGCCCGAGATCGAGGGGCTGAGCGATCTGGCGCTGGATCGCGCCTTTGCCTTCTATCAGAACAACAAGTCGATTCCGGGCGCCCTGGCCGCCGCCGGCCTGCGCGGGTCGGATTTCATCACCGGCTGGAAACGCCGCGAGGATCCGCTGGATATCGGCTTTGTCGACGAGGCTTCGATGCTCGACAACCGGCAGTTCGAGGATCTGAAGGAGATCTTCCCGAACCTGCTGCTGTTCGGCGATCCGGCGCAGCTCGCGCCGGTGAACCAGTCGGGCGCCATGGTCTTCGACGCCCTGCCAGAGGATCGCAAGCTGATCCTCCACCGCATCCACCGGCAGGAGGCGGATAACCCGATTCTCGATCTGGCCCACGCGCTGGCCGATCCCGCGCTTACCTTTGAGGATTTCGAGCGCATGATCGAGGAGACTTCGCGCCGCGACGATCGTGTTGTCTGGGGTCAGCGGGTGGAGGTCGATCTGATGGCACGCAGCCCGGTATTGGTCTGGCGCAATGCCACCCGCATCCGGCTGATCACCGCCTTCCGCAATGTCTATGGTGCGCCGGAGGACGACCTGCTGGAAGGCGAGCCGCTGATCTGCGACGGGATCGAGCTGCCGTTGAAGCACCGCAAGAAACGCCTGGACCTTGAGGCGCGCGGGCTGATCAAGGGGGCGCAGGTGATCTATCTGGGGCCTGGTCGCAAGCCGGGGTTCTCGCGGCTGCATGTGATCGGCGCCGAGGACCCGCAGGTCTCGGCCGCCTCGATCATCAAGATCGAGAAGCCGGACGAGGAAGAGCCGTTCATTCCCTTCGCCGCCCGCATGGGCGCGGCCTTTCTGCATGGGGCGGCGGTGACCATCCACAAGGCGCAGGGCAGCCAGTGGGACACGGTGCAGGTCTTTGCGCCCGATCTCTATGCCGCCGCCCGAATGGGCCGGGTCGAGGCCGGCCAGCCGCTGTGGAAGCGGCTCGCCTATGTCGCCATCACCCGGGCGCAGGAGCGGCTGATCTGGGTGGTGCGGAACCGGCTGTCGAAACCCAGCCAACCGCTCACGGTCGACGATTTGCGGGCCGCACCGGCGGCCACGCTGCAATTGGAGGCGGAAGAGATATGAAGACCATTCTGATCACCGGCGCCAGTTCCGGTATTGGCCGCGCCACGGCAGAGCTGTTCCTGGCCGAGGGCTGGATGGTGGGGCTGTTGGCCAGGCGGGCCGGGCGGTTGGAGGAAATGGCAGTCGGTCAGCCGAATGCCGTGCCGCTGCCCGCCGATGTGACCGATCCGCCGGCGGTGGAGGCGGCCTTTGCCGATTTCATCGACCGCGCTGGCCGGATCGACGTGCTGTTCAACAATGCCGGTATCTTCACTCCGCCGGCAACCATCGACGAGATGCCGCTCGACGATTGGTATCGTTCGGTCAACGTCAACCTGAACGGCATGTTCCTGGCGGCGCGTGCCGCCTTTGCCGCGATGCGGGGACAGTGCCCGCAGGGCGGGCGCATCATCAACAACGGCTCCATCGCCGCCCATGTGCCGCGGCCGGGGTCGATGCCCTATGCGGCGACCAAGCACGCGATCACCGGGCTGACCAAATGCCTGTCGCTGGACGGGCGGCCCTTTGACATCGCCTGCGGCCAGATCGACATCGGTAACGCCCGCACGTCGCTGGTCGAGGATATGGCCGAGAAGCTGAAGGCGGCCGACCCCGATCTGCCCGAGCTTGAGACCATGGCGGTCGAGGACGCGGCGCGTTCGGTCCTGCATATGGCGAACCTGCCACTTGAGGCGAACGTCCAGTTCATGACGGTGATGGCGACCAAGATGCCCTATATCGGCCGCGGCTGAGGCGACCGCCCGGCGCCCCTTGCGGAGCGTCTGCGGTCAGCGGTTCCTGAGCAGGGTGAAGCCTGCCGAGGCGCCCCAGCCGGCGAGGATCGCGATCGCCAGTGACAGCAGCCCATAGAGCACCGCATGCTGTCGCGACAGGATATAGAGCCAGCGCTCCAGCCCCTCCTTGCGGACATTGATCGTGGTCTCGTATTGGGACACCACCTCACCGTTGCGGGTCAGGAAGATGCGGGTGGAATAATCGCCCTCGGTCAGGTTGGCGGGCATGTCGATGGCAGTGCGGAACAGCGTCTGCTGATCCAGCGCCACCTGGCCGTCCAGCTCCTGATAGAGACCGCGCTCTTCGCGGATGCGGATGAGGGCTTCGGTGAAACGGGCGGAATCGGTGATGTTCGCCGGCGCCCCGACCGATCGGATGGCGCGCTTGATGCTGATCTTGTGACGCAGGTCCTCGGTATCCGTCAGCACCTGCTTCAGCGGGCCGGTGGTGGCCACGGCATAGAAGCTCGGGGCGGAATCCACCGTCACCGCCTCGGTATTGATCCAGATGCCATAGCGATGCGCCTTGCGCCGGACCAGCACCGGATGCGACGGGCCGGCGACGGTGATCACGATTTCCAGCGGCTCTTCCTTGATCGGCTCTTCGCGCTTGACCGCGCCGAAGATCAGGATCTCCGATCCGTTGAAGCTGGTGGTGATGGCGACCTTGTCGGTGGACAGGCCCAGCACCACCTCTTCCGCGCAAAGGGGCAGGCTGGTCAGGCACAGCAGCCAAAGGGCAAGGAGGGGGCGCATCATTCCACCACGCCCCCGGTCACCGTGGTCAGGTTGTAAAGCTCGGACGGCTCGATCAGCAGTTCCAGCGCCAGCTTGCCGCAGACCGCCAGCACCAGCGCCGCCAGCAGCACGCGCAGTTGCTCGGCCTTCAGCTTCAGTCCGATCTGGGCGCCGATCTGTGCCCCGATCACCCCGCCCAGGATCAGGTAGACTGCCAGCACGATATCGACCGTCTGGTTGGTGACCGCATGCAGCATGGTGGTGAAGGCGGTGACGAAGATGATCTGGAACAGCGAGGTTCCCACCACCACCTTGGTCGGCATGCCGAGCAGGTAGATCATCGCCGGCACCATGATGAAGCCGCCGCCGACCCCCATGATCGCCGACAGCACCCCCACCGCGAAGCCGACCAGCAGCGGCGGGATGACCGACATGTACTGGCCCGAGGCGCGAAAACGCATCTTGAAGGGCAGCGCGTGGATCAGCGTACGCGACCGTCGCCGTACCGGCTGCGCCGGCCCCTGGCGTCGCGACTTGCGCAGGGCGTTCAGGCTTTCGATGAACATCAGCCCGCCGATGACGCCCAGGAAGACGACATAGCAGAGGCTGACTAGCAGATCGACCTGGCCCAGGCTTTTCAGATAGTTGAAGACCCAGACGCCAAGCGCCGATCCGATCAGCCCGCCGATCAGCAGCACGGTTCCCATGCTCAGATCGACAGTGCGTCTTCGGAAATGCGCCAGCACCGCCGAGAAGGAGGAGGCGACGATCTGGTTGGCGCCGGTCGCCACCGCGACAGAGGGCGGCACGCCGATGAAGAACAGCAGAGGCGTGATCAGAAAGCCGCCGCCGACGCCGAACATGCCCGACAGAATGCCCACAATCCCGCCCAGCCCCAAAAGCAGGACCGCATTGACGGAAACTTCGGCGACCGGCAGGTAGGTTTGCATAAGGGTTGTTAGGATCCCGTGTTCATTGCGTCAATTCACAATCCTGGCTGCCCGGGGGAGGGATGGGAAATTCTCATCGCTCCTTCACATAGGCCTCGCCGCCGGCACGCGGCGGGATCGCCTTGCCGACGAAGCCGGCCAGAATCACCACCGTGAGGATATAGGGCAGCGCGTCCATCGCCTGCACCGGGATCGTCACGCCTCCGATATCGATGTTCTGATACCGCAATGCGACAGCCTGCAGAAATCCGAACAGCAGGCAGGCCCAAAGCGCGTGCCAGGGGCGCCATTTGGCGAAGATCAACGCGGCCAGCGCGATGAAGCCGCGGCCGGCGGTCATGTCCTTGACGAATCCCGCCTGCAGCGCGGTCGCCAGATAGGCGCCGGCCACACCGCAGAGAAGCCCGCAGATCGCCACCGCTGCAAAGCGCAACCGCACGACCGAGACGCCGGCGGTATCGACCGCGGCGGGGTTTTCCCCCACGGCGCGCAGGCGCAGGCCGAAGCGGGTGCGATAGAGGATCCACCAGCTTGCCGGAACGGCGAGAAAGGCGACATAGACCAGGATCGAATGGCCCGACAGCAGTTCGGAATAGACCGGCCCGATCACCGGCACCGGGGCGAGGGTCTGGGCAAGGGGCAGCTCGATCGGGGTGAAGCGGGCTCCGCCGATCAGCGACGGGGTTCGGCCGCCCTGCTGGAACCAGTCCTGGGCGATCAGCACCGTCAGCCCGGCGGCCAGGAAGTTGATCGCGACGCCGGAAATCAACTGATTGCCGCGGAAGGTGATCGCCGCCACCCCATGGAGCGCCGCCAGCATCATCGAGGCGGCCATCCCGGCCAGCAGCCCCAGCCAGACCGATCCGGTGACCGAGGCGATCGCGGCCGAGAAGAAGGCTGCCATCAGCATCTTGCCCTCAAGCCCGATGTCAAAGACCCCGGCGCGCTCGGAAAAGAGCCCGGCCAGACAGGCCAGCAGCAGCGGGGTGGAGAGCCGGATGGTGCTGTCGAGCACCGGGATCAGCGAAAGGAGGTCCATCATGCGCGTCCTTTCCTGAGGCTCAGGAACAGTTTCTCGATCGGCATCCGCACCATATTGTCGAGCGCCCCGGTGAACAGGATCACCAGCGCCTGGATCACCACGATCAGCTCAGCCGGGATCTTGGTCCAGAGCGCCAGTTCGGCGCCCCCTTGATAGAGAAAGCCGAACAGGAGGGCGGCGAGGAAGACACCGAAGGGATGACTGCGGCCCATCAGCGCCACCGCGATGCCGATGAAGCCGGCGCCCTCGGTGGCGTTCAACATCAGCCTTTCGGCCTCTCCCATCACGTTGTTGATCGCCATCATGCCGGCGAGCCCGCCCGAGATCAGCATGGCGACCATGGTGATCCGCACCGGCGAGATGCCGGCATAGAGCGCGCCGGTCTCGGAATGGCCATAGGCGCGGATCTCGTATCCGAGCCGGGTGCGCCAGATCAGCAGCCAGACCAGCACGCAGGCGGCCACGGCGACCAACAGGCTGACGTTCGCAGGCGCGGCCTTGGAAAAGTGGATGCCGATCGGTGCCAGCAGCTCGTGCAGGGTGGGCAGGTGCACGGTGCCGGGAAAGCGCGCCGTGGCGGTGTCCATCGACCCCTTGGGGCGCATCAGGTTGACCAGCAGGTAATTCAGCACCGCCGAGGCGATGAAGTTGAACATGATGGTGGTGATCACGATGTGGCTGCCGCGCTTGGCCTGCAACCAGGCCGGGATCGCCGCCCAGGCCGCGCCAAACAGCGCGGCAAGCGCGCCGGCACCGATCAGCGCCAGGGTCCAATGCGGCCAGGGGATATAGAGACAGGCAATCGCCACGCCCAGCCCGCCCAGCATCGCCTGACCCTCGCCGCCGATGTTGAACAGCCGGGCATGGAAGGCCACCGCCACTGCCAGCCCGGTGAACATGAAATTCGTCGCGTAATAAAGCGTGTAGCCCCAGCCATTGGTCGACCCCAGCGCGCCGGAGACCATCATCTTGACCGCCGCCACCGGATCTTCGCCAATGGCGAGGATCAGCAGGGCCGACAGGATTGCGGCAAGGATCAGGCTGATCAGCGGGATCAGCACCACATCGGCCCATTTGGGCATCTTGTCCATCACGGGGCCTCTGCAAGTGTGTGCGGGTCTGCGGCCTGGTCAAAGAGTTGTCCAATGCGCATCAAGCGGCCTCCCCCGACACGCCGGCCATTAGCAGGCCCAGCTCCCGTTCATCGGTCCGGTCGGGCAGCCGTTCGCCCATGATGCGGCCGTCGAACATCACCGCGATGCGGTCCGACAGCGACAGGATTTCGTCCAGCTCGACGCTGACCAGCAGGATCGCCGCCCCCTGGTCGCGCAGCGCCACGATCTGCTTGTGAATGAATTCAATAGCGCCGATGTCGACACCACGGGTCGGCTGACCCACCAGCAACAGGGCGGGGTTGCGCTCGATCTCCCGCGCCACCACGATCTTTTGCTGGTTGCCGCCCGAGAAGTTCTTGGCCGCCAGCGCCGGATCGGGCGGGCGGACGTCGAATTTCTTCATCTTGGCTTCGGTGTCGCGGATCAGCGCGGCGTTGTCCATCAGCGGCCCGCGCCGATAGGCCGGATCACGATGATAGCCGAAGGCGACGTTTTCCCAGGCATGGAACTCCATGATCAGCCCCTCGCGCTGGCGATCCTCGGGCACATGGGCGATGCCGGCGGTGCGGCGCGCCTGGCCGTCCGAGCCGCGGCCGTCCAGCGCAAGGGCGGTGCCATTCAGAAAGATGCTGCCGGTGCCGGGGCGCATGCCGCCCAGAACCTCCAAAAGCTCCGATTGACCATTTCCGGCCACCCCGGCGATGCCGAGGATTTCGCCCGCCCGCACCGTCAGGTCGATACCCTTGACCCGCTCCACCCCCTGGCGATCGCTCACCCGCAGGCCCTTCACCTCGAGCATGGTTCTGCCGGGGGCGGCGGGGGTCTTGTCGACCCGCAACAGCACCTTGCGGCCCACCATCAGCTCGGCCAGGTCCTCGGGGTTGGTCTCGGCGGTCTTCACCGTCGCCGTCATCTCGCCGCGGCGCATCACGCTGACGGTATCGGTGATCTCCATGATCTCGCGCAGCTTGTGGGTGATCAGGATGATCGTCTTTCCCTCGGTCCGCAGGTTGTCGAGGATGCGGAACAGGTGGTCGGCCTCGGCCGGGGTCAGCACGCCGGTGGGCTCGTCCAGGATCAGGATATCCGCCTGGCGATAGAGCGCCTTGAGGATTTCGACCCGCTGCTGCATGCCGACGCCGATCTGGTCGATCCGGGCGTCCGGATCGACGTTCAGTTCGTACTCCCGCGCCAGATCGGCCAAGACTCTGCGCGCCTTGGCCAGCGACGGACGCAGCAACCGGCCATCCTCGGCCCCGAGCACGATGTTTTCCAGCACGGTGAAATTCTCCACCAGCTTGAAGTGCTGGAACACCATGCCGATGCCGGCGGCGATGGCCGCCTGGCTGTCGTGAATTTCGGTCTTACGGCCGTGGATGAAGATCTCGCCCCTATCGGCCTTGTAGAAGCCGTAAAGGATGCTCATCAGCGTCGACTTGCCGGCACCGTTTTCGCCGATGATGCCGTGGATCGTCCCGGGCATCACCTGGATCGAGATATCCTTGTTGGCCTGCACGGGGCCGAAGGCTTTCGAGATCCCGCGCAGTTCGATGGCCGGAGCAGCAGTCGCCCGCCGCTCCGCTGCGGCTGTGCCGGCCATGCTCAGAAGCTCAGCACCGGGCAGCTGTCGTCGGACATATAGTCATGCACTTTCAGCTCGCCACTGGCGATCTTGGCGGCGGCGGCGTCGACGGCGGATTTCATCTCGGGGCTGATCAGCGGCGCATTGAAGTCGTCGAGCGCATAGCCGACGCCGTCATTGTCGACACCCATCACCATCAGGCCGGTCTTCATGTCAGGACCGTCCTTGAAGGCGTCATAGACCGCATTGTCGACCCGTTTGGTCATCGAGGTCAGAACCTTGCCGGGGTGCATGTAGTTCTGGTTGCTGTCCACCCCGATCGACAGGATCCCCTCGTCGGCGGCGGTCTGCAGCACGCCCACGCCGGTGGCGCCGGCGGCGGCATAGATCACATCGGCACCCTGGCTGATCTGCGCCTTGGTCAGCTCCGATCCCTTCACCGGGTCGTTCCAGGCGGCCGGCGTGGTGCCGGTCATGTTGGAGATCACCTTGGCATCCGGTTTCGCCGCCAGCACCCCTTCGGCATAGCCGCAGGCGAATTTGCGGATCAGCGGAATATCCATGCCGCCGATGAAGCCGACGGTGCCGGATTTCGACGCCATCGCCGCCAGCATGCCGACCAGATAGGAGCCTTCGTTTTCGTTGAAAATGACCGAGCGGACGTTCGGTGCGTCCACCACCATGTCGATGATGACGAATTTGGTATCGGGGTAATCGCCGGCGACTTGCCCCAGAGCATCGGCAAAGGAGAAGCCCGCCATCACGATCGGATTGGCGCCGGCCTCGGCAAAGCGGCGCAGCGCCTGTTCGCGCTGGGCCTCGGATTGCAGTTCGATATCGCGGAAGCTGCCGCCGGTTTCCTTGGCCCAGCGTTCGGCGCCATTATAGGCCGCCTCGTTGAAGGATTTGTCGAATTTGCCACCGAGATCGTAGATCAGCGCCGGCTCTGCAAGCGCGGCGCCGGCCATCAGGGCAGAAGCGGCGGCGGCGCTGAGAAAGGATTTCATGAAAGTCATAAGAGGTGCTCCCGGTTCGATCTTCTTTGGTGGGGCGATGGGGCAAAGCCACAGGCCCGGTCTCGGCGCCTAGGCCGGCCAAGAGCAATTAAGCCCGGAGCCCCGGGAGAGGGTCAACAGGTTTTTGACCGGGTGGTGGAGGATCACGCGGGAGTTTCGCGCAGCAGCGCCCGGCCCATCAAAATCGCATCACTCGCAGGGGCTTGCGGTCGCGGATAATAGCCACACCGCAGCCCGATCCGCTGGTATCCGCAGGCCTCATAAAGCGCGATGGCACCCGGATTGTCGGCCGCGACCTCGAGAAAGGCGCGGGCGGCGCCGCGGGCGGTGGCCTCGGCCTGCCAGACGGTCGTCAGGGCGCGGGCCAGGCCCTGACGCTGGTGGTCCGGATGGGTGGCGATGGTCAAGAGCTCCGCCTCGTCGGCGATCACCCGGATCAGCGCGAAACAGCGGGTATCGCCGCAGGCGAAGGCGCCCGACATCGTGAGAAGATCGGCGAATTCGTCGCTGCGCCAGGGGCGGGATTGGGTGAAGGCGGCGGCATGGGTGGCCGCCATATCCTCGGGCCTCATCAATCCAGCAGAACCGGCGGCGCGTCGCGCGGCGGCGCCGCATCGGCGGGACGCAGGTAGAGCGGGCGGGGCAGGGGGGCGTCGCCGCCCAGGCGCGCCGCTGCAGCGCGGGCGATCGCCTCGGCCAGGGGCCAATGGGGCGGCAGGGCGCAGCCGCCGGTCAGCCTTGCCAGCGCTTCGGACTCGGCGCCGACGACGGCAAGGCCGCTGCGGCGCAGATCGGCGGGAAGCTCTTCGGGCAGGAGCGGGCCCAGCGGTGTCCCGCCGGGGGCCTGCAGATAGACCGCCCCGCGCGGGGCCGTGACCGAGGCCAGCACCGGTTCGGCCAATCCGGTGCCGAGCGCCTCGAAGGTCGATACCCCGATCGCCGGCACCTTCAGCCCCAGCGCCAGCCCGCGCGCGGCGGCCACCGCGATGCGGATGCCGGTGAAATTGCCGGGGCCTTCGCCCACCGCCAGCGCGGTCAGATCCTGCCAGCCTTGGCCGGCCTCGGCCAGCAGCTCCTCAAGGAGCGGCAGCAGCCGTTCGGCCTGGCCGCGCCCCATCTCCTCGGTCCGCGCGGCAACCAGCCGGTCAGCCGAGACGAGCGCGGCCGCGCAATGCGCGGCCGATGTATCAAACGCCAGGATCAGCGGGGCTTGGGTCATGCCGGGCAGGTTCAGGCCGAGACCGAGCGCACTTCGATCACTTCGGGGATGTAATGGCGCAGCAGGTTCTCGATCCCCATCTTCAGGGTCAGCGTGGAAGAGGGGCAGCCGGCGCAGGCGCCCTGCATGTGCAGATAGACCACGCCGCGATCGAAGCCGTAAAAGGTGATGTCGCCGCCGTCCTGAGCCACCGCCGGGCGCACCCGGCTGTCCAGCAGTTCCTTGATCTGGCCGACGATTTCCTCATCCTCGCCGCTGAACTCGGCATGGCCGGAGGCGTTGGAGCCTTCGCCTTCCATCACCGGGGCGCCGGACTGGTAATGTTCCATGATCGCGCCGAGGATCGCCGGTTTCACGTGATCCCATTCGACCGCCTCATCCTTGGTCACGGTGACGAAGTCATTGCCGAAGAACACGCCGGTCACGCCCTTCACGGCGAAGATGCGCGCCGCCAGCGGCGATTTCGCGGCGGCGTCGGCCGAGGGGAAATCGGCGGTGCCGGCCTCAAGCACGGCCTGGCCGGGCAGGAATTTCAGCGTTGCCGGGTTCGGGGTCGATTCGGTTTGAATAAACATCTTTTGCACACCTTTCCTCGGTTGCAATCTATATGCGCTCCGCCCCTGATCGCGTCAAGCTTTGGAACGGTTCTAAATACGTGGCATGGTGCCGCTCGCCGTGCCCTCCGAGCGCGTCGCGTGGGGCCGGTCAGGTGATCGCTTCGAGCTTTTCCTTGCTCAGATCGCCGGGCACGATGGTGATCGGGATCGGCAGGCTGCCCGAGTTCTTCGACAGCTGGGTGACCAGCGGGCCTGGTCCCTTGCGGCCGGTCCCGGCCCCCAGAACAAGCACGCCGATGCTGGGGTCTTCCTTGACCTGTTCGATGATTTCATCGACCGGCTGGCCTTCGCGGATCACCAGCTCCGGATCGACATTCTGCTTGTCGCGCATCCACTTGGCGAAGACCTCGAAATGGGCGTGAATACGCTCCCGGGCCTCTTCGCGCATGACTTCACCGACGCCGATCCAGTGGTTGAACTCATCCGGCGGGATGACCGACAGGATGATCACCCCGGCACCGGTATGGGCAGCCCGCATCGCGGCGAACCGCATGGCATTCAGACACTCGCGGCTGTCATCCAGGACGACCATGAATTTGCGCATCGGGGCAGTTCTCCTTCCGGCGGATCATGCCGCAAGGAGATCGGCCAAGCAAGCGGCAGCGCGCTCAGCGGGTCGAAGCGGCCCAGTCCCAGTACAGTTCGCGCGCGCGGCGGGTGACCGGGCCGATCTGGTAGCTGGTGTCGTCGAAGCCGATCACCGGGGTCACCTTGGTCAGGTTGCCCGAGAGGAAGACCTCGTCGGCGGCATGGAAATCCTCGAAACTCAGCACCGCCTCATGCACGGTGAAGCCATCGGCGCGCAGGTTCTTGATATGGCGCGCGCGGGTGATGCCTGACAGGAAGGTGCCGTTGGCGGCCGGGGTGAAAACCTCGCCGTCCTTGACCATGAAGACATTGGCGGTGGCGCTTTCGGCGACATTGCCCATCGCATCGGCCACCAGCGCGTTCGAGAAGCCCTTTGAGCGCGCTTCGGCCAGCATGCGGGCGTTGTTGGGATAAAGACAGCCGGCCTTGGCGTTGCAGACCGCGTTTTCCAGCACCGGGCGACGGAACCGGGTGCGGGTCAGCGTGGCACCGGCATCGGCCGGCGGCATCGGGATTTCCTCGAGACTGATGGCAAAGCCGGTCCGGTCGGGGCTGGGGATGATGGCGGTCGGATCGCCGTCGATACCCCAGTACATCGGCCGGATATAGACCGCGGCATCGGGGGCATAGGCCTTCAGCCCCTCCTTGACGATCTCGACCATCTCGGCGTCGCCCACCGTCGGGGTCAGCATCAGCGCCTTGGCCGAGCGGTTGATGCGGGCGCAATGCAGGTCGAGGTCGGGGGTCATGCCGTTGAACAGCCGCGCCCCGTCGAAGACGGTTGAGCCGAGCCAGGCGCCATGGTCGGCCGCCTGCATGACCGGAACATCGCCATCATGCCAGGTGCCGTTGAAATAGGTGCGGATATTGGTGCCGGTCGCCATATGCGTTCTCCCTTGGATCGGGCCCTTCAGTGGGGGCGACCCTAGGCCAGAAGACGCCGCAAGGTCCAGACCCCCCGGATGGCGCGGCCGGAGAGGGGGGCGGCCCGCCGGAGCAGGCCGCCGATTGGCTTCAGAGTTCGACCGGCCCGACCATGCCGATGATCTCGTAGGTTTTCTTCAGGATCGGTGCGGTGATCTCGCGGGCACGCTCGGCGCCGCGGGTCAGGATGCGGTCGATCTCGTCCTGATTGTCCATCAGCCGCGACATCTCGGTCGACACCGGGGCGAGTTGAGCGACCGCGAGATCCGCCAGAGCCGGCTTGAATTCCGAGAACGCCCGGCCACCGAAATCGGCCAGCACCTGATCGACGGTCTGATTGTTCAGCGCCGCGAAGATATTGACCAGATTGCGCGCCTCGGGCCGGTCCTCCAGCCCCTTGGCCTCGGAGGGCAGCGGCTCGGGGTCGGTCTTGGCCTTGCGGATCTTCTTGGCGATGGTGTCGGCATCGTCGGTCAGGTTGATCCGGCTGGCGTCCGAGGGATCGGACTTCGACATCTTCTTGGACCCGTCGCGCAGGCTCATCACCCTTGTGGCGGCGCCTTCGATCACCGGCTCGGTCAGCGGGAAGAAATCGACGCCATAATCGTGGTTGAACTTGGTGGCGATGTCGCGCGTCAGCTCGAGGTGCTGCTTCTGATCCTCGCCCACCGGCACGTGGGTGGCGTGATAGACCAGAATGTCGGCCGCCATCAGCGACGGATAGGCGAAGAGCCCGAGCGAGGCCGCCTCGGCGTTCTTGCCGGCGGTCTTGTCCTTCCACTGGGTCATGCGACCCATCCAGCCCATCCGGGCGACGCAGTTGAACACCCAGGCCAGTTGCGCGTGCTCGGGCACCTGGGACTGGTTGATCAGGATGGATTTCTCCGGGTCGATGCCGCTGGCGATGAAGCCGGCGCAAAGCTCGCGCGTCGAGCGGCGCAGATCGGCGGGGTCTTGCCAGACGGTGATCGCGTGCAGATCGACCATGCAATAGATGGTCTCGGTGCCGCGCTCTTGCCACTCGGCAAAGCGCTTCAATGCGCCAAGGTAATTGCCAAGGTGCAGGTTGCCCGAAGGCTGGATGCCGGAAAACACGCGGGGCGTGAACTCGGTCTCGGTCATCAGAGACAACTCCCGTCTGGTAAAAAGACCCTGTGTCGCTTACCCATGCGCCCAGGTGGCGTCAACAGGCGCCATGGTGTCGGCATGCAGGGCCGGCATGATCGACAGGCAGGACAGAGAAGCCAAGGAGCCCGAGCGATGCAGCCAAACGAAAGACACCCCGCGGTCAATCCGCTGCCGCCGGTGGTGGTGGCGCTGTTCCTGGTGATCATGGGGATCGAGATCACCTTCTGGCTCGCCTCGCAGGGGATGATCGGCGGCCCCTCGGCGGTGGGGTGGCGGCTCGAGGCGATCCAGCGCTATGCATTTTCGGCCCAGATCCTTGGCTGGATGATGGAAAGCGGCCATTGGCCGATGCAGCATCTGCTGCGCTTCGTCTCCTATGCCTTCGTGCACGTGAGCTTTACCCAGGCGCTGTTCGTCGGGGTCTTCGTGCTGGCGATGGGCAAGATGGTGGCCGAGATCTTCGGTAGCCTGGCGATGCTGCTGATCTATGTCGCCTCGGCCGCGGGCGGGGCGTTGATCTATGGGCTGATCCTGCCCGATCCGCTGCCGCTGATCGGCGGGTTCCCGGCGGTCTACGGGCTGATCGGCGCCTTCACCTATATCCTCTGGCGCCGGCTGGGCGCGGTGGGGGCGAACCAGCTGCGGGCGTTTTCGCTGATCGCGATGCTTCTGGGCATCCAGCTTCTGTTCGGGTTGATCTTCGGTGGCAATGTCGACTGGATCGCCGATCTGGGCGGCTTCCTGACCGGCTTTGCATTGTCTTTCGTCGTGGCGCCGGGCGGCTGGGGGCGGATCCGCAACAAGATCCGCCACGACTGATCCGCGTTGATCCTGCCAATGCCCGCCCGGCTGCCGTCGGGCGGGGGAGTGATCAATATTCCGGCAGTCGCCTCAGGCGTTCACTTCCTGCTCGGGCAGGTGTTCATCCCGAGGATCTGGTAGAGCGGGCAGTAGCCCACCAGCCCGGTCAGCAGCGGGATCAGGCCGATCAGCCCCCACATGGTCTTGGGGCCGACGAAGACCAGCGCCAGCAGGACCAGGCCGACGATGATCCGCAGGGCGCGGTCCAGGGTTCCTTCGTTACGTGGCATGACGTTCTCCTTGTGATGAGACTCAGGCGGTATGCTTCCGGATGATAGTCTGGATTTGCGCTGCCGTCTCGACCCTCGGCCCCACGCGGCTATCAGCCGCGGCGGCGCCTGAGAGCGCCGGCGAATTCCGCCAGTCGCACGCCGCCGATCACCTGGGCGACGCCGAAATAGACCACCACCCCCAATACGATCAGCCCTGTCAGCGCCAGATAGCGCAGCCCACCGGTATGCAGCGCGGTATCGAACAGCCGCGCCGCGGCCCAGAGGGTCGCGCCCATGATCGCGGCGGCCAGGCAGATACGCCAGATACGGGTGCGGAACCGCGCGTCGAACCGGGCGACATCGCCGAAACGCCGGCCGCCGATCACCAGCAGAACCACCATCGCCCAGCCGGCGGCGGTGGTGGCGATCGCCGGGGCGATCCAGCCGAGGAAGGGCGCGAGGCCGATCGCCACCACTGCGTTCAGTGCCATCGCCGCCAGCGCATAGTGGAACGGGGTGGTGGTATCCTCGCGGGCGAAGAACAAGGGCTGCAGGATCTTCTGCAGCACGAAGGCCGGCAGGCCGAGCCCGTAGACCGCCACCGCCAGGGCGATGGCCCGGCTGTCCTCGGCGGTCATCTCGCCACGCTGGAACAGGACCGAGACCAGCGGCAGCGGGATCGCCACCAGCGCCACCGCCGAGGGGATGGTCAGCGCCAGCGACACTTCGCCGGCACGGGAAAACGCATGGCGGGCGCCGTCATGATCCTCGGCTGACAGCCGGCGCGACAGATCGGGCAGCAGCACCACGCCGATGGCGATGCCGACCACGCCGAGCGGTAGCTGATAGAGCCGGTCGGCGGCATAGAGCCAGCCCACCGCATCCTCGAAATAGCTCGCCACCTGCTGGCCGACCAGCAGGTTGATCTGGACCACGCCGCCGGCCAGGGCCGCCGGAACCGCGATCTTGACCAGCCGGGCCAGTTCCGGCGTCCAGCGCGGCCGCTTGAAGCGCAGCGAAAATCCGGCGCGGGCGGCAGCAAACCAGACCAGCGCCAGCTGCGCCGCGCCCGACACCGGGATCATCCAGATCAGCGCCCGGGCGACATCGCCGCCGAAGAATTGCGCCGCCATCATGCCGCCGATCAGAAAGATGTTCAGCACCACCGGCGCGGCGGCGGCGGCGGCGAACCGGCCGGTGGCGTTCAGGATGCCGGAGAACAGCGCCGCGAGCGAGATGAACAGCACATAGGGAAAGGCGATCCGGCCGAATTCGACCGACAGGGTGAATTGCTCCTGACCGCTGAACCCGCTTGCGGTGGCGAAGATCAGCCAGGGCATGCCCACCTGGGCGATCAGCGTCAGCACGATCAGCACCGAGGCCAGGCCGCTCAGCGCATCCTCGGCAAAGGCGCGCGGGTCTTCCTCGCGTTCGAACTTTTTCGAGAACATCGGCACGAAGGCCATGTTGAAGGCGCCCTCGGCGAAGAAGCGGCGGAACATGTTGGGCAGGCGGAAGGCCACCACATAGGCCTCGTACAAGGGGCCGGGGCCGACCAGTGCCAGGATCATGGCATCGCGGACAAAGCCGAGTATCCGGCTGCCCAGGGTCCAGATGCCGACGGTGAAAAAGCCGGCCATCAGGCGGATCGGTTTCATGAGGTTCTCATCCTACGCGGGGCGCGCGCACGCGCCTGTGCTCAGCGCATGGCCGGCGGCGCCCCTTCTGTTCCTGCTCCACCCAGCAATAGCTGGCCGCCGCGCCCGGGGGAAGGGGCGGCGCAGCCTAGCCGTCGGCGCGCTCCGCCCCTTCGGCAATCGCCTGCCTGAGCTTGGCCTCAAGCGACTTCTGCTTCGATTGCGAATGGTACTTCAGCCCGAACATGTCCTTGACATAGAAGCTGTCGACCACCTGCTCGCCATAGGTCGCGATCACCGCATTGGCGATATAGACGTTGGCCGAGGCCATTGCGCGCGCCAGGTCATACAGCAGCCCCGGCCGGTCGCGGGTCTCGACCTCGATGATCGTGTAGATATCCGATCCCTCGTTGTCGAAGGTGATATGGGTCGGCACGTTGAAGGCCTTTTCCCGCTTCTTGATCTTGTCGCGGGATTTCAGCGCCTCGGTGGTGACGACCTCGCCCTTCAGCGTCTTGTGGATCATCTGGGTCAGCCGCGGCAGCCGGTTGGCCTCATAGGGGTGCCCCTCGGCATCCTGGATCCAGAAGGCGTCGGTGACATAGCCGTCCTTGGTGGTATAGCTGCGCGCGTCGACCACATTGGCGCCGACCAGCGCCAGTGCCCCGGCAATGCGCGAAAAGATGCCCGGATGGTCGCCCATCACAAAGCTGGCGCGGGTGGCATCGCGGTCCTCGTCCGGATGCAGCCGGATGACGATGCCGGCGGGATCGCCCCTTTCCTCCAGCTCGCGCAGCATTTCGGCGAAATCCACATGGGCGGTGACATGCAGCCCCTGCCAATAGGGGGCGTAGTGGCGCGAGGTTTCGGCCTTGAGCATCGCCTTCGGCCAGTTGGGCAGGGCGGCGCGCAGGGCGCGCTTGGCCTCGACCCCACGGTTCTCGCGGGTCAGATCCTCCATGCCGCCCTGCAGCGCCCGGCGGGTCTGATTATAGAGCGCCCGGATCAGCGCCGCCTTCCAGTTGTTCCAGGTCGACGGGCCGACGCCGCGGATGTCGCAGACGGTGAGCACGGTCAGCAGTTCAAGCCGCTTGGTGGTCTGCACCGCCTTGGCGAAGTCGCGCACCGTGCGCGGGTCGGAGATATCGCGCTTCTGCGCCAGATCGGACATCAGAAGGTGATAGCGCACCAGCCATTCGACGGTTTCGGATTCCGACTTGTTCAGCCCCAGTCGCGGCGCCACCTGACGGGCGATCTTGGCGCCGAGGATGGAATGATCCTCGGGTCGGCCCTTGGCGATATCGTGCAGCAGCAGCGCGACATAGAGGATGCGCCGGTTCACCCCGCGCTTGAGGATGGTGGTCGAGACCGGCAGCGCCTCTTTCAGCTCGCCCTTCTCCAGCTTGGCAAGCTGGGCGATGCACTGGATGATATGCTCGTCCACCGTATAGCTGTGATACATGTTGAACTGCATCATCGCCACGATCGGTTCGAATTCGGGGATGAAGGCGGCCAGCACCCCCAATTCGTTCATCCGTCTCAGCGCCCGTTCGGGGTTGCCGTGCTTCAGCAACAGATCAAGGAAGATGCGCTGCGCCTCCTTGTCGTTGCGCATCTCGTCGTCGATCAGATCGAGGTTGGCGGTCACCAGCCGCATGGCATCGGGGTGGATCAGCATGCCGGTCCTCAACCCCTCTTCGAACAGCCTCAGCAGGTTCAGCTTGTCCGACAGGAAGGCCTTGGGGTCGACGATGGCGAGACGGTTGTTGATCACCTTGTAGCCGGCCCGCACCTGCGGCCGGCGGCGGAAGATGCGTTCCAGCAGCGGTTCGCTCTTCAGGTGGATCGCCTCCAGCTTGGTCAGGAAGATCCGGGTCAGATCCCCCACCGCGGTCGCCTCGCGGAAATAGCGCTGCATGAAGATTTCCACCCCGCGCCGGCCGGCCCGGTCGCGATAGCCCATGCGCTCGGCCACTTCGACCTGCAGATCGAAGGTGAGCTGCTCGGTCGCCCGCCCGGTCAGCAGGTGCATATGCGACCGTACCGCCCAGAGGAAATCCTCCGCCTGCACGAAGCGGGCGAATTCGTCGGGACGGAACACGCCCAGCGGCACCAGTTCGGCCGCGTCCTCGACCCCGTGGATATATTTGGCGATCCAGAACAGCGACTGCAGATCGCGCAGGCCGCCCTTGCCCTCTTTCACGTTGGGCTCAACCACATAGCGTTCGCCCTGCTTGCGATGGCGCGCCTCGCGCTCCGACAGCTTCGCCTCGATGAAGGCGCGGGCGCCGTCCGAGAACAGCTCCTGCTTCAGGGTCTTGTTGAACTCAGCCGCCAGCGCCTTGTCGCCGTCGATGAAACGATGTTCCAGCAGCGCCGTGCGGATGGTGAAATCGCCATGCCCCAGCTTGACGCAATCGCGGATGGTGCGGCTGGCGTGGCCGACCTTCAGCTTCAGATCCCACAGCATGTAGAGCATCGCCTCGATCACCTTCTCGGCCCAGGAGGTGATCTTGTGCGGGGTCAGGAACAGCAGGTCGACGTCGGAAAACGGCGCCATCTCGCCGCGGCCATAGCCGCCGACGGCGATCACCGCGATCCGTTCCGAGGCGCGCGGCGCCGGTTCGGGTTGCAGGTGGTTGATCGCGATATGCAGCGCCGCGGTGACCAGATTGTCGGTGAGATAGGTATAGGAGCGCGTCAACGGTCGGGCGGCGAAGGGATGCGCCGCAAAGGCCGCGGCGATCGCCGCGCGGCCCTGGTCCTTGGTCTCGCGCAGGATGTTCAGCGCCTCCGCCCGGAACGCGGTGGTGTCGGGCGCAGAGCGGGCGGCCTGGTCGATGCGGGCATGTACCCTGTCCGTGTCGAAGACGGCCTGCGGATCGCAGATCAGCAGGCCGTCGGGATCAGGGCTGGGCAGGGCGGGGTCGGGCGCTGGTTTAGAAACCAGCGCCGGAGAAGCTTGCGGGAGCCGGGTCAATCACAACCACCTGTTTGTTCTGGATCATGGCCACCGCGAGGCCACGTTCGTTGGTGCCGTCGGACCGCAGGCGGAAGATGCCGCCGACGCCCTTGAAACCGGCGTTCTGGGTGAGCGCTGCACTGGTCAGCGCATTCGATTTTCCGGCGCCGACCAGGGCGCCAATGGCGGCGATGCCGTCATAGGCGAGCCCGCCGATCGGATGCGGCGCGCCGCCATAGGCGGTGGCATAGCGGCTGCGGAACTGGTCCGACATCACCGGATCGGGCATCGCGAACCAGCCGCCCTGGACGCCGGGCAGCGCCAGCGTCTGGGTCGGGACGTCCCAGCGGGTCAGACCGATGTATTGCACCGTTGTCGGCGACACGCCGGCCTCGGGCAGCAGTTGCGAGAACAGCGGCAGCGCGCCGGCGGTGGTCGCGGTCAGGAAGATCGAATCGGCGCCGGTGGCGGCGACGGTATCCCGGATCGCCGGGATCGAGGCGATGACCCCCTGTTGCGACAGCGCGTGTCCCACCGCGCCGGCCTCGTTCAGACCGGCATGGGCCAGCGCCTGTTCGATCGCGGCCTTGCCGGCCTGTCCGGCGACATTGGTGGAATGGATGACGACCACATTGCGCTTGCCCTGGCGGGCGGCAAAGGTCGACAGCCGCTGCGCGGTGTTCAGGAAGGTCGGCCCCAGGACGAAGACGTTGCCGCCGGCGATCGAGGTATTGTTGGAGAAGGACAGGACGTTGATCTGGCGTCCGGCGACGGCCAGGCCGGCGGCATTCGCGGCCTCGGCATAGACCGGGCCAAGGATGATCTGCGCCCCCTCGTCCGCGGCCTGGGTGGCGACGGTCGCGGCGGTGGCGGCATTGCCCTTGGTGTCATAGACGCGCAGGTCGATCTGCACGTTCTGCAGATCGGCGATCGCCAGGCGCGCCGCATTTTCAAGGCTTTGCGCCAGGATCGCATCGCCGCCCTGACCAGAGCCCTTGGGCACCAGCAGCGCCACCCGGACCGGTTTGCTGGGATTGATCGTGGGACCGCCCCCGACCATCGTGGTGGTGTCACAGGCTGCGACCAGCCCCAGCAGGGCAAGAGCGAGGAGTTTGGTGGCGACAATCCTAGTCACCGCCTTGCGGGCGGTGGCGAAACGGGCAAACATGTCCTAATGAACTCCTGAATCCGGCAGCGGCGGGACCGCGTTTCAATCACCTCCGGATAATAGTCGTCAGAAAGGTCCGGTCCAGCGTTGAATCATCAAAAGGTCAGTTTGGCCCCGGGGCTCTATTTCCTCGCCACCCCGATCGGCACCGCGCGCGACATCACGCTCAGGGCGCTCGATATCCTTGCCTCGGCCGATGTGATCGCGGCGGAGGACACCCGCAGCCTGCGCCGGCTGATGGAGATCCACGGGGTGCCCTTGGAGGGACGGCGGATCATCGCCTATCACGATCACAGCGGCCCGGCAGCGCGGGCGCATCTGATCGAGGCGCTGCGTCAGGGCCATTCGGTCGCCTATGCCTCCGAGGCCGGCATGCCGCTGATCGCCGATCCCGGCTATGATCTGGGTCGCGCCGCGGCCGAGGCGGGCTTTGCCGTGACCGTGGCTCCGGGGCCTTCGGCGGCGCTGGCGGCGCTGACGCTTGCCGGTCTGCCCACCGATGCCTTCTTTTTCGCGGGCTTCCTGCCCAATGCCAGCAGCGCCCGCCGCACCCGGCTCGAGGCGCTGCGCGACATCCCCGGCACGCTGATCTTCTACGAATCGCCGAAACGGGCAGAGGCCAGCCTGGTCGATATGGCCGAGGTGCTGGGCCCCGAGCGTTCTGCGGCGCTGTGCCGGGAATTGACCAAGAAGTTCGAGGAAATCCGCCGCGGTAGCCTGGCCGACCTGGCCGAGACGGCGCGCGAGAACCCGCCGCGCGGCGAGATCGTCATCCTGGTGGACCGCAGTCATTCAGAGCCCGTTAACGCTTCTGACATAGAGTCGGATCTGCGTGCGGCGTTGCAGGACCACAGCGTGCGGGATGCCGCCGATCTGGTGGCCAGGATGCACGGGCAGAAGCGGCGCGAAGTGTACCAATTGGCGTTACAATTGTCGAAAGGGTGAGACGATGGCAGGCTTCGGGACAGGGCGGACGACGACTCTGCGTGACCGGGGCCTGAGGGCCTATCTTGCCGGAGAGGCCGCCGAGGCGCGTATCGCCCAGGATTACGAAAGACGCGGCTTCACCATCGCCCGGCGACGCTGGCGTGGTGCGGGTGGAGAAATCGACCTGATCGCGCGTCTGGGCGACGCCGTCATCTTCATCGAGGTCAAGTCGGCCCGCGATTTCGCCGCGGCTGCGGAACATCTCGGCGCGCGGCAGATGGCGCGTCTCTACACGGCGGCCAATGAATTTCTTGGCGGTGAGCCGGATGGCCTCCTGACCGAGGCGCGCTTCGACGTGGCGCTGGTCGACGGGCAGGGCGCCTTTGAGATCGTCGAAAACGCCTTTGCCGCCTGATCCCCATTGATCCCCCGGCCCGGCTGCGCCATGTATCCCCCTGCAGCCGACAGAGGGGAAGCGCCATGAAGATCGCCTTTCAGATGGACCCGATCGGGGCCGTGAACATCAATGCCGACAGCACCTTCCGGCTGGCCGAAGAGGCGCAGAAGCGGGGGCATGAGCTGTTCTATTATGGCCCGGATCAGCTGGCCTATCAGGAAGGGCGGATCACCGCGCGGGGGCAGGATTTCACCGTGCAGCGGGTGGCCGGAACCCCGGCTATCCTGGGTGAGGAACGCGAGGTCGATCTGGCCGATTTCGACGTGGTCTGGCTGCGTCAGGATCCGCCCTTCGACATGCATTACATCACCTCGACCCATCTGCTCGACCGGCTGAAGGGGCAGACGCTGGTGGTCAATGATCCGTTCTGGGTGCGCAACTATCCCGAAAAGCTGCTGGTTCTGAACTTTCCGCAGTTGACGCCCCCGACCACCATCGCCCGCGATCTGCGCACCATCCGCGCCTTCAAGGAAAAGCACGGCGATATCATCCTGAAGCCGCTCTACGGCAATGGCGGCGCCGGCGTCTTCCGGCTGGACGAGAACGACCGCAATCTCGCCTCGCTGCATGAACTCTTCACCGGCTTCTCGCGCGAACCGCTGATCGTGCAGAAATATCTGCCCGACGTGCGCAATGGCGACAAGCGGGTGATCCTGGTCGATGGCGAAGCGGTCGGCGCGATCAACCGGGTGCCGGCGGCGGGGGAAACGCGGTCGAACATGCATGTGGGCGGGCGCCCCGAGAAGATCGGCCTGACCGAACGCGATCTGGAAATCTGCGCCACCATCGGGCCGCTCCTGAAGGAGAAGGGCCAGGTCTTCGTCGGCATCGACGTGATCGGCGATTACCTGACCGAGATCAACGTGACCTCGCCCACCGGCATTCAGGAGCTGGAGCGCTTCGACGGCACCAATGCGGCGGAGAAGATCTGGGAAGCGATCGAAGCCAAGCTCGGATGAGCTGGCAGCGGGCGTTTCTCAATCGCCTGCTGCGGCTGACCGAAAAGCCCTATCTGGCCAGGGTGTCTGATCCCGAGGCCATTCGCGCCCGGTTCGCCCGCCGGGCGCGTCTGTTTTTCCGGCCGCCGCGGCGGGTGCCGGTGACGGCGGTGCCCGGGGGGCTCTGGGTCGGCGGGGAGGCCGGGCCGGGGCCGGTGATCCTCTATTTCCATGGCGGCGCCTATGTCTTTGGCGCGCCCGAGACGCATCAGGGGCTGGCGGCGCGGCTGGCGCAGCTGACCGCGATGCCGGTGATGATGCCGCGCTATCGGCTGGCGCCGGAACATCCCTTTCCGGCGGCGATCGAGGATGCCCGTGCGGCCTATGAGGCGCTTCTGGCGCGGGGGATCGACGGGGGGCGCATCGTGCTTGGCGGCGACAGCGCCGGCGGCGGTGTGGCGCTGTCGCTGCTGGGCGATCTCCTGGCCCGTGGTGTTGCGCCTCCGGCCGGATGTTTCGCCTTCTCGCCGCTCACCGATTTCACCTTTGCGGGGCAAAGCATCGCTGGCAATGCGACCCGCGATGTGATGCTGCCGGCCTCGCGCGCGCAGGACATGGGGCGGATGTACCTGCAGGGGGCGGATCCGCGCGATCCGCTCGCCTCGCCGCTCTTCGCCGATTTTGCCGGTGCGGGGCCGGTCTGGCTGACGGTGGGGAAGACCGAGATCATGCTGGACGACAGCCGCCGGATGGCGGTGCATCTGCGCGATCAGGGGGTCGCCACCACCGAGATCATCGCCGGCAATCTGCCGCATGTCTGGCCGCTGTTCTGGCGCTGGCTGCCCGAGGGGGATCAGACCCTGGGCGCGTTGGCGGGCTGGATCAGGACGGCAGTTGCGCCGTCAGCCGGAAGCTGAGCGCCTCGGCCAGATGCGGCCGGCGCACCGCCTCTGACCCGTCGAGATCGGCAATGGTGCGCGCCACCCTGAGAATGCGGTGATAACCGCGGGCGGAGAAGCCGAAGCGTTCGGCGGCCTTGACCAGCAGGTCGCGCCCCTCGGCGTCGGGGGTGGCGATGTCTTCCAGCAGGCGGCCCTCGGCATCGGCGTTCTGCCGCGCGCCGGGGTGATCGTCAAAGCGCGCCGCCTGCACCGCACGGGCCTTGGCCACCCGTTCGGCGATGACCACGGACCGCTCGCCGTCGGCGGGCAGGTCGAGGTCGGTGAAGGCGACCGGCGGCACCTCCACCCGCAGATCGAACCGGTCCATCAGCGGCCCCGAGATCCGGCCGAGGTAGTCGGCGCCACATTGCGGCACCCGGGCGCAGGCGCGGGCCGGGTCGGAGAGATAGCCGCATTTGCAGGGGTTGGCGGCGGCCACCAGCAGGAAGCGGCAGGGATAGGTGACATGGGCATTGGCGCGGGCGATCATCACCTCGCCGGTCTCGATCGGCTGGCGCAGGGTTTCCAGCACGGTGCGGGAGAATTCGGGAAATTCGTCCATGAAGAGGACGCCATTATGCGCCAGACTGATCTCGCCCGGTCGGGCGCTGCGGCCGCCGCCGACGATCGCGGCCATCGAGGCGGTGTGATGCGGCTCGCGAAACGGCCGGGTCCGGCTGATGCCACCCTCTTCCAGCACGCCGCAGAGCGATTGGATCATCGAGGTCTCCAGCGCCTCGGCCGGGGAGAGCGGCGGCAGGAGGCCGGGCAGCCGGGCCGCCAGCATGGATTTTCCCGATCCGGGCGTGCCGACCAGCATCAGGTGATGGCGCCCGGCGGCGGCGATCTCCAGCGCGCGTTTGGCGCGTTCCTGGCCCTTGACCTCGCTCAGGTCGCGGTCGGGGGGCGCCGTGGTCACCTCGCCGGGGCTGGCGGGGGGGATCGCCGCCTGTCCGGTGGCGTGGCGGATCACCGCGCCCAGATCCTCGGCGCCGATCACCTGGCAATGGCCGACCCAGGCGGCCTCCGGCCCGCAGGGGGCGGGGCAGATCAGGCTGCGGTCCTCCTCTGCCGCGGTCATCGCCGCCGGCAGCGCGCCGGGAACGGCAATCAGCCGGCCATCGAGTGACAGCTCTCCCAGCGCCACGGCGGTTTCGGCGGCGTCATCGGGGATGATGCCGATCGCCGCCAGCAGCGCCACCGCGATCGGCAGGTCGAAATGGCTGCCCTCCTTCGGCAGATCGGCGGGAGAGAGGTTGACGGTGATCCGCTTGGCGGGCAGCGCGATGGAGAGCGCGCTCAGCGCGCTGCGCACCCGGTCGCGCGCCTCGGACACCGCCTTGTCGGGCAGGCCGACGATGGCAAAGCCCGGCAGGCCGGCGGTGACGGCGCATTGCACCTCGACCAGCCGAGCCTCGACCCCCTGGAAGGCGACGGTATAGGCGCGTGAGACCATGCGGGCATCCTGCGGTTGGGGGGTGATCCCTATCGCTAGCGGCAAGGTGGTTTAGGAAATGTTAACGGCACCGCGAGGGCGCCGTCGGCATTCGAGTATTTGGGCAGAGAAGAAGGTTCAGGCCGGGATCGGCCAGTCGGTGGCGGGCAGATCGCAGCGGTAGGGTTCCGGATCGTAGGAGACCTTGAGCCCCTCGGCCCGCCAGGCGCGCACCGAAGCGTCGGACAGCAGCGCCAAGGCATAGGCGCGGGCCTCGTCGCTGACCGGCAGGTCATAGCCGATGATGCGGGCGGCGACCGGGGTGTAGAAGACATCCGCCAGGCTATAGGCGCCGAAGAGCCAGCCCTGGGTGGCGCCGGAGATGGCGCGGGCATGGGCCCAGAGGGTTTCCAGCCGGGCCAGATCGACGCGCACCGCCTCGGAGGGCTCAAACCCCTGGTAGACGCGCAAAAGCTGCATCGGACAGGCGCCGCGCAGCGCGGTGAAGCCGGTGACCATTTCGGCGGCGAGCCAGCGGGCGGTGGCGCGCTGGGCCGGATCGGCGGGCCAGAGGCCGAGGTCCGGGTGGCGTTCGGCGAGCGTCTCGGCGATGGCGAGGCTTTCGCCCACCACGGTGCCCTCAGGCGTGCGCAGCACCGGCACCAGACGGGCGGGGGCCACTTCGGCCAGGTCCCGGGCCATGCTGCCCGAATAGAGGCCCACCATATGGAGGCGGCAGGGGAGGCCGAATTTCTCGAGCATCAGCCAGCCGCGCAGCGACCAGCTCGAATAGATCCGGTCGGCGATATAGAGATCATAGGTCATGGGGCGGAGCCTAGACCGGCGCCAGCCCAGAGGGGAAACGACATTTCGTGACGACCCGCGTCACGGGCAGTGATTGATCCGGCCCAGCCGCCAACCCGTGCCGTCGTGCAGGAGTTCGGTGAGCGAGAGGTTGTCGATCTTCTGGCCGAAGGCCTGGGCGGGGGGGATGGCGCGGGCGCGCTGGTACTGGCTGAGGATCAGGCCGAAATGCGCCACCACCACCAGATCGGCGCCGGGGTGGCGGGCGATCAGCGCGTCGATGGCGGCATCGGCACGGGCGCGCAGATCGTTCCAGCTTTCACCCCGGGGCGGGCGGATATCGCCGGGGGTTTCCCAGAAGGCGCGGAGGCGGTCGGGGTCTTCCGCCTCGACCTCCTTGAAGCGGCGCAGCTCCCAGGCGCCGAAATTCATTTCGCGCAGGCGGGGATCGTGTGGCAGCCGCGGGCGGGCGCCCTGGATCGCGTCGGCGGTGGCGACCGCGCGGGAGAGGTCGGAGGAGATCACCGTCGCATCGCCGGGCAGGGCGGCGGAGAGGCGGGCGAGCGCCGGGGTATCGGAAAGATCGGCAGGCAGGTCTGACCAGCCGACCATGGATTTCGCATGGGTCGGCCCATGGCGGATCAGCAGCAGGCGGGTCATGGCAATTGTCCCTTCAGCACCAGGGGCAGCCCGGCCACCACCTGCACCGCCAGGTCGGCCTCGCGCGCCAGGGCGATGTTCAGCCGGCCCTGCGCCTCGCGGAAGCGGCGGCTCATCGGATCGGCCGGCACGATGCCCTGGCCCACTTCGTTCGACACCACGATGACCGGCGCGCGGCAGGCGGTCAGCGCGGCGATCAGCAGGCTCTGGCGGTCTTCCAGATCGCGTTCGGCCATCATCTGATTGCCGAGCCAGAGGGTCGCGCAGTCGAAGAGGCACACGCAATCGTGATTGAATCGGGCCAGCACGGGTTCGACATCGAGTGGCGCCTCGTGGGTGGTCCAATCGGCGCCGCGCCGTGCCCTATGTCGTTTGATTTTCTCGCTCATTTCCCCGTCGAGAGCCTCCGAGGTGGCCAGATAATGCTTTGCCAGGCCGCAGCTTTCGGCCAGCGCTTCGGCGAATTCCGATTTGCCGGAGGCGGCGCCCCCGAGTATGAATGTGAGTCCGGGAAACATGTTTTTTCCTCGTATCCGCCCTCTCGCGCCCCGGGCAGGGGTAGCAGGATTGGGGCCCAAGACAAGATGCGCCGCCACAGACCGGAAAGGGAAGGGGGACGACATGGCACTTGATCTGAGCGAAAACACCGCGATGTCCCGCCAGGCCAGAAAGGCCGAGCTTCTGGATGCCGAAACCGAACTGGCGCTGGCCCGCGCCTGGCGCGATCAGCGCGACGAGGCCGCGCTGCATCGTCTGATCACCGCCTATATGCGGCTGGCGATCTCGATGGCGTCGAAATACCGCCGTTACGGCGCGTCGATGAACGATCTGATTCAAGAGGCCGGGCTGGGCCTGATGAAGGCCGCTGACAAGTTCGACCCCGACCGCGGCGTGCGGTTCTCGACCTATGCTGTCTGGTGGATCAAGGCCTCGATCCAGGATTACGTGATGCGCAACTGGTCGATGGTGCGCACCGGGTCGACCTCGTCGCAGAAGTCGCTGTTCTTCAACATGCGCCGCGTGCAGGCCAAGCTGGAGCGTGAGGCCAGCGCCGAGGGCGCGGTGCTGGACCGGCATCAGCTGCACCAGATGATCGCCACCGAAATCGGCGTGCCGCTCAGGGATGTCGAGATGATGGACGGCCGGCTGGCCGGCAGCGATTTCTCGCTCAACGCGGTACAGACTGCGGATGAGGATGGGCGCGAATGGATCGACACGCTTGAGGATGACAGCGCCCAGAGCGCCGAGATCGTCGAGGAAAGCCACGATACCGAGCAGCTGCGCCAATGGCTCTTGCAGGCGATGAAGACGCTGAAACCGCGCGAACAGTTCATCATCCGCGAACGCAAGCTGCGCGAGCCGCCGCGCACTCTGGAAAGCCTGGGTGAGGAACTGGGGTTGTCGAAGGAGCGGGTGCGACAGCTCGAGGCCGCGGCCTTTCAGAAGATGCGCAAGAGCCTTGAGGCGCAGTCGGAAGAGGTGCAGAACTTCCTGCTATGAGGAAGCTGCTGGGGGCCTTCGCCCTGATCCTGTCGGCCGCCCCGCTGTGGGCGGCCCCCCTGTCTGACCAGATGCCGGCGGAGGCCCTTGCGGCGATGCGCGCCGCCGATGTGGTGTTTCTGGGCGAGCTGCACGACAATCCGGCGCATCACCTGATCCAGGCCGAGGCGCTGGCGGCGATCGCCCCCAAGGCGGTGGTCTGGGAGATGATGACCGAGGCGACGGCGGCGCGGCTGACGCCCGAGGCTGTCGACAGCCCCGAGAGGTTGGAGCGGCTGACTGGCTGGGCCGACAGCGGCTGGCCGCCCTTGGCTGACTATATGCCGGTGTTCCGGGCGGCCCGCGACGCCCGCCAATACGGTGCCCTGATCCCGCGCGAGGCATTGGGGCAGGTGATCGCCGAGGGCGTCGTTGCCGCCTTCGGGGCCGAGGCGGGGCGCTATGGTCTGGACCAGCCCTTGCCGGTGACGGAACAGGCCGCGCGCGAGGCCGACCAGCAGGCGGCCCATTGCGGTGCCATGCCGGCCGACAAGCTGGGTCTGATGGTCGATATCCAGCGGCTGCGCGATGCCGCCCTGGCGCGCGCCGCGCTGCTGGCGCTGATCGAAACCGGCGGTCCGGTGGTGGTGATCACCGGCGACGGCCATGCCCGGCGCGATCGCGGCGCGCCGCTTTACCTGCTGCGCGCGGCGCCCGAGACAAGGGTCTTCGCGCTGGGCCAGGCCGAGGCCGGGCGGATCGACGGAGCCTTCGACGCGGTGGTGGACAGCCCCGCCGTCGACCGGCCCGATCCCTGCGCCGGCTTCACCAAACCCTGATCGCGGCATTCTCCGCTGGCACTCGGCCTGCGGCTTGCCTAGGGTCCGGGCAAGGGCCGGGACTCGTCTCGGCGATGAGGAGGGTTGAGGGAAGATGCTGACCGGAAAGCGCATTTTGCTGATCGTCGGAGGCGGAATCGCCGCCTTCAAATCGCTGGATCTGATCCGCCGCCTGCGCGAACGCAGGGCCGAGGTGGTGCCGGTGCTGACCTCGGCCGGGGCGGAATTCGTGACGCCGCTGTCCCTGGCGGCCCTGGCCGGGCACAAGGTCTATCAGGAGCTCTTCGACCTGACCGAAGAGGCCGAGATGGGGCATATCCAGCTCTCGCGCAGCGCCGATCTGATCGTGGTGGCGCCGGCCACCGCCGATCTGATGGCCAAGATGGCCAACGGGTTGGCGAATGATCTGGCCTCGACCCTGCTGTTGGCCACCGACACGCCGGTGCTGCTGGCGCCGGCGATGAACGTGCGGATGTGGGATCACCCCGCGACCCGGCGCAATGCGGCGCAGCTCAAGGCGGATGGCATCGGTTTCGTCGGACCCAATGATGGCTCCATGGCCTGTGGCGAATTCGGACCCGGGCGGATGGCCGAGCCGATGGAGATCGTCGCCGCCATCGAGGCGCGCTTTCGCGAGGGGCCGCTCACGGGCAAGCGTATCCTGGTGACCTCCGGCCCCACCCATGAACCGATCGACCCGGTACGCTATATCGCCAACCGCTCCTCGGGCGCGCAGGGCACCGCGATTGCCGCGGCGCTGGTTGGTCTTGGCGCCCATGTGGTCTTTGTCACCGGCCCGGCTGATGTGTCCCCGCCCGATGGGGTGGAGCTGATCCGGGTCGAAACCGCGCAGCAGATGCTGGCGGCGGTGCAGGCGGCCTTGCCCGCCGATGCCGGCATCTTCGTCGCCGCCGTCGCCGACTGGCGGGTGGCGAGCGCCTCGGACAAGAAGCTGAAGAAAAGCCGCGACGGCCTGCCGGTGCTCGAATTCGCCGAGAACCCGGATATCCTCAAGACCGTGTCGCGTCTGACCGAAGGCCGCCCCGGGTTGGTGGTGGGCTTCGCGGCCGAGACCGACAACGTGCTGGAACACGCCACCGCCAAGCGGGCGCGCAAGGGCTGTGACTGGATCGTCGCCAATGACGTGAGCCATGCGACCGGCATCATGGGCGGCAGTGAGAATGCCGTTACCCTGATCACCGATGAAGGGGCCGAGGGCTGGCCGCGCATGGGCAAGGACGAGGTGGCCCTGCGCCTGGCCCATCGCATTGCCGAGGCGCTGGCCGAGTGAGAGAAAGGACAGAACATGGTTGCCATCCGACTGATCTATGATGAGGGCGCCGACCGGGAGGTGCCGCTGCCGGCCTATGAGACCGAAGGCTCTGCCGGGGCCGATCTGCGCGCCAATTTTCCCGACAGGGGAGAGGTGGTGCTGGCGCCGGCCGCCCGGGCGCTGATCCCCACCGGCCTCAGGATCGAGATCCCCAATGGCTATGAGGTGCAGGTGCGGCCGCGCTCTGGCCTGGCGCTGATGCATGGGATCACCCTGCCGAACGCGCCGGGCACCATCGACAGCGATTATCGCGGTCCCTTGGGTGTCATCATCATGAATGCGGGGAGCGAGGCTTTCACCATTTCCCATGGTGACCGCATCGCCCAGATGGTGGTGGCCCCGGTGGTGCAGGCCCGGTTCGAATTGGCCGAGGCGCTGAGCGAGACCGATCGCGGCGCCGGTGGCTTCGGGTCGACCGGACGGCGCTGATGCTGCTGGTTCTGGCGCTGGGCGCGGCGATCTGGGCACTTGGCTGGGCGCTGCGCCTGCCGCAGCGGCTGCGCTGGGCTGGGATCGCGGTGCTTTACGGTGCCGTGCTGGGGTTGCATCTGACCCTGCCGGGCGGCCACCCCCTGCGGCAGGCCACCGGCGAGAGCGCCGCGCTCTGGCTGATCCTGGGTGGTGTGGCATTGGTCGGGCTGCTCTATGCCGGGGCGGTGGCGGCGCTGAAGCGGCGGGCGAAGAAGATGGCTCCGCCGCCGGCGCCGGCCAAACCCGCCGGTAGCTTTTCCGATGCCGAACTGACCCGTTACGCCCGCCATATCGTGCTGCGCGAATTGGGCGGGCCAGGGCAGAAGCGGCTGAAGAACGCCCGCGTTCTGGTGATCGGCGCCGGCGGCCTGGGCTCGCCTGCGCTGATGTATCTGGCCGCCGCCGGAGTGGGGACCATCGGGGTGATCGACGGTGATACCGTCGATGCCTCGAACCTGCAGCGCCAGATCATCCATGCCGAGGCGCGGGTGGGCATGCCCAAGGTCTTCTCGGCCCAGGCCGCGCTCGAGGCGCTGAACCCGCACGTGACCATTCGCCCCTACAATCGCCGGCTGGACCAGGACTCGGCGGGCAAGATTTTCGCCGACTACGATCTGATCCTCGACGGCACCGACAATTTCGAGACCCGCTATCTTGCCAACCGGACCGCCGTGGCGCTGCGTCGGCCGCTGATCTCTGGCGCCTTGGCGCAATGGGAAGGACAGGTGAGCGTCTTCGATCCCGCCCATGGCGCGCCCTGTTATCAATGCATCTTTCCGGAGGCCCCGGCCGAGGGGCTGGCGCCCTCCTGTGCCGAGGCCGGCGTGGTCGCGGCCCTGCCCGGGGTGATCGGCGCCATGATGGCGATGGAGGCGATCAAGGTCATCGCCGACAGCGGCGAGCCGCTCCGGGGGGCAATGCTGATCTATGACGGGCTCTATGCCGAAACCCGCAAGATCCGGCTGAAACCGCGCCCCGATTGCCCGATCTGCGGCGGCCTGCATCAAGCCTGAGCGAAGAGTTTGCCCCGCCTGCGGCGGCGCAAGCCTCCGGCGGGGATATTTGAAGCTAGAAAAAGCCGCAAGGTAGCGCGGCGCGGTCGGGGCCTCTGGACCAAGGCGGGCGGCGCCCCTAGCTTGTGCGGCAAAGGAGATACCCGATGACCAACCCGATCCTCTCTGACTGGAAGACCCCGTTCGAGATTGCCCCCTTCGACCAGATCGGCGACGAGGATTTCGCCCCCGCGCTGGATGTGGCGCTGGCCGAGCATGACGTCGAGATGAAGGCGATCGCCGAAAACCCCGAGGCGCCGAGCTTCGCCAATACCATCGAGGCGCTGGAAGGCGCCGGGCGCGATCTCGACAAGGTTCTGTCGGTTTTCTTCACCGTGGCGGGTGCGGACAGCAATCCCAAGCGGCAGGAGTTGCAGCGCGATTTCTCCCCCCGCCTCGCCAAGCACTGGGCCGAGATTTCGGCCAACAAGGCGCTGTTCGCCCGGGTGGCCGATCTCTGGGCCCGCAAGGACGATCTGGGGCTGACGCCGGAGCAGGAGCGGGTGCTGATGCTGACCCATCGCGGCTTCGTTCGCTCCGGCGCGGCGCTGGAGGGGGAGGCCGAGGCGCGGATGAAGGAGATCAAGGCGCGGCTGGCGGTGCTGGGCACCGAATTCACCCAGAATCTGCTGGCCGATGAGAGCGAGTGGTTCATTGAACTCTCCGAGGCCGATCTTGACGGCCTGCCCGATTTCGTTCTCGCCGCCGCCCGCGCGGCGGGGGAGGAGAAGGGAGCGCAAGGCCCGGTGATCACCCTGTCGCGGTCGCTGATCGTGCCCTTCCTGCAATTCTCCTCCCGCCGCGATCTGCGCGAGAAGGCCTATCTGGCCTGGGCGGCGCGCGGCGCCAATGGCGGCAAGACCGACAACCGCGCCATCGCCGCCGAAATCCTCAAGCTGCGCGAGGAACGCGCGCATCTGTTGGGGTATGAGAATTTCGCCGCCTTCAAGCTGGAAACCGAGATGGCCAAGACGCCCGCCCGGGTGAAGGAGCTGTTGATGGATGTCTGGGGCCCGGCCAAGGCGCGGGCGGAGGCGGATGGCGAAATCCTGACCCGGATGATGCATGCCGAGGGCGGCAATGGCGATCTGGAACCCTGGGACTGGCGCTACTATGCCGAGAAGCGGCGCCGCGCCGAATACGACCTCGATGAGGCGGAACTGAAACCCTATCTGCAGCTCGAAAAGATGCGCGAGGCGGCCTTTGCCTGCGCCAACCGCCTGTTCGGGCTGGAGTTCGAGCCGCTCGACGTGGCGCTCTATCATCCCGATTGCCTGGCCTGGAATGTGACGCGGAATGGCCAACATCTGGCGGTCTTCATCGGGGATTATTTCGCGCGCGGCTCGAAGCGCTCGGGCGCCTGGTGTTCGGCGATGCGCAGCCAGGCGAAATATCCCGAGGTGCAGACCCCGGTGGTGATCAACGTCTGCAACTTCGCCAAGTCGACGCCGGCGCTGCTGTCCTATGACGACGCCCGCACGCTGTTTCACGAATTCGGCCATGCGCTGCACCAGATGCTGTCGAATGTGACCTATGAGAGCATCTCCGGCACCTCGGTGGCGCGCGATTTCGTCGAATTGCCGAGCCAGCTGTTCGAACATTGGCTGGAAGTGCCCGAGGTCTTGAGCGAATTCGCCACCCATGTGGAGACCGGCGCGCCGATGCCCGAGGCGATGCGCGACAAGGTGTTGAAGGCCGCGACCTTCGACATGGGGTTCCAGACGGTGGAATACGTGGCCTCGGCCCTGGTCGATCTGGAATTCCACGACGGCCCGGCGCCCACCGATCCGATGGCGAAACAGGCCGAGGTTCTGGCCGAGCTTGGGATGCCGCACGCCATCGGCATGCGCCACGCGACGCCGCAATTCGCCCATGTCTTCTCGGGCGACGGCTATAGCTCGGGTTACTACAGCTACATGTGGTCCGAGGTGATGGACGCCGATGCCTTCGCCTCTTTCGAGGAGGCGGGCGGCGCCTTCGATCCCGAGCGCGCCAAGTCGCTGGAAGACAATATCCTGTCGAAGGGCGGCTCGGAGGATCCGGAAGATCTCTACAAGGCTTTCCGCGGCCGTCTGCCGGGGGTCGAGGCGCTGCTCAAGGGGCGTGGCCTGGCGGCCTGATTGCGCCTGCGGCGCAAGCCTCCGGCGGCCGTATTTGGACCGAGAAGAAGCCGCGGCCCCGCGTAGGGGCTGCCTCGCGCTGGCAGGGAGGGGCGCGGCGCCTTTCGGCTTCTTCTCGTCTCAAATACGGAAAAACCGACAGGGACGCCGGGCGCCTCAATAGCCGAGAGAGCGGTCGACCAGATGCAGGAGCGGCTCTCCTGCCTCGCCACGCCGGACGTTTTCCGCGACCACCTCCGAGGCGGTGGCGACACGGGTTTCCGAGGCGATATGCGGGGTGACGGTGACCTTGGGGTGGGCCCAATAGGGATCGTCGGCGGGCAGTGGTTCGATCCGGAAGGCGTCGAGCGTGGCATGGGCGATCTGGCCGCTGTCGAGCGCCGCCAGCAGCGCCGCGTCGGTAATCAGCGCGCCACGGCCGGGGTTCAGGACCACGGCGCCGCGGGGGAGCTCTCCGATGGTTTTGGCATTCAAGATGTCGCGGGTCGCCGGGGTGTCGGGCAGCAGCAGCACCAGGATGTCGGCGGTGGCCAGCGCCTCGGTCAGACCGGCGTCGCCCGAGAGGCAGGTGAGTCCGTCGACCGCCTTGGCGCTGCGGCTCCAGCCGGTGACCGGAAAGCCGAGCGCGGCGAGCGCTTGGCCGCAGGCGGAGCCGAGCGTGCCGAGGCCGAGGATCGTTACCCGCCGGTCCTGCGCCAGGGGCGGCGCGACCGGATCCCAGATGCCGGTCTGGCCGAGGATATGGGCATCCATCCCGAGGTGATGGCGCAGCACATGGCCGGTCACCCATTCCGTCATGCCCTGGGTCAGCCCGTGATCGACCATGCGGGCCAGCGGCACCGTGAGCGTGGGGTTCTCGATCACCGTCTCGATCCCGGCCCAGAGGCTCAGCACCGCCTTCAGACGGGGGAATTGGGTGAAATCGTGATCGGTGGCGCCGCCCGGGGCATAGACGATGTAATCGACCTCGGCCGCGGGCAGATCCTCGCCCAGCCGAAAGTCGTTGAGCCCCTTGGTCTCCAGCGCGCGGGTCAGGGGCGCCTGATAGTCGGCCCAGCGTTTCGGGGTGGAGAGGAAGAGGATATTCGTCGTCATGGTCCTGTGGTCTTTCCCTGGGTCAAGGTTCAGCGGGGCCGATGGACATGGGCGCTTTGCACGATGCCGAAGGCGGCCATCAAGACCAGCATGGCCGAGCCGCCATAGCTGACCATCGGCAGCGGCACCCCCACCACCGGCGCCAGCCCCATCACCATCGACATGTTGACGGCGAAGAACAGGAAGAAGGTGATCGCGATCCCCATGGTGGCGAGCGAGGAGAACCTGTCACGTTCCGACAGCGCCGAGGCGATGCAGAAGACGATGATCAGCGCATAGAGCGTCAGCAGCGACACCCCGCCGATGAAGCCGAATTCCTCGGCCAATGTGGTAAAGATGAAGTCGGTGTGCTTTTCGGGCAGGAAGTTCAGCCGCGATTGCGTACCCTGCATGAAGCCGCGCCCGGCCCAGCCGCCCGATCCCAGCGCGATCTTCGACTGGGTGATATGATAGCCCGCCCCCAGCGGGTCGCTGCCGGGGTCGAGGAAGGTATCAATCCGGCGGAACTGGTAATCTTTCAAAAGCTGCCAGGGCGTGCCGCGGGATTCGAAGACCGCGGTGACCAGCCCGACGCTGACCGCCAGGACAAAGGCGAAATAGCCCCAGTGGACGCCGGCCAGGAACATCACCCCGGCCCCGGCGATCAGCAGCAGCAGCGCGGTGCCGAGGTCGGGCTGTTTCAGCACCAGCGCCGTCGGCAGCAGGATCAGCACCACCGGCACCAGCACCCAGAACAGGCGCGAGGTTTTCTGTGCCGGCAGCCAGTCGTAATAGGCCGCCAGCATCATCACCAGGGTGATCTTGGTCAGCTCCGAGGGTTGCAGCCGCATGAACCCGAGGTCGATCCAGCGTTGCGCCCCCATGCCGATCGAGCCGAAGAACTCCACCGCGAACAGGAGCAGCAACGACAGCCCATAGGCCATCGCCGCCATGTTGCGCCAGAACCAGATCGGCACCATGGCGATCACGAACATCACGGAGAGCCCCATGGCAAAGCGCTTGATCTGCGGCTCTGCCCAGGGTGAGAAGGAACCTCCCGCGACCGAATAGAGCATCAGCACGCCGACGCCCGCGACCGAGATCAGCAGCAGTGTCAGCGGCCAGTTCAGATAGAGGATCTTGCGAAAGCCGGTCGGGGCGGATTTGACGGCATATTCCAGATAGCTCATGCGCGGCCGCTTTCTTCTGCGTCGCGACGCTGGCGTTCCAGGCGCAGACGCTCCTGCAGATCCTTGACGCGATCGCGGTCCTTGGCGGGGTAGGCGGTCAGCGGCGGGGTGCCGCCATAGAGCGCCTGAAGCATGATGTCGCGCGCCACCGGGGCCGCGACCGAAGAGCCGCCACCGCCATGTTCGATCACCACGGCGACCGCGTATTTCGGTTTGTCATAGGGGGCGAAGCAGATGAAAAGCGCGTGGTCGCGCCGCTCCCAGGGCAGATTCTCGTTGCGCACGACGCCGGCGGCGCGCTCGGCGGTGGTGATGTTGCGGACCTGGCTGGTGCCGGTCTTGCCGGCCATGCGGAAGGTCTCCTCGATGATCCGGCTGCCATAGGCGGTGCCACGGCGATCGTTCAACACCGCGAACATCCCCTTGCGCAGGGTGCGCAGGTTGCCCTGATTGAGCGCCATCATCTCGCCAGCGCCCGAGGGCTGTTCAACCCCGTCGATCGACTTGATCAGCCGCGGCGTAACCTCACGCCCCGTCGCAATCCGGGCGGTCATCACCGCCAGTTGCATCGGCGAGGCGAGGGTATAGCCCTGACCGATCGACGAGTTGGCGGTGTCACCGATCAGCCAATCCTGGCCATGGACGCGTTGTTTCCACTCGCGGTTGGGCGCCAGGCCGCGGGCGACGGCGGACATCGGCAGATCGTGGCGCACACCGATGCCGAAGCGTTGGGCCATGGCGGAAATCTTGTCGATCCCCACCTTCAGGGCGAGATCATAGTAATAGACGTCGCAGCTCTGCTTCAGCGAGGTTTCCAGATCCACATGACCATGCCCGCCGCGCCGCCAGCAGTGGAAGCGGCGGCCGGCGACCTCGAGATATCCGGGGCAATAGACGGTGTCAGAGGGGCCGATGATTCCCTCTTCCAGCGCCGCCATGGCGGTGATCATCTTGAAGGTGGAGCCGGGAGGATAGACCCCCTGCACCGATTTCGAGGCGAGTGGACGATAGGGGTCGTTGGTCAGCTTGCTGTATTCCGCGACCGAAATGCCGCGCACGAACATGTTGGGGTCGAAGCTGGGGGCGGAGGCGATGGCGCGCAGATCGCCGGTCTCGCAGTCGATCACCACGGCGCTGGCGCTTTCATGGTCCAGCCGGGCGTGAACATAGGCCTGCAGCTCGGCGTCGATGGTCAACTGCAGGTCGGCACCAGGCTGGCCCTCGCGGCGGTCAAGCTCGCGCATGACGCGGCCGGTGGCGTTGACCTCGACCCGCTTGGCGCCGGCCTTGCCACGCAGCATGTCCTCGCATTTCGCCTCGAGCCCGACCTTGCCGATCTGGAAGCGCGGAATGCGCAGCACCGGTTCGGGATCTTCCATCTTGCTGAGATCGTAATCGCTGACCGGGCCGACATAGCCGATCACATGCGCCAGGTCGGGGCCGCGCGGATAAAGCCGGGTCAGGCCAACCTCGGGGGTGATGCCGGGCAGGGCAGGGGCGTTGACCGCGACTTTCGAGATATCGTCCCAGCCCATCTGGTCGGCCAGCGTCACCGGCAGGAAGGGCGGGCTGCGGCGCATCTCGGTCAGAGCCCGGTCCAGCTCCTCCTGATTGAGCGGGATCAACTCGGACAGGTTCTTCAGCACCTGATCGACATCGCCGGCATCCTCGCGCACGATGACGACGCGATAGCTGGGCGAATTCTGCGCCAGCACATTGCCGTTGCGGTCGAAAATCTTGCCTCGGGTCGGCGGGATCAGGCGGATGTTGATACGGTTCTCTTCGGCCAGCAGGCGGAACTGATCGGCCTGATCGACCTGCAGATAGCGCATCCGCATCGCCAGCCCGCCGGCAAAGGCCAGTTGCAGACCGCCCACCAGCAGGGTGCGCCGGTTGGTGGAGCGTTGCAGCAGCGTCAATTCGCGGGGATTGCGTCTCATCCGCGGCCTCCCATTGCTTCGGCATCGCTTGGGGTGAGCTTGCGCACGCCCATCAAGGATTGGGTCACCACGACGACCAGCGGATAGGCCAGCATGGTCATCAGCATCTGGATCAGGCTGAGGCTGAGCTGGGCCTGCTCCACCGCCAGGATCGCCAGGATCACCCGGTTCAGCACGGTGATCACCAGCAATGTCAGGCAGACCGCCAGCCATTCGGCGACAAAGCTTGCCCCGCGCAGCGCCGCCGCCCGGTTCTTGAGGGATTCGCTGCCCAGCACCACCAGAAGCGTCATCAACCCGGGGGGCCGCTGGAACAGCAGGTCGGCCATCAGCATCACTCCGGCGATGATCAGCATCGGGGCATAGTCAGGGCGGCGCAGGCACCAGGCGAAGGCGAAGGCGACCAACAGGTCCGGCGGCGCCCAGCGGCGCGGCTGGGTGTCGAGCGGCAGCAGGTGAAAGAAGATGATCAATACCCCCAGCCCCAGGAAGGCGGCCCGCATCAGCCACAGCCGGGAGGTGGAGAAATTAGCCATCTTTGCCCTTCCCCGGTGGCGTGCCGCCGCCTGTCGCCGCGGGCTCGGTCGGCTTGGCCGCCTCACCCGAGGGCAGGACGACATCGCCCGGGTCGGTCACCGTCTCGGTGCCGTGGTGGCGCAGCACGCGCAGGAATTCCAGCCGTTCGTAATCCGCCGCCAGCCGCACCCGCAGCCGTCCGCTGGGGTCGGCGGCAACCTGGCCGATCAGAAGGCCGGCGGGAAACACCCCGCCGTCGCCCGAGGTCAGCACCCGGTCGCCGGGGCGAACCAGATCGGGGTTTTCCAGAAAGTCGATCAGGGGCGCGGCGGTGTTGTTGCCGGTGATCAGCGCGGTCTGTCGCGACGGCTGGATGATCGCCGGGATCGAGCTTGAGGCATCGGTGAGCAGAATCACCCGCGACGTATTCTCGCCGGTTCCCGAAATCCGCCCGACCAGACCGATGCCGTCCATCGCCGCCCAGCCGTCGCGGATGCCGTCGCGGGCGCCGACGTTGAGCAGCACCGATTGCCGGAAGGGCGAACCCGAGTCGGCCAGCACCACGCCGGTGATATAGGTCAGCCTGGGATCGAGCCGGACATTGTTCAGATCGAGCAGCCGGGCGTTTTCCTGTTCAAGCTGCAGCGCCGCCTCTTTCCAGGCCTTCATCTGCCGCAGCTCGCGGCGCAGTTCCTGATTCTGTTCTGACAGCCGCCGATAGCTCTTGAAGTCGCGCAGCAGGTTGATGGTGCTGGTGACCGGGGCCAGCGCCCAGTCCATCGGCGGCACCACCCGGTCGACCACCTGGGCACGGAAGCGTTCGACGCGCGGGCTGTCGATGCGCCAGACCAGGAAGATGCCGATCAGGCAAAGCACCACGATCCCAAGCACCAGCCGGCGCAAGGGGGCGGTGTAATCGTCGCGCTGCGAACGGTCCCTGGCCAATGGCTTCCTTCCGTCACCCCGGGCGCGGGCGCCCGGTTGGCGTCAAACCTCGCGCCGATCAGCTATCGTAGTCGATGGCGTGGCGCAGTTGCTTTTCGTATTCCAGCGCCTTGCCGGTGCCGAGGGCAACGCAGTTCAGGCTTTCGTCGGCGATCGAAACCGCCAGCCCGGTCTGTTCGCGCAGCGCCAGATCCAGGTCGCCCAGAAGCGCGCCACCGCCGGTCAGCATCACGCCGCGGTCGACGATATCGGCGGCCAGATCGGGAGGGGTGGTTTCCAGCGCGGTCATCACCGCCTCGCAGATCTGCTGCACCGGCTCGGCCAGCGCCTCGGCGATCTGCGCCTGGGTGACCTCGATTTCCTTCGGCACACCGTTGAGCAGGTCACGGCCCCGGATCTGCATCGAGGTGCCGCGGCCGTCGTCGGGCATGCGGGCGGTGCCGATGGTGGTCTTGATCCGCTCGGCGGTGCTTTCGCCGATCAGCAGGTTCATGTTGCGCCGCAGATAGGAGATGATCGCCTCGTCCATACGGTCACCGCCGACGCGCACCGAACGCGCATAGACGATGTCGCCCAGCGACAGAACCGCAACTTCGGTGGTGCCGCCGCCGATGTCGACGACCATCGAGCCGGTGGGATCGGTGATCGGCATGCCGGCACCGATGGCGGCGGCGATCGGTTCGGCGATCAGCCCGGCGCGACGCGCACCGGCGGACAGAACCGACTGGCGAATCGCGCGTTTCTCGACCGGCGTGGCGCCATGGGGCACACAGACGATGATCTTCGGCTTCGAGAAGGTCGAGCGCTTGTGCACCTTGCGGATGAAATGCTTGATCATCTCCTCGGCGGTGTCGAAATCCGCGATGACGCCATCGCGCATCGGCCGGATCGCCTGGATCGAGCCGGGGGTGCGGCCCAGCATCAGCTTGGCATCCTCACCCACGGCGAGGACTTTTTTGACGCCGTCCTTGATATGATAGGCGACGACGGAAGGCTCGGACAAAATGATACCCCGGCCTTTCACGTAGACCAGCGTATTCGCCGTGCCGAGGTCGATCGCCATATCCGAAGAAAAGAGACCGCCCAGATTTCCAAACACCGCCATTCGTGTGTGATCCTGCTGAAATGCTACAGATTTGCCTCACGACTCTCTCGGCCGCTTGACTTTTGCCTTATATGCGTCAGCGCCACCGGGCGAAAGGGTGGAATCCGGTGGGCGCGCCTTTTCGCCGGGTGATCGCGAGACTGTGTGTTTCGCAGGCTGGCGGCGGCGGCATTCGGGCTGTGCAGATATCACGGAGGATGTGCGAGGGGTGGGCCATTCCCTGTCAGCCCTGCCCGAGATAGCCCAGCACGGCGCGGCGGCAGCGGGCGGCAAGGGCGGGGCCGCCGGTCTCGCCGGCGCGGGCGGCGGCGTCGATCATTCCCTTGCAGATCGCGGCGACATCCCTTGCCTCCTCGCGACCAGCGCCGGGCCGCAACCGGCGCACCACATCCAGGGTGAGATCGGCGATCTCCGCCGAGAGGCGGTCGGTTTCGGGCTCAAGCTCCAGCCCATGGTCAAGGGGTTCCAGCGCCAGCGCCAGGGCGGGTCGCGCGAATTGATGCGCCAGCGCCGCCTGGATCAGCCCGTCGACGGCGGCTTCCGGCGGTAGCTCCCCCGTGCCGGAGAGGCTGGCCCGCATCTGGTTGAGCAGGGCGCGCCGCTGGTCGCGGATCAGGGCGGTCAGGATCGCCTCCTTGTTGGGAAAATACTGATAGAGCGATCCGATGCTGACGCCGGCGCGGCGGGCGATCTCGTTGGTGGTCAAAGCCGCCATCCCGCCCGATTCGAGAATGCGAGCGGCCGCCTCGAGGATCGCGGCCTGAGTGGCGCGGGACCGGGCCTGTCTGGCGGTTTTCCTGGGCTGATGCATGGGGGCGCGGCGATTTGGGAAGGCGAGTTGAGAAGGTGAGTATTCGCTCACATTCTTGTCCCGAAGGCAACGGAAGGGAAATACTCATGACGGACCCGATGAAGATGACCGTATTTCTGATGCTCTGGGCCAGCCCCGACTGGCTGCGCCTGTCGCGGGAGGCGCGCAACCGGATCGCGACGGAGGCGATGGCGGCGGCCTTTGCCGCAGGAGAGATCGAAGTGCGCCACTTCGATGCCGAGGCGTTCAACGCAAGGATCAGCGATGTGGCGATGATCACCGCCGGGCGGGCGGAGGACATCTATTTCGCGATCGAACGGCTGCGCGACACGCCGCTGATCACCGAGGGCTATTTCAAGGTGGTGGAGATCGTGCCGGCTTTCGAGGACGGTTTCCGTCGCTTCGAGGTGGCGCAGGCCGCAGCCTGAGAAAATGCCGGCGCGAAGGCTCCCCTCGCGCCGGCGGCACCGGATCAGTGCATGTCTTTATAAGAGATTTCGCGGGCATCCGCGCCGGGGCCGGCCTTTTGACGACGCACCGCCAGACGGTTCAGCGCGTTGACATAGGCGCGGGCCGAGGCGACCACCGTATCGGTATCCGCCGACTGGCCGGTGACGATCATGCCGTCCTCTTCCAGCCGCACGGTGACGGTGGCCTGGGCATCGGTGCCTTCGGTCACGGCGCTGACCTGATAGAGCTGCAGATGCGCCTTGTTCGGGTAGAGCGCACGCACGGCCTTGAAGCTGGCGTCGACCGGGCCGTCGCCGTGTTCGGTGGCGATGATTTCCTTGCCGTCAATTTCCATCTCAAGCGTGGCTTCCGCCGGGCCGCCGGTGCCGCAGAGCACCTTGAGCGAGACGATTTGCAGCTTGTCCTCGCCCGCATCCGCGGTGGCACCGGCGAGGGCAACGATATCGTCGTCGTAAACCTCTTTCTTGCGGTCGGCGAGTTCCTTGAAGCGGATGAAGATGTCGCGAAGCTGGTTGTCGCCGACCTCATGGCCAAGCTGCTTCAGCTTGTCGCGCAGCGCGGCGCGGCCCGAGTGTTTGCCAAGCGGCAGGCTGGACCCGGTGAGACCCACGTCCTCGGGGCGCATGATCTCGAAGGTTTCCTTGTTCTTCAGCATGCCATCCTGGTGGATGCCGGATTCATGCGCGAAGGCGTTCTTGCCGACGATGGCCTTGTTGAACTGCACCGGGAAGCCCGACACCGTGGCGACACGGCGCGAGATATGCATGATCTTGGTGCTGTCGACCCCGGTGGTCCAGGGCATGATGTCATGGCGCACCTTCAGCGCCATCACCACTTCTTCCAGCGCGGTGTTGCCGGCGCGTTCGCCCAACCCGTTGACGGTGCATTCGATTTGCCGGGCGCCGCCAGCGACGGCAGCCAGCGCGTTGGCGGTCGCCATGCCAAGGTCGTTGTGGCAATGGGTGGCGAAGATCACCTGATCGGCGCCGGGCACCGTCTCGATCAGCCGCCGGATCAGCGAGGCGCTTTCCTCCGGCGCGGTGTAGCCGACGGTATCGGGGACGTTGATGGTGGTGGCGCCGGCCTTGATGGCGATCTCCACCACCCGGCAGAGGTAATCCCATTCGGTCCGCGTCGCATCCATCGGCGACCATTGCACGTTGTCGCAGAGGTTGCGGGCGTGGGTCACCGTTTCATGGATCTTCTGCGCCATTTCGTCCATCGACAGGTTCGGAATGGCCCGGTGCAGCGGCGAGGTGCCGATGAAGGTATGAATGCGCGGCTGCTTGGCGTGCCGAACCGCCTCCCAGCAACGGTCGATATCGGCGAAATTGGCGCGGGCGAGACCGCAGATCACCGAATTTCTGGAATTCTTGGCAATTTCGGAGACGGCGTGAAAATCGCCTTCCGAGGCGATCGGGAAGCCGGCCTCGATGATGTCGACGCCCATGTCGTCGAGCAGGCCGGCAATCTCCAGCTTCTCGTTATGGGTCATGGTGGCGCCGGGGCTCTGTTCGCCGTCGCGCAGAGTCGTGTCGAAAATCAAGACGCGGTCTTGGTCGATTGCAGTGGTCATGTCGGTAACTTTCGTATCTGTCCTAAAGCCTCATGGCGCGCAAGCATCCCCCTCTGAGCGGGCGCGCCGAAGGGCACGCTCAGAGGCGGGTTAGGATCAGTAGGCCACGCAGCGACGCGCCGCAAAAAGCGGTCAGGGTCGGGATATGTGCGTGGCTGGTCATGGGGCGGACCATATACGCGGATCAGCGGAAAAGAAAAGACCAAAACATTGCTGCGCTGCGGCAATATTGCTGCGTCGCCGCGGGGTGGTCGGCCTGGGCGGGGCAGGGGGAGAAGAGATAAAAACTTAGCTGTTGAGCTAAGTTTTGATCTCAATATACTGGTTCACATGGGACCTGATCATATTGCACTCGACTCTGTCTTTCATGCGCTCGCCGATCCGACGCGCAGGGCGGTGGTGCAGCGGCTTGCGCAGGGATCGGCGACCGTCAGCGAACTCGCGGGGCCCTTCGACATGGCCCTGCCATCGTTCATGAAACATATCGGGGTGCTCGAGGCCTCGGGGCTGATCGGCTCCAGCAAGACCGGCAGGGTCCGGACTTGCACGCTCAAGCGTCAGACATTGCTGGCAACGGAGCACTGGTTCGAGGATCAGCGCAAGCTCTGGCAAAACCGCTATGAGGCGCTCGACAATCTGCTGGTGACTTTGAATGGAGGAGAAGATGAAAGCTGATCTGCAATTCGATTTCCTGGTCGACAGGGACAAGAGCACCCTCACGATCGTCCGGGAGTTCGCCGCCAAACGGCAGCTTGTCTGGGAGTGCCACACGAAGAGCGAATTGCTCGATCGCTGGTTCGCTCCGACGCCGCTGATGACCAAAACCAAGTCCATGGAGTTTCGTGACGGTGGCCATTGGCATTACGCCATGGTCGATCCGGAGGGGCAGGAATATTGGGGGCGGCTGGATTATCTGACCATCCGCCCGCTCGATGGCTATGCCGCGCTCGACGGGTTCAGCGACGAGACCGGCGCGCTCAACCCCGATCTGCCGCGATCGCGCTGGGACGTCGAGTTCACCGACGCGGGCCCCCATTGTGCCCATTGCCTTGTCCGGACCGTGGTCTCCTATGCGTCGGCGCAGGATCTCGAAACCGTGATCGGAATGGGGATGAAGGAAGGGCTGACAGCTACATTGGATCGTCTGGACGAGCTGCTGCTGACCTTGAATGGCTAGAATGCCCTGCCCCCCAGGGTGGCAAAGCTGTTGCCGCCCCGGGGGAACCCTCCCGCCGATGACCTGGGGCAATTTGATACAGGTCAGGCTGGTCGCATGGCTGATGTGTTATAGTTTCAATGTATAGTTGCGAGGAGGCGCGGCGGACGGAACGATAGGCCGTGTGGCTGGGCGGGTGCGATCCTGTTTGATATGTTTTGTTTTTCGAATATGTTCCGAAACAGGGAGGCCCGCCGGGTGGTCTGGCGCGGATGACCTTCGCAGTGCGGGGAGCCCGGCCGGGATGACAGCGGTCGCGGTCGGTAAGTTGGAGGATAAGATAGAATGACTCATGTGGTTGTCCTTGGGGCCGGTCTGGGCGGGACCATCCAGGCCTATGAGCTGCGCCAGTCGCTGGCCAAGACCGACAAGGTCACGGTGATCTCGAACAAGCCCTATTTCCAGTTCACGCCATCGAACCCCTGGGCGGGGATCGGCTGGCGCAAGAAGGAAGAGATCACCATCGACCTCGCTCCGGTGATGTCCAGGCGCGATATCGACTTCATCTGCGACGGCGCGGTGAAGCTCGATCCCGACGCACAGGTCATCCATCTGCAAAGCGGCCGCGAGGTCAGCTATGATTATCTGGTGATCGCCACCGGCCCCGATCTGGCCTTCGACGAGATCGAGGGCTTCGGGCCCGAGGCGCTGACCAATTCGATCTGCCAGGTCGAGCACGCCGAGATCTCGGGCAAGAACTGGGAGGCCTTCTGCGCCAACCCGGGTCCGATCGTGGTGGGGGCGGTGCAGGGGGCATCCTGCTTCGGGCCGGCCTATGAATTCGCCATGACGCTCGACACCGACCTGCGCCGACGCAAGATCCGCGACAAGGTGCCGATCACCTTTGTGACCTCGGAACCCTATGTCGGCCACATGGGGCTGAACGGTGTCGGCGACACCAAGGGCATGATGGAAAGCATCATGCGGGATCGCGATATCAAGTGGATCACCAATGCCAAGGTCGACAAGTTCGCCGATGGCAAGGTCTATGTCACCCAGGTGGACGACGACGGCACCGAGAAGAAGAAATACGAACTTCCCTTCTCCTATTCGATGATGCTGCCGGCCTTCCGCGGCATCCCGGCGCTGATGGGGCTCGAAGGGCTGGTGAACCCGCGCGGCTTCGTCTTGACCGACGAATTCCAGCGCAACCGGAAATACCCCAATATCTTCGGGATCGGCGTCTGCATCGCCATCGCCCCGCCCGAACCCACCCCGGTGCCCACCGGCGTGCCGAAGACCGGCTTCATGATCGAAAGCATGGTGACGGCGACGGCGAAGAACATCCCGCTGGTGATCGCGGGCAAGGAGCCGACCTATCAGCCGACCTGGAACGCGCTCTGCCTGGCCGATTTCGGCGATCGCGGCGCCGCCTTCCTGGCGATGCCGCAGGTGCCGCCGCGCAATGTCAACTGGGCGGCCGAGGGGCGCTGGGTCCATTGGGCCAAGCTGGTCTTTGAGTGGTATTTCATGCGCAAGATCCGCACCGGCGTCAGCGAGCCGTTCTATGAGCGGTTCGTGATGAAGCTGGCCAAGATCCACAAGCTCAAGGGGGAATGACCCCGGCCGTTGTCGGCCCCCCGTGTTTGCGCATGGGGGCCGGATGGGGACGACCCGGCCCTTGACCGGCCTCAGTTGCCGGTCTGCAGGGCGCCGTTTTCCCAGGTGCCACTGGCTTCCTGGCCGGTGGCATAGCGCATGGTGCCCTCGCCCTGCCGTTTGCCGTTCTTGAAGGTGCCCTCGTAGATATCGCCATTGGCATAGGTCGCGACACCCTTGCCGTTGATCTCTCCGCCCGACCATTGGCCCTTGTAGCGGAAGCCGTCGGCCATGGTGATCTCGCCCTCGCCATCGCGCTGTCCCTGGACGAACTGGCCCTCATAGACCGAGCCGTCGGCATAGGTGGCCTTGCCCTGGCCGTCGCGCTGGCCCTCTTTCCACTCGCCCTCGTACCGGTAGCCGTCGGCATAGGTCATCACCCCATAGCCGTCGTTCTTGGCGTTCTTGAACTGGCCCTTGTAGACGATGCCGTTGGGATAGGTGGCGGTGCCCTCGCCGTCGATCACCCCGGCCTTCCACTCGCCCTCATAGGTCGATCCGTCGGGATAGGTGATCTTGCCGGTGCCATCGGCCAGATCGGCGCGGAACTGGCCCTCATAGACCGATCCGTCGGGATAGGTGACATGGCCCTGGCCCTCGATCTGCCCGGCGACCCAGGCGCCGGTATAGGCATAGCCGTCCTTGCCGCTAAAGCTGCCCTGGCCATGGCGGCGGTCGTCGGCGAAGTCGCCCTCGTAGGTGTCGCCATTGGCATAGGTGACTTTGCCCTTGCCCTCGCGCCGGCCGGCGACCAGGTCGCCGACATAGACATCGCCATTGGCCTGGGTCAGCGTGCCCTGACCGTTGATCTGCCCGTCGGCCCAGGTGCCGACATAAGTGAGCCCGTCTGGCAGCGTCAGCTTGCCCTCGCCCGAACGCTGGCCGGCCTCGATGGCACCGTCATAGACCGCGCCGTCGGGATAGGTGATCACCCCGTGGCCCTGTTTCTCTCCGTTCACCCAATCGCCGCGGTATTCATAGCCGCCGGGGCTGGTCATCACCCCATAGCCGTTGTGCTGGGCGTTGACGAAGCCGCCCTCATATCGCACGCCATTGGCATAGGTCGCTGCGCCCTGGCCATTGATCACCCCGTCGACCCATTCGCCCTCATAGGTGCCGCCGTCGGCGAAGGTGATCTTGCCCAGCCCGTTCGGCTTGCCCTTGGCGAATTCGCCCTCATAGACCGACCCGTTGGGAAAGCGCGCCTTGCCCTTGCCCTTGATCTCTCCGTCGACCCATTCGCCGGTGTATTCATAGCCGTTTGGCAGCCGGTAGGTGCCGGTGCCATGCTGCAGCCCGCCGCGGAAGGTGCCTTCGTAGACGCCGCCGATATCGTCCTCGGTGGTCAGCACCTGTCCGTCCTGCGCCCGTGCCGCCGCCCCGCTCAGGAGCAGCCCGGTCGCCGCCGTCGCCAATGCCATGCCAAGATGTTTCATCGGAAGTCCTGCCTGCCTCAACGTTCTGCCGCGATATTGCAAAGTCACGCAGAAACTAGGCGAGGGGCAGGGGACAGGCAATGTCTTTTCCCCCGGGCCGGCCGCTCTCGGCCTTTCCCTCGGGGCGGGATCTGTTAAATGCCTTGGGAAGACTTGGAACGCACAAGGGGCACGAGGTCAGGATGGAAGAGGGGAAGTCGAGCCGGTTCCGCGTGACGCTGGCGCAGCTCAACCCGGTGATGGGCGATCTGAAGGGCAACGCGGCGCAGGCGCGTGCGGCCTGGGAAGAGGGCCGCGCCGCCGGGGCCGATCTGGTGGCGCTGCCCGAGATGTTCATCACCGGCTACAACACCCAGGATCTGGTGATGAAGCCGGCCTTCCAGATCGACGCGATGGAGACGGTCAAGGCGCTGGCGACCGAGCTTGCCGAGGGCCCCGCGCTGGCCATCGGCGGCCCCTGGGTCGAGGGCGATCAGCTCTTTAACGCCTATTTCATCCTCAAGGGCGGCAAGATCGCCAGCCGGATGCTGAAACACAACCTGCCGAACGAGCTGGTCTTCGACGAGGTGCGGATTTTCGATTCCGGCCCGCTGGGCGGCCCCTATTCGGTGGGCAATACCCGTATCGGCAGCCCGATCTGCGAGGATGCCTGGCACGAGGAAGTGGCCGAGACCCTGGCTGAAACCGGGGCGGAGTTCCTGCTGGTTCCCAATGGATCGCCCTATTACCGCAACAAGCACGACGTGCGGCTGACCCATATGGTCGCCCGCGTGGTCGAGACCGGCCTGCCGCTGATCTATCTGAACATGGTGGGCGGGCAGGACGATCAGGTCTTCGATGGCGCCAGCTTCGGGTTGAACCCGGGGGGCGAACTGGCCTTCCAGATGCCGCAGTTCGACGAGGTCATCACCCATGTCGATCTTGAACGCGGCGCCGACGGCTGGCGTATCCTTCCGGGTGAGGAGCATGTCCATGCCTCGGACTGGGAGCAGGACTATCGCGTGATGGTGCAATCCCTGCGCGACTATCTGCGCAAGTCGGGCTTCTCCAAGGTGCTGCTGGGGCTGTCGGGGGGCATCGATTCGGCGCTGGTCGCCGCCATCGCCGTCGATGCCATCGGGGCGAAGAACGTGCGCTGCGTCATGCTGCCCTCGGAATACACCAGCCGGGAGTCGCTGGAGGATGCCGAGGCCGTCGCCAAGGCGCTGGGGTGTCATTACGACTATGTCCCGATCGCCGAGGGGCGCGCCGCCATCAGCAATACTTTGGCGCCGCTTTTCGAGGGGTTGAAGCCCGACCTGACCGAGGAAAACATCCAGTCCCGTCTGCGCGGCCTGCTGCTGATGGCGATGTCGAACAAGTTCGGCGAGATGTTGCTGACCACCGGCAACAAGTCCGAGGTCGCGGTGGGCTATGCCACCATCTATGGCGACATGGCGGGCGGCTATAACCCGATCAAGGATCTCTACAAGACCCGGGTGTTCGAGACCTGCCGCTGGCGCAATGCCAACCACCGGCCCTGGATGAGCGGCCCGGACGGCGAGGTGATTGCGCCGCGCGTCATCGACAAGCCGCCAAGCGCCGAGCTGCGCGCCGATCAGAAGGACAGCGACAGCCTGCCGGATTACCCGGAGCTGGATGCGATCCTCGACATCCTGGTCGACAAGGACGGCTCGATCGCCGATTGCGTCGCCGCGGGCTTCGACCGGGCCACTGCCAAGCGGGTCGAGCATCTGGTCTATATCAGCGAATACAAGCGCTTCCAGTCGGCGCCGGGGGCGCGGCTGACCAAGCGGGCATTCTGGCTCGATCGACGCTATCCCATCGTCAACCGCTGGCGCGACCCGAGCTGAGGCGCCGTCGTGGTGGCCCCGAACGCTTTCCCCCGTCCCGCGCCGCACGCCTTGCGGCTCTGGTCGGTGGTGGCGGGGGCGGGGCTGGCCTGGGGGTTGACCGGGCCGCTGACCAAGCTGGCGATCTCGACCGGGCACAATGCCGTCGGCATATCCTTCTGGTGCACGCTGGTCGCCGCGCTGATACTGAGCGGCACCCTGATATTGCGGCGGCAGCGGCTGCCCTTGGGCGGGCGGTATCTGCGGCTTTATCTGAGCGCCGGGCTGCTGGGAACGGCATTGCCCAACGCACTATCCTTCACCGCCTACGGGCATTTGCCGATCGGCATCATGATGATGCTCCTGTCGTTGGTGCCGATGGTGACGCTGCTGGTCGCCTGGCCGCTGGGGTTGGAGCAGCCGACGCCGCGCCGGCTTGCGGGGATCGCGCTGGGGGCGCTCGGCGTGGCGATGATCGTGCTGCCGGGCACCAGCCTGCCCGATCCGGCGCAGGCGATCTGGCTTCTCGCGCCGCTGGCGGTGGCGTTGTCCTATTCCGGTGAAAACGTGGTGATCGCCAGGGCCGACATGCGCGATCTCGGCCCGATCGCCACCCTTTGCGGCATGAGCTGGGGCGCCTTGGCGCTGATCACCCCGGTGATGCTGGCGACCGGCACCGGTTTCGATCTGACCGCTTTCGGCCCGTCGGAGCTGGCGGTGCTGGGGCTGGGGATGCTCAATCTGGTGGCCTATGCCGGCTATATCTGGCTGATCGGTCACGCCGGGCCGGTCTTCGCGTCGCAGATCGGCTATGTGGTGACCGGCACCGGTGTGCTGATGGGCATGATCTTCTTTGGCGAGCGGTACGCGATCTGGGTCTGGGGGGCGCTTTGCATGATCGCTCTGGGTCTGACGTTGGTGCGGCCCCGGCCGGAAAATCCGCCGCTCTGAGCCGGTGGAAAAACAATGCTGCGGATGCGAAAAAAACGGATGCGCCCGCCGATGGCAGGACTATAGTCGCCGCCATGCCCGGACCTATGCTTGACCCTTTCGACGCTGATTCCGATCTGCCCGCCCGCGTGGACGTGGTGGTGATCGGCGGCGGTATCATCGGCGCCTCGACCGCGCTGGAACTGGCCGAACGCGGCCAATCCGTCCTGCTCTGCGAAAAGGGCGTGATCGGCGGCGAACAATCCAGCCGGAACTGGGGCTGGGTGCGGCTGGCGATGCGCGACCCGCGCGAAATCCCGCTGATGATCGAGGCGCAGAAGATCTGGGAAGGGCTCGATGCCCGCACCGGGCGCCGGACCGGCTATCGCCGCGCCGGCATCCTCTATGCCGCCACCGACGCGAAATCCTATGACCGGCGCGAACGCTGGTCGCGGCATCTGGCGGCACATGGGGTGCCGGGGGGCATGGTGTCGGGCGCGGCGCTCGACGCGCTGCTGCCGGGGCGCAAGGTGGCGCTGAAGGGCGGGCTTCATACCCCGCTCGACGGCATGGCCGAACCGCAATGGGCGGCGCCCGCCATCGCCGCGGCGGCGCGCGACCGCGGTGCCACGGTGCTGACCGGCTGTGCGGTGCGCTCGCTCGATCTGGTGGCCGGGCGGGTGGCCGGGGTGGTCACCGAAAGGGGCCGGGTCGCCTGCGATGCGGTGGTCCTGGCCGGCGGCGCTTGGTCACGTCTGTTTGCCGGCAACGCCGGGATTGCGCTGCCGCAGCTCAAGATCCTGAACACGGTGATGCGCACCACCCCGGTCGAGGGCGGCCCCGATGTCACCCTCTGGGCCAATAGCTTCGCGCTGAGAAAGCGGGCCGATGGCGGCTATACCGTCGCCTCCGGCGTGGCGAGCACCTATGATCTGGTGCCCGACAGCTTCCGGTTGGCGCGCGCCTTCTTCCCGGCGCTGATCCACGAATGGTCGAGCATGGACTTGCGGCTGACCCGCCGCTGGCTGGAAGAGGCGCGGCAGGCGCGGCGCTGGGGCCCCGAGGATGTGACGCCCTTCGAGCTGGACCGCATCCTCGATCCGGCGCCCTCGGCGCGGGTGCTGCGGTCCTGCTGGGCCGAGGCGCAGCAGGCCTTTCCGGTGCTGGGCACGGCGCAGGTGGCGCAGGGCTGGGGCGGCATGATCGACGTGACCCCGGATGCCATCCCGGTGATCTCGGGCGTCGATCGGCTGCCGGGGATGTTCATCGCCACCGGCTTTTCCGGCCATGGCTTCGGCATCGGGCCGGGGGCGGGGCGGTTGATGGCCGATCTGGTGCTGGGGGCGACGCCGGTGGTGGATCCGGTGGAATTCCGCCTGTCCCGATTCACCGATGGCAGCCGGGTGCATATCGACCCCGGGTATTGAGGGACGGCCGCGACCCTCGGTTCTGTCATCGGGCCGGGTGAAGCCGCATCTCACATCATCTGATAGCTGACCGGGACGAAACGAAACCCGTCTCCGCGCGTCTCGACGAAGCCGGCGGCGGGGAAGGGCATGTGATAGCCGATCATCGGCAGCTTCTCGGTTGCCAGCATGTCCAGCACCCGGCGGCGCGAGGCGGTGGCGGACGATTTGTCCATGTCGAAGCTGACCTCCCAATCGGGGCGGGCGAAACACCAGACATAGTGGTTCGCCAGATCGGCAGTCAGTACCAGCCGCTGGCCGTGGTTCTCCAGCATATAGGACATATGTCCCGGCGTATGGCCGAAGGTTGCTATCGCGGTGATGCCCGGCGCCACCTCGGCCCCGTCCTCGATGAAGCTCATCTTCTCGGCCAGCGGTGTGACATTCTTCGCCACCAGCGCGCCGGCGCCCTTGCTGGCATCGGCTTTCGACCAGAAGTCATATTCCACCCGGCCGGTGACATAGCGCGCATTGGCGAAAGTGGGGGCGCCGTCGGTCATCAGCCCGCCGATATGATCGGGATGCATATGGGTGATCACCACAAGGTCGATCTGGTCGGGGGTGGTGCCGGCCTGCGCCAGCGCCTGGGCGATACCGCCCTGGCCGAGGCCGGTGTCGAACAGCACCCGCTGGCCGTTCACCTCGACCAAAGTGGGGGTGAAATAGAATTGCGCCATGTCGGTGGGAATGAAGTTCTCGGCGGAAACGCGGGCGAATTCCTCTTCCGAGGCGCCGCCGCCGAAGATCGCCCTCGGGTTCTCGCGCGGGGTGGAGCCGTCGAGCAGGGGGATCACCCCCATCTCGCCCAGCTTGAAGCGGCGCGCGCGGGGCAGCGGGGGGGCGGATTGCGCGCGGGCGGTCCCTGGCAGCGACAGGGCCGCGGCGGTCAGGGGCAGGGCGGCGGCGCCGGCCAGGGCGGCACGGCGGGTCAGGCTGGTCGTCATGGTCTTCACTCCTCTGGATCACCGCATTCTATGTAGGGTCGCCGCGCGGCGGGACGAGGGGGGAGGAGTGCGCAAAAATCAGACGATGCGCGGACCAAGCTCGGACGGGTCGGCGTCGGTATGCCAAAACTCCACCGCGCCCGCCGGGCAGGCGGCGACGGCGCGGTCGAAGACGGCGGGCAGCACCGCGCGGCGCAGGGTCCAGGCGGTGGCCTCGATCGCATTGTCGGGCGTCAGGTTGTGATGGGGGCGCAGCGCCTTGGCCTCGACGGTCATCTCCTCGCGGCTGCCGAAGGGCAGTTGCGGCAGCGCGACATCCCAATCCTCGACAAAGATCGCGCGCGGCACGCAGGGCAGCATCGAGGCGAAGATCAGCCCCTGCTGCACGGTGACGCGGCGGCGGAACACGTAAAGCACCCCCTGCAGGGCGGTATAGGCCGAATTGTCGGAAATCAGCCCCATCCGGTCCTTGGCATCGTCCAGCATGGCGCGCCATTCACGGCTGGCCTGGCGGTAAGTGTGCGGCATCGGCATGGCGGAATCCTCCTTGCCGCAAGCCTAGATCGCCGGCCCGAACTGGACAACCGGCCCCCTCTGTGACAAACGGCAGGCAACAGGAGACGCCCAATGATCACCACCCGTTTCGCCCCGTCGCCCACCGGCTATATCCACGTCGGCAACCTGCGCACCGCGCTGATGAACTATATGATCGCCCGCAAGGCTGGCGGCACCTTCATCCTGCGGATCGACGACACCGACCAGGAACGCTCGAAGCAGGAATATATCGACGGCATCCAGCGCGATCTGGAGTGGCTGGGGATCGGCTGGGACCGGATGGAGTATCAATCCAAACGGCTCGACCGCTATCGCGACGCCGCCGACAAGCTGCGCGAGATGGGCCGGTTCTATGAGGCTTTCGAGACGCCGACCGAACTGGATCTGAAGCGCAAGAAGCAGCTCAATATGGGCAAGCCGCCGGTCTATGACCGCGCCGCGCTGGAGCTTTCGGAGGCCGAGAAAGACAAGTTGCGCGCCGAGCGCGGCAATGGCGTCTGGCGCTTCCTGCTGGATCGCGAGCGGATCGACTGGGAGGATGGCATCCTCGGCCCGATCTCGATCGACGCGGCCTCGGTCTCCGACCCGGTGCTGATCCGGGGCGATGGCCAAATCCTCTATACGCTGGCCTCGGTGGTCGACGACATCGAGATGGGCGTGACCAATATCGTCCGTGGCGCCGACCACGTGACCAATACCGCGACGCAAATCCAGATCATCAAAGCGCTCGGCGGCACGCCGCCGGCCTTTGCCCACCATTCGCTGCTGACCGGCCCGCAGGGTGAGGCGCTGTCGAAGCGTCTGGGGGCGCTCTCCTTGCGCGACCTGCGCGATCAGGGGATCAAGCCGATGGCGCTCCTGAGCCTGATGGCGCGGCTGGGGTCGTCCGATCCGGTGGAGCTGCGCAGCTCCATGGACGAGCTGATCGAGGGCTTTGACATCAGCCATTTCGGCGCGGCGCCCACCAAGTTCGACGTCAATGACCTGTTCCCGCTGACCGCCCACCATCTGCAATCGCTGCCGCTGGAGGCCGTGCGCGACGAGATCGACGCGCTTGGCGTGCCGGACGATCTGGCGGAACCCTTCTGGCTGATGGCACGCGACAATATCACCACGCTGAAGGATCTCGATGGTTGGTGGACGCTCTGCCGCGACGGGGCCGAGCCGCTGATCGACGACGAGGACAAGGATTTCATCGCCGAGGCGATGGCGCTGCTGCCCGAGCCGCCGTTCACCGCCGAGACCTGGGGCGAATGGACGGCGCAGGTGAAGGCCGCCACCGGCCGCAAGGGCAGGGGCCTGTTCATGCCGCTGCGCAAGGCGCTCACGGGCATGAACCACGGGCCGGAAATGGCGGTGCTGATGCCGCTGCTGCAAAAGGTGCGGGCAAAGGCCTAAGCCGTAGGCACGACCGCGGCGCCCAATCGGGCGAGGCGGCCGTCGACGAAAGCTGTCTCCGCCGCGCTCAATTTCTGGTGGCGGGGATAGCGGGGCGCCGCGCGATCGTTCAGGATCGGCGCCTCCCATCCGTCGGTGGTGGCGAAGAACCGCGCCGCCCCCTCGGCCCCGAATTCCCGCAGATAGCCCTGCACCACCACATCGAGATAGCTGAGCAGGATCGGATGACGCAGCCCGGGGGCCGCGCTGCTGTCGGGGACGGCATAGACCGCGATCTCGATTTTCCGCGCGATGTCATGGCTGACCGCATCGGTCGCCGGCAGCCGGTCATAGGCCCATTCCCGTTGATCCAGCGCCGCCCAGTCGCCGTTTGGCACATGGGCGATCATCCCCTCGATTGCGCTCTGCGCGTCCGGGATCGCGGTCAGGAAGGCGACGGGGCGCAGATCGGTGTGCCGCCAGGCCCGGCGCCAGCCGGCCAGTCGAGCCGGGCGCGGATCGCTGAAGTCATGGGTCGCCGTGTTCACCAGGCTGCCGTAGCCGAAGAAATAGGGGTCTGTCATGTCGAGCGCTCCAGCATTTCCTCATCGCGGGATTGATGTATGTCAAACCGCCATTTCGCGAAGACTGGCATAACCCCCGAAATCAGCCAAGCCGCTGCGGCAAGACGGCAGCGACCAAGTGAGAGGTTTATCAGTGCGGATCACCAAACGGACCAATATCGCCATCCGGCTGCTGATGTATTGCGCGGCGCATCCTGAGCGGCTTGTCACCAAATCCGAGATTGCCCAGGTTTGCAATGTGTCGGAAAACCATCTGGCGCAGGTGATCAACCAGCTCAGTCAGCTTGGCTATCTGAACACCCATCGCGGCCGCAACGGTGGCATGAGCCTTGCGCGCCCGGCCGAAATCGTACGCATCGGCGAGGTGTTCCGCCTGATGGAAGGGTCGCTTCCGCTGGCCGAGTGTTTCGCCGATGCCGAAAACACCTGCCCCTTGATCAGTGCCTGCCGCTTGCGGCTGGCGCTGATGGATGCGGCGCAGGCCTTCTATGCCTCGCTGGACGAGGTGACGCTGGACGCGCTGATCTGCGACAACCTTGATCTGGTTAAGCTGCTTCAGCCGGTGGGTTGCACCCGCGCCACCGTCGCCGTTACTCCCGCGACCTGAGCACGCGGGCCGGCCGCGCCCTGAGCGGCGGCCAGGCAAAGATCAGCCCCGCGATCAGCGTGGCGAAGATGCCGCCCGTGACCACCAGCAGGGCGGCGGGCCAGATCACGGTGAAGTCGGTCTCAAGTACCCTATGCGCCACGGCCCAGGCGCCGGCGATGCCGGCGGCCAGGGCGACCAGCCCGGCCGCCGCGCCAAGGATCGCGCTGCGCAGCGCGAAGCTCAGCAGGATGCGCGCGCGGGTGGCGCCCAGGGTCTTCAGGATCGCCGCCTCCGTTGTGCGCGCGCCGGTGCCGGCCGCCGCGGCGCCGATCATCACCAGAAACCCGGTCAACAGCGATATCCCCGCGCCCCAGCGGGTGGCACCGGCGATGCCCGACAGCACCTCGGCCACCCGGTCGATGGCGTCGCGCACTCGGATCGCGGTGATATTGGGAAACTCCCCGGCCAGATCGCGCAGGATCGGCGCCTCGGCCGCCGGATCGGCATAGACGGTGGCGATGAAGCTGTGCGGCGCGCCGGCCAGCGCGGCTGGGTCCATCGTCAGGATGAAGCCCATCCCGGCGGTCGAGAAGTCGACCTCGCGAAAACTGGTGATGGTGGCGGGGATGTCGCGGCCCAGCACGTTGACGGTCATGGTGTCGCCAAGCTTCAGCCCCATCTCGGCGGCTTCCTGGGCGGCAAAGCTGATCTGCGGCGGGCCGGCGTAATCCTCGGGCCACCAGTGGCCGGCGGTGATGCGGGTATTGGGGCCGGGGGCGGCGGCATAGGTGATGCCGCGATCGCCCCGGATCACCCAATGGTTGCCGGCGACCTCGCGCGCGGGTTTGCCGTTGATCCGGGTGATCACGCCCCGCAGCATCGGCGCGGTTTCGACCCGGTGCACCCCTGGATCGCCTTCCACCCGAGCCAGAAAGCCGGGCATCTGATCCTTCTGGATATCGACGAAGAAGTAAGACGGGGCGACCTCGGGCAGGTTGCCCGAGATGGCGTTGCGCAGGGTGCCGTCGATCTGCCCGACGGCGGAGAGCACCGAAAGCCCGAGCCCCAGCGACAGCACCACCGATCCGGCGCCTTCCTGTCGCGCCGCGATGGCGTCGAGCGCCCACCGCAGCGCCGGTCGTCCACGGGCGAGGGGGGCGGCACGGCGTGCGATCCAGCGCATCGCCCCGGCGGTGAGCGCCAGCAGCACCAGCGCCCCGGCGATGCCGGCGGCGGTCCAGAGCGTCAACGCCCAGGTCCCTGAGAAGAGCGCCGCCAGCGCGATGAGCAACGCCAGCGCGACCCCGATGGCCAGCAGATAGCGCGGCGCCGGCATCAGCCGGGCGCCCGACAGCGCCTCGCGGTACAGCGTGGCGGCGCGCACCTCCTCGGTGCGGGCGAGTGGCCAGAGGGTGAAGATCAAGGCCGTCAGTAGGCCATAGATCGCGGCCTCTCCCAGGGGTTTCGGATAGAGCGCGAAGATTGCCGGCACCGGCAGTTCGGCGCCGATCACGGGCCCCAGCAGCAGCGGCAGCCCGCCGCCCAGCAACAGCCCCAGCGCGATCCCCAACAGGGACAGCGCCCCGATCTGAAGGAAATAGGTCAGAAAGATCGTCGCCCGATCCGCCCCCAGCGTGCGCAGCGTGGCGATCACCGCCGTCTTGCCCGCCAGATAGCTGCGCACGGCAGAGGACACGCCGATCCCCCCCACGGCGAGGCCCGAGAGGCCGACCAGCACCAGAAAGGCGCCCAGCCGGTCGACGAATTGCTTCACCCCCGGCGCGCCGTTGCGCGAGTCGCGCCAGCGCATGCCGGTTTCGGTGAAGCGCTGACGCGCTTCCCCGGCAAGCCGATGCAGATCGCTGCCCGCCGGCAGAACCAGCCGGTATTTTGTCGAAAACAACGTCCCCGGCGCCAGCAGGCCCGAGCTGGCGAGCGCCCTGGTGGTCACGATGGTCCGGGGGCCGAGGCTGAAGCCCGCGGCGGCGCTGTCGGGTTCCTTCACCAGAGCCGCCATCAGGACGAATTCCTGCGTGCCCAGCCGGAAACGATCACCGGGGGCGAGGCCCAGCCGATCGCTCAGCACCCGTTCCATCACCGCACCGGGCAGGCCGTTCCGCCCGGCAAGGGCCTGATCCAGCGGCATTTCCGGCGCCAGTTGCACCCGGCCCACCAGCGGATAGCCATCATCCACCGCCTTCACCTGGGTCAGCGCCCGGTCTGACCCGGCATCGCCATCGACCACGGCCATGGAACGGAAATCGACGATCTCCGACGTCTTCAGCGCGGTTCGGCCCATCCAGTCGCGTTCCTCCGCCGTGGCGAAGCGATAGGTGAACTCCATCTCGGCATCGCCGCCGAGCAGCGCCGCGCCCTCATGCGCCAGGCCCGCCTCGATCGCGGCGCGGACCGAGCCGACGGCGGCGATGGCGGCGACGCCCAAGGTCAGGCAGGCCAGGAAGATCCCGAAACCGCGCAGCCCGCCGCGCAGCTCGCGCCGGGCAAAGCGCAGGGCGAGGGTGAGCGATCTCATGCCTCGATCACCTCGTGGTCGATCTGGCCGTCACGCAGCCGCACCACCCGGTCGCAGCGCGCCGCCAGTTCCGGCGCATGGGTGACCAGCACCAGCGTGGCGCCATGGCGGTCGCGCAGATCGAACAGCATGTCCATGATCGCGCGGCCGTTCGCCTCGTCGAGATTGCCGGTGGGCTCGTCCGCCAGCAGGATCTGCGGCCGGGGTGCTGCGGCGCGGGCCAGCGCCACCCGCTGCTGTTCGCCGCCCGACAGCTCCGACGGGTAATGCCCGGCCCGATGCGCCAGCCCCACCGCCTCAAGCTCGGCCCGGGCGCGGTCGAAGGCATCGCGGGCACCGGCCAGCTCCAGCGGCGTCGCCACATTCTCCAGCGCGGTCATGGTGGGGATCAGGTGGAAGGACTGGAACACCACGCCCATGTGATCGCGACGGAACCGCGCCAGCGCGTCTTCGTTCATCGCGGTCAGATCGCGGCCCAGGGCCATCACGCTGCCGCCTGTCGCCCGTTCCAACCCGCCCATCAGCATCAGGAGCGAGGATTTGCCCGATCCCGACGGGCCGGTCAGCCCCAGAGTCTCGCCAGCGGCGACCTGCAGGGTGACGCCGCGCAGGATATCGACCCGCCCTGCATTGCCATCCAGCGACAAAACCGCATCTTTGAGCGTGAGGATCGGGTCGGGCATCGGCGGCATCCTTGTCTGGCACCTTCGGGATATGGAGCGCGCGACGAAATGTACAAGTTTATCATGGTATTGATCCTGGCCCTTTGTGGCGCGGCGGCAACGGCCGGGCCGGTGACCGTGGCCGCGCTGGGCGACAGCCTGACGCAAGGCTATGGCTTGTCCGAGGGCGATGGCTTGGTTCCGCAGCTTCAGGGGTGGCTCAACGATCACGGCGCTGATGCGGTGCTGATCAATGCGGGCGTCTCGGGCGACACCACTGCCGGGGGCGCGGCGCGGGTCGCCTGGACGCTGAGCCCCGAGGTCAAGGCGATGATCGTGGCGCTCGGGGGCAACGACATGTTGCGCGGGCTCGACCCGGCGGTGACGCGCGCCAATCTCGAAACGATCCTGACGGTGGCGGATCAGGCGGGGGTCAAGGTGCTGCTGATCGGCATGCAGGCGCCCGGCAACTATGGGCCGGACTACAAGGCTGAGTTCGACGCGATCTATCCCGATCTCGCCGCGGAACACGGGGCGCTTTTTGCCGCGAGTTTCTTCGAGGGGCTGCAGGAGGTGAGCGGCGATCCGGCGGCGCTGCAACCCTTCATGCAGGGCGACGGCATCCATCCCAACGCCGAAGGGGTCAAACGCATCGTCGCGGCGCTGGGTCCAAAGGTGCTGGAGCTGGTGCGCGCGGCACAATAGGGGCGGTCGCGCGCACCCTGCAGGGGGCCGAAACGCCGGGTGGAGGGGCAAAATCAGCCGCCCTTGGGCTGTGCCGGCGCGGCGGGAGGTCAGAGGACTGAGCCCCGCGCGGCCACCGCCCCTTTCCCCCTGCGCCGATATCCGCTAAAGCCGCTCTGACCCTTGACAGACACGCGGACCGCGACCGATGAAATTCACCCTCTCCTGGCTGAAAGACCACCTCGACACCACCGCATCGGTGGAAGAGATCGCCGAGGCGCTGACCGACCTCGGGCTCGAGGTCGAAGAAATCACCAACCCGGCGGAGCGACTGAAGGATTTCACCATCGGCCGCGTCACCCATGCCGAACCGCATCCCGATGCCGACCGGCTGCGGGTCTGCACCGTTGCGACCGGCGCCGGCGAAACCCAGATCGTTTGCGGCGCGCCGAACGCCCGGGAAGGCATCACCGTGGTGGTGGCCAAGCCCGGCACCTATGTCCCCGGCATCGACACCACCATTCAGGTTGGCAAGATCCGCGGCATCGAGAGCCATGGCATGATGTGCTCCGAACGCGAGATGGAGCTGTCGGAGGAACATAACGGCATCATCGAGCTGCCCTCGGGCGAGGTTGGCCAGAGCTTCGCCGACTGGCTGGCCGAGAACGAGCCGGCCAAGGTCGATCCGGTGATCGAGATCGCCATCACCCCCAACCGGCCCGATGCGCTGGGCGTGCGTGGCGTGGCCCGCGATCTGGCGGCCCGTGGCCTGGGCACGCTGAAGCCGCGTGAGACGGTGCCGGTGCCGGGCGAGTTTCCCTGTCCGGTCAGCGTTAGCATCGACGAGGACACGCTGGATGGCTGCCCGGTCTTCGCCGGCCGGCTGATCCGTGGCGTCAAGAACGGCCCGTCGCCGCAATGGCTGCAGGATCAGCTCAAGGCGATCGGGCTGCGGCCGATTTCGGCGCTGGTCGATGTCACCAACTTCTTCACCTTCGACCGCAACCGGCCGCTGCATGTCTTCGACGCCGACAAGGTCGGCGCGGCGCTGCGGGTGCACCGGGCGCAGGGGGGCGAAACCCTTCTGGCGCTCGACGAGAAGGAATACACCATGCCTGCGGGCGCGATGGTGATCTCTGACGACAAGGGGATCGAAAGCATCGCCGGCATCATGGGCGGCGAGGAGAGCGGCTGTTCCGACGCGACGGTGAATGTCTTCGTCGAAAGCGCCTTCTGGGATCACATCCAGATCGCGCTGACCGGTCGGGCGCTCAAGATCAACTCCGACGCGCGCTATCGGTTCGAACGCGGCATCGACCCGGCCTTCACCATCGAGGGGCTGGAGCTGGCGACGCAGATGATCCTCGATCTCTGTGGCGGCGAGCCCTCCGAGATCGTGGTGGCAGGGGCGATCCCCGATGTGTCGCGCGCCTATCGGCTGGAGCCGGCGCGGGTGCAGTCGCTGGTCGGCATGGATATCCCGGAAAGCGAGCAGCGCCAGACGCTGACCCGGCTGGGCTTCCGGCTGGAAGGCAATATGGCCCATGTGCCGAGCTGGCGCCCCGATGTGCAGGGCGAGGCCGATCTGGTCGAGGAGGTGGCGCGGATCGCCTCGCTCACCGGGCTGAAGGGCAAGCCGCTGCCGCGGCTGACCGACGGGGTGTCCAAGCCGGTGATGACGCCGATGCAGCGCCGGCTGCAGATCGGGCGGCGCACCGTGGCGGCGCTCGGCTATAACGAATGCGTCACCTATTCCTTCATCGATCAGGCCTCGGCCGTGCTGTTCGGGGGGGGCGATGACGCCTCGATGCTGGAGAATCCGATCAGCAGCGACATGTCGCATCTGCGTCCGGCTCTGCTGCCGGGGCTGCTGCAGGCGGCGGCGCGCAATCAGGCACGCGGCTATATGGACCTGGCGCTGTTCGAGGTCGGGCCGGCCTTCCACGGCGGCGAGCCGGAGCAGCAGCATGCGCTGATCACCGGCCTGCTGATCGGCAGGACTGGTCCGAAGGACGTGCATGGCGCCTCGCGGCCGGTCGATGTCTTCGATGCCAAGGCCGATGCCGAGGCGGTGCTGGCCGCGATCGGCGCCCCCGCCAAGGTGCAGATCCTGCGGGGTGCGCGGGAATGGTGGCACCCGGGTCGTCACGGCAAGATCTGTCTTGGTCCGAAGAAGGTTCTGGGCATCTTCGGCGAATTGCACCCCCGGGTGCTCGAGGCGATGGATGTGAAGGGGCCGGCGGTCGCCTTCACCATCTGGCCGGCGGAAGTGCCGCTGCCGCGCAAGGCGGGTGCCACCCGGCCGGCGCTGGAGCTGCGCGACCTGCAGGCGGTTGAGCGCGATTTCGCCTTTGTCGTCGATGCCGAGGTCGAGGCGCTGACCCTGGTCAATGCCGCCACCGGTGCCGACAAGGCGCTGATCGAGGACGTGCGCGTCTTCGACGAATTCCAGGGCGGCAACCTGGGCGAGGGCAAGAAGTCGCTGGCCATCACGGTGCGGCTGCAACCCACTGACAAGACCTTGACCGAGAAAGAGATCGAGGCGGTCGCCGCCCGCATCGTCGAGAAGGTCACCAAGGCCACCGGCGCCAGTCTGCGCGGCTGACCCCGGCCCCTCCTGAGGGATTTCAGACAGAGAAAAAGGGGCGCGGTGGCGCCCCTTTTTGCATTTCCGGCTTTGGGGCTGGCCCGGGACAATGGTGCGCGGCATAATCGGCGCGGGTGTCGAGGCAGGGGGAACACATGTTTCAGGATCGTGACGACGCAGGCGCGCAGTTGGCCAGAGCGGTGGCCGAGGCGAGGCCTGACGCCCCGGTGGTATTGGCCTTGCCGCGCGGCGGCGTGCCGCTTGGGGCGGCGGTGGCCGGGGCCCTGGGCGCGCCGCTCGATCTGCTGTTGGTGCGCAAGATCGGGCTGCCGGGCCAACCCGAGGTGGCGGCGGGGGCCGTGGTCGACGGGCCGGCGCCGATCACCTTGTTCAACGAGGGGCTGTTGCGTCACAGCGGCCTGACCGAGGCGGATTTCGCCACCCGGATCGAGGAGCTGAAGGCCGAGATCGAGGCGCGCCGCGCCCGTTACCTGCCGGGGCGGGCGCCGGTGTCGGTGGCGGGCAAGACGGCGATTGTCGTCGATGACGGCATCGCGACCGGGGCGACGATCCGGGTGGCGGTCAAGGCGCTCAGGGCGCAGAACCCGGCGGCGATCTGGATCGCGGTGCCGGTGGCGCCGGCCGATCTCATAGCGCTGCTGGCGGCGGAGGTGGATCGGGTCATCTGTCTGGAGCGACCGCGGGAGTTCTGGGCGGTGGGGGCGCATTACCGCGACTTCGATCAGGTCGAGGATGAGGCAGTCATCGCCTGCCTGCACCGTTTCGATCAGGGGTAGCGCGCCTTTAGCACGTCGGCGAGGCGGAGGACGGCGGCCTCCAGCGCCTCGGGCTCGAAGCCGGCATAGCCCAGCACCAGCCCCTGCGGGCCGTCGCCATCGGGCCAATAGGCGGAGAGCGCGCGCAGCGTGATCCCGGCGTCGCGGGCGATGGCGGCGATCTCGGTGTCGGGCACCTGCTCCAGCGCCGGGCCTGGGCGGCAGAGCAGATGCATGCCGGCCGGGTCGGGGGCGGCGATCAGATGATCGGGCAGGGCGCGGGCCAGTGCCGCCCTGAGCACCGCCTGCCGCTGGCCATAGAGCCGCCGCATCCGGCGCAGATGGGTGGCGAACTCCCCACTCTCCATGAAGCTCGCCAGCGCCGGCTGCGGGATCAACGAGGCGCGCGGCCCGGTTTCCGCGAGCGCCGCCCGCAGCGGGGCGAGCAGGGCCTGCGGCAGCACCGCATAGCCGAGCCGCAGCGCGGGGGAGAGGAGTTTCGAGAAGCTGCCGACATAGATCACCCGTTCGGCGTCCAATGCGGCGAGCGGTGGCAGGGGCGCACCGGTATAGCGGAACTCGCTGTCGTAATCGTCCTCGATCACCCAGGCGTTGGTGCGTCGGGCCCAGTCGATCAGGGCCAACCTGCGCGCGAGCGGCAGGGTCATGCCCATGGGATAGTGGCGCGATGGGGTGACGATGACACCGCGGGCCCGCGCGCCGTCGGGCAGGATCGCCCCGTCGTCGTCCACTGCCATCCGGGTGATGGCAAGACCGGCGCGCGTCAGCGCGGATCGCATCGGGCCATAGCCGGGGCTCTCCACCAGAACGCTGTCGCCGGGGCGGAACAGGGCGCGCGCTAGCAGCTCGAAGGTCTCTGTTGCGCCGGAGGTGATCATCACCTGGGCGCCGGGGCGGTCGAGCCCGCGCCAGGCGGCCAGATGCGCGGCGATGGCGGCGCGCAGCGGCGGCCAGCCGAAGGGATCGGGCAGCGCCAGCAGCTCGGGCGCCGGGCGGCGCCAGGCGCGGTCCAGATGTCGGGCCCAGACGGCATGGGGGAATTGCGCCATGTCGGGCGCGCCGGGATGAAACGGGCGTGCGGGGATCGGCGCCGTCGGGGTGGCGATCGGGGCGGGCGCGGGGGGCGGCGCCAGATGCGGCAGATCCCGCGCCACATAGGTGCCGGCGCCGGGGCGGGTTTCCAGATAGCCTTCGGCCAGAAGCTGGTCGAGCGCGGTGAGCGTGGTCTGGCGGGATACCGACAGATCGCGCGCCAGTTGCCGGCTGGCCGGTAGCCGGGTGCCCGGCGCGGCGCGCCCAGACAGGATCATCTGCCTGAGCGCTTCGGTCAATTGCTGGTGCAAGGGCGCCGGGGCGGCGCGATCGAGGCCGAGGCCGAAGAGCGCCGCCTGCAAATTGGTCTGCTCTGAATTCATGAAACTGGTCATTTCGACAAGACCAATCTCATGCCAGTGAGGGCGGCACAAGCAATTCCGGAAAGGACCGCCATGGATCTGAAGATGACCGACCGCAGCCGGCTGCGCCGCGCGCATGAGCGCGGCCATTTCGACCGCGCCACCATCGACGCCATTCTCGACGCCCAGCCGATGTGTTCGGTGGGCTATGTGATGGAGGGCAAGCCCTATGTCACCCCGACGCTGCAATGGCGCGAGGGCGATCATGTCTATTGGCACGGCTCCAGCGCCAGCCGGGCGTTGCGCGCGGGCAAGGGGGCGGAGGTCTGCCTGAACGTCTCGATCCTCGACGGCTTCGTGATGGCGCGCTCGGGGTTCCATCATTCGGTCAACGCGCGGTCGGTCACCCTGTTCGGCACCGCCTTCGTGGTGCCCGAGGAGGAGAAGCAGGACCGGCTGTCGACCTTCATCGACGGGCTCTGGCCCGGGCGGGCGGCGATGCTGCGGCCGAACAACGCGCAGGAGCTGAAGGCGACGATGATCCTGGGGCTGGAGATCAAGGAGGGCGCCGCCAAGGTCCGCAGCGGCCCGCCGGGCGAGGAGGAAGAGGATTACGCGCTGCCGATCTGGGCGGGCGTCATTCCGATCGAAAGCCGCGCCGGAGCGCTGGTGCCCGATCCGCGCAATCTCGAGGGCGTCGAGCCGCCCGCGCATCTGACCGGGTTTCGCTGGCCGCGCTGAGCACGGCCAGCCAGAAAATCAGGGGCGGGGCGGGATGTTCATCCCGGCCTGCACCGCCGGACGGGCGAGGAAGCGGTCGAGATAGGCGATCACATTGGGAAAGCCGGTCCAGCCCACCACCTCCTTCGCGCCATAGAAATCGAGCGCGTTCAGCCAGGGGGCGATGGCGATATCGGCGATGGAATAGGCGCCGCAGACCCAATCGCGCCCCTCAAGGCGGTTCTCCAGCACGCCGAGCAGCCGCTTGGCCTCGGCGATATAGCGCTCGCGCGGGCGGGGGTCTTCGATCTCGCTGCCGGCGAACTTGTAGAAGAAGCCAAGCTGCCCCAGCATCGGGCCAAGGCCTGCCATCTGCCACATCAGCCATTCGATGATCTCGGCCCGGTCCGAGCCGGTCGCGCCGATCAGTTGGCCGGTCTTCTCGGCCAGATAGATCAGGATGGCGCCGCTTTCGAACAGGCCGAGCGGCGTACCGTCGGGCCCTTGCGGGTCAATGATCGCGGGGATCTTGTTGTTGGGGTTCAGCGACAGGAATTCGGGGCTTTTCACATCGGCATCTGCCAGGGTGACCAGATGCGCCTCGTAAGCCAGGCCGGTTTCCTCCAGCATGATCGAGACCTTCACCCCGTTGGGGGTGGGGTAGGAATAGAGCTGCAGACGCCCGGGATCGGCGGCCGGCCATTTGCGGGTGATCGGGAACTGGGACAGGTCAGTCATCAGAGGCTCCTTTCATGCCAAGTCCGGCTTAGGGGCTTTGTGGCGCGACCGCCAGTCTCGCGGGTGCGGCGATGCGTTCACAGTGCGGTGTAACTGGATTATGGTTGAAAGATCGCGTGGTTAATATGCGCATCAAGTGGACGCTTCGAGAGAGAGCAAGGGACATGATTCAGGAATTCCGCAAGTTTATCTCCAAGGGCAATGTCATCGACATGGCCGTGGGTATCATCGTCGGCGCGGCCTTCACCGCCATCGTCAAATCCATGGTCGACGATCTGATCAATCCGATCGTCGGCCTGGTCACCGGCGGCATGGATTTCTCCGACCGCTATGTCGTGCTGTCGGGCAGCGTGCCCGAGGGCACCAGCCTGGCTGCCGCGCGCGAGGCGGGGGCGGCGATCTTCGCCTATGGGTCTTTCCTCACCTCGGTGATCAACTTCCTGATCATCGCCTTCGTGGTGTTCATGCTGGTGCGTTACGTCAACAAGGTGAAGGAGATTGCCGAGCGCAAGGAGGAGGCCGCAGCCGAGGCGCAGGCGCCGGCCGGCCCGACCGAGCTTGAGGTGCTGTTGGAAATCCGTGACGCGTTGAAAAAGGGCTGAGCCGTGGTTTTTACCGCGGTGGGTTCGAGTATGATTGCAAGAGAGAGGGAGCAGAATGCAGGAAACGATCACCGGATTGAGTGAAGAGATCAGCAATGAGTTGGTCTGGCTGACGCCCTTGCTGATCAGCGCCGGCAAGGCGCTGCTGGTGCTGATCGTCGGCTGGATCATCTCCGGCTGGGTCAGCGGCATGGCGCGCCGGCGGATCAACAAGACGCCGCAGATCGACCCGACGCTGGGCAATTTCGTCGCCAGCACGATCAAGTGGATCATCCTGGCCATCGTTCTGGTGGCGATCATGGGGATCTTCGGCATCGAGGCGACCAGCCTTGTCGCCATCCTGGGCGCCGCCTCTCTGGCCGTCGGCCTGGCCCTGCAGGGCACGCTGAGCGATCTGGCCGCTGGCGTCATGCTGGTGATCTTCCGCCCCTACAAGCTGGGACAGTTCGTCAATATCGGCGGCACCTCGGGCACGGTGAAGGATCTGACGCTGTTCACCACCGAGCTTGCGACCGGTGACAACGTGCAGATCATCATTCCGAACGGCAAGGCCTGGGGAACGGTGATCACCAATTTTTCGGCCAACCCGACCCGCCGGGTCGATCTGACCTTTGGCATCGACTATGGCGACGACATCAATCGCGCGATGGAGATCATCCTCGAGACCGCGCGCGCCGATGGCCGGGTGCTGAGCGATCCGGAACCCTGGGTACGGGTGACCAACCTGGGCGACAGTTCCGTCGATATCACCACCCGGCTGTGGTGCTCGGCGCCGGATTACTGGGATCTGAAGTTCGCTCTGCTGAAAGGGGTCAAGGAGGCCTTCGACAAGGGTGGCATCTCGATCCCCTATCCGCATCAGGTCGAGGTCCACAAGGAGGCCTGAGCCCCTTCTGAGACGTGTTGCGCGCCGGCCGGGATTTTCCCGGCCGGTTTCCTTTTGGCAGGACGCTGGGTGCGCCGGGCCGGTGCTTCCCGCTCGGGTCATCTGCCGGAAATGCAGCAGACGGGTCGCGTCGCGCGCAGCTTTTCCAGTGATGACGTTCCCTTTTTGTTTGCACTCTTGCCGGCGATCCCGAAATGCCGCATCAGGCCGATATGGTCTTTGTTCTCGCCACCCTGCCGATCCTTCTGACGCTGTTCTGCGGCTATCTCGTCACCGTCACAAAGATGGTGCCCCGCGATCATTGGGAGGGGATCAATACCCTGAGCTTCCGGTTGCTGATCCCGGTGGTGCTGGTCAAATCCATCGCGTTTTCTGACCTGTCGGCGGTCTCCGGCGCCTGGGTCTTGGCGCTGCTGGCGACGCTGGGGGTGGCGGCGGCGGCGGTGCTGGTGGTGCGGCTTCTGACCGATCGGCAGCGGCTGTCCGATCCGGCCTTCACCTCCCTGTTCCAGGGGGCGACACGCTGGAACGCCTTCATCGCGCTGGCCGCGGCCGAGCTTTTCGTCGGGCGGGGCGGGCTGGCGCTGCTGGCGGTCGGGATGGCGGTGCTGGTGCCGGTGATCAATGTGGTCAATATCGTCGTGCTGGTGATCTACGGCACCGCGAGAACCAGCCTGTAAGGCATCGTCACCTCGATCCTGATGAATCCGATGGTGCAGGGCTGTGTTCTGGGGTTGGCGCTCAACCTGTCGGGGCTGCCCCTGCCGGGCTTTGCGGTGCAGACGCTCGACCTGATCGGGCGGGCGGCGCTGGGCGTGGGCCTTCTGGCGGTGGGGGCGGGGATCAGCCTGCGGCGGCTGGTCGATATCTCGGCCCCGCTGGCGCTGGGGGTGCTGATCCGCCCGGTGCTGAGCCCGCTGCTGTTCCTGGCGATCGGCGCGGCCGTGGGGCTGACGGTCGAGGAGACGCTGGCCGGCAGCCTGATCTTCATCGTGCCGGCGGCCGCCAACGGCTATGTGGTGGCGCGCAAGATGGGCGGCGATGCTAGTCTCTATGCCGATATCATGACCTGGCAGACGCTGCTGTCGATGGCGCTGATGCCGGCGCTGGCCGCCGGCATCACGCGGTTCTTCTGAGCCCGGGCTCAGGAGCGGACGGCGCTGGCGGGCGACAGCACCTCGAGCCCCTGCGCCGCGCCGACGGCGGCATAGGTCAGATGGCCGGCATGGATGTTCAGCCCGTTCAGCAGGTTGGGATCGTCCAGACAGGCCTGGCGCCAGCCCTTGTCGGCCAAGGCCAGCAGGAAGGGCAGGGTGGCGTTCGACAGCGCGATGGTCGAGGTGCGCGCGACCGCGCCGGGCATATTGGCGACGCAATAGTGCAGGATGCCATCGACCTCATAGATCGGATCGGCGTGAGTGGTGGCATGGGAGGTTTCGAAACAGCCGCCCTGGTCGATCGCCACATCGACCATCGCCGCGCCGGGTTTCATCAGCGCCAGATCGGCCCGGCGCACCAGCTTCGGCGCCTCCGCCCCCGGGATCAGCACCGCGCCGATCACCAGATCGGCCCGGGCCAGATGTTCGGCCAGCACCCCGGCCGAGGAATAGCCGGTGTTGAAGTCCCGTCCGAAGACGTCGTCGAGATAGCGCAGCCGGGGCAGCGAGCGGTCCAATACGGTGACCTCGGCCCCCATGCCGGCGGCGACCCGGGCGGCATGGGTGCCGACCACCCCACCGCCGATCACCAGCACCCGGGCGGGATCGACACCGGGCACGCCGCCCAGCAGCACGCCGCGGCCGCCATTGGCCTTTTGCAGGGTCCAGGCGCCGACCTGCGGCGCCAGCTTGCCGGCGACCTCGGACATCGGCGCCAGCAGCGGCAGGCCGCCGCGGCCATCGGTCACCGTCTCATAGGCGATGCAGGTCGCTCCGGAGGCCAGCAGATCGCGGGTCTGATCCGGATCCGGGGCGAGGTGGAGATAGGTGAACAGAACCTGCCCCTCGCGCAGCAGGGCGCGTTCGACGGGCTGTGGTTCCTTCACCTTCACGATCATGTCGGCCTCGGCAAAGACCTCGGCGGCGGTCCGGGCGATGCCGGCGCCTGCGGCGACATAGGCCGCGTCGTCAAATCCCGCGCCGACCCCGGCGCCGGTCTCGACCAGCACCTTGTGCCCATGGGCGACCGCCTCGCGGGCGGCGTTGGGCGTCAGGCCGACGCGGAACTCCTGTGGTTTGATTTCTTTCGGGCAGCCGATTTTCATTCTGAGTCCTCCCATTCTTGATGTGCTTATAAAATAGGCGAAAACGATCGCAATTTCTGGGAAATTATGGCTCGCGCAGCAGGGTGAATTTCGAATATTCTTCTCGAATAAGTCTGATCTTCGCAAAGGACGTGCGCAAATGTCGCTGGACGATACCGATAAACGCATCCTGACCTTGCTGCAGAAGAAGGGGCGGATGTCGAATGCGGATCTGTCCGAGCAGGTGAACCTGTCTCCCTCGGCCTGTCACCGGCGCGTGCAGCGGCTGGAGGCCGACGGCTACATCCGCGATTACGTCGCGCTGCTGGACGCGCGCAAGATGGGGGTGCCGACGACGGTTTTCGTCGAGATTACCCTGCAGGCCCAGGCCGATGAGGTGCTGGATGCCTTCGAACGCGCGGTGGCGCGGATCCCGGCGGTGCTGGAGTGCCATCTGATGGCGGGCAGCGCCGATTACATTCTGAAGATCGTCGCCGAGGATACCGAGGATTTCGCCCGCATCCATCGGCAATACCTGTCGCGTCTGCCCGGGGTGGCGCAGATGCAGTCGAGTTTCGCCCTGCGCACGGTGTTTCGCACCACCGCCCTGCCGGTCTGATCTCGCCGCTCTGGGCCGAGGCTTCGCCGCCTAGCCTTCGGTGCCGTCGGGGAAGAGGGCGGTGATCGGGGTGTCGCCCTGGCTGTCCGACAGGTGGGCCATGGCTTGGGCGACATCGGCGGCGGCAAGGGGTTCGCCCAGGTCGATCAGGATGGTGTGGCATTCCTCCAGGGCCAGGCGTGCCGTCGTGGCCTGCATCCCGGTCGCGGTGACGCTCAGCCTTCCCTCGGTCTCACGCAGCCTGCTCAGCGCAGCGTTCAGATGGTGCGCGGCCGAATAGAGACCCTCTGCCATGGCGTAGCGGAGCAGCCGCGCCAGGGTTTCCTGCAGCGCGGCATATCTCAGATGAGGCATGTCTGGTCCTTCGGCTCGGGACAGGGAACCGGAGAGCAGGAGTAATCCGTGTCATCTATCTCGTGCTGCAAGGCGCCCATGGGAAATAAACAGATCTAATAAAATACGTTACGTTAGCTTGCCGCAATTCCTGACATGAGGCAACCGTGCCCCAGCGGGGGCGCTTCAGGACGAGTGGCGCCCCCGATGTGGCCCCTTGTATCGCCGGGCAGGGCGATCAACTATCAGCAGAGCCGGACCCTGCCGCGCCGGCGGATGACACCTAGATTTTACATCGGGGCGATAGCCCCCGACCCAGACCCGTCAAAGACGAGAAAAGGAGCCGATCTTGACCGAGGATAACGGGGCCCAGCCGCTGGACTGGCTGGAAGCCGAATTGCAGGACACGTTTGACGAGGATCTCGAAATCGAATTTGCAGAGCCGATGCTGTCGCTGGAGATCCGCAAGATCTATAACGAGGCACATCCGGATCTGCTGGATCGCAAAGTTTATTTCCGCAATCTGCTGCGGCTGCAGGCTGAGCTGATCAAGATGCACTATTGGGTGCAGCACACCGGCGCCAAGGTCTGCATCCTGTTCGAGGGCCGTGATGCCGCCGGCAAGGGTGGGGTGATCAAGCGGATTACCCAACGTCTGAACCCGCGCGTCGCCCGTGTGGTGGCGCTGCCGGCCCCGAGCCGCCGGGAGCAGAGCCAATGGTATTTCCAACGCTATGTGCCGCACCTGCCGGCCGCGGGCGAGATCGTGCTGTTCGATCGCTCTTGGTACAACCGCGCGGGCGTGGAGCGGGTGATGGGCTTTGCCTCGGACGATCAGGTGGAACAGTTCTTCCAGGACGTTCCCGAATTCGAACGCATGCTGGCGCGCTCTGGTATCATCTTGCTGAAATACTGGTTCTCGATCACCGACGAGGAACAGCAGTTCCGCTTTCTGATGCGGGTCCACGACCCGATGAAACAGTGGAAACTGTCGCCGATGGACCTGGAATCCCGGATTCGTTGGGAGGATTACACCAAGGCCAAGGAGGAGATGCTCGCGCGCACCAACATCCCCGAGGCACCCTGGTATATCGTCGAGGGCAACGACAAGAAGCGCGAGCGGTTGAACTGCATCGAACACCTGCTGACCAGGATTCCCTATGAGGAGGTTCCGCAGGAGAAGGTCGAACTGCCCGAGCGCACCTATAACCCCGATTACGAACGTCAGGTGTTGCCGGACGAGCTTTACGTGCCGAAGATCTACTGATCCTTGGTTCCGGCGGGGCCGTCGTCGAAGGCCCCGTCGATATTTTCCAAAAGCCGCGTGAGATAGCCGGTCAACGTGCGAATCTCCGCCTCGGAAAACCCTTTCAGCAGCTTCTTTTGCCGGGCCAGGGCATGGGCCAGGATGCGTTCGTGCAGGTCGCGGCCCGCGTCGGTCAGGTGCCAGCTCTTGCGGCGGTCATCGGCCCCCTCGACGCGCGGCAGGGCCAGGCCGGCCTGTTCCAGTCGCTGCAGGCTGCGGCTGACGGCGGCCTTGTCGATGCCGATGGTGCGGGCCGCATGGCTGACGGTGCTGCCGGGCTCGCGGGTCAGCATCACCAGCATGCGCCAGTCCATCGCCCCGAGCCCGAACCGCGCCTGGTAATCCCGCGCCGCGGCCCGGGTGAAGCGGTTCGACGCAAAGGTCAGCAGCACCGTGGGCGAGCGCCGAAAGCTCAGCGTCGGGCGGTCGGGCGCGGTGTCGCTGCCATCGGGCAGGATCAGGAACAGGTCGTCGGTCAGGTCGCTGTCGGTCATGCGGAGAGCCTAGGGCTCGTGTGTTGACATGACAACGGGCGATGTGTTGACGTGACAACACGGAGCGGACGCGGGGAGGAGGCGGCCATGACGCAAGCACAGGTGTACGAGATCGATCCAAAGGTGTTCTGGGACGATCCCTATCCCGATCTGAAACGCATGCGGGCCTTGGGGCCGGTGGTGCGGGTGCCGCAGCTGGGCGCCACGCTCTTGACCCGGCGCGACGACATCTTCGTCAACGAGAAGAAGATTGATGTGTTTTCTTCCGATCAGCCGGGCGGGTTGATGACAGTGCTGATGGGGCAGAACATGATGCGCAAGGATGGCGCCCCCCATTTGGCCGAGCGCAAGGCGATCTTTCCCACCGTGTCGCCGAAGACGGTGAAACAGGTCTGGATTGATCAGTTCCGCGCCCAGGCGGCCCGCATTCTTGACGATCTGGCACCTCGCGGGGTCTGCGATCTGGTCGCCGACTATGCCATGCCGGTGTCGGCTGAGGCGCTGAAATCGATCACCGGGCTGACCAATATGACCGCGCAGGAGATGAACCGTGTCAGCCAGGGAATGATCGACGGCTGTGCCAATTACGCGGGCGATCCGAGGGTGGAGGCCAATTGCCGGGACTGCACCGCCTCGATCGACCGGCATATCGACGCGATGATCCCGGTGGTGGATGCCGCGCCAGATCAGTCGCTGTTGTCGGTGCAACGACGTGCCGGGCTTTCCGATGACCAGACCCGGGCGAATATCAAGCTGGCGATCTCCGGCGGGCAGAATGAGCCGCGCGATGCGATCGCCGGCACCGTCTGGGCGCTGCTGACCCATCCCGACCAATTGGCCGAGGTGCGCGCCGGGCGGATCGGCTGGTTGCAGGCCTTCGAGGAATATGCGCGCTGGATCTCTCCCATCGGCATGTCGCCGCGCCGGGTCGCCCAGCCGCATGAGCTGCACGGCGTCCGGCTGGAGCCGGAGGAGCGGGTGTTCCTGATGTTCGGGTCGGGAAACCGCGACGAGCGGGTGTTCGACGACCCCGACCGTTTCGATCTGAGCCGGGACGTCAGCGCCGCGATATCCTTCGGGGCAGGGCCGCATTTCTGCGCCGGGGCCTGGGCGTCGAAGGCGCTGATCGCCGAAGTGGCGCTGCCCATGCTGTTCGATCGTCTGCCCGATCTGCGGCTGGTGGGCGCGGCGCGGTTCGGTGGCTGGGCCTTTCGCGGCCCGTTGATGATGCCGGTCGCCTGGGGCTGAGGGTCAGCCCCGGCTGTCCAGAAACGACTCGAAGGCCTCGAGCGTCGCTTGCGAGACGTGATGCTCCATCCCTTCGGCGTCGAGTTCTGCCGTTTCCGGCGGCACGCCGAGCGCGACCAGAACCGCCACCACCACCCGATGCCGCGCCCGCACCCGATCTGCCAGCGCCAGGCCCTCATCGGTCAGGAAGACGCCGCGATAGGGGCGCGATATCGCCAGCCCCTCTCGCTTGAGCCGGGCGACGGCCTTGGTCGCGGTGGGGTGGGTGACCCCCATCCGCTTGGCGATGTCGGTGATTCTCGCCTCGCCCATCTCCTCCATCAGATCGCCGATCATCTCGGCATAATCTTCGAGAATGGCGACCGATTGCGCCGCGCGGGCCTGGTTGAACCGGTCGGCGGCCTCTGATTCGGCTGCGGTGCAGGTCTGCTCGGTCTGCGGCATGGGGGGCAATCTCCTGCGGTTGCGGCGGTCCGCCTCTCCGACGTGGTCGAAAGCGGGGGTACATATTGCAGATGCTACTTCATTTTGCAAACCGGCTTTCAAAATTTTGAGGGAGACGGGGCGACATGTCGTTGCCTCTTGTCAAAAGTGTAGCTTTGGCTTTATTTCATCTTTGCCAGGCCCGAAGGCCAGATGTTGAAGGATGAGTTCAGATGACCACGGACCGCGCACCCAAGCTTTCTCGAAGTACCCGCAAGACCCAATTGGGGATGGCCGAGGTTCTGTCCGGCCGCCGGCGCGGGGTGAGGGCGGCGCTGCTTTTCGCAGGGCCCGCGATCATCGCCTCGGTCGCCTATATGGACCCGGGCAATTACGCGACGAACATCCAGGCCGGCGCCGGCTACGGCTACAAGCTCTTGTGGGTGGTGCTGGTCGCCAACCTGATCGCGATGCTGTTTCAGGGGCTGTCGGCCCGGCTGGGGATCGTCACCGGCAAGAACCTGGCCGAACTCAGCCGCGATCACTTTCCGCGACCGGTGATCTGGGTCATGTGGGCGGTGAGCGAGGTGGCCGCCATGGCCACCGATCTGGCCGAGTTCCTTGGCGGCGCCATTGGTCTGGCGCTGTTGTTCGACATGCCGCTGCTGGCGGGGATGGCGGTTACCGCAGTGGTGACCTATGGGCTTTTGCTGTTCGAGAATCGCGGTTTCCGGCCGATGGAGCTGATCATCGGTGCCTTCGTCGGCACCATCAGCCTGTGCTATGTGGTCGAGATCTTCATCGCTCCGATCGCCTGGGGCGAGGCCGGGGCCGGGCTGATCACCCCTGATCTGCCCGATATCGCGGCTCTGACCATCGCGGTGGGGATCATTGGCGCCACGGTAATGCCCCATGCGATCTATCTGCATTCCGGCCTGACCCAGCATCGGGCGCAGGTCCGTGACGATCGCGAACGCCGCCTGGTGCTGAAATTCTCCAACATCGAGGTGGTGGTGGCGCTGGCGGCGGCCGGGCTGGTGAACATGGCGATGGTGATGATGGCGGCGAGCGCCTTTCACGCCGGCCACAGCGAGGTGGCCGAGATCGAGACCGCCTATCATATGCTGACGCCGCTTCTGGGCGGGGCGGCCGCTGCGGTCTTCCTGATCTCTCTGATCTCGTCGGGGATTTCCAGCTCGGTGGTCGGCACCATGGCGGGGCAGCTCATCATGCAGGGGTTCCTGCGCATTCGCCTGCCGCTCTGGTTCCGCCGCGCGGTGACGATGATCCCGGCCTTCGTGGTGGTGGCGATCGGGGCTAATGCGACGGAAGCGCTGGTTATTTCTCAGGTGATTCTGTCGATTGCCCTGCCCGTGCCGATGGTGGCGCTGATCATCTTCGTGTCGCGCCGCGACATCATGGGAGCGTTCTGCATCAAGCGCCCGACGCAGATCGCCGCAGTGATCGGGGCCGCGCTGGTGCTGTCGCTGAACATGGTGCTGCTGGTCCAGACCTTTGGCGTCAACCTGCCGGGGCTGGGCTGACCCCTGAAAACGACAAACCCCCGGGGCGATGCCGCGGGGGTCGTCAAAACGTCTTTAAGCGCCGGAACTGGCTGCTTTCGAAGGGCTTAGAGCATACCTTCGCGCTGTGCTTTCTTGCGCGCCAGTTTACGGGCACGACGGATCGCTTCAGCTTTTTCGCGCGCTTTTTTCTCGGACGGTTTCTCGAAATGTTGCTTCAGCTTCATTTCACGGAACACGCCTTCGCGCTGCAGCTTCTTCTTCAGGGCACGAAGCGCCTGATCGACATTGTTGTCGCGAACACTAACCTGCATGTGGTTGTCACCACCTTTCTAGATTCGAGTTGCAAGGATTTGCAGGAGGTGGCCGTATAGCAAGCAAAGCCTATTTTGTCTAGTGTGCAGGTAGACCGCGAAGGAGGCCAGATCATGCAATCCGATGACACCCCGAATCCGACCCAGGACGACATCAAGGACCGGCTGCTGGACGCCGCCCTGATCCATGTGGCCTTCGATGGCTGGTCCGAGGCGACCTTCAAGGCGGCGGCCGAGGATGCCGGGGTCGAACCGACGCTGGCGCGCGCGCTTTGCCCGCGCGGGGCGGTCGATCTGGCGCTTGCCTATCACAGGCGCGGTGATCTGGCGATGATCGAACGGATGAAGGTCACCGACATGACCGGCATGCGCTATCGCGACAAGGTGGCGCTGGCGGTGCGGTTCCGGCTGGAAGCCGCGACCGACAAGGAGGCGGTGCGGCGCGGCGTGACCTTGTTCGCGCTGCCGCAGCACGCGGCCGATGGCGCCAAGGCGATCTGGGGCACCGCGGATGCGATCTGGACCGCGCTCGGCGATACCTCGGAAGACGGCAACTGGTATTCGAAGCGGGCCACGCTTTCGGCAGTCTATTCCTCCACCGTGCTCTATTGGCTGGGCGACGACAGCCCCGAACATACGGCGACCTGGGCTTTTCTCGACCGGCGGATCGATGATGTGATGCGGATCGAAAGCTTCAAGGCGCAGGCGCGGCGCAATCCTTTGCTGATGCCCTTCATGGTCGGTCCCGACTGGCTGGCCAGGCAGCTCAAGGCCCCCAAGGCGCGGGGGCAGGATTTGCCGGGATCGGTGCATCCGGGCGCCTGAGGGGGGACTCGTCACGCGGGTTCAACCCGTATATCCCTGAGACGAAATTGCAATTGGCGCGCCGGGTTGGCGCGCCACGGGAAGGGAGAGCCCAGATGTCCGAGACCATGCGCGCCGTCGAGATCACCGAGCCCGGCGGGCCCGAGGTGTTGAAGCTCACTTCGCGTCCGATGCCGCAGCCGGCGCCGGGACAGGTGGTGCTCAAGGTGGCCTATGCCGGGGTCAACCGCCCCGACGCGCTGCAGCGCGCCGGCAGCTATGCGCCGCCGCCCACCGCCAGCGACCTGCCGGGGCTCGAGGCCTCGGGCGAGGTGGTGGCGCTGGGGGTCGGCGTCTCCGACTGGAAGATCGGCGACAAGGTCTGTGCGCTGCTGCCGGGTGGCGGCTATGCCGAATATGTGGCGACGCCCGCCGCCCATTGTCTGCGGGTGCCCGAGGGCATGGGAATGAAAGAGGCCGCCTGCCTGCCCGAGACCTTCTTCACCGTCTGGTCGAATGTCTTCATGCGCGGTGGGCTGAAGGGCGGCGAACGCTTTCTGGTCCATGGCGGCTCTTCGGGGATCGGCACGACAGCGATCCAATTGGCCAATGCCTTCGGCGCCCGGGTCTTCGCCACCGCCGGTTCGGCCGAGAAATGCGCCGCCTGCACCGCATTGGGGGCGGAACGCGCGATCAATTACCGGGACGAGGATTTCGTCGAGGTGCTGCGCGCCGAAGGCGGGGCGGATCTGATCCTCGACATGGTCGGCGGCAGCTATATCCCGCGCAACGTCCGGGCCCTGGCCGATGACGGGCGGCTGGTGCAGATCGCCTTTCTGACCGGTCCCAAGGCCGAACTGAACTTTGCCCAGGTGATGGCGCGGCGACTGACGATCACCGGATCGACGCTCAGGCCGCAAAGCGACCTGGCCAAGGCGCGCATCGCCCAGGAGCTGGCCGAGGTGGTCTGGCCGCTGCTGGATGCCGGCAAGGTTGCGCCGGTGATGGACAGTGAGTTTCCCTTCGAGGAGGCCGCCGCGGCCCATGCGCGGATCGAAAGTTCCGGCCATATCGGCAAGATCGTCCTGAAGATCGGCTGAACAGCCAATTTTCTTGAAAAGAAAACCGCCCGGAAAATTCGAATTTTCCGGGCGAGGGGGCGGGTGTTCGGCCCCCTATCTGACGGTGGCGGGGCGGCTCAGCGCAGCAGCGGCAGGCGGCCACAGAGGCGATCGACCGCCTTGCGCGGACCGCCCAGCAAGATCGCCTGCGGCGCGTGATCGGCAAGCGGGGCGGCGGCGACGCGGGCGCCGTAATCTGCATAATCCCGCGCCTTGAAGGCCGCCTCCAGATAGGTCAGCCGGATCGGCAGGGCCTCTGCCGCCGCATAGATCCCCGGCAGCTCGTCAGCCGGGGCGGCGAGGATCGGCAGGGCGACGGTGGTGATGCCCGCAATCTCCGCCCCGTCCCCGGTCGGTGTCGCGGCCCCCACCAGGTCGGGGCGAAGTTGACCGAGGCTCATGCCCAGGACGGCGGCGAAATTGGCCTTGAGCCCGAGCGGCAGCGTTTCGGCGAGGATGATGACGGGTTTGAATGACATGAGCGGCTCCTTTCGGCGCTGCTCTGCCAGAACCGCGTGCGGCGGGATTGGACGAAATTGACCTTCAGTGCCGGACCAGCGCGCCCGGTGTCACGCCATAGTGGCGGCGGAACTGCCGGATCAGATGCGACTGGTCGCAGAACCCGGCCGAAAGCGCGGCCTCTGCGGCGGTCATCCCGTCCAGCAGCCGTTGGCGGGCATGATCGACCCGGGCGCGCAGCACATGGCCATGCGGTGTCAGCCCGGTCGCCCGGGTGCTGCTGCGGATCAGGTACGAGGGGGTGAGGCCGACTTCTGCGGCCAGTTCCGTCAGGCTCAGCCTGTCGCCGGCTGCGACTCCAGCGGCGATCCTGTCGCGCAGATGGCGGATCGCGCGCGGCTCCTCGCCGGGCGGGCGTAGCCTGGCCCCGCCGTAATGGCCGAAGGCCTGGGCCAGAACCTCGTGAACTGCTTCCTCGACGGCAAGCCGCCAGTCGGGTGTCTCGGGCGCCTTCAGCCGGTCGGCAAGCGTCGCCAGCGCCCGGGTCAGCCGCAGGCCGCGGTCCTGCGGCGCGATGGTCGAAAATCCCTGCAGGTCGCGCAGCCCCAGCACCGTGCGCACCGCCGTCTCGGAGGCATAGAGCATGTTGTAACGCACCCGGCCGGCGGCGGCGTGGCCGGTATGGGCCTCCTCCGGGTTCATCAGCGACAGTGAGCCCTGCGGCAGGATCATGCTCTCGCCCCGGCAGACATAGCCGCCGGCACCCTCGGCGATCGCGCCGATGGCAAAGCCTTCATGCGCGTGGCGGGCGAAGGTCTGGGTGCTGAAGGCGGCTTCGAAAAGCTCGATGCCGTGGTGCCAGCTGAGGTGGTGATAGCGGTTGTGCGGCATGGGGGCAGGATATCATCGCGGCTCAGGGATTGGGAAGGGCTCGGCCCTGCGGCGCCGGCAGGGGGCGGCGCCAATGGTCCCGGTTTCCGGCCCGGCCCGGGGGGGATCGTGTCGCGAGGCATGGACAAGTCGGATGATTTGCGCATGATCGATTTTCCGCGCCGCAGAAGCGCGATGGAAGGGGAGATTTGACCATGACCGAGACCGTCCGCACCGTTGTTTTCGATACCCCCGGTGGGCCCGAGGTGATGCGGATCGAGGATCGCCCTGTGGGCGAACCCGGCCCCGGTCAGATCCGCATCCGCCATCGCGCCATCGGGCTGAATTTCATCGACACCTATCAGCGCTCGGGTCTCTATCCGATGCAATTGCCGCATCCCCTGGGGATGGAGGCCGCCGGGGTGATCGAGGCGGTTGGCGAGGGGGTGACCCACCTCAAGCCCGGCGATCGCGCGGCCTATGCCTGTCAGCCCCCGGGCGCCTATACCGAGGCGCGGGTGATGGCGGCCGATCAGGTCTGCCCCTTGCCGGTGCCGATCAGCTTTGAGCAGGGCGCGGCGATGATGCTGAAGGGGATGACGGTGGAATACCTGTTTCACCGCACCACCCCGCTGAAACGTGGCGACACGGTTCTGTTCCATGCCGCCGCCGGCGGCGTCGGGCTGATTGCCTGCCAATGGGCGCGCTCCGAAGGCATCACCCTGATCGGCACCGCCGGCAGCGACGCGAAATGCCGTCTGGCGCTGGATCACGGGGCGAGCCATTGCATCAACTATCGCAGCGAGAATTTCGTTGAACAGGTGCGCGAGCTGACCGGTGGCGCCGGCGTTGACGTGGTGATGGATTCGATCGGCAAGGATACCTTCGAGGGGTCGCTCGACTGTCTGAAACCGCTCGGCATGATGATCTCCTTCGGCAATGCCTCCGGCCCAGTGCCGCCCTTCGATATCGGCATTCTCGGGCGCAAGGGGTCGCTGAAGCTGACCCGGCCGGTGCTTTTCACCCATCTCGCCGATCCCAAGACTTGTCAGGAGATGGCGCGGCATCTGTTCACCAAGGTGCTCGACGGCGATGTGACGATCCGGATCGACCAGCGGTTCCCGCTTGATCAGGTGGTTGAGGCGCATCGCGCGCTGGAGGCCCGCGCCACCACCGGCAGTACCATTCTGGAGCTTTGACAGCCGGGCTCGCCGGCCGGGGCGGGACGGAAAATTGGACTTTTCCGGGGAATTTTCTTTCAAAGAAAGTTCCGCCCCCCCGGGGCGGGCGTTGCGCCAGGGCGTTCGGGCGCTGGTATCTGGGGGGAGAGGTGAGAGGCTGGACAACGACCCAAGCGGGGCTCGTTACGGCTGCTTCCTTCCGGACCTGACCGGGTTGGCGAGGTGCCTGCCCGCGCCAACCTCTCGCCGGACTACATAGTGGGGCGAGAGGCGGATGGCAAGGCCGCGCTTGTGTCTCGTTTCCGTCGCGTTTGAGTGGTCGCCGGAGCCGACGTTTCCCTCCGGGGCGAGCGGTTCTTTTAGCAATGTCGTCGATCGAAAGCCCCTGCCGACACTGCCGGCCGCCGGGGCCGGTCGTCTCGGTGGCCGTTGGGCGCGAATGGATGGCGGCCCGTCGCGCGGGACGGTGGGGCCCGTGTTGCATCGGCGCGCGGGAAGGCGCAGAAACGGGCGGAAACAGATGGGGAGAGGCCTGGCATGAAAACGGCTGAGCAGGTGACATTCGGCGGATCGGGGCTCAATCGCGCGGCTGAGATCCGCGGCGATCGGGGGCGGCTCGAGGCCGCGCTGGGCGATCCGGCGGCGCGCTGCCTGCCGATGTGGCAGGGCAAGCCCCTGCTGCGCGGCGAGGGGTTTTCCGAACTGGCGCTGCTGCCGATGGATCACGCGATCTTCGCCGCCGGCTATGCCGGGGCGCTGAGCGAGCCGATGTTTCTGGGGCTCGAGGACGATGGCGCGCCGCGCTTTGCCGCCGATCTGTCCGGCTGGCGGCCGGAAGAGGTGGACCTGGCGGCGCTCGGCACCTTCTTTGACCCCAGTGAACAGCGCCATCCCGATCTGCCTGACGACACCGCCTTTGTCGAATTGCGCCGGGTGATGACACGGCTCAGCCCGCGGGGGGCAGAGCTGGCCGCCACCGCCAAGGCGGTGATGGGCTGGCATCGCAGCCACCGGTTCTGTTCCGCCTGCGGTGTCGAAAGCCTGGTGTCCCAGGCGGGTTGGCAGCGCGATTGCCCGGCCTGCGGCACGCATCACTTCCCGCGCACCGATCCGGTGGTGATCATGCTGATCACCCATGGCGACGCGGTGCTGATGGGGCGCTCTCCCGGCTGGCCCGAGGGGATGTATTCGCTGCTCGCGGGCTTTGTCGAACCCGGCGAGGGGCTGGAGGCCGCCGTTCGCCGCGAGGTCTTCGAAGAAGCAGGGGTGCGGGTCGGCGAGGTGAGCTATTTGGCCAGCCAGCCCTGGCCTTTTCCGGCCTCGCTGATGTTCGGGTGCGCCGGTCGGGCCTTGACCCGCGAGATCACCGTCGACCCCAAGGAAATCGAGGATGCGATCTGGGTTGGCCGCTCCGAGATGATGCGTGCTTTCGCCGGCGAGCATCCCATGCTCAAGCCCGCCCGAAAAGGCGCCATTGCGCATTTCCTTTTGCAAAACTGGCTTGCGGATACCCTGGATTAAAGGGACACTCGCGGCCTAGAATTAAGACAACATGGTATAAGTATGCAGTTTTCGAGCAAGGAAGATATCGAAGCCCCCATCGAGACGGTTTTCGCCGCGTTGAGTGAATTCGAGGCTTTCGAGCGTTCGGCCATTCGTCGCGGGATCGAGGTGCAGCGGGCCAACGAGGCTGGCGTGATCGGTGCCGGCATGGCTTGGGAGGCGGCCTTTGATCTGCGGGGCAAGCCGCGGAAACTGCATCTGGAGCTTTGCGAGTTCGACGCGCCGAACGGCATGCGCTTTGAATCGGAAAGCTTTGGTCTGGCGGGGACCCTGACCATCGACCTGGTGGCGCTGTCGCCGAAGCGTACGCGCATGGCGACGGTGCTGAATCTGGCGCCCAAATCGCTGTCGTCGCGGCTGTTCCTGCAATCTCTGAAACTGGCCAAGGCCAATCTGACCAAACGCTTCAAGATCAAGGTCGCCGATTTCGCCAAGAGCATTGAAACCGGCAAGCCGCGCCGGATCTGATTTCGCGCGGATCGGGGCAGAGCTGCCGCCTTGCGATTGAGCTGGGCGGCGGCTGTGGCTAAGGTCGCGGCATGAGCAGCTCCCCCCGATTCATTCATCTCCGAACCCATACCGAATATTCCCTTCTCGAAGGTGCCGTGCGGCTGAAAAAGCTTGCCGGCCTGTGCGAGAAGATGGGGATGCCGGCGGTCGCGGTCACCGACACCAATAACATGTTCTCGGCGCTGGAACTCTCGGTCACCCTGTCGGGCGCCGGGATCCAGCCGATCCTTGGCTGTCAGGTCGATCTGGCCTTTGAACAGGCCGACCCGACCAGCCGCCAGCAGGGCCCCTCGATCGGGGCGATCGTGCTGCTGGCGCAGTCGGAAACCGGGTATGAGCATCTGATGAAGCTCAACTCCTGCCTCTATCTGCGCGACGATGGCCAGGACCCGCATGTCACGCTCGAGGATCTCTCGCAGCATTGCGACGGGCTGATCTGCCTGTCCGGTGGCCCGAACGGGCCGGTGGGCCAATTGCTGCAGCAGGGGCGGCGCGAGGATGCCGAGGCGCTGATGCGTCGGCTGCACGGGTTCTTTGGCGATCGGCTTTATATCGAGCTGCAGCGCCATCCGGGCGAGAATGGCCAGCCCGAGGCCGAGCGGCTGACCGAACGTGGTTTCGTCGAGATGGCCTATGCGATGGAGCTGCCGCTGGTCGCCACCAACGACGTCTATTTCCCCGCCCCCGACATGTACGAGGCGCATGATGCGCTGATCTGTATCGCCGAGGGCGCCTATGTCGACCAGGCGGCGCCACGCCGCCGGCTGACCGCGCAGCATTACTTCAAGTCGCAGCAAGAGATGATCACGCTTTTCGCCGATCTGCCCGAGGCGATAGAGAACACGGTGGAGATCGCCAAACGCTGCGCCTTCATGGCCTATAAGCGGGCGCCGATCCTGCCGAAATTTGCCGATGACGAGGTCGAGGAACTGCGCCGCCAGGCCAAGCAGGGCCTGGAACAGCGCCTCGCGGTGATCCCCCATGCCGCGCCGGTCGAGGAATACGAAAAGCGCCTCGCCTTCGAGATGGGCATTATCGAAAGCATGGGCTTTCCGGGCTACTTCCTGATCGTGGCCGACTTCATCAAGTGGTCCAAGGAACATGACATCCCGGTCGGGCCGGGGCGGGGATCGGGCGCAGGCTCGCTGGTCGCCTATGCGCTGACCATCACCGACCTTGACCCGCTGCGCTATTCGCTGCTGTTCGAACGCTTCCTGAACCCGGAACGGGTGTCGATGCCCGACTTCGACATCGACTTCTGCATGGACCGGCGGGAAGAGACCATCCGTTACGTTCAGGAGAAATACGGCCGCGACAAGGTGGGGCAGATCATCACCTTCGGTGCGCTTCTGTCCAAGGCGGCGGTGCGCGACATCGGCCGGGTGCTGCAAATGCCCTATGGCCAGGTCGATCGGCTGTCCAAGCTGATCCCGGTCGAAGGTGTCAAGCCGGTGTCGATCAAGCAGGCGCTGGAGGACGAACCCCGCCTGCGCGAGGAGGCCCGCAACGAAGAGGTGGTCGAACGGCTGCTGACCTATGGCCAGCAGGTCGAGGGGCTGCTCAGGAACGCCTCGACCCATGCCGCCGGCGTGGTGATCGGCGATCGGCCGCTGGACGAGCTGGTGCCGCTTTATCGCGATCCGCGCTCGGACATGCCGGCGACCCAGTTCAACATGAAATGGGTCGAACAGGCCGGTCTGGTGAAATTCGACTTTCTGGGCCTGAAGACGCTGACGGTGATCCAGAACGCGATGCATCTGATCTTCAAGTCGGGCCGGCCGCTGCATGTGGCGGCCGATGGCACCCAGCTTTACGAACCGGCGCCGGGGGCCGAGAACCAGATCAACGCCATCCCGCTGGATGACGAGAAGACCTATAAGCTTTATTCCGAAGCCAAGACGGTGGCGGTGTTCCAGGTCGAAAGCTCGGGCATGATGACCGCGCTCAGGCAGATGAAGCCCACCTGCATCGAGGATATCGTGGCGCTCGTGGCGCTCTATCGTCCGGGCCCGATGGAGAACATCCCGACCTATTGCGACGTGAAACACGGCCGCAAGAAGCTCGAGTCGGTTCACCCGACGATCGACCATATCCTGGCCGAAACCCAGGGCATCATCGTCTATCAGGAACAGGTGATGCAGATCGCCCAGGTGATGGCGGGCTATTCGCTCGGCGGCGCCGACCTGCTGCGCCGCGCCATGGGCAAGAAGATCAAGGAGGCGATGGACGCCGAACGCCCGAAGTTCGAGGCTGGCGCCGCCAAGAACGGGGTCGACAAGAAGAAGGCCTCCGAGGTTTTCGACCTGCTGGAGAAATTCGCCAACTACGGCTTCAACAAATCCCACGCCGCGGCCTATGGGGTGGTCTCCTACCAGACCGGCTGGCTGAAGGCGAACCACCCGGTCGAGTTCATGGCCGGGATCATGAACTGCGATATCCATCTGACCGACAAGCTGTCGATCTACATGGAAGAGGTGAAGCACGGGCTCGAGATCGAGGTGGTGCCGCCCTGCGTGAACCGGTCGCTGTCGACCTTCGATGTGGTCGATCAAAAGCTGGTCTATGCCCTGGGCGCCCTGAAGAACGTCGGCCACGAGGCGATGGAACTGATCGTTCAGGCGCGGCTCGACGGTGGCCGGCTCTTCGCCAACCTCTACGATTTCGCCCGCCGGGTCGACATGAAGAAGGTCGGCAAGCGGCCGCTGGAGATGCTGGCCCGCGCCGGCGCCTTCGATCAGCTCGACAGCAACCGGCGGCGGGTGTTCGAAAGCCTCGACCCGCTGGTCGCCTATTCCGCGGCGATCCAGGAGCAGAAGCACTCGGCGCAGGTCTCGCTGTTTGGCGAGGCGGGCGACGATCTGCCGGAACCGCATCTGGCCCAGGTCAATGACTGGATGGCGGTCGACCGGCTGATGGAGGAACAGAAGGCGATCGGCTTCTTCCTCTCCGGCCATCCGCTCGACGATTACGCGCCGGCGCTCAGGCGCAAGGGGATCGCCACCCTCGCCGAGGCGCAGGAAAAGGCCGAACGCGACGGCGGCGCCATCGTCAAGGTCGGGGTGATGGTCTCGGGCTTCCGCGAGATGAAGAGCTCGAAGGGCACGCGCTATTTCCGCATGAACATCTCCGACAGCAGCGGTCAGCTCTCGGGGATCGCCATGTTCCCCAAGGCCGAGGAATTCGGACCGGCTCGCGCGGTCTTCGAGAAGACCGACAAGGTGGTGGCGACGCTGGAGGCGCGGTTCCACGACGGCCAATTCGACCCGACCATCCGCGGCGTGGCGCCGGTGGAAAGCCTGGTCGCCCAGGCCGGGGTCACCGGGTTCCGGGTGTTTCTGGAAAGCCCCGGCGCGATCGAGATGGTGGCGACGATCCTGGAGGATGCCCAGGCGGCGGCCCGTGGGACCGCGACCAAGGGGCCTGTGCAGCTCTGCCTGATGGATCCTGCCCTGCCGGGCGAGGTGGAGATGGACCTGGGCCAGGAATTCGTGCTGACCCCGCAGATCAAGGGGGCGTTGAAGAGCATCGACGGGGTGATGTCGGTCGAGGAGCTCTGACGCATCAGGCCGGGGGAGGGGGCTGTCTGCCCCCTCTTGTCCCTTCGGGCCAATTCACCCCCGAGGATATTTTTGCCAGATCGAAGGCAGGGTGCGGCCAGAGACGCCTCCGGAGAACATAGCCCGGCACCGGGGGCCGAGGTTCGTGTCTTCGATCTGGTCAAAATATCCCGGGGGAGGCGCGCGCAAGCGCGGCGGGGGCAGAGCCCCCTTCATCACGCGACATCGGGCGCGATATCGGGACTGCGGGATCAGTAATGCGGCGGGCGTTCGTCGCCGTAGATGACCCCGCCCGAGCCTTCGGCCTCGCGCTGGGCCTCGCGCTCCATCAGCATCTGCACCCTGCGGCTCAGCTTGTCGACCTCGGCCTGCTGGCGCGCGACGATCTCGCTCAGATCCTCGACGGTGCGGATCAGATGGGCGAGCTTTTCCTCGATAGGCTGCATCGGCACCTCCTTCGGGTTGCGGTGGCTCCGAGATAGGCCAGCAAGGCTTCGGGCGCAACGTCAGTTGGCAGGGTGCTTGCCTGGGGGTATGGGCGGAGGCAGGCTGAGGCAAGGGAGAGAGGGAGGCACGAGAATGGGGATTGTCGTTGAAACCGAAGGGCCGGTGCGGGTGATCGCCATCGACCGGTCGCAGGCAAAGAATGCGGTCGACCCCGAGACGGCGCGGGCGCTGTTTCAGGCGTTTCTCGACTTTGATGCGGATGAAACGCTGTCGGTTGCCATCCTGACCGGAACCGGGGGCGCCTTCTGCGCCGGCTTCGATCTGAAGTCCGCGGGCTCCGGCGCGGCGGATGGCTGGATCGCCGAGCTGGATATTCCGGCCGGCTGGTCCGATCCGGCTGCTGATCCGATCCCCGGGCCGATGGGGCCGTCGCGGCTGATGCTGAAAAAGCCGGTGATCGCCGCGATCGAAGGTCACGCCGTCGCCGGGGGGATGGAGCTTGCCGCATGGTGCGATCTTCGGGTCATGGCCGAGACTGCCATCACCGGGGTCTTTTGCCGCCGCTGGGGCGTGCCGCTGATCGACGGTGGCACCGTGCGGTTGCCGCGGCTCCTGGGGCAGGGGCGGGCCAATGATCTGATCCTGACCGGCCGGCCGGTGGCGGCGGCAGAGGCCGGGGCGATGGGGTTTGCCAGCCGGGTGGTGCCGGAGGGGCGGGCGCTGGAACAGGCGAGGGCACTGGCTTGGGATTTGGCGCGGTTTCCGCAGGGCTGCCTGCAGGCGGATCATCTGTCGGCGCGGATGTCGCCGGCCGATCTGGCCGCAGCGCTGCGGCGCGAGTGGGTGTCGGCCTCGATCTTCGCCGCCGAGGGACGCGCCGGGGCGGCGCGGTTCGCCTCGGGCAGGGGGCGGGGTGGAGATTTCTCTTCGCTCTGAGGCAGGGGGCCGACCGGCCGGCTTGCGCGCCGAAACGCGTCTCTCAGCGCTGTAAGGGATGCTCTCGTGCAGCTCCGACGGGGGCGAGGGGCATTTCCCCGGACGAAAACCGCGGGAAATGGCGGCCAGAGCCGCTTGCCGAGGCCGTGCCCGCCTTGCTCCCCGGGGGGGCATGGGATAGACCCCGCCGCGACATCTATTGTGCAGGAGCCCGCGATGGCCAAGCCCAAGAAAACCCCACGCCCCAAGGCCGAGACGCCGAAAGGGTTCCGTGACTATTTCGGTGCCGAGGTCACTCAGCGAACCGAGATGCTGCGCAAGATCGCCGGGGTCTACCATCGCTATGGCTTCGATGCGCTGGAGAGCAGCGCGGTGGAGACGGTCGAGGCCCTGGGCAAGTTCCTGCCCGATGTCGACCGACCCAACGAGGGCGTCTTTGCCTGGCAGGAGGTCGACGAGGACGACAAGGGCGATTGGCTGGCGCTGCGCTATGACCTGACGGCGCCGCTGGCCCGGGTCTATGCCCAGCACCGCAACGATCTGCCGACCCCCTATCGCCGCTTTGCGATGGGGCCGGTCTGGCGCAACGAAAAGCCGGGGCCGGGGCGGTATCGCCAGTTCTATCAATGTGATGCCGATACCGTCGGCACCGCCTCGATGGCGGCAGATGCCGAGATCTGCGCCATGCTGGCGGATACGCTGGAAGAGGTCGGTATCGCACGCGGCGACTATCTGGTGCGGGTCAACAACCGCAAGGTCCTGAACGGCGTGCTCGAGGCGATGGGCGTGACCGACGAAGGCCAGGCGGCCGATGTCCTGCGCACCATCGACAAGTTCGACAAGGTCGGTGAGGCCGGCGTGCGCGAACTGCTTGGCAAGGGGCGGCTCGATGCCTCCGGCGCCTATATCGACGGGGTGGGTCTCAGCGAGGCGCAGGCCGAGCCGGTGATCGCCTTCCTGACCTCCAAGGGGGCGGATGCGGGCGAGACGCTGGCCAATCTGCGCGCCGCGGTGGGCGACAGCACCATCGGGGCCGAGGGCGTGGACGAGCTGGCGCAGATCGCCGATCTGCTGGCCGCCGGCGGCTATGGTGCCGACCGGATCGTGATCGACCCCTCGGTCGTGCGGGGCCTGGGCTATTACACCGGCCCGGTGTTCGAGGCCGAGCTGACCTTTGAAATCCTCGACGAGAAGGGCCGCAAGCGGCAGTTCGGCTCGGTCGCGGGCGGCGGTCGCTATGACGGTCTGGTGAAACGCTTCACCGGCCAGGAAGTGCCGGCGGTCGGCGTCTCAATCGGTGTCGACCGGCTGTTGGCGGCGTTGCGCGAAAAGGGTCGGGTGACCGCCCATGACGTGGGCCCGGTGGTGGTGACGGTGATGGATCGTGACCGCATGGCCGATTATCAGGCCATGGTGACCGACCTGCGCCAGGCCGGCATCCGGGCCGAGGTCTATCTGGGCAACCCGAAGAACTTCGGCAACCAGCTCAAATACGCTGACCGGCGCAAGTCTCCCGTCGCCATCATCGAGGGCGGTGATGAAAAGGCCGCCGGCATCGTTCAGGTCAAGGACCTGATCCTCGGCGCGCAGATCGCCGAGAGCGCGACGCTGGAGGAATGGAAGGAACGCCCGAGCCAGTTCGAGGTGGCGCGCGGCGATCTGGTCGCCAAGGTCCGCGAGATTCTTGCGGCGCATGATCTGGATGGGCTGAGTTGATGGAGGACCGTGCCAGAACGCTGGCGCGCGCGGCCGAGTTGCGCGCCTATTTCGAACAGGCCGGCGCGCTGCCGGTCGAAACTCCGGTGCTGCAGCCGGCGGAACTGCTCCTCGACCTTTATGGCGAGGATATCCGCGGGCGCGCCTATGTCACCTCGGACGCGTTGCGGGGCGAGCAGATGCTGCGCCCCGACTTCACCGTGCCGGTGGTGCAGATGCACATGAGCCATGGGGCGGAGCCGGCACGCTATACCTATGCCGGCGAGGTGTTCCGGCGGCAGGAGCATGATCCGGATCGCGCCAACGAATATATCCAGGTGGGGTATGAGGTCTTCGACCGCAACGATCCCGCGGCGGCGGATGCCGAGGTCTTCACCCTGATCGCCGGGGCGCTCTCGGGGCTGCATCTGCGGGCGGCGACCGGGGATATCGGTATCCTGACGGCGGCGGTGGCTGGGCTGAACACCACCGAGGCGCGCAAGGCCGCGCTGATGCGACACATCTGGCGGCCGCGGCGGTTCCGCGCGCTGCTTGACCGCTATGCCGGGCGCACCCCGGTGCCGGCGACCCGCGCCACCCTTCTGGCCGAGGCCGATCCCTTCGCCGCGGCGGGGCCGGTGATCGGCCGGCGCGGTCGCGCCGAGATCGCCGCACGGATCGCCGCGCTCAAGGCGGATGCGGCGGCCGGGCCGATCTCGAAGCACGAGCTGACCGCGCTCGAGGCGCTGTTGGCGGTGCGGGAAACGCTGCCCTTCGCGCTGGAGCGGCTGCGCGACGTGGCTGTGGATCTGCCACAGATCACCCCGGCGCTCGACCGGCTCGAGGCGCGGATCGCGGCTCTGGCGGCGCGCGGCGTCGATGTCGAGAGCCTTGAGTTCGAAGCGAGCTATGGGCGGACCTCGATGGAATATTACGATGGCTTCGTCTTCGGTTTCTATGCTGCGGGGCGGGCCGACCTGCCGCCGGTGGCCTCTGGCGGGCGCTATGACGCGCTGACCCGGGCGCTGGGGGATGGGGCGGAAATTCCGGCCGTCGGCGGCGTGTTGCGCCCCGGGCTGATGCTGGCGCTGCGGGAGGGCGGGGAATGACGCTGAAACTGGGCGTGCCGTCCAAGGGGCGGCTGATGGACAAGACCTTCGAATGGTTCGAACGTCATGGCATCCAGCTGACCCGCACCGGGTCTGATCGCGAATATTCCGGCGCTGTCGAGGGGATTGAGGGCGTCTCTCTGGTGCTGCTCTCGGCCGGGGAAATCCCGCGCGAACTGGCGGCGGGACGGGTCCATTTCGGCGTCACCGGCACCGATCTGGTGCACGACAAGTTGCCGCGCTGGGAACAGCAGGTCGAGGAGATCGCGCCCCTGGGCTTCGGCCAGGCCGACCTGATCCTCGCGGTGCCGAAATGCTGGGTGGATGTCGATACGCTCGACGATCTCGATGCCGCTGCCGCCGCCTTCCGGGCGGAGCATGGTTTCCGGCTGAGGATCGCCACCAAGTACCACCGGCTGGTGCGGGAGTTCCTGATGGACGCGGGCGTCGCCGATTATCAGCTGGTCGATAGCCAGGGCGCGACAGAGGGCACGGTGAAGAACGAAACCGCCGAGGCGATCGCCGATATCACTTCCACCGGCGAGACGCTGCGGGCGAATCACCTGAAGATCCTCAGCGACGGATTGGTGCTGAAATCGCAGGCGACGCTCTGGCGCAGCCGCGCCGCCCCCTGTGCGGGGGCCGATCAGGCGGTGATGGCGGAATTCCTGCGCCGCGTCGATCACTAAGGTCTGGGGCAGGGGGGCTCTGCCCCCCACGGCCTGCGGCCGCCCCCCCCGGGATATTTCAGGCTAGAAAAAGGCGCGGCCGCGGGGCTGGCGTCGTTCATCTGTCTCTCCGTCAGGAGGGAAGAGGGCCGACTCCTCGCTGCCTTTTTCTAGCTGAAAATATCCCGGGGGAGGCGCGCCGCGAGGCGCGGCGGGGGCAGAGCCCCCTTTGCATGGGGCGTCAGCTCAGAGTACGCCGATCTCGGCCAGCGCGCGGCTGAGCGCTTCGGGCAGCTCGTCTTCGGTCTGATGGCCGGAGGGCAGATCGGCCGGGGCCTCTTCCGGTTTGAGATAGCGCCAGCCCTGGAACGGGCGGCGCGGCGCAGCGCGGGTGAGGACGACCTCGGGGTCGAGCACGATGGCGCAGCGCAGGATGCCGTCGGCGCCCTGGGCTTCCTCCAGTCGCAGGACGCGCTGGCGCGCCAGGACCTCGCCCTTGAAGACCCAGTAGAGCGAGCCGCCGTTCAACAGTTCCGCCTCACGTTTCGGCCACATGCGGGTGATGTGGCGCGGCAGCCCGTCAGGCCAGCGCAGACGGGTTTCGGCCTGCCAGTCCAGCAGATCCTGCACCTGTTCGGCACCCACGCAAAGCTTGATGAGATTGATGCTGTCGCCCAAGTGAGTCTTTCCTTTGCTTGTCTGCATATTGTAGTCTCTCAACTCAAGACTTCAAACTGTTGTGGGTTTCCTTCCCCGCGATTGGATGTCATTGCGCGGCACCGCGAAGGTTCTCAGCGTTATGATTCCCAGTGGGGATGTTGTATCTTGGGTTTCCTCGCCTCTGAAAAGACCTCTGCCAAGGACTGCCGCCATGACCCGTTTCGCCGCCCCAATCGCTGAACAGATTTGGGATATGAAATATCGCTTCAAATCCGCCGATGGGGAGCCGATCGACGTCACTGTCGAGGATAGCTGGCGCCGGATCGCCCGCGATCTGGCGCGGGTCGAACAGGACCCCGAGCTGTGGGAGCAGCGGTTCTTCGAGGCGCTGGAGGATTTCAAGTATCTGCCCGCCGGTCGCATCACCGCCGGCGCCGGCACCGCGCGCGAGGTGACGCTGTTCAACTGTTTCGTCATGGGGACGGTGCCCGATTCGATGTCGGGCATCTTCGACATGCTGAAGGAGGCGGCGCTGACCATGCAGCAGGGCGGCGGCATCGGCTATGACTTCTCGACCATCCGGCCGCGCGGCGCCGAGGTGAAGGGGGTGGCGGCGGATGCCTCTGGCCCGCTGTCCTTCATGGACGTCTGGGATGCGATGTGCCGCACCATCATGTCGGCGGGCAGCCGGCGCGGCGCCATGATGGCGACGATGCGGTGCGATCATCCGGATATCGAACAGTTCATCACCGCCAAGCAGGATGCGGCGCGGCTGCGGATGTTCAACCTGTCGGTGCTGGTGACGGATGCCTTCATGGAGGCGGTCAAGGCCGATGGCTCGTGGGAGCTGCAGTTCGGCGGCAAGGTCTATCAGACCCTGAAGGCGCGCGATCTGTGGAACAGGATCATGCGGGCGACCTATGATTATGCCGAGCCGGGTGTGATCTTCATCGACCGCATCAACAAGATGAACAACCTTGCCTATTGCGAGACCATCGCCGCCACCAACCCCTGTGGGGAGCAGCCGCTGCCGCCCTATGGCGCCTGCCTGCTGGGCTCGATCAACCTGGCGCGGCTGGTCTCCGATTCCTTCGGGGCCAAGGCGGCGCTCGATCTCGAGGCGCTCGGCGATCTGGTCGCCGTGGCGGTGCGGATGATGGACAACGTCGTCGATGTGTCGAAATTCCCGCTGCCGCAGCAGGCGGCCGAGGCGCAGGCCAAGCGGCGGATCGGTCTGGGGGTCACCGGCCTTGCCGATGCGTTGTTGATGCTGGGGCTGCGCTATGGTTCGGACGAGGCGGCGGCGCAGACCGAGGAATGGCTGCATCAGATCGCGCGCGCCTCCTATCTCGCCTCTGTCGAGCTGGCGAAGGAGAAGGGCGCCTTTCCGCTGTTCGATGCCGAGAAATACCTGGCCAGCGGCTCGCTGACCCATATGGATGAAGACGTGCGCGCCGCCATCGCCGAACATGGCATCCGCAATGCGCTTTTGACCTCGATCGCGCCGACCGGGACCATCAGCCTCTATGCCGGCAACGTGTCGAGCGGGATCGAGCCGGTCTTCGCCTATGCCTATACCCGCAAGGTGCTGCAGAAGGACGGCAGCCGGACCGAGGAAGAGGTGGTCGATTACGCGGTGCAGATGTGGCGCGACCTGAAGGGCGATGTGGAGCTGCCCGACTATTTCGTCAACGCCCAGACGCTGGCGCCCTCTGATCACGTCAAGATGCAGGCAGCGGCGCAGAAATGGATCGACAGCTCGATCTCGAAGACCATCAACTGCCCCGAGGATATCAGCTTCGACGCCTTCAAGGACGTCTACATGCAGGCCTATGAAACCGGCTGCAAGGGCTGCACCACCTATCGGCCGAACGACGTGACCGGCTCGGTCCTCAGCGTGTCGGAGACATCCGATACCGCTCCGGGCGAGGCGCAGGCCAAGGGCGCCGGCGTCACCGAGGCGGGGGCCGAGGTGGTCTATATGTCCGAACCGCTTGACCGGCCGCAGGCGCTGGAAGGCCATACCTACAAGCTGAAATGGCCCGACAGCGAACACGCGCTCTATATCACCCTCAACGATATCGTCATCGCCGGCCGGCGCCGGCCTTTCGAGGTCTTCATCAACTCGAAGAACATGGAGCATTACGCCTGGACCGTGGCGCTGACGCGGATGATCTCGGCCGTGTTCCGCCGCGGCGGCGATGTGAGCTTTGTGGTCGAGGAGCTGAAGGCGGTCTTCGACCCGCGCGGCGGCGCCTGGGTGCAGGGCAAATACATCCCCTCGATGCTGGCGGCGATCGGCGGGGTGATCGAACGGCATATGGTTGTGACCGGCTTTCTGGAAGGCGAGGGCATGGGGCTGAAGAGCGATCCCAAGGCGGCCGTCGTCAACCTCGACGCCCCGCGCGGCAAGGCCTGCCCGAGCTGCGGCCAATACGACATGCGCATGATCGAAGGCTGCATGACCTGCGCCAGCTGCGGCTATTCGAAATGCGGGTGAGTGTCTGAACCACAATAGTCAGATGTAGGACCCACTAAATCTTGTCCATTTCCGGGGTGATTTGTCCATTCCGGCACAGGATTAATGACCATCGGCTGCATCGCAGTCGGTGGTTTCTTTTTATTTCAATGGCTTGCCTGTCCGTCGGATTTGCGGCCTTTGGTGCGCCGTCGGAGCGCTCCACCCTGGTGGGCGGCGTTGACGGCCAGCCGCGCTTTCGGCATCCCTCAGGGCCAATCCGGCCGGGTTCTTTCCAACATCCCCCTCCTGCAGAACCTCTGTCCGAGGGCATGGCGCAACGCGCCTGAAAGGACCTCCATGACGAAGATCAAGTTCATCGATGCCCGCTTCGCGGATCCCGACGAGAACGAGTTTGCGCTCAAGCGCCGCTTCGAGTGGCACCTGCGCAAGCTCCGCGCCCTTCAGGATGGGGTGTCCCCGAAAGTTCCGGGAGACTTTGAAGACGAGTTGCGCTGGAACGAGGACCTCATCGCCGTGCCGCTCTCGGAAAAGGACCGCAACAGGGTGCTGCGCCGTGCGCGCCGGATAATGGGCGCGCGCGCCAAGGCTTCCGGGCTCAGCCATCTCAGCGCGGATGACCGGCGCGCGCTCGAGGCGTTCCGTGGCGGGGCGGATCTGGTCGGCATTGCCAGCGAGCACCGTGCCGATGAGATCGCCGCTGCCATTCATGCCGAGATGCCCTGGATGGCGGCGGCCACTGACTTCCTCTGGAAAGCGATGCGCCGCTCGGTACGGGTGGGGGAGCCCGGATTCCGGCTGCCGCCCGTGCTGCTCGATGGCCCGCCGGGGATCGGCAAGAGCGTGTGGTCGCGCGAACTCGGGCGCCATCTCGGGGTGCCGCGCTGTGGCATCGAGGGAACCGCGGAGCAGGCCTCCTTCGTTGTCAACGGCTCGCAACGCGGCTGGGGGTCGGCCTTCCCAGGCCGGCCTCTGCAAACCATCGTGCAGAGCCTCTGCGCGAACCCGATCGTGGTGATAGACGAGATCGAGAAGGCCGGAACGCCGACCTCGACCAAGGGGCAGGCCTACGGCTTGGCTGAGGGGCTGCTACCGCTGCTGGAACGCTCGTCTGCCGTGGCTTGGAAATGCCCCTACTACCAGGTCGGGTTCGACATGTCCTGGATCAGCTGGGTCCTGACCTCGAACAGCCTGAGGACGCTTCCGGCCCCGTTCCTGAGCCGCTTGGACATCCTGCGCCTTGCCGGCCCCGGCAAGGGGGATCTCATCTCCTTCGCGGAGCGCGAGGGCGCAAGACGGGGGCTGTCTGATGCTGCCCTGGCGGCGATCTTCGAGGTGATCGACCAGGTTGCTGAGGCGCATGAGCTCAATCTGCGCCATGTGTCCCGCATGATTACCAAGGCGGAGGCTTTAGCAAGTCGCCCGCAACTCCATTGAGGCGTGCAAGCGCGGTCTACAGACAGAGTAGCCATACCAAGTTTTTGAAGCGGCCAGCAGCAGCAAGAGCGAGTTATCCTAAGTTGCCAAAGCGACCGAAGTCTGACACACCATTTTTCGGCCCGAGAAACGGCTTGCGGGGCTCATCCCCTGGAGCGAGCCTACTACCCCTGTTGGGCGGCACGTGGTGCGCTCGTCGGAATCTTGGGAACTTAGATGTTCCCTTAACGTTTGTCAGGTATGTTGGAGGCGAGCTTGACTAACTGCTCTGAAGCGTTCACAGTTTGTGACTGTATCGAGATGAGTCTGTAATCCTAACCTCTCAAGTCTCTCATCCGTAAGGGTGGGCGCTTTGAGTGCTCCATATCAGGAGTAAGTTGCTAGCTGGCGACAGCCATTTTTCCGGACATTAGGCTTCGAGCTGACCTCTTGGAAAGACAGGGTCACATAGGTGACCAACGCGCTAGGGATGAAGTAACAGACAAAGGTTAATGGGCGCGGATATTCCGCGCCCTTAACTTTTTCAAGGCATTCGAACTACATCATTCGAATATACATTTGCATGATCGCCGCTAACCGAGATTTCGCCTGCTTCAGCGCATTCAAAAACTGCGCTTTTCAGGAGTCTACCTCCTTCTAGGCTCAGGACCCATTGATTTGAGCCGAAGGGCATGATTCACCGCACCCAAACAGAGCGGTGATATGTCTGATCTCTTCTGGCTGAGTGATGCGCAGATGGCGCGTCTGGAGCCCTACTTCCCGAAGTCCCACGGCAAGCCGCGCGTCGATGACCGGCGCGTGTTGAGTGGGATTATCTTCATAAATCGTAACGGCTTGCGGTGGCGCGATGCGCCTGCCGCATACGGCCCCCACAAGACACTCTACAATCGCTGGAAGCGGTGGAGCGACAAGGGCATCTTCGCGAAGATGATGGTGGGACTGGTTGCCGAGCACGGCGAGAAGAAGACCGTGATGATCGACGCCACCTACCTGAAGGCTCACCGCACGGCGTCCAGTCTGGGCGTCAAAAAGGGGGGCGCGGTCGCCTGATCGGACGGACCAAGGGCGGCATGAACACGAAATTGCACGCCATCTGCGACAGCCAGGGACGTCCACTCAACCTGTTCGTCACTGCCGGGCAGGTGAGCGACTACATCGGCGCACGGGCTCTTTGCGACAGTCTGCCGAATGTCGATTGGCTGCTCGGTGATCGCGGCTACGACGCCGACTGGTTCCGGGAAGCGTTACAAGACAAGGGGATACGCGCCTGCATCCCCGGCCGGAAACAACGGAAGGCGCCGGTGAAATACGACAAGCGCCGATACAAGCGGCGCAATCGCATCGAGATCATGTTCGGCAGGCTCAAGGACTGGCGGCGGGTGGCCACGCGATACGACAGGTGCCCCAAGGTCTTCCTCTCGGCCATCGCTCTCGCCGCTATCGTCATCTACTGGCTATGAGTCCTGAGTCTAGGGCCTTCGAGGCCCGAGCTATGCAAACTTAACCCTGTATCCACCAAACCGGCAGCAGCTCAGTCAGTTGCCCGGGAGATTACGCCACCTTCAAATTTCCACCACTTCAGAAACACGACCAGCAGGTCAGTTCTCAAAGACGATCTTACTTGATGCCGGCGGTGAGGAACGCCTGGACAAACTGGCGCTGGAACGCGACGAACAGGATAAGCAATGGCGCGATGACCATAGTGGTTGCGGCGGAGATGACCGAGATGTCGACCCCGCTCTCGGGCGCACCGAATAGCGAAAGGCCTACGGTCAGTGGGCGCGCCTTTTCGGTGTTGGTCACGACAAGCGGCCAGAGGAAGTTGTTCCAGTGGGTCGACACCGACACGAGCGCATAGGCGATATAGGTCGGTCGAGCAGCTGGAACGTAGACCCGCCAGAGAACACCCGCCAAGGAACAGCCTTCGACGCGGGCAGCCTCATCCAGTTCTTTTGGGACACCCTTGAAGGCCTGCCGCATCAGGAAGATGCCAAAGGCCGAGGACATGTAAGGCAGGCCGATCCCCGCAAGCGTATCGGTCAGGCCCAGCCCGGCCGCGATGGCGTAATTCTTCACGATCAACACTTCAGGCAAGATGAAGAGCTGCAGAAGGATCAGCGTGAAGACGATGTTCTTGCCCCGGAATTCCACCTGCGCAAAGGCGAAGCCGGCCAGGGTGCACAGGGTGACCTGCCCCAGCAGGATCAGCGTGACCAGCACGAAGGTATTCAGGAAGTAACGTGGCCAGGGCGCCCCGCTCCAGGCGCTGAGGAAATTGTCGGCCACCAGCGGTGCCGACAGGCGAAAGTTCACCGCGTCGCTGGTGGTGTGAATGGCCGCCCAGAAGACGAAGAACAGGGGCGCGATCCAGATGAGGGCCAGCAAGAAGGCCATCACCGCCTCTATACGGTCGGCGAAACGGCTCATTGGTAATGGGTCCTTCTGTCCAGGAGACCGAATTGCAGGGCCGCGACGATACCCAGAACGATCAGGATCAGCGCCGTCGCCGCCGAGGCCATGGGGCTGTCGAAATAGGCGAACGAGAGTTCCCAGATGTAGTAGAGGATCAGCTTGCTGGCGTCCGACGGTCCGCCCTTGGTCAGGATGAAAAGGTGGTCGATCAGCTTGACCGAGTTGATCAGCGCATTGACCAGGATGAAGAGCGTCGTCGGCATCAGGAGCGGCAGGACGATGCGCCGGGTATAGGTCGCGCGGCTTGCACCCTCGATGTCGGCGGCCTCCTTGAGCTCGGGAGGAATGGTCTGCAGGGCCGCGAGGTAGAAGATCATGAAAAAGCCCGCCTCCTTCCAGATTGTCACGATGCAGACGGCCCAGAGCGCGGTTTCGGGCCGGCCGAGCCAGTTCATGCTGCTCAGTCCGAAGACGCCCAGCAGCTGGTCGAGCACGCCGATGTCAGGGGTATAGAAGAACAGCCAGATATTGGCGGCGGCGATCATCGGCAGCACGGTGGGGGTGAAATAGGCGGTCCTGAGAAAGGAGGTTCCCGGGATCTTCGCATTTGCCCAGAGCGCCATCATCAGCGCGATGCCCATCGAGACCGGGATGGTGACGGCGGCATAGGCGAGGTTGTTCTTTACCACCAGCCAGAAGGTCGGATCATCGAAGAGTGACTGGTAATTTCCCAGGCCAATGAACTCGGAAGGGCGGCGGCGGGTCCCGCGTGAGAAGAAGCTGGCCCAGAGTGTGGCGAGGGACGGGTAGAAGGCGAAGGTGCTCATCAGGACAAGCGCCGGGGACAAAAGCAGCCATCCATGGATGGCCTGTCGCTTGCGACGGGATGTTGACGCGCTTGCCATGACGGACCCTTTCGGAAGATATCCGCGCCGAGGTCGGCGCGGACCGTGGTGACGGGGGCAGGAGATTAGCGATAGGCGCTCAGCAGCCCTTCGGCCGAGGTCTGTGCTTCGTTCAGCGCGTCTGCCGCCGACTTGGTGCCGGTCAGGGCCGCCTGGACCGCGTTGTTGAGCCCGTCGCGGACCCGTGCGGTTTCGAAGGTCGAGAACTCGGCGATCGCGGATTCAAGCTGGTCGCGGGCAACAAGCGCCGGCGGGAATTCCTTGGCATAGGCCTTGAGCGCGTCCGTCTCGTAGGCGGCCGGCGAGACGCCCATGTAGCCGGTGGCGATGGACCATTCGGCGGCCTTTTCCGGCGAGGTCATGAACTGGATCAGCTTGAGCGCGGCGGCCTTTTCCTCGTCGGTTGAGTTCTTGAAGAGGTAGAAGTTGCCGCCGCCGGTGGGCGAGCCGGGCTGCACGTTGGCGGGCAGGGTCGAGACGCCGAAATCGAAGGTCGCATTGTCCTTGACGGCGGTCAGGTTGCCGGTGGTGTGCCACATCATCGCGGTCTTGCCTTCCAGGAAGGCCTGGCGCAGCGTGCCCCATTCGACGGTGCCCTTCGGCATGATACCCTGCTCGGTTGACAGCGATGTCCAGAATTCCAGCGCCTCGACGGCCCGAGGATCGTTGAAGAAGGTCTTCAGCCCATCACCCGACATCAGCTCGATGCCGTTCTGGATCGCCAGGGCCTGGAACATCCAGTAGGGATAGCCGGTCGAGGGGATCATCAGTCCGAAGTGATCGTCATTGGTGAGCGCCTTGCCCATCTCGACCATCTCGTCCCAGGTTGCGGGCGCATGGTCGGGATCCAGCCCGGCTTCGCGGAACATGTCCTTGTTGTAATAGGCGACGATGGTCGAGCGCTGGAACGGGATGCCCCAGGTCTTGCCCTCGATCTGGCCGTTGGCCATCAGGCCCGGGTAAAAGCTGCCAAGCCAGGCTTGGCCTTCGTCGCCCTGGATGTAATCGTCGAAGGGCACGATCACGTCCTGTTCGATCAGGTCGTAGGCGTCGATCGAGAACAAGACGGCCAGCTGCGCGGGTTCCCCCGCGTTCAGCGCGGCGAGGGCCTTGATGCGGGTGTCGTCATAGTTGCCGGCATAGATGGCGTTGACGGAAATGTCCGGGTTGGCCTCCTCGAATTCGGCAACCATGCCGTCGACGACCGCGGTCAGCGGGCCGCCGACAGAGATCGGGTAATACATGGTCAGTTCGGTTTCTGCCAACGCAGGGTTGACGGCGAACAGGCCGGCAGCAAGGATTGCCGCGGCGGAAACGTGACGGGTCATCGGATGTCCTCTTCTGATGATGTCGGTCTGTGGTCTCTCGACTATTGCAGGGCCTGATTGGCCGATCGGGCGCCCTGCAATTCTGCTATGGGTGCTCTTCGCCGCCGGACGCGGCGAAGAGCACCCGATGTTCCTGTGGAAGGCGCAGACCCATGGCCACCCCTTCCGTCAATCTGTGGCGGCCGGGAAGGATCAGACCCAAGCCGCGTGCCTGGGGATGGCTCAGCACCACATGCGTTTCGGACCCGAGGAATTCGCAGGTCTCGACTCGCGCGATCAGGTCCGCCTCGGGCTCTGGGGCGGAGCCGATGCTCTGGAGCCGGATCCCCACCTGGCTTCCGGCCTCAAGGCCCACAGCTTCGCCCGCGATCAGGGCCATCGGCGGGTCGCCGATGAACTCGGCCACAAAAGGCGTTGCGGGGCGGTCGTAAAGCTGCTCGGGCGGGCCGGCCTGCTGCACCGCACCGGCCTTCAGCAGCACGACTTTGTCCGACAGGCTCATCGCTTCTGACTGGTCGTGGGTCACGTAGATCACGGTCAGTCCAAGCCGTTTCTGCAGCGCCTTGATGTCCCGGCGGACCGAGTTGCGCAATTTGGCATCGAGGTTCGACAACGGCTCGTCCATCAGACACAGCGGATGGCCCGCGACCACCGCCCGCGCGAGGGCCACGCGTTGTCTTTGCCCGCCCGACAGGGCGCGCGGTTTGCGGTCCTCGAGCCCGTCGAGCCCTGTCATCGTCACCGCCTCGGCCAGCCGTCGTTTCTGTTCATCCGAGGGGACACGGCGGACCTTCATGCCGAACAGGATGTTCTCGCGGACGGTCAGATGCGGGAAGAGCGCATAGCTCTGAAACACCATGGACAGGCCGCGTTCCGAGGGCGTCGCCTGCGTGACGTCGCGCCCGTCAATGAAGACCTGGCCGCTCTGTGGTGTGTCCAGCCCCGCCAGCAGGCGCAGAAGCGTGGACTTGCCGCAGCCCGAAGGCCCCAGGATCGAAACGAATTCGCCGCGCTCCACCGAAAGGGAAATGCCGCAAACCCCGCCCCGGGCATCCCACTGCCGCCAGATGTCACGCACTTCGACAAAGGGCATCTCAGGCATCGGTTTCCTCCATGGCCAGGATCAGCTGACCTGGATAGCTTGCCAGAAGCGGCTCGAAGGATGGGGCCGGGCGCCCGTCGATCACCGCGATGTCCGCCTCGTTGAACGTCCCGCCGACAGCCACCGTCCGCCGGCCGAACTTGGTGCGATCAGCCACCAGGATTGAACGCCTGGCGTTGATCCGCATCTGCTCGCGCATCTGCACCTCGGCGACATTGAAATCGAGGAGGCTGCCATCAATGTCGATGCCGCCCACGCCGTAGATCGCGAAATCGGCCCGATAGTTCGAGAAGATATCAACTGCCGCGCGACCGAGGATGTCGCGATCGGGAAGCCGCAGTTCGCCGCCCGGCAGAATAATGCGGTTCGACTGATTTTCGGAAAGCGCAAGGGCGGCGTTCAGATTGTTGGTGATGATCGTCAATGACTGTTTTTGGGCCAGTGCAGCGGCGACGATGGCCGGCGTGGTTCCGATTGAAATGAAGATTGTGGTTCCGTCCGGGATCAGCTCGGCAACACGTTGGGCGATCGCGGTTTTCTCGTCGAAATTGAGAACCGCCCGCGCCTGGTAGGGAAGATTGACATGTTCTTCCAGGTAGACGGCGCCGCCACGCAGACGCCTCAGTTTTGATTCTTCACATAGTTGATTGATATCTCGTCGAATGGTGTGCGTGGATACACCGAGATCCTCAGCCAGGCCTTCAACCATGACCTGGCCGTTGCGCCGTGCGGCCTCCATGATGTGTTGCTTGCGATCCATTTTGCTCATTCTAACGTGGGTCTTTCTCATATGAACATGTTATCATGTCAGTATTGCTACATCTGCAGGTATTTCCTCAGAAAAAAGCGGGGTAGCTGTCGGATATTCTTTCATTCGAGCAACGCTCGGGCAGCTTCTCAGCTCCCGGACGAGCACCGGCCTTAGGCGCGTTGGCGGTGCCGGGTTCCCGTAGTGCCGAAACAGGCAAGGCCGCCTGGCGGCGGCCTTGCTCATCTTGCCAAATGGGGCGGATCAGGCCAGCACGATGTCTGTCCAGAGCAGATCGTCGTGATTGACATGGCTCAGAGTGATGCTGCCCCTCGCGCCAAGGTCGATCAGCAGGCCGCCATCCGTTTCGATCGCAGCATCCATCACGGCCCCGATCGAGTCGAACCCGCTGAGCTCCAGCGTATCCACTCCGACCTCGAAATCGGTGATCATGTCCTGACCTGACTGGCCTGCAAAGACGAAGACGTCAGCCCCGCCGCCGCCCGTGAGGATGTCGTCACCACGCCCGCCGATCAGTGTGTCGCGGCCGGCGCCGCCGGTCAGCAGGTCATCCCCCTGGCCGCCGAAGAGGGTGTCTGCGCCCTTGCCCCCTTTGAGGAGATCGGATCCCAGGCCGCCGATCAGAACATCCTTGCCGTTTCCGCCCAAAAGGACGTCATCTCCCGCGGCGCCCCGCAGCATGTCATCGCCGCCAAGCCCTTTGAGCAGGTCATTGCCAGCGCGACCGCTCAGCACGTCGTCACCGGCGTCTGCGACAAGGTGGTCGCGCCCGCTGGTTCCGGTCATCCGCATGTTCTCGACCCAGTTCTGGATCGAAGAGCGCACGACCCCGTTGACCTGGTCCCCGTCCTCGTCGGCAAAAGCTATGGTCGCATCGACGTTGATCTGGTCAATTGGTTTGCCCGAGCTCGCATCGACATGGTCGATCGGACCCAGCAGGGTGGTCACCGCGCCATCCTGTCCATCGATCTCGACACGCAGGACATCCTGACGGCCATCCTCCGCCGCGACATAGGCAACGACCGCGCCATCCTCGAGCGCGAAGGTCACCGGCGCGCCCCCGGAGGTCAGGGTTTCGACCACCTGCGGGCCATCCGCGACGTTGATGTCGACGACGCCTGTGCCCATGGCAAGCGTCAGCTCGCCGGTGAAGGTCGAGGAACCGAAGCCGTCATCGCCGAAATCCACGTCGAAGGCTGTGCTGACGGACACGCCCAGGGCCGCTTCGCTGACAAGGTTGCTGCGCAGCGCTTGCGAAAGCTCCGGGGTGTCGTTCAGCCCGTTGACCGTCACGTCGATGATCCGCTCGACCGTCTCGGTCCCATCCGAAACCGCGATGGCAAAGCTGTCCTCGCCGTTGAAGCCGGCATCCGGCGTGTAGGTCCAGTTGCCCGATGCGTCGATGGCCACATGTCCGTTGGCCGCGCCCTTGCCCTCGGCAATGGCATAACTCAGCGTATCGCCGTCGACGTCCGAGGCGACAATCTGACCCTCGATCGCCATGCCTTCGTCGGTGGTCTGCGGCGCGACGGCCTCGATGACCGGTGCGTCGTTGACTGCCGTGATATCCAGGGTTGCCGAGGCCGCGACGCTCTCCACGCCATCGGTCACGGTGAAGCTGAAGGTCACTTCGGTGTCGTCGTCGGTCTCCGGCGTGAAGGCCCAGGTGCCATCGCCATTGTCCTTGAGGGACCCCGACGACGCGGATAGTTCCGTGATGGACAGATCATCGCCGTCGATGTCGGATGCACGGGCCAGAAGTTGGTCTGTCGTCAGCGTTACCGAGCTGTCTTCGGTCACCACCCCGAGATCGACATCACCGTCGATGACCGGCGCGCTGTTCTCACCCGATGCGTTGCCGACCTTGACGAAGTGCACATCGTCCAGCGCGGCGCCCGCGCCCCAGCTGTCGGCCTCTCCCTTGTCGATGAACTCAAGCCGGTTGGAGCCGTCGCCGGACCCGCCGACCACTTTGATCGTGTGGGTTTCCCATTCGGGATTGACGCCGGTGGTGTTCTGCGGCGCGAGACCGTCAAAGATCACCTCGCCGTTCCACATCACGATCACGCCGTCATCATCGTGCCGCACATCCGAGTCCGAGAGCGAGAAGCTCACCTCGTAGATCGCCCCGGCCTCGACGCCGGCGATGTCCTGACCGATCCGGTCCACGAGCGAGCCGGTGACCGAGTGGTCCATGTCGATCCAGATATCGCCATCCTTGGCCACGACACCGCCGTAGTTGTCCAGGTGTTGCTCGATCCGGTTGTTGTTGACGTTGGTCCAGCCGACAATCTGGCCGTCCTGGTTGCGATAGCCCCAGTCGGATCCGCCGTTGTAGTTGCCGGATTCACTGAGATCCTCGAAACTGCCGTTCACGATCAGATCAGTGCCGAGCGCGACAGATGCATCGGCCGTCTTGACGAAGTGCACATCGTCCAGCGCGGCGCCCGCGCCCCAGCTGTCGGTCGCGCCCTTGTCGATGAACTCAAGCCGGTTGGAGCCGTCACCGGACCCTCCGACCACCTGGATCGTGTGGGTTTCCCATTCGGGATTGACGCCGGTCGTGTTCTGCGGCGCGAGGCCGTCGAAGATCACCTCGCCGTTCCACATCACGATCACGCCGTCGTCGTCATGAGCGATATCCGAGTCCGAGAGCGAGAAGCTCACCTCGTAGGTCGCCCCGGCCTCGACGCCGGCGATGTCCTGACCGATCCGGTCCACGAGCGAGCCGGTGACCGAGTGGTCCATGTCGATCCAGATATCGCCATCCTTGGCTACGACGCCACCGTAGTTGTCCAGGTGCTGCTCGATCCGGTTGTTGTTGACGTTGGTCCAGCCAGCGATCTGGCCGTCCTGGTTGCGATAGCCCCAGTCGGAACCGCCGTTGTAATTGCCGGATTCACTGAGATCCTCGAAACTGCCGTTCACGATCAGATCAGTGCCGAGCGCGATGTTCGACACCACGTTCAGGTTCACGGCCGACTCGATGATGCCGCCGTGTCCGTCATTGACCAGATAGGTGAACCGATCAGCGCCCAGATAATCCGCGTCGGCCGTGTATTCATAGCTTCCATCGGAATTGAGTGCGAGCGTGCCGTGGCTCGGGCCATCGGCCAGGATGAACGCCAGAGTGTCGCCGTTGCTGTCGGTGGCCTCGATCTGGCCCGCGAACGGGATGCTCAGGCTGACCGATTGCTCTGCCTCGGGAGACACCGGCGCGATATTGCCTTCGGTATCGACCGCAGGATCGGCAACTTTCACGAACTTCAGCGCTTCGAATGAGGCCCCGAAGGTCTCGCCGTAGCCCTCGAAGATCAGTTCATTGGCGCCATCCCCGGCGCCGCCGGTGACGAGGAAGGCCAGGCTGTCGCCATCCCCGGACGGGACGCCCTCATAGACGATCTCGCCGCCCCAGAGAACGCGCACGCCATCGGTGCCCGTCGACAGGTCAGCGATCTGAAAGGCTAGGCGATAGGTGCCGCCGTCTTCGACGCCCTCGATCGGGTAGGTGAGGATACCCTCTTCGAAGCCGCTTTCGGCGACCAGGTCTGTGCCGATCTCGTAATGCGTGGCAATCGCCAGATCCGGAGCGCTGGCCAGAAGGCCCTGCAGGTCCGGCAGGGCGGCCGCTACCTCGGCATCCGTGCCCGCAGTGGCGAGCAGCGCCAGCTCCGCTCCGGTAAGTTGGCTGCCATCCGCGAGCGTGATGGTCGCCGGCTGGTGCATCTCGTCCAGCCCGTCGAGCAGCACCAGCGCGTCGTCGCCGACGCGGATGATCAGGTTGCCGTCCGCGCTGATGACGCTGATGTCATCCGGCCCGGCAGCGGTGAACAGGATCGTGCTTGTGCTGTCGAGCGAAACCAGATCTATGCCGGCATCCTTGCCGAAAATGACCTCGTCGCCGGTTGCGACGATGACGTCGTTGCCCATGCTACCGTCCAGCGTGTCGGAGCCTGCGCCGCCGTCGAGGAAATCGGCGCCGCCTCCGCCAACCAGCGCGTCGTCACCGGCGCCGCCGAACAGAAGGTCGTCGCCTTCGTCGCCATAGAGCACGTCATCATAGCCGCCGCCGCGGACGATATCGTTGCCGGACATCGCGTAAACGACATCCTTGCCGCCCACGGTATTGATTTCATTGTCGCCATCGTCGCCGTAGGTGACGGTCGCGTTGTTGAGCAGCTTCTCGAGTGCCGGGCGGGAGTGCTGCGTCTGATCGTTGATGATGCCATCGACGCCCAGTTCGAGCGCGTTGCGGATGTCGGCCTCGGTCCCGACCACGGTCCAGCCGTTGACTTTCAGGCCGGCGTCATGCGCCAGATCGACCAATTCCTTGGTAAGCGATGTCATCTGCGGCGCGATGCCGTCCAGCTGCCCCATCGAGCCGTTCGGGTCGGACGCATCGGCGACCGTCGTCTCATTGACGCTTCCCAGCCAGACCAGCGGGAAATCGACATCGTACACATTGTCCATCAGGTCGCGCAGAACAGTGTGGTCCGTCGCGAAGGTCTGGAAGACGATATGTTGCGGATCGGCGAAATCCGCCGCCACAAGCTTCGAGAGCAGGGCGTCATAGGTCGCATAGCCCGAGCTCTTGGTTTCCACGAGGATGCCAAGCTGACGGCCGGTCTCGGCCTCCATCTGCTTGGTCAGGTCAATGAGCGCCTCCAGCGTAATGATGCCGGGGACCTCTTGGCGGATCTCCTCGAGCGTCATGTTCTCGATGCCTTTGGGGAGGTCGTCGTGATGGGTGACGAGTTCGCCATCCTTGGTCAGGCGGAAATCGGTTTCGGCATAATCGGCACCGTATTTGAACGCCCACATGTAGGAATCGTGCTGGTTGTCCGTATAGGGATCCGTGCCGCGATGGGCATAAAGCTTCGGCGTGTCGGTCATGGTATTTCTCCGGGAAATCGTGATCTTTCGCCGCCGCGTCAGTGTGGCAACGTAAGCGCTTCAAGCTGAGCGATGGGTGGTGATCTGTCTCGTTCGAAGGTTGCTCAAATGAGCATTAAGATTCTCGTTTTATGTTTCTTCTGCAGGAATATGCTCCTGATTGGTGGCATATTCTTCGTGCATGACAGGAGTGAGACAAAGAGAGAGAAAAATATGCTCATTCGAGCTTTTTGCTTGTCGGGGTCACATCGGCCAAGCTGGTGCAATTTCGCGGACGGCCTGCGGGCATGATCAGGCGACTTTTGTTGTGATGCGGAAAATTGGGTCGATCTCCTCTTTGTCGATTGGCGAGAAGACCTTGATCATTATGTAGCGGCTGGCTGCCTGCCATTCGTCATTCTGCTCGAACGGCGCGGTGCCGATGAGGCGCAGGATGGAGGGCTCGTTGGGGAGGATGTCGCCAACGTCGGCGCGGCGCTTCGCCTCAGGGCGCATCCCTGTCCTTCGCTGCGTAAGGCACGAATGGCAGGGATGCTCAGAAGCAGAACCGTGCATCTGCGGCAATGGTGACAGCGATGCGCCGGTAGCGCACAGTGGCGCGTCTGCACATGCTTGGAACGAATGTCAGGGCAAAGTCTCAACCGCACTGCGTGATCGACGCCGGATCACCTGCACCAGCGACATCATGATCAATCCCCCGGCCGCGACCATGAAAGCCGCGGCGAGCGGGCGCTGCAGGAAGATCATCGGATCGCCGCGGGCGATCAGCAGGGCGCGGCGCAGATTGGTCTCGATAAGTGGGCCCAGAACAAAGCCCAGCAGCAACAGTGCGGGATTGAACCGTGCGAGCGAGAGTGCGTAGCCGATGACGCCGATCAGGGCGACGGCAAACATGTCGAAGCTCGACCCGCGCACCGAATAGACGCCAAGGCAGACGAAGATCAGGATTGCTGGATAGAGCCAGCGGAACGGGATGCGCAGCATCGACACCCAGATACCGATCAGCGGCAGGTTCAGGATCAGAAGCAGCAAGTTGCCGATCCCGAAACTCGCGATCAGCCCCCAGAACATGTCGGGGCGTGCCTCCAGCATCAGCGGGCCGGGCTGTACGCCATGAATGACCAGCGCGCCCAGCATCAGCGCCATGATCGGATCGCCCGGAATGCCAAGCGCGAGCGTCGGCACGAAGGCGCTGATCGCAGCGGCATTGTTGGCCGCCTCGGGCCCCGCGATCCCCTCGATCGCGCCGGTGCCGAACCGCTCGGGATGACGCGAGATCCGACGCTCTGCGGCATAGGCGAGGAAGGACGAAATGGTCGAGCCGGTGCCGGGTAGCGCACCGAAGAAGCTGCCAAGGCTGGCGCCGCGCAGAGCGGGGAAGGGGATCCGGCGTAGCTCGCTCCGGCTGGGCAGAAGCTCGCGCAGCGCGACGCGGGGCGGCACGCCGGTGCGCTCGGCGACATGGATGTTGGCGATCACCTCGGCCACGCCGAACAGGCCCATCGCCAGTGCCACGAGGTTGACGCCGTCCATCAGCTCGGTCTGGCCGAAGGTGAACCGTTGCACCCCGGAATTCACATCGGTGCCGACACAGCCGAGGATCAGCCCCAGCACCACCATTGCCAGCCCCTTGGCCGGGTATTGCGCGCCTATCGTCGAGGCCGCGACGAGGCCGAGGATCATCATCGCGGCATATTCGGCGGCGCCGAAGGCGATCGCCGCCCGCGCCAGCGCGCCCGACAGCACGATCAGCACGAAGATCCCGATCATCGAACCGGAAAAGCTCGAGATCATCGACGTGAACAGCGCCACACCCGCGCGACCCTGTTGCGCCAGGGGGTAGCCGTCGAGCGTGGTCACGGCCGATTGCGGCGTGCCGGGCAGGCGCAGCAGGATCGAGGCCACCGCGCCACCATATTGCGAGCCGTAATAGACACCGGCCAGCATCACCAGTGCCGCCTCGGGCGACAGATAATAGGTGATCGGCAACAGCAGCGAGATTGTCGCCATCGCACCGATGCCGGGCAGCACCCCGACAAAGGTGCCCAGCAGCACGCCGAACATGCAATAGATCAGCACGTCAGGTTGTGCCGCGAGGCTCAACCCGTGCAGGAACCCGTCCCAACCGCTCATAGTCGAACGCCTCTCATCGTCCCGGCCAGAGCGGGACGGTCATTTTCAATCCGAAGGAGAACACCGTGACCGACAGGGCGGTGACGACCACTGCAAGTACGATCCGCCAGCCGATCCGTCGGTCGGGGGCCGCGAGCGTTGCGATCAGCACGCTGGCCAATGTCACCAGCACCAGTCCGACGCGGTCCAACCCGGCGGCGAAGACGAGGATCGCGGCCAGCACCGCGAGGCACTCCTTCCACGCGATTCGGATCACCTCGCTTCGTCGCGCGAGCGCGGGCAGCGCGATCATCACCCCCAGAGCCGCCAGAACGCCGCCAAGGAGCGCCGGAAAGAACCCGGGCCCCATCCGGCGCAGCGAGCCGGTCTCGTAATGATCCACCGCGTAGAGGGTGACGAAGAGGCCGATGGCGGCCAGAAGGACGCCACCCGCCAGATCAGGAATGTCGCGCTTCATCGGTTAATTTTTCGCGTCGATCCGGTCGAGCACGGTACCCCAGACCTCGGTGTCCTCAGTGATGCGCTGCTTCAGAGCCTCGGGCGAGCCGCCCGCCGCCTGCCAGCCCATGCCCAGCAGCCGGTTTTGCACCGTCTCGTCCGCAAGGATCGCGTTGATGTCAGTGTTGAGCGTGTCGATGATCGCCGGATCGGTACCGGCGGGGGCGATAAAGGCGTTCCACAGTTCGGCCCGGAAGTCATCGGGCAGCCCCGCCTGACCCGCCATGACCGGCACGCCGGGGGCCTGCGCGAAGGGTTTCTCCGAGGTGATGCCGAGGATCTTAAGCTTGCCGACCTCGACATATTGCATCGCAGCCGAAGGCGCCATGAAGCCGCAATCGATCTCGTGGCCGATGATCGCTGTCGTGACCTCGGCATAGGAGGTGAAGGGGACGTGCAGCATCTCGACGCCGGCGCGGTCGGAGAACAGCTCCGCCGTCAGGTGCGCGCCCGAGCCCTTGCCGACCGACCCATAGGCGAGCGCCTCGGGCTCCTTGCCGGCGGCGGTCACGAAGCCCGCGAGATCGTCGGCGGGGAAATCGGCGGCGACGACAAGCACCAGCGGCGATGTCGCGATCAGTGCGACCGGCGCGATATCCTTGGCGACGTCATAGCCGAGGTTCGGCGTCAGGCGCGGCGCGGTCGTCAGCGGGCCGTTGATCGTGGTGGCGAAGGTGTTCTTTTGATCCTGCGCATTGAGCATCTGCTGAATGCCGATCACGCCGCCGGCGCCGGGCTTGTTCTCGATCACGATGGGTTGGCCCAGCTTGTCGGCCAGCGGCTCGGTCACGATCCGCGCCAGAAGGTCGGGCGAAGAGCCCGCGGGGAAGCCCACGAACACATGTTGGGGCTGGCTCGGCCAGTTGGCACCCTGGGCCAGAGCAGGCTTGCAAAGCGAAATGGCGGCAGCGCCCAAAAGGGCCGCGCGGCGTGAAATGATCATGGTTAAGCCTCCCGGAGACATATTCGGCATAAATTTGAGCAATCGCGCGGAAGATTGCTGAAAGCGCGCGCCTTGGCAAGGCGTTGCCGGGAATCAGGTTGCCGGGGCGCTGGGGCGCGGACCGGGCGTCTGATAGCTCGCTGGCCCGCCTGCGCTCAGGCAGGCAGGGCGAATTGCGGCAGCACCCACAGGCAGTTCCGGGGCCGCCGCGCCGACCTGCAGGGCGCACCCATGGGTCCGGCTGAGGATCGGCCCGCACCTTGCTGAAGAGCCAAGGCCCCAAGCGCCCGGCCAGATCGGCAGCGCGCTTCCCTCATCCGACCAGGGCTTAACGTGCTGCCTCTGTCCGGTTCTGACATTGCGGTCACTTTCTGTCTTGGATGGACGGGCTGTCCCCAATCTCGCGCGATGTGATGATCCTGCGTCGAATATAGTGCCGGGACCAATCGTAAAACCCGCCCCTTCACGGGCCGCCAAAAGGTGAGAACACCGCCCCTGGCGCGCCGTGGAAATGCGTCAGGGGCTGAAGCCAACAGCCGCTTGGAGGTGACGCGATCATCGTCCTGAATGCCGGTCGAGGAAGTCCAGAATGGCCTGGGCCATCTGCTGCGCGACAGGGGCGTCGAGGTGGAAGTGGTGGTCGCCGGCAAGCTCCAGGGTTTCGTACCTCTGGACCAGCTCTGCGCCGAGCCGGGCCAGAGCTGCGGTTTCGGGCCGGGTCCGCAGCACCCCATCCTTGGCCCAGATGTTCAGAACCGGGCATTGGATCGACCGCAGCACGGCCTCCACATCCGCTCGGGTCAGCTTGACCGCAGAGCTTGCGAACAGCCTTGGGTCGCCGCGCATGCGAACCCCGTCCTCTGCCGTCTCCAGCGCGCGGTCCGCCAGCGCCTCGGAGGTCTGCCGCGAATTGCCCTGTTCGCAGCGGCGACGAATGTAGTCTTCCCTGGTCGCGAATGTCCTGGCCGGGCGGGCCTGTTGCTTGCGGGTCTGGTCGATGAAGGCGCGCAGGGTGCTGACGAAATCGTCTTCGGTCGGTTTCGGCACCAGCGAGTCGAGCGACACCAGCGCCCGCACCCTTTCGGGCTGGGCGGCGGCAAAGAGGGCGGCGATATTGGCGCCACGGGAATGAGCGACCAGCACGCAGTCCTGCCATCCGAGCTGATCCAGCAGTCCGGCGATCTGCGGCAAGTCGTCCCAGATATTATAGGTCGCGTGGGCCGCCCGGTGGGCGCTCAGCCCCTGACCGCTGAGGTCGAGCGCGACAACCCGGCAGCCGGTCAGCCTGGGGCCCAATTCCTGAAAGCTGGCGGCATGGTCCATCCAGCCGTGCAGCGCCAGCACCGGCAGCCCGTCTTCCGGCCCCCAGGCCAGACCCTTGAGGCGCAGGCCATCCACATCCCATTCGCAGTCCCGCGCCGCCGCCATGCTCTCCACCTTCATTCATACACCTTGAAGCTTTCCGTCCCTGATTGGGTCATAGCCCATGTTGCCCGGCGATTTGAACCGCTTGTCATTCGGCAGGGGGCGCGCCTGTTGGCGGCTATCGTTCGGGCAGGCGCTCGCGGACGAGTACCAAGGCCTGGCCGCCTGGCCTGTCGCACCTCAAGGCCGAGGCTGGGGCCATGGGCGGGACGGGATGCCCCACCAAAGTCTTGTCAAACGTGTGACCAAGATCGCGGACATGAACGGACTCAAGGGGCGGTTCGAGGGGTTCGCCTCGGCGGTGATGGCCGATTTCGGGGTCTATTCGGCGCTCGACAAGGGGCTGATCGACATCGTGGATCGCGGCGACATCAAGGCCAATTATGAGGAAGGCCTGCAGGACGTGGCCAAGTTCCTGATCCTGCCCGGCGTTCACCAGCCGACCACGGCGACCTCCTGTGTCGCCAACACGCGGACCTATCAGGCGCTGGACGATCAGCCGAAGGCGGCCCTTGCCGTTGCCGCGATCGAGATTGCGCGCAAGCGCCCTGAGGCGATCGTCGTGGCGCTGCATTCCGGCACGGTCGAGACCGGGCTGAGCGCGCCTTATGCCGGCCGGCACCCGACGATTTCGCCGCAGCAGTCAACCCAAGCGCTGCTTTCGGTTATCGACCGCCTGACGCCGGCCGATACCGGCAGCTTCTGGGATTGGAACAGCCAGCAGGTCGAGTGGTGCAGGCGCGGCGCAGATCGGACTTGCCCGTCAAGATCCGCGCGGTCTGCGGGCGTCCGTTCACCTGGCGGCGCAGATGGGCGCGCGACTGGGATCCGCTGCGCTATTGCTCTCGCGGGGGGGGCGGCGGCGGCGCGATGGGCAAATTGTTCCGCCGCGGGTGTGTGGCTCACGTGCCTCGGGGCCAGGACATGCGCGGAAAGCGGGCTCAGCCCTCGGCCTGGTGGGCCGTGAACTGTAAGCCTTGAGTGACGGCTGTTCAGCTTTTCCTCGCCGCGCGGAGAATTACCAGGGCATGAGATCGTCGATGCGGGGTGGGCCCATGGCTATAGCGGTGAGAGCTTCGCCTGGAGGGATGCCGATGATCCGCTCGTCCGTGCATCTCGCGCGTTTCATTGTCCGTCGACAAGGTGGGGCGGTCTCTGATCGTCGGTAAATGAATGCACCCGCATCAGTCGGGTGTCCAAGGGGGCTGTCGCCTGTGATCTGGCGCCGGGCCGAGCCTTGCTGGCGACCTGCCTCGACCTCAAGTCGCGGGTCTCATTCGCCGAACGAACGAGACCCGTATTCCAATCGGTCACTTGAAAGCGAGGCTCAGTTCCGCCGCACCACGGTGTTGCGCAGGGTGCCGATGCCTTCGACCGTCAGCTCCACCACATCGCCGTCGGCCAAGAACTCGAAGCGTTCCAGCCCGCAACCATCATTCACCGTGCCGCCGCCGATGATTTCACCCGGGTGCAGCGTTTCGGCATTGGAGATGAAGGCGATCATCTCTTCAAATCCATGCAGCATCTCGCCGAGGCGACTGTCGGTCACCACCCGTCCATTGATCCGGGCCTCGCACTGCAGCGCGCGATAATCGGCTATCTCATCGCGGGTGACGATCCAGGGACCAAAGACATTGCCGGCATCGAAGCTCTTGCCCTTGGCCGGGCCAAGCAGGCCCTGCATCTCGCGCAGCTGCGCATCGCGGGCGGAGAAGTCGTTGAAGATGGTGAAGCCGAAGATGTGATCCATAGCCTCATCGCGGGCAATGTCGCGACCGCGCTTGCCAATGACCACGGCAACCTCCAGTTCGTAATCCATGTAATCGGAATAGGCGGGCCAGACGATCCGGTCTTCGTGCCCGGCGACGCTGAAACGGTTGGTGATGTAAAAGATCGGCTGCGCCTTGTAGATGTCTGGCACGCTGCCCTCGGCGGGGCCGGGATCGGCTTCGCCCGCAAGGACCGCGGCCATGCGACGGAAACCGATCGGTGCATGCATGATGTGACGTGGCGCAGTGGAGGCATCGCGGATCTGCGGCGGGCAGGGCAGGGGAGCAAGCAGCCGCACGTCCGAGAGTGGCACCTGCACGGCCGCTGCTGACAGGGCACTGCGGGCGGCGTCGAGCCCCGCGTCCCCAGCCTCGATCAGAGTTTGCATCGATTGAAGTTCGGGCAGACCCGTGGAGGAGAGGCAGACAAGGGTTGTGGCATCCTCGGCAAGGGCACCGAGACGCGGGCCGTTGCCACCGTCGAAAGTCGCGAGTTTCATGGAAGGTTCCTTCAGTTATCGAATGATGGCGACAGGGCGACACCAGCCGGCAGAGGCGCCCTTGATCTTGACCGGGAAGCATTGCACCTCGAAGCCGGTTGCGGGCAGCGTCTCGAGGTTGGCAAGCTTCTCGATGTGGCAATAGGCCCGGTCCATCCCGGCCCGGTGGCCTTCCCAGATCAGCGAGGCATCGCCGGTCTCAGCGACTTTCTTTGCCGTGTGGACGAAGGGAGCGTCCCAGCTCCAGGCATCGGTGCCGCAGACCCGCATTCCGCGCTCGGTCATCCAGTTTGTGGCGGCCCGCCCGATGCCGCAGCCGCTGGGGACATATTCTGGCGTCCCATAGCGCGCCCCGGCGGCGGTATTCACCAGCACGATGTCGCCCGGTTGCAGGTCGTGGCCGATGCGGTCGAACTCGGCGGCGACCTCCTCCGGGGTGACCACATGCCCATCGGGCAGAGCGCGGAAGTCGAGCTTCACGCCACGTCCGAGGCACCATTCGAGCGGCACCTCGTCGATCGTGATCGCCCGCTGCCCGCCATCCATGGTGGAATGATAATGGTAAGGCGCATCCAGATGGGTGCCGTTGTGGGTCGAGAGCGTGATCTGCTCCACCGCCCAACCCTCGCCTCCGGGCAGGTCGTCGCGCGAGACACCGGGAAAGAAGGCGAGGATCTGCTCGGCGGTGTCCTGATGCGCGAAATAGGTGATCTTTGGACCAAGCCCCGGAGGGTCGGCGTAATCGGTGTTTTCCAGCGGTCGGGACAGGTCGATGAGACGCATGTCAAACTCCTTTGTTAACGGCCGAGAAGGCCGGTTGAAATTTGCGGAACTAAGATCAGAGCCAGCAGCGTCAGGGCCATCAGGAGGGCAAAGGGCGCGGCGCCGCGAAAGACTTCGCCCAAGGTGATCCCGGTGTCCTTGAGCGTGCTGTGCACGACAAAGACCGAAAGGCCGAGGGGCGGGGTCAAGAGGCCGACTTCGACCGCGAGCACGGTAATCAGGCCGAAGTGGACGATGTCGATACCCATCTGCTGGATGACCGGATAGGCAAGCGGCACCGTCACCAGCATGATCGAGGAGCTGTCGAGCACGGTGCCGAGCAGCACCAGAAGTCCCGCGAAAAGCAGGAGAAATCCGGTCGGCCCAATACCGGAGGCGATGGCCGCCTCGGTGATGGAGGCCGGCAGGCCGGAGAAGGCCAGCATCCGGCTGTAGATCGAGGCGCCGATGATCAGGAAACAGACCGCCGCCGTCACATGGCCGGTCTGTACCGCAATTCGCCAGGCGGCGCGCGCGCCGATGCGGCGCATCAGGGTGCCGATCATGAGGGCGGCGGCGGCGCCGACAGCGCCAGCCTCGGTCGGCGTGAAATAGCCAAGGTAGATGCCCGACAAGACCAGCGCGGCCAGGCCCAGAACGGGCAGGATGCGCCAGGTCGCGGTTTGCTCGTTCACCTCGGTTTCCTCGGGCGCCGAGACGCGCTCGAAGAGCTGCGGGCGCAGGGCGCCGAGGCCGCTCAGATAGAGGATATAGGCCAGCGTGAGCAGGAGACCCGGCCCGACGCCGCCGACGAACAGATCGCCGATCGAGGAATCCGTGAGGATCGCGAAGAGGATCAACAGCAGTGACGGCGGGATCAGCATCCCCAGCACCGAGGAGCCGGCGACCACGCCCACCGCGATGCTGCGGTCGGTTCCGGCGCGGATCATCTCTGGCACCGCGACTTTGGAGAAGACCGCCGCCGAGGCGATGGAGATGCCGGTGATTGCCGCGAAGACGGCGTTTGACAGCACGGTCGCCACTCCGAGGCCGCCGCGCCAGCGCTTGAGCCCGCGCGAGATCACCGCGAATGTGTCCCGGCCCATGCCGCTTTCGGAGACGGCGAGGCCCATCAGCACGAAGAGGGGCACCACCCCGAAGGTATATTCGGCAATGCTGTCTGTGGCGGCGAGTGCCACGAAGTTCATCGCGAGCTTCAGCTTGCCCGTGATTGCCCAGACCCCGAAGAGCGAGACGCCGGCCAGAGCGATGGCAACGTGCAGACCCGCGTAGATGGCAAAGGTGATCGCGCCGAGCGACAGGTATCCGACAAGGATGGGATCCATGGTCATCCGTCCTTCTTTGCGTTGAGGGTGTCGAGGGCGGTCAGCAGGAACGAGGCCGCCAGCAGCACGGAGCCGAGCACGATCAGCAAGAGGAAGGGCCAGACAGGCAGCGTGAAATGCCCCTGCACCCCTTCCATCTCGCCGCGCGCATAGGCGCGCATCGCCTTGGGCCAGACCGCCCAGGCCAGGGTCAGGGCAAAGCCCGCGCCGCAGAGCTGTGCCAGCAGGTCGAGGGTCATCCCCGCCCGGGGCCAGCGACGCCGGAGCCAGGACAGGATCCCGTCCGAGCGGATCATTTCACCCTTGCGATGGGTATGGGCCACTTGCAGGAAGACGATGCCGACGATGGAGTATTTCACCATTTCCGGCACGCCCGCGATCGGATGGCCCATCGCCTCGCGGCCGAGGATGTCGGCGACGATCAGCACCATCAGCCCGAGGATCCAGAGGGTGGCCACGACATTGGCCGCCCCCATCACCCCGTCGGTGATCCGCTCGAGGCGCCCGCGCGCTCCAGTGGCGGTCGTCTCCAGTGTCATTTCGCCGACCAGTCTCGCGGCAGGCTGACGCCCGCGTCCTTCAGATGGGTGATATAGGTGGTCAGCACCTCGGTTCCCGGCAGGCCTTTGGCATCGAGATCGACCGCCCAGTCCATCGCGATATTGGGCAGGGCAGCGGCCCATTTCACACGTTCGGCCTCGGGCAGTTCGGTGATCGTGGCGCCACCGTCCTCCATCGCCTTGAACGCGCCGGCAACGCGGTTGTCGAGGCTCTTGCGGTAGTCGACGGCAAAGACGCCGGCTGCGTCCCGCAGGGCCGTTTGCACCACCGGATCGAGATCGTCGAACCAGCTTTTCTTGGCGACGATGCCGCCTGCAAACTGGGCGCCGAAATGGACACGGGTCACATAGGGCGCAACTTCTTGCAGCTTGGCTGCCGCGGCGGCGGTCGGAAAGACGATCACACCCTCGGCCACGCCGGTCTGGATGTCATTGTAATAGGTGGTCAGATTCCCCGCGACCCCGACTGCGCCGGTGTCCTTCAGCCAGTTCACTGCCGGCCCCGGCGCGTTGATCTTGCGGCCTTGCAGATCTTCGACACGGCTTACCGGGAAGGTGGTCATCAGGAGATAATCCTCCAGCCCGAAGCCGCCGCCGAGGTATTCGAGGTCCAGATCCTCCCAGAGCTTGCGCATCGCGGGAATCTCCTCGTGCATCTGATCGACAGTGGAGAGCACGAGATCGACGTCGGGCGAGCCGAAGGGGGTCACATAGGTGACATTCTGCAGGCTGAGGAGCGAGGGTTCAAACAGGGTCGACACGATGCCAACCTGCGCGAGCCCGTCCTCCATGGCCTCCATTTCGCCGCCGACCTTGGCGAGCGTGCCGCCATAGGCTTCGGTCCAGTCGATGGAAAAATCGCTGCCCTCAAGGGCCGCGTTCACTGCGGGAATATAGGTCTCCGACAGGGTCTTGACCCAGAGAAATACCTGCGGGTGGCCCGCGACGGCGGTCACCTCCAGTTCCTCGGCCCGGAGCGAGGGCGTGCAGAGCATCGCCGCGGCCAGCGTGGCGCTGGCCAACGTCTTGTTGAACTTCATCGGATGTCCTCCCAGTTGCGCCGAAGGGCTAGCTCCGGCATTCTCTCCTCAAAACAAACTATCTGAACGTACGTATAAAAAGTCAATCCTACACCGCCACAGTGCGAGAAGATTGCCCTCCGGAGGTCGAGCGCTTGTCGCAACTGATTGATAAATCTATCCCTTCCCGTTCCACCGACGGCAGGCTCGCGCGTGGGGATGCGACGCGGGACCGGGTGCTGGATGCTGCGGAGCGTTGTTTTGCCGCGACCGGATTTGCCGCGGCCACGATTCGTCAGATCGCCAGAGAGGCCGATGTCACCCTTGGGGTAATCGGCTTTCATGGCGGCTCGAAGGAGGAGTTGTTCGCCACGGTTCTGGCGCGGCGCACCGAGACGTTGAATGCGCTCCGGACCGAGGCGCTGGCCGCGCTCAAGGCGCGGGGAGAGGTCACCATTCGCGACCTCGTGGACGCCTATCTGACCCCCTATCTGGAGATCGCCTCGCGCGGCGATCCGCAATGGCGCGCCTATGCCCAGTTGATCGCGCGGATCGTCTCGGACGATCAGTATTACGACAAGGTCCGTGACCTCTATGATCCGGTAGCACGCGCCTATATCGCGGAAATCAAGAAACTGCGGCCCAAGGCAGGTGCCGAGGCGCTGGCGACCGTTCTGACCCTGACCGTCTCGTCGATGCTGTCAATCGTCGCCTCCCGCGCGCGGATCGAAGGCCTGTCGGGGCAGCCCACCAGCGACAGCCCATTGGCCTATCGGGCGATCCTTGTGGAGTTTTGCGCGGGCGGGATCGAAGCCGCCCTCGCCTAGCGGGGCAGGAGATGCGTCTTCGATCCCGCGGCGCGGACAGAGCTTTCAGCGGAGTTTGCGAAAGCGCAGTTGAAGAAGCACCGCCAGCGTCGCGAGAGCGGCACCGGTCATACTCACCGAGGGCCAGCCGCCGTAGCTGTAGGCGAGGTTCGCGAGGCCCGATCCGATGGCACCGCCCAAAAACATCGTGCCCATGAACAGGGTGGTGACGCGGGCGCGGATGTCGGTGCCCAGGGCGAAGACGGCGTGCTGGCTCGAGATCAACGCTGCCTGTACCGAAAAATCCAGCACCACGACCCCGACGATCAGCCCCGGAAGCCCGAGCCAGAGACCGAAGATGGCCCAGGACGCCAAGGTGAGGACCGCGCCGGCGAAGATCACAGACACCGTGCAGGCCTGTGAGAACGAGGCGGATCTCGCCCGACGGGTTGGCGCCGGACTGGGACTGACACCCGTCCTCAGAGGAGGAGGCGCCGCGTCCGGCGCGCCTCCTCGTTTCCGCTGGCCGGGTGAGATGCGGCGTGGTCAGCGCGAGGAGGCGAAGGCCGCCGCCCCGGTGAGGCAGTTCACGACATGTTCCGAAAACAGGCTCAGCCTTGCCGGCAGCCGTTCGAGCGGCGGATAGTAGAGCGTCAGCCAGAGTTGCGGCGGTGTCCAGTCGGGCAGCAGGTGGAGGAGTGTGCCGTTCGCGAGATCCGCCTCGACCATGAAGCGCGGCAGCAGCACGATCCCCTGGCCGGAGCGCGCCAGCCCTGCCATCAGAGCTGCGTTGTTGACGGCCAGAACGCCGCCCGCGCGGTGTCTGTGCTTTTCGCCCCCGGCCTCAAGCTCCCAGGTTTCGCTCCGGCCCTGCGGGTCATGGGCGATGCAGATGTGGTGCTCCAGGTCCCGGGCGTGGCCCGGCAGCCCATTGGCCGCGACATAGGCGGGCGAGGCGACCAGCACCCGGTCGATCTTGCAGATCTTGCGCCAGATGCTCAGCACCTCGCGCGGGGCCTGGCTGATCCGGATCGCCATGTCGAAGCTGTCGTCGACACTGGCCACGAAGCTGTCGCTGAGAACGATCGAGAAGTTCACCTGCGGATGCAGGATGCGGAACTGCGCGACGATCCCAGGAAGCGCTTCCGATCCGAAGGCGATCGGCGCGTTCAGCCGGATCATGCCCGCGGTATCCCCATGCCGCTCGCGCAGCGTTTCGGTGGCGTGGCCGAGGGATCGCAGCAGCGGCTCGACCTCCGCCGCATAGTCGGCACCCGCCGGTGTCAGCGACACCTTGCGCGTCGTGCGGATGAAGAGCTGCAGCCCCAGCCGATCCTCCAGCGCGGCGATCGAACGGGTGACCGATGGCGGCGGCAGGCCGAGGGCGCGCGCCGCCCCGACGAAGCTCTGCTCCTCGGCCACGGCCAGGAAAACACGCAGTTCCTCGATTTCGCCCATGTCGCCCGCTCCTCTCCCGATCATTCAAGACTTGCCGCCAGGGATCGGCAGAATAGTGGCATGATTACATATTCTGAATGAAATAGTGAATGTCAAATTATGCGCATTCACTGAAAGGGTCTCGGGGGCCATCTTTACGTCACAGCAACAGGAGAGCGATCATGTCCCTTCCGATCAACGGCCTTCACCACGTGACCTCGCTGGCCTCGGACGCCCGCGTGAACAATGATTTCTTCACCAACACGCTCGGCCTGCGCCGGGTCAAGAAGACGGTCAACTTCGACGCGCCCGACACCTATCACCTCTACTATGGCGATGCCGCCGGCACGCCGGGCAGCGTCATGACCTATTTTCCCTTCGCCCATATGATGCCCGGCCGCGCCGGTACGGGCGAGGTTGGCGAGACGATCTTCGCCGTGCCCGAGGGCAGCCTCGGGTTCTGGGCCGACCGTCTCGGCACGGACGACCATGTCACCCGCTTCGGCGAGACGCACCTGCGCTTTGCCGGTCCCGACGGCGACCGCTTCTCGCTCGTCGAAAGCGCGGATGCGCGGCAGGGCTGGACCGGTGCGGTCGGCAGTGACGAGGCGGTGCGCGGCTTCAAGGGCGCTTCGCTGAAGCTGCGCGATGGCGGCGCCACCGGCGAGCTGCTGCGCTTCATGGGCTATGAGGTCGAGGCGACCGAAGGCACCGTCACCCGCTACCGGGTGCCGAACGGCAATGGGGCCGATGTGATCGACCTCGAGGTTCTGCCGGGCACGCCTCTGGCGCGACAGGGCAGCGGCTCGGTCCACCACATCGCCTTCTCGGTCCCCGATCGGGCCGCGCAGGATCTGGTGCGCAAGGCGATCGCCGACACCGGCTATCAGATCACGCCGCCGATCGACCGCGACTATTTCTGGGCGGTCTATTTCCGCACGCCCGGCGGGGTGCTGTTCGAGGTCGCCACGGCCGAGCCCGGTTTCGACCGCGACGAGGCGCCCGAGCATCTGGGCGAGGCGCTGAAGCTGCCGCGTCAGCACGAACATCTGCGCGCGGCGATTGAGGCGCATCTCGAACCGATCGGGGCCTGAGATGCACGCGATCGTCACCAAGGGCCGCCCGCTGATCTTCGCCTTCCACGGCACGGGCGGCGATGAGCACCAGTTCGCCGGGCTGGTGGCAGAACTCTGGCCCGGGGCGGGTGTCGTCTCGCCCCGCGGCACTGTCAGCGAGTTCGGTGCCAACCGCTTCTTCCGCCGCAAGGCGGAGGGGATCTATGACATGGAGGACCTCGCGGCGCGTACCGACGAGATGATCGCATTTGTCCGCGACCAGCTGAGCCCGGGCGTTCCGGCGCGCGCCTTCGGCTATTCGAACGGCGCCAACATTCTCGCCGCGATGACTTTCCGCGCGCCTGATCTGTTCGAGCGCGTGGCCCTGCTGCACCCGCTGATCCCCTTCACCCCACCGGCGCAGCCGGGTCTGGCGGGGCGGCGGGTGCTGATCACCGGCGGCGCGCGCGACCCGATCGCGCCGCTTGCCGGCACCGAGGCGCTGACAGCCTACTACCGCGACCAAAGGGCCGATGTGTCGAGCACCCTGCATGGCGGCGGCCATGAGCTGCGCCCCGAGGAAATCGCGGCGCTGCAGGCCGCCTTTGCACCCTGATCAGAACGGAGGACAGAGCCATGAACATGATCCATGAGAACATGACCCGCGGGCTGACCCGCAAGGGCTGGGCCGAAGCGCGGCACACGTTTTCCTTCGGCACCTTCCTTGACCCGACGCGCATGGGGTTCGCCCGGCTTCGGGTGCTGAACGAAGACTGGATCATCCCCGGTGCCGGCTTTGCACCCCATGATCATGCGGACATGGATATCCTGACGCTGGTCCTGTCGGGCCGGATCCGGCACGAGGACAGCCTGGGAAACCGTGTCGAGCTCAGCCCCGGCGAAGTGCAGCTGATGCGCGCGGGCAGCGGCATCACCCATTCCGAGGTCAACGCCTCGGAGGAGGAGGTCGCGCATGTGCTGCAGATCTGGCTGATCCCGGACCGGCGCGGCGGCGCACCGGGCTACCAGTCCACCCCGCTTGCACCCGGCCTGCTGGCGGGGCCCGAGGGGCCGCTTACGCTTGGCTCGAACAGCACCGTCACCTACCTGCTGCCGAAGGAGGGGGAGGAGACGCCAATCGAGGTCACGCCAGGTCGCGCTGTCTTTGTGCAAATCCTCGACGGTTTCGCACTGATCGACGGTGAACGCGTCACCGCCGGGGACGGGTTGCAAATTTCCACGACACCGCCGGGCCTGCACTGGCAGAGCGATGCTGCTGCCCTGATCTTCGACATGCCTGCCTGAAGGAGGCGATGATGACTGCCACGACGACCCAAGCCGGCGGCGCCTGGAGCCCGTTTCGACAGAGGGCTTATCTGGTGCTCTGGGGGGCGACGGTGGTGTCGAACATCGGCACCTGGATGAACGACGTGGGCGCGGGCTGGCTGATGACAGACCTCGCGCCGTCGCCGCAGATCGTCGCCGCCGTTCAGGCGGCGACCACGCTGCCCGTGTTCCTCTTTGCCGTGCTGGCGGGGGCAGTGGCCGATATCGTCGATCGGCGCAGATTGCTGCTGGTCGTCAACCTGGCGCTCTCGGCGGTGGCGATGGTTCTGGCCCTCGTCGTGCAGGCCGAGGCGATGACCCCGGTGCTGCTGCTGATCTTCACCTTTCTGCTGGGCTCGGGCGCGGCTTTCATCGCGCCGGCCTGGCAGGCCATCGTGCCGAAACTCGTCCCGCGCGAGGATCTGACGGCTGCCGTGGCGCTCAACTCGATGGGGATCAACATCAGCCGCGCCATCGGCCCCGCCGTCGCCGGCATGCTGATCGCGGGGTTCGGGCTGGTCTGGCCCTTTGCATTGAACGCGGTCTCGACGCTGGTGGTCATCGCCGCACTGATCTGGTGGAAGCCGCCGGCCGAGCCTGCGCGCAACCTGCCGCCTGAGCATGTGATCGGCGCGATGGTGGCAGGTCTGCGCTATGCCGTCTTCACCCCGGGGCTGCGGCTGGTGCTGCTCAGGGCGGCCGGGTTTTTCCTCTTCGCCTCCGCCTTCTGGTCGATGCTGCCGCTCTTTGCCCGTGAGGTGCTGGGCGGCGGCGCGGGTCTCTATGGGGCGCTTCTGGCCTCGGTCGGGGTCGGCGCGGTGAGCGGCGCGCTCGGGCTGCCCCGCGTCCGAAACCGGCTGGGCCCCGACCACACCGTACGGCTCGGCACCGTCGGCATGGCGGTGTCCCTCGGGCTGTCGGCGCTCGTCCCGACCATCGCGACCGGCCTTCTTGCCGGGTTTCTGGCAGGCGCCGCATGGATTGCGGTGCTCTCCAGCCTCAATGTCGCGGCCCAGGCGGTTCTACCCGATTGGGTCCGGGCCCGCGGCCTTGCGATCTTTCTCACGGTGTTTTCCGGCGCCATGGCGCTTGGCAGCCTGGGTTGGGGGAGCGTGGCCACGCAGGGGTCGATCGCGATGGCGCAACTGGTGGCGGCCGTTGGTCTGGTCGCGGCGATTCCGCTGACGGCCCGGGCCCGGCTGGCGGCGCTGACCGGCGATCAGAGCCCGGCCAACCCCTGGCCCGAGACCGGTATCGCGCTGCCGGAGGACGGCGACGGCCCCGCAACGATCTGGATCGCCTACGACGTGCCGCCGGCACATCGCGCCGAATTCCTGGCCCTGATGCCCGATCAGCGGCGCAGCCGGCGCGCCCATGGCGGCTATGGTTGGGTCTTGCGCGAGGATGCCGCCGCACTGGGGCGGCTGATCGAAAGCTGGCACGAGGCGTCATGGCTGTCGCACATGCGCCATCATGCCCATGTCAGCCATGCCGAGGCCGCCATGCAGGAGAAAATCCGCGCTCTTCTCGCAACGGCCCCCGAAATCCATCATCTCATCACACCGAAGAAAGGCTGACCCCATGAGCTGGAACCCGAGCCAGGCCCCTGACTGCCCCGATGCGTTGCCCGAAAGCCTCGATGCGATCGAGACGCTGATCATTCCCCGCACCCGCGATCTTGGCGGCTTCGAGGTGCGCCGGGCGCTGCCGGCGCCCAAGCGACAGATGGTCGGGCCCTTCATCTTCTTCGATCAGATGGGGCCGGCAGAGTTCCTGACCGGCGGCGGCATCGACGTGCGCCCGCATCCCCATATCGGGCTGGCCACCGTCACCTATCTCTACAAGGGCGAGTTTCATCACCGTGACAGCACCGGCGCCGACCAGATGGTCTACCCGGGCGAGGTGAACTGGATGATCGCGGGCGAAGGGGTCACGCATTCGGAGCGCACGAGCGAGGAGATGCGGGCAAGGCCCGGGTCGCTCTTCGGCATCCAGACCTGGGTCGCGCTGCCCGAGGAGGCCGAGGACCAGGGCGCCTCCTTCGAGCATCATGGGCGCGAGGCGCTGCCCGTCCTCGACGAAGGCGGCAAGCAGGTCCGGCTGATCCTGGGCGAGGCCTGGGGGCAGCGCTCGCCGGTCAAAACCTTCACTGAAACCTTCTATGCCGATGTCGTGCTGGCGCCGGGCGCGAAACTGCCGCTACCGGACGACCAGGAGGACCGGGGCATCTACGTCACGCAAGGAGAGATCACCGTGGCGGGTCAGAGCTTCCCCGAGGGCCGCATGATGGTCTTCCGCCCTGGTGACCAGATCAGTGTTACCGCCGGGGCGCAGGGCGCGCGGTTGATGGTGCTGGGCGGGGCCACGATGAACGAGCCGCGCTATATCAGCTGGAACTTTGTCGCCTCCTCGCAGGAGCGGATCGACGCGGCAAAGGAGGCCTGGAAACAGGGCGACTTCACCCATGGCCGCTTTCACCTGCCCCCGGGCGACACGTCGGAGTTCACGCCCTTGCCCGAGGGCCTCTAAGGTCTGCCTGCAGGATCAGGCGGACTTGCGCCAGCGCCCGGGGCTGATCCCCTGGGCGCGTTTGAACATGCGGGTGAAATGGCTCTGGTCCGCGAAGCCGCAGGACAGAGCGATGTCCACCAACGGCAGGTCGGTCAGGCGCAGGAGAAGCCGGCCCTGTTCCAGCCGCTCGGCCAGAAGCCACTGATAGGGCGAGGTGCCGGCGGTTTCCCTGAAGGCGCGAAAGAAGCTGTTGCGCGACATGTCGAGTGCTCGGGCGACCTCGTCGAGGTGCAGATGCCCGAACTCGACCGACATCATCATCTCTTTCGCCCGCCTGACCTGCGCCGGCGAGAGCCGGGTGCGTGGCCGCGGGCGGCGGACCATCGCATGGGCTGCGGCAAGGTGCAGGCTCAGCCGCGCGCCCAGTTCCTCCGCTGCCATCGGATCGAAGCGGTCGGGGTCGGCCAGCCAGCCCAGCAGTCCCTCGGCCATCCGGCCGAGCAGCGGATCACTGGCCGCGTTGGTTGGGCGCAGCCGCAGCCTCGTTTCCAGGGGCAGCTCGATCAGCAGGAAGTCGAAGGCGCCCTCGGTTCTTGCCGCATAGTCGACGTCGAAGTCGCGGATGTAGATCGAATGGCGGTCGAAGATCCGGTCGTGGCGGCGGGCGCCCTCGCGGATGCGGCGGCGATGCCCGGGCAGCAGCGACATGCCGACGATCATCCCGCGCTCCTGCGCCGGGGTGGCGATATCGGATCGTATGGCGCCCGAGGCGGTCTTGCGCAGGATCGTCAGATCTCCGGCCCGGGCGCTGTGGTTGTGCTTCAGGGATTTCAGCGCGCAGCCGAGGGTGTCGCGCGACCGCTTGAGCGTCTCTTGAATGTCGGCAAGGGCTTCAGCGGTCATCGCGGGCTCCTCCTATACGGCCCAGCAGGCGCAGCCGAGCGCGCCCCAGAACGATTTCAGGTCCGCCACCGGAAGGGCCGCTCCCCAGGCCGCGGCATGGTCATGACCATGCACGGCACAGGCCGATGCACAACCACAGGCTTGCGCAACATGCGCGGTGGTCGCCATATCGTGATTGCCCCAGCCGGCGTAACCGCCAAACCGCCGCACCGGTGACCAATCGGGCATCGCCGGGGGGATCTCGGTCTCATCGAGATCGGCATAGTCGCCCTTGGCGAAGACGACCCGGCCCCCGACCATGGTCAGGTCGCTGGTGATCCCGGAGATATCCGCCTCGGCGCAGGTGAAGAAATCGCGGTCGGGCATCACCGCATCGGCAAGATAGCCCGGCGCGATCCGCCCCCGCCGCCCGTCGTCACCGCAGAACCAGGCGACCTTCTCGGTCCACATCCTGAGTGCGGTCTCGCGGTCGAGGCAGTTGCGCTCCGGCGTCACCCTGAGGCCGCCGACCGTGCGGCCGGTGATCAGCCAGGAGAGCCCGACCCAGGGGTTGTAGGAGGCCACGCGCGTCGCGTCGGTGCCGGCCGAGGTCTTCACCCCCATCTCCAGCATCCGCGCCACCGGCGGCGTCGCTTCGGCCGCGCGGGGGCCATAGCGTTCGACGAAATACTCACCCTGATAGGCCATGCGGTGCTGCACCGCGACCCCGCCGCCGAGCGCCGCGACCCGGTCGATGGAGCGTTCCGAGATGGTCTCGGCATGGTCGAAGAACCAGTTGATCCCCTCCAACGGGATGTCGCGGTTCACGGTCTCGAAGACGTCGAGCGCGCGGGAAATGGTCTCGTCATAGGTCGCATGCATCCGCCAGGGCCAGCGGTTCTCGGCCAGGATGCGGACCACCTCCTCGAGCTCGCCCTCCATGCCCGGGTCGAGATCGGGGCGCGGCTCGCGGAAATCCTCGAAATCGGCGGCGGAAAAGACCAGCATCTCGCCCGCGCCGTTGTGGCGGAAGTAGTCGTCGCCCTGGCGGTAGGTGACCGACCTGGTCCAGCGCAGGAAGTCTTCTTTTTCCTCCTTCGGCTTCTGGGTGAAGAGGTTATAGGCCAGCCGGACCGTCAGCAGGCCATCATCGGCCAGTTTCCGGATGATCTCGTAATCCTCGGGATAGGCCTGCATGCCGCCGCCTGCGTCGATCACACCAGTCACGCCCAGACGGTTCAGCTCGCGCATGAAATGCCGGGTGGAGTTCATCTGATACTCGGCGGGCAGCTTCGGGCCGCGCGCCAGCGTCGCATAGAGGAGGCCGGCATTGGGCCTGGCCAGCAGCAGCCCGGTGGGATTGCCCCTGGCGTCGCGCTGGATCTCGCCGCCCGGCGGGTTCGGCGTGGTCTTGTCGTATCCGACAGCACGCAGGGCCGCGCCGTTCAGCAGTGCCCGGTCATAGAGATGCAGCAGAAACACTGGCGTGTCCGGCGCGACCGCGTTGATCTCGTCCAGTGTCGGCAGGCGTTTTTCCGCGAACTGGTGTTCGGTGAAGCCGCCGACAACGCGCACCCATTGCGGCGGTGGCGTGATCTCGACCTGCCGGCGCAGCATGCCCATCGCGTCGGCCAGCGATCGCACGCCGTCCCAACGCAGCTCCATGTTGTAGTTCAATCCGCCCCGGATCACATGGGTGTGGTTGTCGATCAACCCCGGCAGCAGCCGCCGCTTTCCAAGCCCCAGCACCCGCGTGCCGGGGCCGGCGAGAGCAAGGATCTCCGCATCGGTTCCGATCGCCGTGAAGCGGCCGTCCGCGATCGCGGCGGCCTGCGCGACAGGCCTTGCCGGATCAAGGGTGGTTATCGTTGCATCGTGCAAAATCAGGCTGGGATGCATCAGCTTGCCTTTCGTGGGTCCACGGCAGCCCCCGCAGTATGAGCGCTGGCCATCTTGCTGGAAACATGATTCGCGGCGGCCTCGAGCCTCCGGCGCCCGGTCTGCTCCCGACAGAACCGCGGCGCCTGCTCTCCGGGCAGCCTGCCGCGCAGACCGATCAGCGGCACGAATGGCGGCGCGGGCGCGCGCAGATGGCCGCAGATGGCGCAGGCGGCAGAACTCGTCAATCAGACGGCCCGCGCCGCATGATACCAGAGAGAGCTTCATCCATCAGTCTCCGCGAGACGGCGCGGAGAGGGCGCGCCGCCCTCAGTCTGCCCGCGCGCTTGGCGGCGATCTTGAAGGTTTGTCCCAGGCAACTCCGCAAATCCGTACAGCCCGGCTGCGTACCGCGCCGAAAACCTCGTCCGATCCTTCAATATTACCCTGCCGGATCGCGCGATCATCGCGATGCAGACAGATCGGAGTCCCTCTGGCTGATCCGCGATTTATTTCACTTTGGGGAATAGTGAAATGGTTATTGCTGCGATTATCGCCGGTCAACTCCGATGGCATAGTCGCTTCACAGACATGATCGCCCCTTCTGAGGAACTTGGACATGACCGGCAAGCTCGACCTTCTGACCCCCGCCAACAGCCAGATCATTTTCATCGACCACCAGCCGCAGATGGCCTTCGGCGTGCAGTCGATCGACCGCCAAGTGCTGAAGAACAACACGGTTGCCCTGGCGAAGGCCGCAAAAGTGTTCGGTATTCCGACCACGATCACCACCGTCGAGACCGAAAGCTTCTCGGGCAAGACCTATCCGGAACTGCTGGATGTCTTCCCCGATGCGCCGCTGCTCGAGCGGACGTCGATGAACTCCTGGGATGACCAGAAGGTGCGCGATGCGCTGGCGCGGGCCGCCGCCGAAGGGCGTAGGAAGATCGTCGTTTCGGGCCTCTGGACCGAGGTTTGCAACACCTCCTTCGCGCTCTCCGCGATGGCTGACACCGATTACGAGATCTACATGGTGTCCGACGCCTCGGGCGGCACCAGCAAGGAAGCCCATGACATGGCGATGACGCGCATGGTGCAAGCCGGGGTGATCCCGGTCACCTGGCAGCAGGTCATGCTGGAGTGGCAGCGCGACTGGGCCAGGCGCGACACCTACAATGACGTCATGGCCATCGTGCGCGAGCACTCGGGTGCCTACGGCATGGGGGTCGATTACGCCTACACCATGGTGCACGGCGCCCTGCACCGCAGCGCCCATACCGGCGAGACCCTCGCCCCGATCCCGGCCTGAGGTTCAGCGATGCGCGACACCACACGCCCAGGGCCCAACCGCCGCGACATCCTCCTTGGCGCGGCCGGGCTGACCGCCCTCGCCACGCTTCCCCCTTTTTCCACCCCGGCTCTCGCAGAGGCCGCCAAACACAGGAAGGACATCATCATGGGATACGTCACCACCAAGGACGGCACCGAAATCTTCTTCAAGGACTGGGGTCCGAAGGATGCCCAGCCGATCGTTTTCCACCACGGCTGGCCGCTGAGTTCCGACGATTGGGACGCGCAGATGCTGTTCTTCGTCTCGAAGGGCTATCGGGTCGTCGCCCATGACCGGCGCGGCCATGGCCGGTCGTCGCAGGTGCCGGACGGCCACGACATGGACCACTATGCCGCTGACGCCTTCGCGGTGGCCGAGGCGCTGGATCTGCGCAACGCCGTTCACATCGGCCATTCGACCGGTGGCGGCGAGGTCGCGCGCTATGTCGCCAAGTTCGGCGAACCGGCCGGCCGCGTCGCCAAGGCCGTGCTGGTCTCGGCGGTGCCGCCGTTGATGCTGCAGACCGATGCCAACCCCGAGGGGCTGCCGATCGACGTTTTCGACGGGCTCCGCTCGGCCCTGGCCGCGAACCGGGCGCAGTTCTTCCGCGATCTGCCGGCGGGCCCGTTTTACGGCTTCAACCGCGAGGGCGCCGAGGTCTTCGAAGGCGTGATCCAGAACTGGTGGCGCCAGGGCATGATGGGCTCGGCGAAGGCGCATTACGATGGCATCAAGGCCTTCTCAGAGACCGATCAGACCGAGGACTTGAAGGCGATCACGGTGCCGACCTTGGTCCTGCACGGTGAAGATGACCAGATCGTGCCGATCGCCGATGCCGCGCTGAAGTCGATCGAACTTCTGCAAAACGGCACGTTGAAGACCTATCCGGGCTTCTCGCACGGGATGTTGACGGTCAATGCCGACACACTGAATGCGGACCTGCTGGCCTTCATCGAGGCCTGACGATCGAGTCCCGTGCCGGAGCGCTCCGGCACGGGACAGCCTTCTGGCGAGGGGCTTGCCGGGACTTTTGTGTCGCCTCGCCCGTTCCCGGCGTCGGGGCCAGAAGCCCGCCTCGGGGGGCTGCCTCGGGGGGCTTGTCGCTGGATGACGTCTGCCCAGTCCGGATGGCGCAGCGACTGCGAGCGGACGAAGGGGCAAAGCGGCACGATCCGCTGACCCTTGGTGCGCGCGCGATGAAAAGCACACTCGACTTGACGTTCTCGCCCGGCGCGCTGGCGGGGCGGCAGCAGCATATCAGCGACAGCTGGATTGATCCGCTGATCGCGGCACGGATCAGCACGCAACTGAACGACCACTGGAGCGTCACGGCCGCGTTCGACTATGGCGGCTTTGGCATCGGTTCGGCATCGAAGGAAACCTGGCAGGCCATCGCGACCCTGGGCTACGCGGTGAACGAAGATTGGACAGTGATGGGCGGCTACCGCCATCTCTTCGTGGACCGACAGAACCAGGGCACCGACTATAGCCTCGAGATGACGGGTCTGATTTTCGGTGCGACCTATCGGTTTTGATCGTGCGGCGATTGCGGAATAATTTCGTTTTCTAGGACTGAACATGGCCGGATATTTTCGACTTCTCCCGTTTGTGATGGCCTGTCTGACCATGCTGACCCTCATCGTGCCGGCGGGGGCGCAGGAGGCCGCAAGTGCCACCGCACGGCCCGAGCCGATGACCCGCGAGGCGGTGCGCGAGATGGTGGCGCGGATGTCGGACGATCAGGTGCGCGACCTGCTGCTGACCCGGCTCGACGCGGTTGCGGCGCAGCAGGCGACGCCGGCATCCGGGGGCTTTGCTTCGCAAACCGTCGAGGTCGCGACGCGGGTTGGCGCCGATCTTTTGGCGGCGGTGCAGGGCATTCCGCAAATCGCCACGCTGGAAACTGTCGCGATTTCCAATTTCGTCACCGGCTACGGGCGCGCCGGGCTGTTTCTGCTCGCCGGTGCGGTGATCTTCATCCTGACCTTCAATAACACCAATGGGGTGCATCTCGGCGACAGCCGGATCGGCTTCTGGCTCAATACCGCAGTACATGCCTATATCGCGCTGATCGCCTGGCGCGCCCGCGACGGGCTGACCCAGATGATGCGCGGCAGAGAACCCGACCGGACCCTGACGGACGAGCGCGTGGCCCGGGCCTACCCCTATTCCGCCATCGTGGTGATCTTCGTGCTGCTGGCGCTCGGCAATATCGGCATCGACATCACGCCGCTGCTGGCCGGCGCCGGGCTCCTCGGCCTCGCCATCGGCTTCGGCGCGCAAAAGCTGGTGTCCGATGTGGTCTCGGGCATCTTCTTCCTGATCGACGACGCCTTCCGCATCGGCGAATATGTTGAGGTCGACGGCACCGCCGGGACGGTCGAAAAGATCTCGATCCGCTCGATGCAGCTCCGTCACCACCGGGGGCCGGTGCATACCATCCCCTATGGCGAAATCCCCAAGCTGACCAACTACAGCCGCGATTGGGTGATCATGAAGCTGAAGTTCACCGTGCCCTTCGACACTGATCCCAACAAGGTGAAGAAGATCTTCAAGAAGATCGGCACCGAGATGATGGACAAGCCGCTCTACAAGGACGGTTTCCTCGAACCCTTCAAGAGCCAGGGCGTGTTCGATTTCAGCGAGGTCGGCATGGTGATCCGCGGCAAGTTCATGGCCAAGCCGGGCCAGCAGTTCACCATCCGCAAGGAGATCTACAACCGGGTGAAGGCCGAATTCGGCGCGGCGGGGATCGAGTTCGCCCGTCCCGAGGTGCGCATCGCCATGCCCGAGGGGCATGAGGAGCCGGGCGATGCCGAGCTGCAGGCCGCAGCAAAGGCCGCCGCCCGGACAACATTCGCCAGAACCGAGACGCCGTAGGCGCCGGCCGGTGGTTGACCTAACTGCCCTGAGCTGAGATCGCCTGCGCCGGTCAAGGCGCAGGCGATGGCTTTTGGCGCCTGCATGGTTTCGTTCGGTCGCAGGTCCTGCAGCGTGCTCCCGGCGCGCTGCAAGACCTGAGGGTCGCGGGCTGTCTTTGGCTCCCCGGGGCAGGGGGCGTCAGCCCTTGGCCGCCATCTGGCCGGCCACGGCGTTGAGCGCGGCGAGCATCCCGGCCGCGTCCTGCTTGTCCTCTGCGTCCTGCAGGGCCTGGGCGGCGGCGGCATAGCGGCCGAAGAACTGGTTCAACTCTTCGGTCGACAGCGGCATGCGTTCGTGCAGATCGACGAATTCCTCGGCGATCTTGCCCAGCAGATAGAAGGCGGCGGCTTGATCGGGATGGGCGCTGGCCTGGGCAAAGGCGGTCTTGGCCGTCGCCGCATAGGCATGCATGCCCCGACCTTTTTCGGTCAGTTCTTCGATGAGGGACATAAACATCAGTGGGTCTCCTGAGGTTAGAGAGTGATCCGGCTGGCACCGCCATGATGGGCGGACCAGTCCAGCGGATCGTCGAGAAAACGCTCGATCTCGGCGAGAGTCGCGGCGTCGAAACTGGCCTGGGCACGCGCCACCTGCAGCACGTCGCGCCAATTGGCCAGCGCATGCAGACGCAAGCCATGGCGCGTCAGCGCCTCGCGGGTCTGGGGGAAGATGTCGTAATAGAAGATCATCAGCACGTCCGAGACTTGCGCCCCCGCGCGGCGCAGCGCCTCGCAGAAGCGGATCTTGGAACCGCCGTCGGTGGTCAGATCCTCGACCAGCAACACCCGCTGACCGGGGGTCAGCACCCCCTCGATCTGGGCGCCTGGCCCGAAACCCTGCGAGCGTTTGCGCACATATTGCATCGGCAGGCCCATGTTGGCCGCGACCCAGGCGGCAAAGGGAATGCCCGCGGTTTCGCCTCCGGCCACGGCATCGACCCGTTCGAAGCCGATCTCGCTGACCAGAACGGTGCCGGCGAAATCCATCATCATCTCGCGGATGCGGGGAAAGGAGATCACCCGGCGCACGTCGATATAGACCGGGCTTGCCAGGCCCGAGCTGAAGGTGAAGGGCTGCCCGGTCGACACTTTCACCGCGTCGATTTCCAGCAGCGCCTGTGCCGTGAGTTCGGCGATCTGGCGACGATCGGCGAAGGAGGTTGTCATGCTGCTCATGTGAGGGGCCGCTCGCAGGTGGGTGTCATGGGGTCATTCCTCCAGAAAGCGGGCCAGAATGGAAGTGGCGACAAGGAAATCGTCAAGCTCCATCGCCTCGTCCGGATTGTGCGACCCGTTGCGGTTGCGCACGAAGATCATGCCGGCGGGAATGCCGGCCTGGGCGAAGACCGCGGCATCGTGGCCGCCGCCGGAGGCCATCGAGAACGGGTCGAGCCCCTTCGCTGCCATCGCTGCCAAGAGGCCGTCGACGATGCCGCGATCCATCATCGCTGGGGCGGTGTCGACGCGCGGGCCGGTTTCGAACCGCACGCCACGGGCGCGGGCGATATCGGCCATTTCCTCAGCCAGATAGATTTGCATCTCGGCCAGCGTCTGGGCGCTTTGCGACCGGATGTCGAGGCTGAAGGCAGCCTCGTCGGGGATGCGGGCGATCGCATGGCGTTGCGGGTCGGTGCCCACCACGCCCGAGGTCAGGACCAGATCGCCGCCGGTGATCAGGATGCGCCGCCAGGTCTCGTCCAGCCGCGACAACAGATCGGCCATGGCCAGCACCGGGTCATGGCGATAGGCGCGCGGCACCGCCCCGGAGTGGCCGCCTTGGCCGATGCAGCGGATCGCACGATAGCGGAAGTTGCCGCGGATGCCGGTGACGACCGCAGCGGGGATATCCTTTTCGACCAGCAGCGGGCCTTGTTCGATATGCAGCTCAAGATAGGCGCGGATGCGGCCCAGATCCGCCAGCGGCCGGCCCTGCGCCACCGCATCGGTATCAATTCCGATATCGGCCAGGTGATCGTTCAGCGGCCGCCCGTCGCCCTTGTGGGCGGCGATCAGATCGGCCTGGGTGACGGTGCCGGTCAGCATCTTCGAGCCCAGGTAGCAGGAGCCGAACCAGGCGCTTTCCTCGCCGCGCATCGCCACCAGCATGACCGGATGCGCCAGCCGGCCCTTGCCGCCGATCAGCACCAGCAGCCCGGCCACGACCCCGGCGAGCCCGTCGAAGTTGCCGCCCATCGGCACGCTGTCGACATGCGAGCCGATCAGCACCCAGTTTTCGGCGGTCTCATGCTCGGGGCGGCAGAACACGCGGTTGCGCCCGGCGTCTTCGGTGACGACAAGACCGTGGCGTTTGCCGAAGTCCGCCAGATAGTCCAGCACCGCCGTTTCCACCGGCGAGAAGGCGGGGCGGCTGACGCCCTCGGCATCGAGGCTCATGGCGCGCACGGTGTCGAAAACCTCGGCGGCGAGCGCGCCCAGATCAGGGGAGGTCACGGTGTTCACGATGCGCTCCCCCACTGCAGGGCGCCTTCGTCGGTTTCGACCAGGACCGACCCGGTGATCTCGTCGAGAGTGGCGATGCCGCGCGCCTCCATCCAGGTGTCGAGCGCGGGGATCAGCCGGGCCATCACCGTGGGCGACCGGAAGGTGGCGGTGCCCACCTGCACCGCGCGGGCGCCGGCGATCAGGAATTCCAGCACGTCGTCCAATTCGGCGATACCGCCGCAGCCGATCACCGGAATCCCGACAGCGCGGGCGCATTGATAGGTCATTCGCAGGGCGATCGGCTTGATCGCCGGGCCGGAGATGCCGCCCATCACATTGCCAAGCTTCGGCCGTCGCGTGTCGATGTCGATCGCCATGCCAAGTGCGGTATTGGCCACCACCAGCGCGTCGGCGCCGGCCGCCTCGGCCGCCTGGGCCACCTCGACCGGCTCGCCCGTATTTGGGGTGAGCTTGGCCCAGAGCGGCAGATCGGTCGCCGCCCGCAGCAGCTCGATGACCTGCCGGGTGCTGTCGGGGCGCATGGCAAAGGCCTTGCCGTCGGCCTCGATGTTCGGACAGGAGATATTGGCCTCGATCGCCGCGACGCCGGGCAGGCTGACCGCCTCGGCCAGACGGGCGAATTCATCGGCCGAATGGGCGGAGATCGACACCACCAGCGGCGCGGAATAGCGGCTCCAGAACGGCAGGCTGTGGTCGCGGAAATAGGCGATCCCCTTCGAGGGAATGCCGATCGCGTTCAGCATGCCGCCGGGCAATTCGCAGACCCGAGGTGTGGGGTTGCCGGCGCGTTCTCCCGCCATGATCGTCTTGAGCACATGCGCGCCCAGCAGGTCGAGATCGAAGACCTCGGCCAGATCCTCGGAAAACGTGCCCGAGGCTGGCATGATCGGGTTTTGCAGCGTCAGGCTGCCGATGGTGGTGCGCAGATCGCTCATGCCAGGGCCTCCGCAATCGGGAAGACCGGGCCTTCGCGGCAGACCCGGCGTTGCACGATCTGATCGCCGACGCGGAAGCTGCGCACGCAGGCCTGGCACATGCCGATGCCGCAGGCCATCTGCTGTTCCATCGCGATCTCACCGGGAATGCCATGGGTGGCGCCCAGATCCTGCAAGAGCCGCAACAGGCGTGACGAGCCGCAGGTATAGAAGGCATCGACCTCGCCCCTGGCGATCCGCGTTTCGATCAGCGCGCGCAGGCTGTCGACCGAGGAAGAGCCATCCTCGTCGGTGACCACGATCACCTCGGCGCCGTAGCTGCGGAACAGATCGGTCGACATCGCGAGATCGGCGCGCCGGGCCGAGCAGATCGCGGTCAGACGGCGACCTCGCTCCTGCGCCAGCTTCGCCAGCGGTGCCAGCGTCGCCAATCCCACGCCGCGCGCGACCAGCAACAGGTTGCGCCAATCCTCGGGCATCGAGAAGCCGCTGCCCAGCGGTCCCAGGACATTCAGCCCATCACCCGGGCGCAGCGTCGCCAGCCCGCGAGTGCCGGCGCCAGTGACCTTGTAGAGGAACTGCAACCGCCCGGCCGCGGCATCATAGCCGTAAATGCTCATCGGGCGGCGCAGATAGGGCTGATCGGCCTCGGTGGTGGGGCAGAGCAGCTGGAAGAACTGGCCGGGATGGCAGGTCAGCACCTCGGAGGGAGCGGCGAGTTCCATCAGCCGGTATTCACCGTTGACGGGGGAATTGGACAATACCTGGGCGGTGACCTCGGCGCAGCGTGGTGCGGAGGCCATGGAGGGATCGTGAAACATTGGGTTTCGCCTCAGCCGTAAATCAGTTTCGGAATGAAGAGGGAAATTTGCGGGATATAGGTGATCAGCAGCAGCACCAGGAGGTTCACGCCGACGAAGGGCCAGACCCCGCGGATGATCTGTTCGACCGGCTTGCCCAGCGTCGAGGAGGCCACGAAGATATCCAACCCGAAGGGCGGCGTGATCATCCCGAGACTGATGTTGAGCGTCACGATCATGCCGAAATGCACCGGGTCGATCCCGAGGCTCTGGGCGACGGGGAAGAGCGGTGGCACCAGGATCAAGAGCGCCGAGTTCGGGTCGATGAACATGCCGGCGATGAAGAAGCAGATGTTCACCACGATCAGGAAGCTGATCCAGCCCGCGTCGATCGAATGCAGGAAGCCGAGGATCTCGGCCGGCACCTGCGCCAGCGTCACGAAGAAGGAGATCAGGCCACCCATCGCCAGCAGGATGAAGATGATCGCGGTATTGATCGCGCTGCGTTCGGTGATGGCGAACAGATCGGCCCAGCTCAGCGAGCGCAGGATGAAGGCTTCGACCACGATGGCATAGATCACGCTGACCGCCGCGGCCTCGGTCGGGGTGAAGACCCCCGAATAGATGCCGCCAAGGATGATCACCGGCATGCCAAGGGCCCATTTCGCGGCGCTGATCACCCGCAGCCGTTCGGACCAGGGCATGCGGGCCTCATGCGTCACGCCGTCGCGCCGCGCCTGCAGGCTGACCAGCAGGGCAAAGGCCAGGCCCAGCACGACGCCCACCGCCAGACCGCCGGCAAACAGCCGCGCGATCGAGGTGCCGGTCATCCAGCCATAGATGATGAAGGTGATCGAGGGCGGGATCAGCAGCGCGGTCTCGGCGCTCGATACCAGCAGGCCAAGGCTGAACTTGTCGGAATAGCCGGCCCGGCGCATCTCGGGATAGACCATGCGGCCCATCGCCGCCACCGTCGCCGGGGCCGATCCCGACACCGCGCCGAAGGCCATCGAGCCGCCGACCACCACATGCCCCATGCCGCCGCGGGAATGGCCGATCAGCGCTTTCACCACGCCGACAAGCTGGTCGGCGATCCGCCCCGAGCCCATCAGGTTCGCGGCGAGAATGAAGAACGGGATGGCGAGCAGGGTGGTATGGTTGATGCCGCCGACGATCTTCTGGATCACCGCCGGGTCGGGAATGGTGGGGAAAAACGCCGCCTTATAGCCGAGCGCGGGCAGCGCCAGCACCATCAGCATTTCGAAACCGGCGACCAGAAGCAGCAGCGCCAGAATGAAGATCAGGGCGAGGATCATGCTTCGGCCTCCTGTTGCGCGGTGAAGCGGTCGATGACGCCGAACAGGCTCAGCCCATAGCGCAGCCCGAGCAGCAGGAAGCCCGCCACCGGAGCCAGATAGATCAGCCCCATCGGGATGTTGAGCGTGGGCGAGCGTTGCCCGGTTTTCATCACGAATTGCACCAGCTCAAGCGCGAGCCAGGCCAGATAGAGCGAAAAGCAAAGCCCGACGATGTCGATCAGCGCCAGCAGCGGGCGACGCAGCCGCGGCGGCAGGGCATCGCGCATATTGGTGATGCTGACGTGCTTGCCGCGTTCCAGCGCGAGCCCCAGCGCGAGAAAGACCAGGAATAGGCTCATCAACCGAACCGCTTCCTCGATCCAGGCGAAATCGCTGGCGATCGTGCCGCCGAATTCGCGCAACACGACAGAGGCGAAATAGAGCGCGACCATCGCCAGGAACAAAAAGATCAGGATCGAGCGCTCCAGAAGCCGAAGCGCGTTCAGGGCTTTCATCGCAATGTCCTCGGGAAAGAAAAAAGGCGCGTCAGGGCGCCGAAGGGGGCGGGGCCGGTTATCCCGGCCCCGGCTGGATCAGCTTGGGTTATTCGCCCAGGGCCTTGTATTCGGCCTCATAGGTGGCGAGCAGCGCCTTGCCGGCCTCGCCCGCCTTGGCGACATAGGCCTTGGTGGTCGGGCCATACATCTTTTCACGCAGCGCAGCGCGTTCCGCCGCATCGGCGACACGCACGTTGATGCCGGACTCTTTGATCGTCTGCAGCGCCGCGGCGACGGCTTCGGCTTTATGCGCGGTCAGATCGGGGATCACCTCGTGGAATGCGTCGATGATGACCTTCTGATAGTCGGCCGGCAGGCTGGCCCACCAGGTCGGGTTGAACAGGATCACGTCTTCCATCGCGCCATGATCCGAGACGACGAGGTTTTTCTGCACCTCGTAGAATTTCATGTTCTTGATGGTGTCGAGCGGGTTCTCCTCGCCATCGACGACGCCGGTCTGGAGCGAGGTATAGAGTTCACCGAAGGGCAGGGCGATGGCCGAGGCGCCAAGCGCCTTGAACTGTTCGATCAGGATCGAGCTGTCCATCACGCGGAACTTCTGGCCGGCGAAGTCGTCGATGGTGTCGAGCGGCTTGTTCGAGGTGAAGCTTTTCTTGCCGTTGGGCCAGAGCGCGATCGCCACCATGCCCTTGTCGCTGAAGCTGTCGCGCAGCGCCTGGCCGAACGGGCCTTCACGCAGCGCCTCGGCCTTGGCGGCGTCGTCAGGCAGCAGATAGGGGATATCGAGGATCGACACGACCGGGTTGAAACCGCCGAGGAAGGCCGCGGGCGCGACCGTCGCCTCGATGGTGCCCAGTTGCACGCCCTCGTTCATGGTGCGCTGATCGCCAAGCTGGCTTTGCGGGAAGATCTGGAATTTCACATGGCCCTCGGTCCGCTCGGCAACCAGCCCGGCGACTTTCTCGAGAAAGACGTTGCGGGTCTGCTGCGCGGCTTCGAGGTGGCCGATCTTGGCCACGAAGTCTTGGGCTGATGCGCTGCCGGCGGTTAGAGCGAGCCCGGAAATCGCCGCGAAGGCGAAGGAGCGAAAGAAAGACATGTCGTGAGTCCCCGTTGATTTGTCTCAGGCAGGCTCGCCCGGAGTGGCGTGGCTGTCAAGAGGGAAGTCTAAAAATTGAGACGGCGCTGCGGTTTCGGTAGATTTCTAGGCGTTTCCATTTTCTAGGCGTTTCCATATTGCCGGATCAGCGCCTCGACGTGATCGGCCGCCTCGCTCCCCTTGAGCGAACTGTCCCAGAGCCGGAGGGCGATCTGCTCGTGCAGGTCGATCGCCTCGGGGGCAGAGGTGATGAAGCCAACGCCGATGCGGATGTTGGGGCTGTGGCCCAGCCGGAACGGGCTGACGGTCAGCGTCGCCTTGCCCCCCTTGCGCACGATCTGGAAGCTGGTGGAGGGGATCGGTTCGCGCGCGACGCCAATCTGCACCCCGATCTCGGGATCGCGCAGCATGTCGACGATGTGGCGCACCTCCTCCACGGCCAGTCGGCGGCGATGCGCCACCAGATCGGCCGGCAGCCCGGTGCGCCCCTCCAGCCCGTCCCGCATGAAGCGCGCCAGATCCGCATCCGATATGATGGAGGCGAGAAGCGGGCGTTTCAGGTTGTATTTTCGCTTTCGTTCCAGAAGGATAGACATGATGCCTTCGACGTCGTCATGGGTGTCCCCCGGCACGCTCTCGTATAGAACCTCTTGCAGGACGCGGTCGTAGTCGCTGGTTGTCACCAGATAGGAGATCGGGCTGAACAGGCCGACGATCTGTTCGCAGTCCTCTTCGATCTGGCGCATCCGTTCGAAGAAACTGATCGCGTTCGGAACATATTCGATGCCAACGCCCAGCAGGGTCGGCAGCGAAACGTTCAGCTCATTCGCAATCGCAGTGAGCATTTCGATCTTGGTGATCTCGCCCTTCTCGGCCCGGTAGAGCGCCGCGCGGGAAATCCCGAGCCGATCTGCCAAGGCCTCCGGGGTCAGCGAACGCCCAAGGCGATGCGCCCGCAGTCGCGCGCCGATTTCGGCAAAGACAATATCTGTCGAGGCAGTCAATCGTACCACTTTCCAAGCTGCTCAACCCTATCGGTAGCCCGGCCATTCCCGAATGTATAGCCGAAGTCTGAGAATAATCTCAATTTTGATCCGGATCGGCGCCTGCTTCGATTGACGTGACAACTCCCACGGGGCTGTCGGCCCGTTGCCGAGGGTCGAGACTGCGCTGCCGTTGCAACGGGGCTTCTCGGAAACGGCCTCTGCAGCCTCTTGCGGCAAAGTCCGGGCGGAAAATGTCGCTGATGCGGGCGAGAAGCGGTCCATTTCACGCCTCGGCCGTGTAACCGTTATCCCCTCAGGAGGGCGTCGATCACGCCCGGGTCGCGCCGCAAGTGCTCGAACCGGGCATCGCCCATATCGTTGATGAGCAATCGCCCCAGAACATCGGCCTTGACGTATTCCGCCACCAGAAGCCCGATCACCGGGGCGTCGGTCCGGATCGCCTCGACCCCTCCATCGGGATGCAACTCCGCGACCAGCGCTTGCGCCCCATCGGCGACCAGTGTCATCAGGCGCCGCCCCGCAAGGCGGTCCATCGCGGAGCGCCCGCAAGCGGTGAGGTCATACCCCTGCGCCGCAGCCAGGCGGGTCTCGCCATAGATCGCCACATGGACCCTGGCGCCGCGCTGCGCCGCCGCTTCCAGCGTGGGGGCCAGGGCCTCCATCTCGTCATCCCAGACCGAGGCAAAGATGCTCTCCCGTGCCTCCGACAGGAATCCTCGCGCCGTATCGAGGACCGCCTCGCGATCCGGCAGCGTCCAGATTGCCCGCGGGCTTTCGGGGCGCTGCAACTTGTCGAGTTCAGCCTCGACCGTCTCTGCCGCGCTCCCCAGGCGAGCCAGCAGATGCGACGATACCTCGGCCCAGGGGCGCGCAAGGTAGCGGGCGGGCTCTTCCTGTGCCTTGAGAATGGCCCCCTTCTCAAGGAGGCGCGCCAAAGTCTCGTAGATCTTCGAGGGCGGCACTCCGGAGGCCCGGGCCACCTCGTGCCCGTTCCCGGGCCCGCTGGCCTGCAGCGCGCAATAGGCCCGCGCCTCGTATTGGGTGAAACCCAGGGTCATCATAGCGGTGAGCAAGGGAGGGTCGGATGTCATCGGTCATCACTCCGGAGTTCACAGATGGATCGCGGCACACTACACTACTCTAGTAGTTAAGCGAATCAAGGTCCAGCATGAAACGCATTTTTTCGGGCTCCCCCTGGGAGCAGCGATCCGGTTACGCACGCGCGGTTGCCGGGGAGAGCATCATCTGCGTCTCGGCCACCGCCGCGACGGACGAGACGGGGAGCGTGGTCTTCAAGGGAGATCTCGCGGGGCAGACGCGCGCGATTTTGCAGAAGATGGCGGGCATTCTCGAGGCGGCCGGATCGGACATGGCGCATGTCCTGCAGACCCGGCTCTATATCACCGATATCGGTCGCGCCGCCGAGGCTGGTGCCGCCCATGCGGAAGCCTTTGCGAGCGCGCCGCCGGCGATGAGCTTGGTCCATGTTCTGCCCTTCGTGGATCCCGAGATGCTCGTCGAGATCGAGCTGATCGCCGAGCGGCGATGAAGAGCGCTCGGCCGGATGGCGCGGCGGTCGCAGCGGCCCTGCTCGCGATCCTGATGTGGGGCGCGGTGCCCGTCGGAACCCGCTTTCTGGTCGACGGGGAGGCGCAACGGATCGACCCCAGGCTGCTTGTCGCCCTGCGCTTCGCTCTCTCGGCCCTTGTCCTCTCCCCGGCCTTGGTGCGCGCGCGTCCCTGGGCCTGGCCCAACCCCGAACGCAGGCTGCTGTTGCTGGCCGCCGGGCTCGGCGTGATCGGTTACAACCTGCCCGTTGCCATTGGTCAGGTCATGGTCGATGCGGGCACAACAGCCCTCGTCATCGCCACCGAACCCCTCTGGATTCTGCTGCTCTGGAGCTTGAAGCGCAGGTGCGCGCCGACATGGGCGCAGATCGGTGGGGCCGGCGCGGGCGCGCTCGGCATTGCTGCGCTGGCGGCCCCGACGTTTTCCGGCGCGGTTCCCGGAGGCGGCCTTGCCTGGGTTCTTCTGGGGGCTTTCTGCTGGTCTGGCTATTGTGTGGGGGTCGTTCCGTTAGTCCAGCGCCACGGCGCCCTCTCGGTGACGGCTAGTACGGTCTGTTTGGGCTGCCTGCCACTGCTGCTCGTCGCGGCGCCTTCGTTCCCGCAAATGATGCGGATCGAGACAGACGATATGATCCTCATCGCGGCGCTAGCGATCGGCAGCACCGTCCTCGCAACCCTGGCGTGGAACCTGGCGGTGGCCCGTCTTCCCGGCCCGGTTTCCGGGCAATTCCTGTTCGGAATTCCCGTCGTGGGCATCGCCGCAGGTCACATCTTGCTGGGCGAGGTCTTCTCAAGCGGGACCTGGCTCGCGCTGAGCTGTATCGTTTTTGGGCTTTGGCTTGGCCGTGGCAGGTCAAAGCTCTGAAAGGCCAAGCAGGCGGCGTCGACGCGGAGAGATCGCAGGCCGCAGCTTGGAGCTCATTCAAGCGTATCCACCCCTTTGCCGGTGGCTGAACTCGACGTCGGGCAGTGTAGCACCCGGCCCAATGACGTTTACCAACCGGCCTGCAGTATGGTTCGACGTCGCAAAGCCGCCAGTCGGGGGCAGGGTCCAGCAGCATTCGGTTTTCTGTGGCAGCGGTGCGGGACTTTCTTGCGGCTTTCATCTTCAATCCGACCATGCCGGGCGGCTCCGGCATGGTCGGACCACGCGATCGGATCAGGCCGTGATGAAGGCCAGGATATCGGCGTTCAGCAGGCCCGCATGGGTGGTCAGCATCCCGTGCGAGAGACCCTTGTAGATCTTCATCTGACCGTTGCGCAGCAGCCTGATCTGCTTCTCGGCGGCATCCTTGTAGGGCACGACCTGGTCGTCATCGCCATGCAGCACCAGCGTGGGCACGGTGATCGCCTTCAGATCCTCGGTCTGGTCGGTCTCGGAAAAGGCCTTGATCCCGTCGTAATGGGCCTTGGCCCCGCCCATCATGCCCTGGCGCCACCAGTTGTCGATCACGCCGGGCAGCACCGTCGCCCCCGCGCGGTTGAAGCCATAGAACGGGCCCGCCGGGACATCGCGGAAGAACTGCGCCCGGTTGGCCGCGAGGGCGGCTCGGAAGCCGTCGAAGACCTCGAGCGGCGTGCCCTCGGGGTTGCCCGCGGTCTTCAGCATCAGCGGCGGCACCGCCGAGACCAGAACGGCCTTGGCCACGCGCCCCTGCGGCTGACCGAATTTCGCGACATAGCGGGCGACCTCACCGCCGCCCGTCGAATGGCCGATATGGACCGCGCCCCGCAGATCGAGCGCCTCGAACACCGCCGCGGCATCGGCCGCGTAATGGTTCATGTCGTGCCCCTCGCTGACCTGCTGCGAGCGGCCATGCCCGCGCCGGTCATGGGCAATGACGCGATAGCCCTGGGCGAGGAAGAACAGCATCTGCGCGTCCCAATCGTCCGAGGACAGCGGCCAGCCGTGGTGAAAGACGATGGGCTGTGCGTCCTTCGGGCCCCAGTCCTTGTAGAAGATTTCCACGCCGTCTTTCGTCTTGATCGTGTCCATCACGATATCTCCTTTGATTTGAGCAAAAATCTCGCGCGGCAGCGCCGAGAGGGCTGCGGCTGCCGCGGCCGTCATCAGCATCTGTCGCCGTGTGTGTTCGATCGCCATCTGTGACCTCTTGCTTTCGACAAGAGGAAACCTAGAACCTGAGGGGCCCGGAGAGGCGTGGCGTAAATGACATTAAGGAAGGCAAAACAGACAATGTCGCGCAAAGCCGCTCCGGTGGCCGAGATCGGCCTGCTGATCTATCCCGACTGTCAGCTGGCCGCGGTGCACGGGCTGACCGATCTCTTTCGCATTGCCGGCGAATGGACGGGGGAGAATGCCGCGCGCCTGCGGGTGAGCCACTGGCGCGCCACGGAGGACGGGGTGGACTGCGTCTGGGACAGTGACCCGGGCGCGCCGCATGCATTGGGGCACGCGATCGTCCCGCCCAGCATCATCATGCCCGATCGGATGGCGCCCGCGCCGGCGGCCGCGAGCTGGCTGCGCGCCCGGCATGCCACGGGGACCGTGCTTTGCTCGGTCTGCGCCGGGGCTTTCGTGCTGGCCGAGACCGGGCTGATGAACGGCCGCCGGGCGACGACGCATTGGGCCTTTGCCGCGCAGCTCGCCGCGCGGTTTCCCGAGATCCGCCTTGCCGAGGACCACATGATGATCGACGAGGGCGACGTGATGACAGCGGGCGGCATTCTCGCCTGGACCGATCTGGGGCTCACGCTGGTCGAGCGGCTGCTCGGGCCGGCGACGATGCTCGCGACGGCGAAATTCCTGCTGATCGACCCGCCGCGCTCAAGCCAGCGGCCCTTTGCGCAGTTCATCCCGCGCTTCGATCACGGCGATGAGGCGATCCGAAGCGCGCAGCATCACCTGCATGCCCATGCCTTCACGGCGCTGCGGCTCGGGGATCTGCATGGCATCGCCGCAATGACCGAGCGCACCTTCCTGCGCCGCTTCACCGCGGCCACCGGCCACCGGCCGAACGACTACCTGCAGCAGGTCCGGATCGCGAAGGCCCGCGAGGATCTGGAGCGCACGATCACGCCGGTGGATCAGATCGCCTGGCAGGTGGGCTATTCCGACCCGGCGGCCTTTCGCAAGATCTTCCAGAAGATCACCGGCTCGACGCCGGTCGCCTACCGGCAACGCTTCGGCATCGCCGGGGCAAGCGGGGCGCATTCCAAAGAACCGGGAAGAGGCTGACGCTCAGCCCATCCAAGTCTCTAGGATCGAGGGCAAGGCGAGGTTGGACTTGCCCGGAAAAAGTGGAGAGCGTTTAGCTTACGTCCTTAGCTTTTCGCTCGTAGGCGTTGGGACTCTGGAAGCCGGGCGATGAATGCCGCCTGACGGGGTTATAGAACCCGTCGATGTCTCTGGCGACGGCGTTTTCGGCCTGCTGGCGGGATTACGGGGCGACCCGCCAGATCAGCTCTGACTGGCGCTGTCACGTTAATCGAAGTAGGTGGTGATCGGCGCCATTGGTGCAGGCGGCCTTGTCGTGTTAACTGGGCGGTGTGGTCGCCTGCTGTACGATTGGAACGTAGACGACAGCGATGCAGACGCCTTCCATCAGCTGCGCGCCACCGGTTCCGGCCCGCGATCATCGCCCATGCGGTATGGCTTTATGTCCGGTTTATTCTGAGCCTTCGAGAAGTTGAGGAGGTGCTGCTCGAACGTGGCATCGACGTGTTACGTGGCATCGCGTGGCCTATGAGACCGTTCGGCGTTGGACCGTCAAGTTCGGGCCGCCGATTGCGAGGGCCCTGCGGCGGCGCCAAAACCGTCCCCGTGATGTCTGGCGTCTGGATGAAGTCGTGGTGAAGAGTGCGGGCGGGGCGTTCTGGCTCTGGCGGGCCGTAGATCAGTATGGAATCGTCCTGGACGAGATCCTCCGTTCTCAGCGGGATAGCGAGCGGCAAAACGGTCGCTGCTGAAGCTGATGAAGTACCGGGTTTATTCCCAAGCGGATCATCACCGACAAGCTCCGCTCATATGGTGCGGCCAAGCGCGAGGTCGCACTCGACCTGGATTATTGGCCGCGCAAGGGCCTCAGAAATTGGGCCGAGAGCACCCATCTACCATTCCGAAAGCGGGAGCGCGTCATGCAGGGATATCGCTCACCCGGCGGGCTGCAACGCTTCGTGATCATCCATTCGGCAACCTGCAACTGCTTTTCCGTTCCGGCTCGCCGCCGTGCCGCCCTGACCATTCGCTACCATCGGCTGGAAGCCTTCGAGGCGTGGAAAGCAGCCGCCAGCCTGGCCTGAGGCCTGCACCAATGGCGCCGATCACCACCTACTTCGATTAACGTGACAACTCCGAAATGGTCGCTCATCGGCCATCCTCGGGTTTGACTGGGGAAAGTGCTGCGAGGTGATCGACACGCCATGGGCATGGATCAAGGCAGCATGGATTTTCGAAGGGAAAACAGCACCCATCGGCGCGGCAGAGGCACCCCTCTGACAAAAAAGGCAGAACTATCTGCTACTTTTCAAACAGGTGAAAAGCTCCTCGTAGTTGTTCCATTTTCTGCCGCGAAAACTCAATGAAATCAATACCTCTGATTTCGGGTCGCGCAGCGACCTGTCCATTTGTGCCACAAACCCTGTCCGGCGTCAGGCGAGAAAACACCGGCCCGAGGGCCGGTGCGGCGGTTTCAGAGGATGTCGAGCACTTCGCGGCGATAGATCGGTTCGGCGTTCTTGCCGAGGTCGATCCGAAATTCCGAGAGCTGGTCGCCCATCAGCGCCAGGGGGTCTCGGTCTTGGATGTGCCGGGCCAGCTCTTTTCTCGACACATACATGTCGGGGAAGGTGTCGATGGAAAATGGGCAGACATAGAGGAGCGGCCTTACGGGGGCTGGCCGCTTGACCGGAACGCTCTCCAGGTGCCGGTGCTTCAGAAGCGCGGAGACGGTGCCGATCGGGAGGCGCAAGAGCTGCGCGGCCCGCGCGGGATGGACCGCACCCTGTTCGGGCAGACCGATGGCGTCGCGCAAGGCCACGGGATCAATCCGAAAATCCCGAAACCCTGCGGCCTCGCCGTGAGGGCTGCGCAGGGCGAGCTTGTGCAGCAGGATCAGCGCAACCGCCTTCTCGGTGGTGATTTTCGTGCGATGTGCAGCGGTTGCAATGTCGGTCCAGCTCTCCTGAGGAGCGGCGTTCTCGCGCAGCTTGTCGAGACGCCCCATGAAGCCGGACAGCGCCGAAACATGATAGAGCGGCAGGGCCTTTTCCGCGCGCAGGAAGACGGGGATCAGGTCGGGCCGCGTCAGCTGGGTGAGCAGGAAAGGCTTGATCCCAAGATAGGCCGCGGCCTCTGTGGCGTTCAACAGGCCGGAAAACTCGGCCGCGATGGTGGCGAGCACGCCCTCCGGGATATAGTCGTGGATATCGAAGCTCAACGCATTCCCGTTGGGTGTCGCCAGCCCCCATCGAGCAGAGCCTGCGACCCAACTGGCGCTTCGTGATGCCGGTTGCGCGAACGGCGGTGGAGAGCGAGTGCGCGAACTGGCGGGGACATTCCTTGCCGAGCACGAGCGCGCCTCTGGCGACGGGGAAGTTTTTCCAGACGAATTCCCGGACCAGATCGCGGATGGTGTCGAACGCGCGGTCGTCGTCGCGGTAGCGCAGCCATTCGAAGAAGAAACGGTAGCGCGCCCGATAGCGCCCGGCGTCGTTGACGTGGCCCCGTTTCATGTCGGCGAGCAGCTGATGGAGGGCCTCCGGTCCCTCGGCAAGGACACGATAGCCCGCGGCGCCTGCCTCGATCCATTGCAGATCGGTGATCTCGGAGCGTCTGGCATCCGGGCCAAGCGTCATGAGGATGCCGAGGTTTTCCGAGGTCTGGGCGGCGACATGGAGCGGCAGCCCGTCGAGCCAGCCGCCGCCGGGGTTTTCACCCGCGATCCGCGCAATGAGATAGTGTTCGAGCGCCATATGCGGTTCAGCGACATGCGCCGGGGCTGCGGGGGCGTATCGCTCCACGATCCTTGCAAAATCGAAGACGTCCTTGTTGCTCGGGGCTGTCGGCATCGGCACCAGGGCGCATCCGTGCCGGGCACAGCTTCGGATGCTGTCGAGCTGCCAGGGCCCCGGGTGCCCGGTGTGCAGGGGAGTGTCCGCCGGGCACTCCGCCAGGCAAAGCGGGCAGGCCCATGTCCGGGTTCGCGACAGCGCGGTGAACTTGAGCCGCTCTTGGCCGAGCTGGAACCAGCCCGGTTCGACCAGTCGCGGTGTCCAAAAGAGCAGCGGCGCGGGGTCCTGCCCCGCCAGCGCGGCGACGCGATGGATTTCAGCCTCCGCACCATTGGTCAGGCCGCGATGGTCGATCCCGAGATCGGAGCAGAAGGTGATGAGCCGGGGCGCGCCGTTGCGCCATGCGAGACGCGAGGCGAGCGAGGTGGCGCTTTCGCCGATGATCGGCTCGACGGAGAGCGGCAGGGCCGCGGTGGCAAACATCATTGGGCCTCCCGGATGAACACCTTGCGGGCGTCGATCCTCTGGTAATCGGTGACGATGAAGGGGTTGAAGGCATCCGAACACGAGGTTCTGTGCTCATAGGCCAGTTCGAAATGCCGGGCCTGAAGGGCCGTGGCCTCTTCCAGAAGCGCCACCTCGATCGCGGCGATGGTGATCTCGATCACCAGTCCGAACTGGAAGGCGGCGGCGTGGATCAGCCGTTCGGCAAGGGCGAGGCTCTGGCTGTCCGGGGCCGCGGAAAGCCCCGCGCGGGTTGCATAGTCCCCGATCAGCCCGGTCACATCCGGCGCATGGGCCACCGGCGAGAGCGGCGCGAAATGCACCGCATCCATCCGGCGGGCGAGCTGCGGATCGTGGTTGAGAACGCGCTCCAGCTCCTCGGTGCCCGAAAGCAGGATGCCGACCGGCCAGTCCGGGTCGGTCATCAGGGTTTTCAGCATGGAGGCGACAGCGTTGAGTTCGTTCGTCGTGCCGCGCGAGCTGAGATCCTGCGCCTCGTCCAGATGCAGAAAGAGCACCCGGCGCTGCTGCAGCTGATGCCGGGCCAGATCCCAGATGTACCAGGCCTGCCGCTCGGCCGAGAGGTTGTAGCCGAGCGCGCGCAGGATCATCTGCCCGAGGAATTTCAGCGTGGCAGGGGATGGCACGCGCAGGCTGATGATCGTGGCATCCGGGCAGGACGAGCGCGCCAGCTCGGCCTGCGCCCGTGCGATGAGCTGCGCGACGGCGCAGCTCTTTCCAGTGCCGGATGCGCCCGAGAGGGCGATGCCATGCGCATCCGCGCTGCGCCCGGCCGCAATGTCCGCGAGGCGCTTTTCGAGGAGCAGGCGGAAGCGGGCTTGCAGCGGCTCGAACCGCTCATGGAGAATGAACCTTGCGCGCAGATCCGCAACTGTTTGCGCGGTTGCCTGGGTGAGATCACTCACCGTCGAACCTCCAGGTTTTGCTCTTGGGAGCCGAATCCGGCGACTCTGCCGGTGTTTCGGCCCCGGGGGACTCATGGTTGGAAGGCGGAGTTTCCGGGGGCAGGATGTCGAAACCATCCTCGAGCGGATCTCCGGTCTGTCCGGCGCCGGGCAGCTTTGTGACCGATGAGGTCAGCGAGAAGTGCAGCGCTTTCTCGTTCCGGGCGATTTCGGCCTCGGTGACATGAAACGGCGTCAACTGCATCCGCAGCGCGGCGGCGCGGTTGGTTTCCGAGATCCGGGCAACGGCGCGGTGCACCAGCTCTTCCGACAGGGCCGCCGCGCGGCGGTGCTGAATGCGAAGGGCGCGACAGGCCTCCTGCCAGTCGGTGTAACGCATCCCGTCAAACCCGCGATGATTGCAGGTTGCGGCATGCCAGGCGGTGCCGACCTTGACCGCGATCCACCCCAGATCGAAGAGATCGGCGCGGATTTCGACGTCGCGCTCGGGCGAATGCAGGAAAGCCTCGCGCAGGGCATCGCAGCTATAGGACAGACCCGCGAAGAGAACGCCGTCACCGCGCAAACGCCGCTTCATCGGGCGGCCGAACGCCTTGCGCAGCGTCAGCCCGTCCGGCACCGGCAGCAGCCCCGGCTCAGTCGCCAGCCGTTTCCAGCAGTTCGCCGGGGTCTCGCCCTTCAGTGAGCCATGGAGCTCGTTGTGGTAGATGTCCACGACGAAGGTCAGCAGGATGCGGATCAGATCATCGTCATCCAGACAGGCCAGCTGTTCGGAGGGGTAATCGCCGCGCTCGACCGGGCTGAAGAAGGTGCGCCCCGACAGAAGCGGCATGAGTCTGTGCCCGACCGTGCGGAAGAAGCTCTCGATATTGCCGCGCATCTGCGGCACGCCCGCCGGTGGGAAATGCATCGTCAGGCCGAGCGACGTGGCAACCGCACGGAACTCCTCCGAGATAAAGGCCGATCCCTGATCGGTGACCAATGTGCCGATCCCCGCGACCTGATCCCAAGGGCTCTCGCATCCGGCGGCCAAGGCATATGCCGTCCGGTCGCGGAATACGTCCCGCAGGGTGCGGATTGCGTCCTGCGCGTTCGGGGTTTCCGCGAGCCGCATCGCCAGAATGCATTTGGTCGCGCAATCCTTGGCCACATAGAGCCAGCGCCGCCCTTTCAGCCGTTCGATTTGCTCGGGCGGAAGCAGATCGAGCAATCCGAAGATTGCCAGCAGCGAGATGACGTCGAGGCGGTTTTCGTCCATCTCGACGCGCTCGCCCGGGAACAGGGTCTCGACGCCGGTCTCGAACAGGTTGAATTTCCGGTTGGCCGCATCGATGCCCCATCGCCGCGCGTAGATGTAATAGGGATCTGCCAGGGACAGACGCCGCAGGAGGCTGCGCTCGGAGGGAAGGGCGAGCTCGGCCATACCCTCGCTGCGCCTGCGCTGGTTCTCGGCTTTGATCAGATTGCGGACTTCGACCACCGCCTGCCGTTTGGTGGGGCGTTGCGTGCTCGCGTAGAGCTCGATGACCTCGCACGCCATCGCCTCGGTCCGCGGGCACCAGCGCAATCCCCGATTGCCGCTGCGATGGGTGCGCGGCAGGAGCGCCAGCGGGTCATACCCGCCCTCCTCATAGGCCCGGAGCCAGCGCAGGATGGTTTTGGCGCATGGGAGCTTGCGCGAGACGAGTTTTGCGCCCGCCCGGCGCGCACCCCGCTCGGCGCTGTTCTGTCCTGACCTCCGGCGGACCTCGTAATCGAGCGTGGGGAGAATGGCATTGACCGAAGCATAGGTTCTGGCAACCCGGTCCTCCTGTTCGAGCTTCAGCACGCTGTCGCATATCGCCTGCCGCCAGAGAACGATGGATCGGGCTTCGTCCTCGAGGTCCATCACCATGTCGACCGGACGGTTTTTCCGGTCCCGGCTGCGGGCGAAGTCGAAATATCCGGCCTGATAGCGCGTGTCCGACGACCGCAGCAGGGCGTGAACTTCCGAGTGGGTAAAGCTCTGGGTGATCCCGGGCTGATCGGCGCGCTCAAGGGTGATCGCATCGGTCAGGACTTCGACGGGTCGGTAAGGAATGCCGCCGAGGGTCAGCAGGTCGGAGCGTGAAAGGCGAAGGCGCATGGTCATGCTGCAACCTCCGTCAGAACAGGGCGGTTACGCATGATCTGACGGGCCGCTTCGGCCGCTGCGCGACGGTCCAATTGCTCGTCGGTCACGAGCTTGATGCGGTTCGCGAAGTGTTTCGGCGTGGCGGCGGCGACATGGCGCAGCTCCGTGATGAAGTCGCGCTGGATCACCCGCTCCGCCGGCTTGATCGCAACGGCGATCCGCTCGCCACTGGTCAGCGTGACGAGGAAGTCAAAGACATGACTCGCTGTGGTGCCGTCGGCGCGGCGATAGCGGATCGCCGGCGGCTGTTCGAGGATGTCGTGGACATCGGGACGCAGCAGCATCAGGCACAGAAAAAGGAATTCCAGCAGGCTTTCGTACTGGATCATCCTCGGGCGTTCAAACGCCGGGAGCATTGCCATCACGCTGCCGCGCAGGCTTGCCTTCGAGCGGCGCACAACGTCCCGGCTCGCGCGGCTCGGTTCTGGCGCGCGGTAGATCAGGGAGTGGTTCATATGGGTATCGGAGCGCGTGATCTTCCATGCCGCGGCCTTCCGGCGCGGGGAAGAGGCGCTTCCGCCTCCTTTCAAGGGATGCAGGGATTGACCCCGCCGGAACCACTCCGGCGGGTTGACTTTTTCTGCGTCTCGGGGGAAGAAAGAAGGGTAGCCGCAAAACTACACCGAAGTTTCTATAGGCCCTCCTGTTGACGCAGGAGGGCCTTCCCTTTCGACGGGATGCTATTCGGCGGCGCGCCCCTCCTGTGCTGAATACCGTTCCGGGAAAAGCTCTTGCGGTGTGAGCCCGAGTGCCGCGGCGATCGCCGCCTCGATCCGCTTCGACCGCCGATAGCCCTGGCTCACCACGGTCACGGTCGATTGCAACACGCCGGTCTCATTGGCGATCTGGGCCAGCGAGCTGCCCCGTTCCCGCAATCTGAGCTTCACGTCGCTGTGGCGCAAAAGATCGACCGACATACCACTTGTCTCCATTTGACTTGGACCAAGGTTTCGTCGAGGAGCACTATATGTTGTGCCGCCTCGGCGCCTAGCGAATCATAAAACCGATTCGCGTGTCAAACGAAGAATCCTCAAAGAAACGCAATGTTATCAAAGTCAAAAAAGAGTTTTGTGAGCAATGAAGAGTATCGATTTCAATGAAGAGTATTGCACAAGATGTTGTGCCTCCTTTGTTCTAGAACCGAACGGCGTCAGGACAGCCAGGTTAGAAAGGCGCCCGTGGCAAGGCCGAGCAGAACAATCGCAACGCCAGCCAGCATAGGTTGCCAGATTGGCCGTTGGCGGAGGCGCGCAGTGTCATGAATGAGCGCGGCGATCTCAGCCCGCATCAGTTCGTCGGTTTGGTTCACGCTCGTCCCCGTCAATCTAGCCTGCGGTCTGATCGCCGAGCCCCTATCGTGCTTCAGTCCTCACCCCAGAGTTCATCCATGAAAGCCTTGTCGGCCTCGGGGGAGGCGGCACCTCTGACGCCGAAGCCAGCCCGTTCCACCCGCTTCTGGATCTCGTGCACACGCTCTTCGAGCCTCGTCGCGGAATGAGGGCAAGGGCCTCGGGTTGGTTGCTGGCGATCGTTTTCCATTGGGGGAAAGATAACACGGCCCGAGGTGCGGGGGAACGCAAGAGGAGGTTTAGGGTGCTGTGGGGTTGGTGGCCTGTTCGCGAAACCGCACAAAGGGCGGGAAGCGGCCCGATGCATGTGCGGCGTAGCATCCGCAGCAACCCGCAATAGCGGCCATTCGCGACTCCTCCGGGCGGCGACGCGATGCGCAACGGCGAACTCAGAGAACCCTGATCATAGTATTCCGATCAGCCCTGCTGACTGCGCTTGTAGAGTTCAATGATCCACGGCGAGGGATTGCCGCCCTGATAAACGATCGCCAGTTCCTTTCGAGGCCGTGTCACGCCGACATAGAAGAGCCGCCGCGCTTCTCGCAGCGCAGCTGGCGTCTTCTGGTCGCGTTGGCTTGGGATGGCCCCAGCGTTCATGCCAAAGAGGATTACCGCGTCGAACTCGCGACCCTTCGCGCTGTGCAGCGTGCTCAAGCTGACACGTCCCGTGCCCTCGACTCGGCCAGCAAAAATGTGAAGATCGATATCTTTACCTCGCGCCGGATCGGTCCGCGTGAGGATCTCGGAACAGACGTCCCATTCGTCCTGTGGGTTGCGCGCGACTGCGCGCCAAGGCGCAATCAGTTCACGCCCAAATCTCTGGATCCAGGTATGGGTAGTCTCGCCGCTATCGATCCCACTTCGCAAAAATGCGATCAGTTGGCCTGACAGCATCTGCTCTTCCGTGTTGCTGCATCGTCCGCCGAATACCAAAGCCTTGGCCTGTGAAAGCAAGCGCGAATAAGGGGGATCGGCCTCGCGCCAGCCGCCAGTGGTCCAACGGGCGCAACCTTCGATGAACCGTGCGAACCGCGAGCTGCGCTTGATCAATGCGTTGTTGTCGGTGCGGACATAGGGGATACTTTCGGCATCCAACTCGGTGGCGATCTTGTCGCCCAGCCACGCCGCGCGATAGAGAATGGCAACTTCTTCGGCGGGATGGCGCTCGAGAAGCGAAGGCAGGATCCGATTGCCGATCGCATGCGCTTGAGCATCGATGTCGCCATTGACCTTCGAAAAAAACAAGTCGCCGTCGGGCGCGCCGTCGCGACCAAGATAGTCGCGCTCCTCGCCGAGTGCGCCCAGCGAGGCGCGAATGATCTTGTTGCCGGACCGGTAGTTAAACCGCAAGCGAATGACGCGGACATCAGGACGCGCTACCAAGCTTTGCAGCAGTTCGGGATTAGCGCCGGTAAAGCCGTAGATCGATTGGTCCGCGTCCCCTACCGCGAACAGGCGCATTCCGCCGGCGAAACACAAGAGAAGCACCAGTTCGTGCAGCGCATGGCCGAGATCCTGATATTCGTCGACGAATAGCACCGGAAATCGCGCTCGCAGTGCGGCCCGAATCCAGGCATGCTGCTGAACCATGCGAAAGGCGATCAGCGGCATGTCGTCGAAGTCGATCAGATTGCGGCGGCGCAGTTCCGCTTCATAGGCTTCGATGAAATCTGCAAGCTCGGGATTTCGGCCGCGCCAATCAGGCAGCAATCGGTCGACGTTTTGCCGACGCTTCTCTTCGGCAAAGCCCCAGCGATAATGAGGGTCGAGCGGGTCATTAAAAATCTGCGCATAAGCTACTTCAACCGCAGCACGGCATTCCGCCCTGCTGGCAACGCGGAACTCATCTGGCAGCAGTCCGGAAAGACAGCGAGCATAGGGCAAGATTACCTGCGTGAGCGCAAAACTGTGGACGGTGCCGATGAAGGCGCGATCGTTGCTAGGAACACCGAGCGCGGCGAGACGCGTCTCAAGTTCAATCGCGCACTCATTATTGTAGGTAATGCATGCGACCCCGCGTGGGTCGACGACATCTTCTACGAGGCTGCGTGCCATCGCCGTAGTCAGGGTTTTGGTCTTGCCGCTGCCTGGTCCGGCCAAGACAACGCAATGGCCGCGCTCCTGAACAGCCATGGCCTGTTCGGCGTTTTCAGCAAGATCGGCCAGCGCTCGAGCCAGTGCGAGATGGTTAGACACGGTCGGCCACAAACTTAATGGCTGCGGTGATATATGCGGGTGGATGCTGGCCCGTCGGTAGTTTGCGCGCAAACTTGGCGCTCAACCTTCCCTTGCCTATATCCGCGATCATCGCGAGTAGCTGGGCAGGATCGACTGGCGTGCCGGAACGCCAATCCGCGATGCGCTTGGTGCGGATGGAGCCGAAACCCTGTTCTGACAAGATATCGAGTAGTGTGCCGAGCAAGGCAGGCGTGTTCGCGATCGAAACTTCGAATGTCTGATCGTTTAGAAAGACACCCCACTGCTTCCCGCTTTCGCTAAACCAAGCAAAATCGGAAGCGCTGTAATCAGCGCGCTGTTCGGCAGTAAGCACTTGTTGCCCCGACACCGACGCATAGGCATCCCAAATGTCCAACATGCGGGCCTTACCAAGCGGTGGCTTCGAGCCGTCCAAGGGATCCCAGTCGGTGACAACAGAGAAAGGCAGGCCAAGACCGGCGGCAAGCTTGACATAGGGCGTGAAATTGACGCCGGCGACGTTGCATACTGTGATCCCAAGCAGATCAAGCTTATACCCAAGTGCATCGGCGAATGCTGGCAGCAGCGTCTCCTCGGCATCGCCCTCGACGAAGATGACGCCGCGCGAGAACAGCAGCTCGGAGCGCGTGGCGGTCAAGTAGCGTTCGATGTCATCAAGTTCCTCGGGCGTAACAGGAAGGTTCGCAAGCGAATAGGCGTGCGTTTTTCCGCCTTGCGCTTTGAGATGCACAATCCCACGAAGTGGTGCGACAGCGGCGAGGGTTGGCGAGTGGCTTGTGACGATCAGCGCCTGGTTAGGATCACCAGATTTGAATAGCTTGTCGAATACCCCGCGTTGAAGTTGGGGGTGGAGATGGGCTTCAGGCTCCTCGATACACAGCAGCGAATAGTTGCGTTCATTTTTTGCCCGCCGCCACGCGAACTCAGCTAGTTTGAGCGCGATCAGCGCTACATTTGCTGAACCGAGGCTCGCCTCGGAGAGGCCTCGCTTGCCATTGTCGATGAACATAGAGATTGAACGAAACAAGCGGAGTGGGTCAGCTGGTGCAAAACGCAGACGTGCATCAATGTCGTGGACCTTACCAGCGAGTTCGAGAATGCCACCGCGCAATTCATCCTCGAGCGCTTTTACTGTGGGAAAGGCTTCGAGCGCTTTGGTGGCGCGGTCGAGGTCGGCGGCTACGGCGTCGAGTGATGCGCGATCAACGCCGGAAATCGCATCTTCGAGCAATGGACGCAGCGGTGAATTGCGCCATGATCCAAGTTGGCCTTCCGCATCGCGCAGGGCTTCAAGCATGTCGAGTGCGATCCGTCGCCGCAACCGACTGGGGATGGGGCGCGCTTCGTCGCCACCGCCGAAAACGACAAACTCGTAGTCTGCATCGGATTGTGGCGATCCAGCGACCTCTGGCTTTTTACGAAAGACATAACTGAGTCTGGCGATCCTGGGATCGCCTGCGATACGAAAATCCGTAAGCAGGGCCGCTTGCGCGTCATCGGCATCGAACTCGGCGAAATCGAGATGCACTTCGATCTGGGGGCTTTGTGCGAGATCGCATCCGTCCCAGAAATCCGAAAGTTTTAGCTGGCGCGCCGCGTCAGGGAGCGTCGGGTCAAGGACGAGGCGAATGGCGAAAAGGAGATTGCTTTTGCCGACGCGGTTCTCACCCAGCAGCACGACATTGCCAGCGAGCGCAATATCGATCGTCTCAAAATTGCGGAAATTCCGGATGTTCAACCTGGCTAGTCGCATCAAAACTCCTTTTTTTGCGATGAGGTTGTTCGTTGCCTGGAAGTGGTCATGCGGACGAACTGAAGTCAATTAATCTCTGGGTACCAACATGGAGGCAGCAGAGTGAACTGCAAAAACGGTAGTTTGAACTGATGCGGTGGATGCACCCACCCAACGGCATCAGTTCACAAAGCCGGCCTTGGCTCAAGCCTTGGTCGCGACCAAAGGCATCTGAAATAACAACGCGATTTTGAGAAAGGCCTTGCGATCTTATTTCAACGCCTTGAGATTTGCTACACAGTAGAGAATGGTTAGCTTGCACGTCCGGAGGTACTCGCATGGCCGCCTCAACACCGAGCTTCAGTGCAGCCCCATCCGCTGCGGGGTACCTCTATCAAGCCCGTTTGGCGTTGGCACTGTGCCTGAAATACGTGAACACTGAAGCTAGTGTCGAGGTGGGGATCGAGCGACTGGATGACGTCTCGTTCGCGACCAATGGAACGGCGCTGGAACTTCTTCAGGCAAAGCATCACATCAATCGGGTGGCTAGCCTCACCGACAAGAGTGTCGACCTCTGGAAGACACTGCGCGTCTGGAGCGAGGCCGCCGCAAAGGATCCGTCTCTCCCCGCGCGTACCCGCCTGGCCCTTGTGACCACAGGTTCCGCGCCCGATCACAGTGCAGCTGGGAAGCTGCGTCCGGCGAGAACCTATCCAGCCGGAGAAGTGCGAGACCCTAAAGCAGCGACCGTACTGCTTGAGGCGGTCGCGGAAGCGGGAGGCAATCAGGAACTGAAGGCAGCCTATGCGGCGTTCCTGGCACTCGGCCCCACCATGCGGATTTCGCTCCTAAGCTCGATCGAAATCTTGGATAATCAGCCGTTAGTCACTGACTTGGGCGAGGCAATCGAAAAGGAACTACGCCTGCTCGCGCCACGAGGCCAAGCCGCAGTCGCCCGCGAGCGATTGGAGGGCTGGTGGTGGCCGCGCGTATGCAAGGCGCTCATAGCCAGCCCAGCAGAGTCCATCGCGGTATTGGAGATCGAGGCAAAACTTGACGACATCCGTGACGGCCTGAAGCGCGACGCATTGGTTGCCGATCAAGAACATGTCGATCCTCCCATTGACGAGATCGCCGACTACGAAGGGCGCCCCTTCGTCAGACAACTGAAGGTGGTTGGCGTCGGTGGAAATCGCGTCGAGTATGCCAAGAGAGACTACTATCGGGCATTCACCCAGCGATCAAAATGGGTCCGTGAGCACTTAGTGTTCGACGGCGAGATCGCAAGATATGAGCAAGCCCTTATCGAGGAATGGCAGCCCCGGTTTCAGCAGATGCGCGACAAGATTGGGGATGGAGGAATCACCGATACGGCGCGCCGCCACGCCGGCCAGGAACTTTACAGTTGGGTAGAGGCAGATGCCCGTTTTCCGTTCCGGACAGTCAGCCACCGCTTCCTCACCGTCGGTTCATACCACATTCTAGCCAACGACATGCGTGTCGGATGGCATCCAGATTTCGAGACGGCTTGTTCCGACGAGGAGGTCTAGCAGTGGCTTCGCGCTGGAATTTAGCTTGGCGCGATCGGCCTGCTGAGGAAGCGGCCCTTCTTAACCCAGCTTTCTGCGGCGAACTGATTGCTCGCGCCACCAAGGATTACGAACGGATCCGCGCGGCGGCATTTCCGCTTCCTTTGGGCTTTGTGGTCCTCCCCCTGGTGTTGCACCCGCCAACCCTTTCAGCATTACCCGGTCGGGCGAACACAACCTTCGCCACCTGGTCGGCAAACAATGAGGCGCTGCTTGCCGAACTGCCGGAACGTACCCTGCGTCTTAGACCGATTAGCCGTGAAGCCCTGCTCTTCCTCACGCAGCATCGAGCCCTAACGGTAGACGGTGCGGGGCTACGGACGGGTGAGAAGCCCATAAGACTTACTGCGAAAGCCGAGACGACAACGCCAGCTGTCGACGACATCCGCCGCGCAGCCAGCCTGCTTGGCCGATGGTTCGCCAACCAAGGCGCGCCGGTCCAAATCCACCAGACTACAGTCCAAATCCTCCAGACTATGGGAGTGACGCCATGATCCTGCAGTTGCGAGCGATCGCAATGTACTCCCACGATGGCGAGCGGCGCGACATTGAGTTCGCTCTTGGGCGACTGAACATCGTCACCGGAGCCTCGAAGACGGGCAAGTCGGCCTTGCTCGATATCGTCGACTACTGCTGGGGCCGTGGCGAATGCACTATTCCAGAGGGCGAAATTCGGCGCAGCGTGTCTTGGTTCGCCATCCTGTTGGACCGCGACGGCGAAGGCATTCTTATAGCCCGACGCAATCCGGGGCCAGCCGGCAAGGCCAGCGATGAAATCTTCTTCGAACGTGGGGTTGCGGGATTTCCCGACTCCCCGCAACCCTTCACCAAGAATGTGACCGCCGATGGCCTGCGCACCCGGCTCTCGATGGTATTGGGCATCGCTGAGAACAAGCACATTCCCGAAGCCGGATCAACTCGGGCGCCGCTGGAGGCCTCGTCCAGCCAGGCGATCTTCTTTTGCCTTCAAGCTCAGGATGAAATCGCCAGCCGCCGCCTGCTTTTCCATCGCCAGGGCGAACAGTTTATACCCTCACACATCAAGGACACGCTGCCGTATTTCGTCGGCGCAATGGGCGAGGACCATTACCTGCAGCGCATGCGCTATGATGAGGCTCGGGCGCGCCTGCGTAAACTCGAACGCGACTACTCCGAAGCTCGCACGTTGGCAAATGAAGCATCCGGCACCGCCCAATCGCTTCTTCAGGAAGCAAAGCGAGTTGGCTTGTTGCCCTTCGATGTCTTCGCTGACACGCCGGCTGGACTGCGCGCACTTTTGACGACCGCTGCGTCCCCCCGCGAACTTGCCTACGCGCACAATGACGATCCGGCATCGGACCTAACAGACATGGAAAGTCGCCGTCGGCGCCTGCGCGGCGAAATGCAAGAGGTGCGTGAAGAGATCGCCGACGTCCAAAGGCTTGAACGAGAGGCATCGGAATTTCAGGTTGAGGCTCGGGAGCAGGAAGCTCGCCTAGCCTCGATCGGCTTGCTTACTGATGACAGCGGCGACGCCGAGACTTGCCCGCTTTGCGACAGCCACTTGGCAACCCCCATCCCATCGGTCAACGAAGTTCGCAGATCGCTCACCGCGCTTGAAGGCCAGCTACGATCAGTGCGTCGAGACAACCCACGCCTTCAGGCCCGACAAGCGCAGCTTGAAGCACGTCGGAACGCGCTCGATGAGCAGTTGAGAACTGTCCAGGCTGACATTCTCGCGCGAATATCGGAAAATGAACGGCTCAGGATCGAACAGGACCAGTTCACCGAACAAGCTCGCGTCGCCGGCCGCATCGGCTACTATCTCGAGAATGCTCGGGCTGTTACTTCCGATGAGGGCATTCGACTGGCGATCGCACGGGCAAGAGCTGAGGTGTCCGAACTCGAACAGCTCCTTGATCAGGAGGCGCTCGAAGAAAGGCTTACCACCGCATTGGGCCTCGTGGGTCGAGATCTCACCCGGTATGCGCGTATCTTAAACCTTGAGCATGGCGACAATGCGCTGCGGCTTGATCGGAAGAATCTCACCGTTGTCGCGGACACGATCGATGGCCCCTTGGCCCTCCCGCAGATAGGAAGCGGTGAAAACTGGGTCGGCTATCATGTCGCCGCCCACCTCGCGCTCCATGGGCTGTTTCGTGCCCGCAAGCGACCGGTCCCCGCATTCCTGATACTCGATCAGCCGTCTCAGGCGCATTACCCGCCCGAACGGGACGTCGGGGAGATTGACCGCAATGGTGACGAGGACCAAGCTGCCGTCGCTCAACTGTACAAGCTTCTCTACGACTATTGCACGGAGCACTATCCAAACATGCAGATCATCGTCATGGACCATGTCGAATTGCTAGAGGATTGGTTCCGAGAGGCCATGGTCCAGCGCTGGCGGGACGGTATCAAGCTGGTGCCTGTAAGCTGGCTACGGTCGTCGACCTAGCACCAACGGACGGGAACGCTTCATGGATGTGATCCCGAAGTTTACCAATAAGCGCGACGTCGAGTTCGCGCGGATCGATTTCCTGGCGCTCGCACCCGGAAAGCGCTTGGCTTTTCTTTCGGCCCAATCGCAGTCGCTGTTCAAGCTGCGGTCAATAGCAGCTTGCTCCCGCATCACGACTGTGCCGACGGGGACTTCGCTGCGCCGCGTCTGAGCGGCGGCTATTGGGAATACTGCCCCACAGAAGAGGTTACGCCTGACCGCCTGCAAAGGGCCGTTCTACACCCGAAGCAAACCTATTTGCATGAGTACGCATCCGCATGACTGACAGTACCATCTGCATCAGAAACGGTCTGCGTCAAGACAAAGGCATTCCCGCCGATTTCCGCCACCGAGTTTCGAACTTTATTAAGAGCGCTTCGCGCATCCCCAGCAACAGTAAGGCCGAAAAACTCTGACCCAGACACCGGACCAAGGAAACTGCAATTTTCCGCGCCTGCCAGTGAGATTTGCCGAACCGAGACAGCTTGGTTCGTGAGCTCTGTGCTGCAGGCGGATAGGAAAGCCACGGCAGTAATCATCGAATAGAAAGTCTTCATCACTGATGTCCAAAAAGTTCCTTTATGCGACTTTGCAGCACAAGCCTAGGTTCGGCAACCATAAGTCTTGTCGTTGAAATGCTCCACTTGGGCGGCGCCATTGGTCGCTGAACGTGGCGTCTCCGATGCGCCGCATATCTGATAGCGAAAGTCGGGTTTGACGTTCTGCAGTGCGGCAATGTGAAGAGGGGCCAAGGTCAGCAAAGGGCCGAACAGGTCGACGCGGCGGCGCTGCGAGAAAGGCTCGCAGCGCCGCCGCATGACGGCTCCGAGCCCATTGCGGTCTTTAGCATTCAAATGCAATGGTCCCGCCATGCCCAAGATGATCCTGCATATCCTCAATGGCCGCCATCAGCTCGCCGACATGGAAGAATGGCTCTCGGACCGGCTGAACGAGGCCTTCTCGGTGTCGGCGCTGCATTTGCCGCTGCAGGATACAGACGTGATCGTGAAGGCCGGACAGGCCGTCATCCCCGAGAAAGGGCACCTAGGCTATGCCCCGGAGAAGGGGCTGATCTTCGTCACCGTAGATCCGGGAAATTCTGTCTTGCGGGCAAATCCATCGCAGTCGTTGGAACGCATGCTGGCGCATGAGCTGCATCACGCCGCGCGTTGGGACGGGCCTGGCTATGGCAAGACGCTTGGCGAGGCGCTTGTGTCCGAGGGGTTGGCCGGGCACTTCGCGCAGGAAGCCTATGGCGGCGCGAGCGAGCCTTGGGAGCAACTGTCCGTCAGCGCCGTGCGTCGGTACGTTGCCAAGGCTCAAGCTGAATGGTCAAGCCCCGAGTATAACCACGCTGAATGGTTCTTCGGGTCAAAGGACGTCCCGACATGGGTCGGATACTCCCTTGGGTATCACGTGGTCGGGCGTTATCTTGCCGCGCATGGCGATGCTCGAGCTTCCAGGTTAGTCCACGCGGAGGCTGTTGATTTTCGTACCTTCCTCGAGGCGGTCTGACCGTCCGCTCTGCCGACGTGAGATCGTTGGAAATGCTGCGCCGGGGCCCGAACGGCCGATTTGGTGAAGCCGCGCCGCGGCGCCCACCAGAGCACCGAGTGTCCGTTCAGGGCCGGATTCGCTGAAGTCGCGCGATCAAAGTGACGGGATGAAGGGCGGCGAAGCGATCCTTTGGGGCTTACGCTGCCTGCACTCTCTTAGAGCAACAAAAAAAGCCAGCAGAGCGATCTCTACGGGCTTCGAACGCCTGACGCGCACAGATTTCCCAATAAAATGGACAATCTTCCGTCATTCATGGAAGATCTATCCGTCACTTTTCATTGGGAATTTGGTGGAGCCTAGGGGGATCGAACCCCTGACCTCTTGCATGCCATGCAAGCGCTCTCCCAGCTGAGCTAAGGCCCCGTCGCTGTTTCCAGCGTGCCGTTTCCGGCGGTGTGGGCGTCGTTTACGGAACGGCGCCGGGATGTTCAAGCGAAAAAATCATCTTTGTGACAGGATTTTTCGCGGGCTGTAAAACCGGCCTGAAATGCCGGGGGTCGGTCGGGGCGGATACCTGAATATCCGCCCTGAGCTGGTTACGCTTCGTCGTCGTCCGAAGACATGTCGGCGATATCGTCGAGCGAGACGTTGTCTTCGTCGTCGTCGTCGAGAACATCGTCCCCCAGGTCCATATCGACCGCGTCGTCCTCATCATCCAGAACGACATCGTCCTCGTCCATCGCGTGGGCTTTGGCCTTCACGGTTGCTGCGTCTTCGGCATCTGCGGCAATCATCCGGCTCTTGCCGATATCAAGTTCGACGATCTCGCCCGTGTAGGGGCTGACGATCGGATTCTTATTCAGGTCGTAGAACCGTTTGCCGGTGGTCGGGCAAACGCGTTTTACGCCCCATTCTTCCTTGGGCATGTGAAATCCCCTCGATTATCTGCTGAGTCGTGTCGACGATTCCGTGCACCTGCCATATGAGGTAGGTACTGTCAAAGCCTTTGCGACCTCGGATTTCGAACTGATGAGCGAGTATTTTCTGGATGGGGCGCCCCCCGTCCCCCTGACCTTGCGCCGATCCGCCCAGGCGAGGCGGATCAGCCTGCGGATTTCGCAGCTTGACGGGCGGGTGACGCTGACCCTGCCGGCCCGCATCCCCGAGGCCGAGGCGCTGGCTTTCGCACAGGAGAAAGAGGACTGGATTCGCCGGCATCTCGCCGCCCGGAGCGAAGACGTCGATATCGCGGCCGGAGCCATGATCCCGGTCGAGGGGGTGGCGCGGCGGATTGTCTTTTCGACGGGGCGGCGGGTGGTGCTGGAGGCCGAGCGCATCGCCGTGCCGGGGCCGGCGGTGGCGGCGCGGCTGCAGTCCTGGCTGAAGGAACTGGCGCGCGACCGGCTGGTGGGCGCCTCGGACAGCTATGCCCGGGTGCTGGGGCGGAGCTATACGCGGGTGTCGCTGCGCGATACCCGGTCGCGCTGGGGCTCGTGCTCCTCGCATGGGGCGCTGATGTATTCTTGGCGGTTGATTCTCGCGCCGCCCGAGGTGCTGCGCTATGTCGCCGCGCATGAGGTGGCGCATCTGGTCGAGATGAACCATTCGGCGGCCTTCTGGAGGCAGGTGGGGCGGCTTTACGGGCCCTATGAGGCGCCGCGACAGTGGTTGCGCGCCCATGGGGGGGAGTTGCATCGTTATCGCTTCACCAGGTGAGGCGCGCGGCGGGGTCCTTGACGGCGGCGGCCTTTGTGATCACATGAGGCCCATGTTGATCCAGTCCCGCACCTCAGACCCGCTGCTTGCCGCTCATGATCGGGTGTACCGCACCTTGAGATCGCGAATCATGCATGGGGAAATCGCCCCGGGCACGGCGCTGACGCTGCGTGGCATCGGCAAGGAGTTCGAAGTGTCGATGACGCCGGCGCGCGAGGCGGTGCGGCGGCTGGTGGCCGAAGGCGCGCTGCTGCTGTCGAGTTCGGGACGCGTCTCCACCCCCGATCTCAGCCCCGAGCGGATCGAGGAACTGGCGGCGCTAAGGGCGCTTCTTGAGGTGGAATTGGCCAGCCGGGCGTTGCCGCGGGCGCATATCGCGCTGATCGACCGGCTGACCAGCATCAATACGGTGATCGCCGAGCGGGTGCAGAAGCGCGATGCGGTGGGCTATATCCGCTCGAATCTGGAGTTTCACCGCACGCTCTATCTGCGGGCCCAGGCGCCGGCGATGCTGGCCATCGCGGAAACCGTCTGGCTGCAGCTCGGGCCCACCATGCGGTCGCTCTACGGCCGGCTGAACCGGACCGAGCCGCCGCATTTCCATCGCTTGATCATCGCCGCGCTGAAGGCGGGGGACGAGCCGGGGCTGCGGCTGGCGGTGCGCTCGGACGTGACCCAGGGGTTGCGGCTGCTGGCGCGCTGAGATCGCGCCCCTGACGGGGCGTGAGCCTCCGGCGGGGATATTTGCAGCTAGAAAAAGGGCAGGTCGGTCGGGCCGGCGCCTTGTCGCGCAGCCGGAGCGGGGGCGGGGGCATCGGCTTGGGGCCCCTGCGGATTTGCGCTAGCTTGCGTCAAAATCACGTGAGGAGTTGGGCAGATGATGAGGATGACGCGGCGGATGTTCGGCCTGACGGCGGCGGCGGGGGCGCTTGCGGCCTGTTCGGGCGGGGTGCCGCGGGCGACGGCGCCGGTGACGATGCGGCCGGTGCCCAATGCGGGTTACGATGCCTGGGTTGCTGGGTTTCGTGGCCGCGCGGCGGCGAAGGGCATTTCCCCCGAGGTGATGGCGCGCGCCTTTCGCGGCGCCGGTTATCTGCCCGGGGTGGTCGAGCGCGATCGCAACCAGACCGAATTCACCCGTTCGCTCGAGGATTACCTGGCGATCGCCGCCTCCGACGAGCGGGTGTCGACCGGTCGGGCGATGCTGCAGCGGCATGGGGCGGTTCTGCGGCAGATCGAGGATCGCTATGGTGTCGAGTCGCGGGTGGTCTGTGCCATCTGGGGGCTGGAGAGCCGATATGGCGAGCGACGCGGCGATGTGCCGGCGGTCTCGGCCCTGTCGACGCTGGCCTATGACGGGCGGCGCGGCGCGTTTTTCGAAAGCCAGCTGGTGGCGGCACTGAAGATCCTGCAGGCGGGCGACGTGAGCCCCGAGCGGATGACCGGAAGCTGGGCCGGGGCGATGGGGCACACCCAGTTCATTCCCACGACCTATCTGGCCTATGCGGTGGATTTCGCCGGTGACGGGCGGCGCGACATCTGGTCGGACGACCCGAGTGATGCGCTGGCCTCGACGGCGGCCTATCTGTCGCGCTCGGGCTGGCGGCATGGTCAGCCCTGGGGGCTGGAGGTGGCGCTGCCCGCGGGCTTCGACGCCGGGCTGACCGGGCGCGGGAGCACGCGCAGCGTTGCCGCCTGGCAGGCGCTGGGGGTGCGGCCGGCGGCGGGGGGCGTTCTGCCCGATCACGGCGAGGCGGCGGTGCTGGCGCCGGCCGGGACCGGGGCGCCGGCCTTTCTGGTCTATCGCAACTACTGGGTGATCCTGCGCTATAACAATTCCGAGAAATACGGGCTGGGGATCGGGCATCTGTCGGATCGGATCGGTGGGGCAGGGCCGCTGCGCGGGACTTTCCCGCCGGATGCGACCGGTCTGACCCTGGCCGACCGGAAAGAGCTTCAGCAGCGGCTGACCCGGGCGGGATTCGATACCGAGGGCGCCGACGGGGTGATTGGCGACAAGACGCGGGTGGCGGTCGCGGGCTATCAGCGCAAGTACGGCCTGTCGGAGACCGGAGAGCCTTCGGCGGCGCTGTTGCGCCATCTGCGGGGGTAACTCGCCGCAGCCCTCCCCCCGCAAGGGGGGGGAGGGCGATGCGTCAGGCGGGGCGGTTTAGGCCGCTAGCCCCTGCTTGCCCATGTCGAGGAATTTCTGCCGCCGATCCTTGATCAGGGTGGCGGGTTTCTTGCCGTCCAGCTCGGCCAGCATGGCGCGCAATGTCCTGCCAACCGCCGCGATCGCCTCTTCCCGGTGACGGTGGGCACCGCCCATCGGTTCGGGGATCACCCGGTCCACCACCTTGAGCTTGAACAGATCTTGCGCGGTCAGTCGCATCGCCTCGGCGGCCTCGCGCATCTTCTCGGCGTTCTTCCACAGGATCGAGGCGCAGCCTTCCGGCGTGATCACCGAATAGACGGAATGTTCCAGCATCGCCACGCGGTCGGCGGTGGCCAGCGCCACGGCGCCGCCCGAGCCGCCTTCGCCGATGATGACCGAGACCAGCGGCACGCCGATCTGCAGGCATTTCTCGGTCGAACGCGCGATCGCCTCGGACTGGCCGCGTTCCTCGGCCCCCTTGCCGGGATAGGCGCCGGGGGTGTCGACCAGGGTAATCACCGGCAAGCCGAACTTATTGGCCATCTCCATCAGCCGAACCGCCTTGCGATAGCCTTCGGGCCGGGCCATGCCGAAGTTGTGCAGGATGCGCCCCTTGGTGTCGTCGCCCTTCTCCTGGCCGATCACCATCACCGGCTTGTCGTCGAAGCGCGCGAGCCCCCCCATCACCGCATGGTCGTCGGCGAAGTTGCGGTCGCCGGCCAGCGGGGTGAATTCGGTGAACAACGCCTCGATGTAATCGCGGCAATGCGGCCGCTGCGGGTGGCGCGCCACCTGGCATTTCCGCCAGGGCGTCAGCGTCTGATAGAGCTCGGCCAGCATCTTGTCGGCCTTGGCGTCAAGCGCTGCCGCCTCGTCCTCGACGTCCATCTCCTCATTGGCGCGGGCCAATGCGCGCAGCTCCTCGGCCTTGCCTTCGATCTCGGCCAGGGGTTTTTCGAAATCCAGATATTGGGTCATCGGGCCTCTCGCTGCGGAACCAAATGCGCTGTGTTGTCAGGCGCTATATGACCTTGCGACAGCGCAGATGCAACTCAGCAAGATTTATTGAGGGGTCGCGGGCGATGACATCTTGGCGAAACCAAGGTGGGTCAGCGATGCCGGAGCGCCATGAGGGCAGGATGTTGCAGGGGGCTGAAGCATCGTCGCCGACCGGGGGCGACCTGTCTGGGAAGGCACGGGGGCGGTGTCGCGACGATGAGCCGGTTTTGCCGGCGCTGCCTGGCCTCAGACGGCCCTGAGCACCGGATAGAGCGAAGCGACCAGCATGGCCGCCATGGTCCAGTTGAAGGCCGTCAACCGGCGCGGGTTGGTCAGGAGGCGGGCCATCTGTTGGCCGAGAACGGTCCAGGTGCTGATCGAGGGCAGGTTGATCGCGCCGAAGACCAGCGCCACCAGCAGCGTCGCGCCGATCGAATGGTCGGGGGTATAGGCGCTGATCGCGGTCAGGGCCATCGCCCAGGCCTTGGGGTTGACCCATTGGAAGGCGGCGGCCTGCAGGAAGCTGAAGGGGCGGCCGTTGCTCTCTCCGGTCTGGATCGGGGCGGCATGGGCGATTTTCCACGCCAGCCACAGCAGATAGGCGACCGAGACGATCTTCAGGCCCGCATAGCTGTAGGGCACGGCGTCGAAGACCTGCGCCAGCCCGGCGCCGACCATCAACACCATGAAGGTGAAGCCCAGCCCGATCCCCAGCATATGGGGCAGCGTGCGGCGAAAGCCGAAATTGGCGCCCGAGGCCATCAGCATCAGGTTGTTCGGCCCCGGGGTGATCGAGGAGACGAGGGCAAAGAGCGCGAGCGCGAGGAAGAGATCGTAGGTCATGGCGTGGAATCTTGCGCATCAGCGCCGGAATTAAATTGCGTTTTGTTGTTCCGCAGCGAAAGATGCGCAACAAATGACGAAGATGGATCAAATAAACCACTGGATATTGCGAGAGCTGACGCGCGACGGGCGGATCAGCAATCTCGATCTGGCCGAACGGGTGGGGCTGTCGCCCTCCGCCTGCCTGCGTCGGGTGCAGGAGCTGGAACGCGCGGGGGTGATCGCCGGCTATCGGGCGGTGCTGAACCCTGCGGCCATGGGGATCGGTTTCACCGCCTATCTGGGGGTGGGGCTGGGCGAACACACCAAGGCGGCGCAGGAGGCCTTTGAGCGCGCGGTGGCGCGGGCGCCTGAGGTGGTGGAATGCCATAATGTCACCGGCACCATCGAATATCTGCTGCGCGTCGAATGCGCCGATCTGCCGTCCTACAAGCGGTTTCATACCGATGTGTTGGGCACGCTGCCGCATGTCACCTCGATCACCTCCTATGTGGTGATGGATTCGCCCAAGGATGCCCGGGCCTGATCCGCGCAAGGGGCTTGCCCGGGAACGCCGGCCTGCCTAGGCTCAGGATATGGTCAGGACCGGCCGGGCCGGTCGCGAAAAGGGATGCCTAGCATGAAGATCGCAAGTGTCGCGGCCTTGGCCGCCTGGGCCTTGGGGGCTGTTGCGGCCGTCGCAGCGCCGCTGAAATTGACCCCGGCCGAGCCGCAGCCCTCCGGGCTGAAACCGGGGCTGGCGGTGAAATACGCCTATCTCGGCCCGCCGCCGCAGAAGATCCAGAGCATGTCGATGGCGCTGCAGATGCTGAATTCTGCCAAGCCTGGCCAGCCGTTGAAGGGGCTCGACTATCGCGACACCAACGAAGGTGATCCGGTTCTGACCCACAGCCAGGCCTTCAACGTCGCGGCGGCGATCACCGGCTTCATCCGTTTCGACGCGCCGGGTGTCTATGAGATCGAGACCTGGTCGAACGATGGCGTCGCGGCGCGGATCGGCGGTGCGGTGGTCGGCGATTTCGACGGCCGCCAGGGCTGCGAGGCCAATCAGCGGGTCGAGGTCGAGGTGCCCAAGGCTGGCTGGTATCCGCTGGATTTCGCCTATTTCCAGAAATACGGCAGCGCTTGCCTGATGATGAAATGGGGCAAGTCCGGGGAAAAGCTGAAATGGGTGCCGGACGAGGTCTTCGGCTGGAAGTAAGCCGGGCTATTCCAGCTCGAGCGCGGCGCGCAGGGCGGTTTCGGGCGAGCTGAGCACCGGGACCGCCGTTTTCAGATGGGCCGCCGCCCCGGCCATCGAGGCCTGCGCCAGCACCACGCAGGCGATTTCCGGGGCTGTCCGCAGCGCCTCGGCGATCCCTGCGGCCAAGGTGGCGGCAAAGCTTTCGGTTTGCCCCGTCTCGAACAGGCGCCAGGCCGCGCTGAGGTCGAGCAGGCGCAGATCGGAGGCCTTTCCGGCGGCCGCAAAGGCGGCCTCCAGCAGCGTCCGCGACGGCGTGCGGGTGCTCTCCAGGCAAAAGGCCATCAGGACCGGCCCGCCGATCCGCGCGGCCTGCGCCATCATTGGCGCGTCGATGCGAATCGCGCCTGCCTCGGCCGCCAGCGGCCCCAGCGTGGTGCAGGTGCAAAGCACCCGGCCCGGCGCGGTGCGGATGGTTTCGGTGATCTCTGCCGCCAGATCGGCGCCGATGCCGCCCTGCGCGCGCGCCAGCCAGTCGGGCCGCACGACATGGGCAAGGTGCGCCCCGGGGGCGACGCGGGCCGCAAGCCGGTCGAAGGTGGCGCGATGCACCTCAGCGGTATGGATCAGGGTGAGATCGGCCATGTGATCCTCAATGAAAAAGGGGGCGCCGGTCGGACGCCCCCCGAAATCGCTTGCGGCCTGGTCGGGCTCACTTGCCGGCGATCAGCTCGGCCTGGGCGACGATCACCTCGGCCTGCTTGATGCTGGCGATATCGACCAGACGGCCCTTGTAGACGGTGGCGCCTTCGCCGCGCGCCTTGGCGTCTTCCATCGCGGCGAGGATTTCGCGCGCCTCGGCCACGGCGGCCTCGGACGGGGTGAAGACCTCGTTGGCCAGGGCCACCTGTTTCGGGTGGATCGCCCATTTTCCGACCATGCCCAGCGTCGCGGACCGCAGCGCCTGGGCGCGGAAGCCGTCATCGTCCGAGAAATCGCCGAACGGCCCGTCGACCGGCAGCACCCCATGGGTGCGGCAGGCGGCGACGATGGCAGCCTGGGCCCAATGCCAGGGATCCGACCAGTACTTTGCGCCCTCGCGCAGCATGTAATAGTTTTCCTGGGTGCCGCCGATGCCGGTGGTCTGCATCCCCATCGAGGCGGCAAAGTCGGCGGCGCCGAGGCTCATGGCGACGAGGCGGGGCGAGCTGGCGGCGATCTCTTCCACATGGGCGATGCCGGCGGCCGATTCGATGATCACCTCGAAGTTGATCTTCTTGCTGCGGCCCTTGGCGGTTTCCACTGCGGTGGCCAGCGCGTCGACCGCATAGACGTCGGCGGCGCAGCCGACTTTCGGGATCATGATCTGATCGAGCCGCTCGCCCGCCTGCTCCAGCAGGTCGACCACATCACGATACCAATAGGGGGTGTCGAGCCCGTTGATCCGCACCGAGAGGGTCTTGGTGCCCCAGTCGATCTCGGAAATCGCCTGGATGATATTGGCGCGGGCGGAAGCCTTGTCGGAGGGGGCCACCGAATCTTCGAGGTCGAGGTTGATCACATCGGCGGCGCTGGCCGCCATCTTGGGAAACAGTGCCGGGCGCGAGCCGGGGCCGAACAACTGGCAGCGATTGGGGCGCGCCGGGGCGGCGGGCTGGATGCGAAAGCTCATGGACGGAACCCTCCGGGTAATGATGTTGCTATTTTTCTGGCTCTGGGCGTATTAAATTGCGTCTCTTCCTGCAAGGAGATTGTGCGGATGCAGAAATTTCCGCACGGGCGAAAGGCTGGAGGAGATTCGCGGCTTTCTGGCGGACTTGCGTAAATATTCTTCATTTTTGTCGAACTGGTGAAGAATCTTGCGCATATTCGCGAATGCATCGTGGAAAACGCGATACATTCCGGCTTTTATTTCGCTAGCGTAATCGGGAATAACGATGGAGACATGCGCAATGATCGAGACCCCGTATCTGCTGTTCCTGGGCGACGCTCCCGACCAACTCGCCGCCAAGGTGGCGCAGGGCATCAAGGACTGGCGCCCGGAGAATGCTGTGGGCCAGTTCCGCATGGAAGGCTGCAAGGCCGATCTGGGCCTGGCCGACATGAGCCTCGCCGAAGCCAAGGCCGCCGGAGCCAAGACGCTGGTGATCGGCGTCGCCAACCGTGGCGGCATCATCAGCCAGGAATGGAAAAAAGTGCTGGTCGCGGCGCTGGAAGAGGGCTTCGATCTCGCCTCCGGCCTGCACAACCTGCTGCGCAACGAACCTGACCTGGTCGCCGTGGCCGAAGCCACCGGCCGGAAGTTGCACGATGTGCGCATCCCGACCGTGCAATATCCGATCGCCAATGGCGTGAAACGGACCGGCAAACGCTGCCTGGCCGTCGGCACCGACTGTTCGGTGGGCAAGATGTACACCGCGCTGGCGATGGATGCCGAAATGCGCGCCCGCGGCATGCAGTCGACCTTCCGCGCCACCGGCCAGACCGGCATCCTGATCACCGGCGGCGGCGTGCCGCTCGATGCGGTGATCGCCGATTTCATGGCCGGGTCGATCGAATATCTGACCCCGAACAACGACCCCGAGCATTGGGATCTGATCGAAGGCCAGGGCTCGCTGTTCCACGTTTCCTATTCCGGCGTGACGCTGGCGCTGGTGCATGGCGGTCAGCCGGATGCGCTGGTCCTCTGCCACGAGCCGACCCGCCCGCATATGCGCGGCCTGCCGGGCTATACCCTGCCGTCGCTGGAAGATCTGCGCGACGTGGCGCTGAAGCTGGCGCAGGTTGCCAACCCCGCCTGCGTGGTGGCCGGGATCTCGGTCAATACCCAGCACATGGGCGAGGACGAGGCACAGGCCTATCTCGCCAAGCTCGAGGCCGAGATGGGCCTGCCGGCGACCGACCCGTTCCGCTATGGTGCGGGCAAGCTGGTGGATGCGCTGGCCGCGATCTGACCTTCGGGCCGAGAAGAAGACAGGGGGCGTGCCGCGATCGGCGGCGCGTCCGCGCCCCTTCGGGGGATTGACGTTTCAAGTGAAGAGGGGGCGCCCGCAGGTGTCCCGACAGGGGGACCGGATGACCATCGACGTGACGCGCGACGTCTTCAAGCTGGCGCAGGTATTCACCATCAGCCGCGGGTCGCGCACCGAAGCCAAGGTGCTGACGGTGCGGGTGACCCGGAACGGCATCACCGGCTGGGGCGAATGCGTGCCCTATGCCCGTTATGACGAGACGCTGGACAGCGTCGAAGAGGAAATCCGCGGACTGCCGTCGGATGTGACCCGCGCGGCGCTTTACGACCTGCTGCCGGCGGGGGCCGCCCGCAACGCCGTCGATTGCGCGCTGTGGGACTGGGAAGCCAAGAGTGCCGGCAAACGGGTCTGGGAATTGGCGGGGCTGGCCGCGCCGGGGCCGGAGATCACCGCCTATACGCTGTCGCTGGACACCCCCGAGGCGATGCAGGCGCAGGCCGCCAAGAACGCCTTCCGCCCGCTTCTGAAGATCAAGCTCGGCACGCCGGACGACATGCCGCGGCTGGAAGCGGTACGCGCCGGCGCGCCGAAGTCCCGGATCATCGTCGACGCCAACGAGGGCTGGTCGGCCGAGGTCTATGCCGATCTGGCGCCGCATCTGGTGCGGCTGGGGGTGCAGCTGGTCGAACAGCCGCTGCCGGCCTCGCAGGACGAGGCGCTGATCGGAATGGAACGCCCGGTGCCGGTCTGCGCCGATGAGAGCTGCCATGACCGCGCCTCGCTGCCCGGGCTGAAGGGCAAGTACGATGTGATCAACATCAAGCTCGACAAGACCGGCGGGCTGACCGAGGCGCTGGCCCTGCGTCAGGCGGCGTTGGCCGAGGGCTACAAGGTCATGGTGGGCTGCATGGTGGGCAGCTCGCTCGCCATGGCGCCGGCGACGCTGGTGGCACAGGGCGCGGCGGTGGTGGACCTTGACGGGCCGCTTCTGTTGGCAGAAGACCGCGACCATGCGCTGTGCTTCGACGACAAGGGTGTGCATCCGCCGGATGCGGCGCTTTGGGGCTGAGAGACCCCTTTCGGAATTCATCATATCACCCGCCCTTGGCCAGACCCCGGGGGAGGGCGCGAAGGACAAAGGTTAGGAACGCGAAATGAGCCGGACTGTCTATCTGAACGGAACCTATCTGCCCGAGGAAGAGGCCCAGGTGTCGATCTTCGACCGCGGCTTTGTCATGGGCGATGCGGTCTATGAGGTCACCTGTGTGCTCGATGGCAAGCTGACCGAGTTCGACGGCCATATGGCGCGTCTGCAACGGTCGCTGAAAGAGCTGGAGATGGTCTGCGACATCACCCGCGACGAATGGCTGGAGATTCACCGCAAGCTGATCGAGCTGAACGGTGTCGAAGAGGGCGGCGTCTATCTGCAGGTGACCCGGGGCAATGCCGGCGATCGCGATTTCCATTACCCGCCGGCCGGCACCCCGCCGACCGTGGTGCTCTATACCCAGTCCAAGCCGGGTCTGGTCGAGGATCCCAAGGCCGACAAGGGCATCAAGGTGATCTCGGTTCCCGATCTGCGTTGGCATCGCCGCGACATCAAGACCGTGCAGCTGCTCTATGCCTCGATGGCGAAGATGGCGGCCGAGAAGGAAGGCAAGGACGATGCCTGGTTCGTCGAGGACGGCTATGTCACCGAAGGCTCGTCGAACAATTGCTATATCGTGAAGGGCGGCAAGATCATCACCCGCGACCTGTCGCATGACATCCTGCACGGGATCACCCGCGGCTCGGTGCTGCGGATGGCGCGGGAGGCGCAGATGGTGATCGAGGAGCGCCCCTTCACCATCGCCGAGGCGCAATCGGCGGACGAGGCCTTCTATACCTCGGCCTCGGCCTTCGTGATGCCGATCGTCGAAGTCGACGGCGTGGCGCTGGGCGACGGCAAGCCGGGCAAGGTGGCCAAGCGGCTGCGCGAAATCTATATCGAGGAAAGCCGCAACTCGGCGATCTGATCCGATTTGATCGGGACCGGGAAGGGGCGGGCATTGATCCGCCCCTTTTTGTTGTGTCTTCGGGGGGGCGTCAGGCAACCGATGCTTTCTCGGCGTCATGGCCGATGTGCCGATCGGCGACGAAGGCCTTGTCGTTCTTCAGGTGGCGCGCCGTCAGCTGGCGGGCCTGCCGCCCGGAGATCAGCGGCCGGGCCGGTGGGGGCATGCGGCCCTGCTCTCGAAAGGTGGGGAACAGGCGGAAGATTTCGGCCTGCGCCTTCGGTGAGAGCGCCTGCAGCGCCATGGGGCCGGTATAGAGAGATTCCGCCGCGGTTCCGTTTGCGATCAGCACCTCATGCCGGTCGAAGAGGATATGGAAATACCAGACCTCCTCCAGCTCCTGCACGATTTCGATGCCGTCGGCGCGCAAGAGCGTTTTGGCCGACAGCAACACCTCGGGTTCCCCGAACATCCTCTGGGCGATTGGGGAGCGGATCAGGAGGCGATGTTGCGGGGACACCACGAGATCGGTCTGCGGCACCCCCCTGCCAAGGGCTCCGGCCTGGATGCGGATCGGGCGGATTTTCTCGGACAGTTGCAGCTGGTCTGAGGTGATCTTGACCGAGCCGATCCAGCGGATTGGCTGCGGGCCGTGATCCAGGGTGTGGACCAGTTCGCCCTCCGTCAGCTCTTCGATCGGGATGCTGCCACGGGGGGTCTCAAGCCGAGTGCCGCGGGTGAAGCAGATGACGTTCGTGGAAGGGAAGGTGAATGTATCGGCGGTGATCAGGTCGTTCGAGGGATCGCTATCATTGAGTGAGGCGGTTATTGCCGCGTAATCCTCAGGGGTTACACCCGAAACGTCGACCCAGACGCTCTGCACCAGAAGGCCGGTGTAGCTGCCGTAATGCAGTGTCAGAGTTTGGTTGTTCTGATCATAGCTTGATATCGACAGGTTGTTGGAGATGCCGGTGATGCTTAAGCTGTCGCCAGCGGCCATGCCGGAAACATTGAAGACGACGGTGGACAGCAGGCTGACAGAGGGATCATAGACGAAATTCCCGGCCTCGGAGCCGGAGTAGACCACATTATAGGCATTCAGGAGGCTGGCGACCGTAGTGACGGTACTGGCGTCAATAACAACGGTCGATGTGTCGCCGACGCCGAAGGTGAAGGAGGACAGGGCACTGATATCGAGAACCCCGAGCCTGACGGTCAGCTCAGCCCCGTTTATGGTATTGAATGTCGGGTTCGAAAGGGCGGTGACATTGGCAATGGATTGGAGCTCTACATTGGCCCCGTCGATCGTCAGCGTGTGCGATCCCAGTGCCGAGATATCAACAAATGTCGTCTCGGCGCCGTCCGTATCTGTGATAACCTGATCGGAAGTTCCAAGATCTACAGAAATAATTGCCATGTTTACCTCACTATACCCGAGGACGATGGCTCAACTAAAACTGGTATACTGAGAAACGAATAACGCCACCGCGATGGTTCAACTCTTGAGGAGATGCTTCTCTATGGTTGTGTAGTGATCCATCAGAATCTGACACGCGTAAAGTTTTATTTAAATATTGATGCATAATTGATGCATAAATGTGCGAACTAACCATCCGCTTGTGTTGGAGGGCCGCAAATCTGGATAATGGTCTCTGTACTTTTCACCTTTTGCTCGTATCGGCAGCCGGAGGTGAGCGACGCCAGGCGCGACGACCGAGGTGTCAGAGGATCGCATGGGCAATCGCCCTGGACACCACTCGATTGGCGCCGATATGGGCGGGTCTCCGCCTCAGTCATGGGGCCGGCTGTCAGCCTGTCAGGGCGATGGTTCGGTGCGGCTCCAGCGCCTGCAGAAACGCCTTGTCGTGACTGATCACCAGCAGCGCCCCGTCATAGGCCGAGAGCGCGGCTTCGAGCGCCGCGATGCCGTCGAGATCGAGGTGGTTGGTGGGTTCGTCCAGGATCAGCAGCATCGGCGGCGGGGTCGCGCCGAGGGTGCAGGCGAGGCCCGCGCGCAGGCGTTCGCCTCCGCTCAGATCGGCGGCCCGACGCAGGGCGTCGCCAGCGCGAAAGCCGAACCGGGCGAGCGCTGGGCCATCCGCTGTGGGCGACCCTGGTGTCGCTGGCGATCAGCGTGCTTTGCATCATTCCCGCGTTGATTGCCCTGCGGGTTCCGCTGCCAAGCATCGGCGCGTTGGCCGAACAGCCCAAATGGGTCTGGCTCGGCGGTGTCGCGGGGGTGATCTATGTGACGGCGGCCATCCTGCTGGTGCCGCGGCTGGGGGCGGCGGGCTTCATGACGGCGGTGATCGCCGGGCAGGTCATCGCCTCGGTGGCCATCGACCATTTCGGCGGCGTCGGCCTCCCGGTTCGTCCGGTCGAGACGGCGCGGCTCGTCGGGGTCGGTCTGGTGACGGCGGGCGTCGTGCTGGTGCAATGGCCGGCGCTCGCCAGGTTTGTGGCGCTCTTAGGCGCCCCGGGGGTGGCAAGGGGCCTTGCCGCCCCTTGCTTGTCTCTTGCGTCGGTGCCTGCCGTATCACCCCGTTGGTATGGCCGGATCAGCCGAACCTGAAGCTCGAGGCGGTGACGCCGCCGAAGATATTGGTCTGGTGATAGGTGCGGCTGACCGGGGCGTCCTCTGCCGCGCCGAGGGCTGCAAAGAGGGGGACCAGATGATCTTCACGCGCATGGCACTTGCGGGCATAGGGCGCCTGTTCCCAGTTCAGGATCGCCTCGGTCCGCTCGGTCGGGGGCAGGGCCAGGGTCTGGTTCAGCCAGCTGTCGAACTCGGCCGAGGGGATGCGGGCGCGCGGCCCGAATTCCCGCAGGTTGTGATAGCTGAGGCCAGAGCCCACGATCAGCACGCCCTCTTCCCGCAGCGGCGCCAGCGCGCGTCCCAGCGCGACATGCTTGGCGGGGTCGAAATCGTGCCGGATCGAGACCTGGAACAGCGGCATGTCGGCCTCGGGGTACATCAGCGCCATCGGCACGAAGGTGCCGTGATCATATCCCATCTGGTCATCCAGATGGGTGGGCAGGCCGGCGCCGGCGATTAGACCCGCGACCTTTTCCGCCAGCGCCGGGGCGCCGGGGGCCGAATACTTGATCTCGTAGGTATGCGGCGGGAAGTTGTAATAGTCATAGACCATCGGCGGATGCGCCGAGTGCATCACGGCGAAATCGTCTGCCTCCCAATGGCCGGAGATCATCAGGACCGCCTTGGGCTTGCTCGGCAGCTCGGCCGGCATATGGGCCAGCGATTGCGCCAGCGGCGCCAGATGCGCGGCCATGTCCGGAATCCAGGGCCAGGGGCCGCCGCCGTGCGAAATGAAATAGGTAGGCATCAGGGTCGTCATCTCAGGCCTCTCCTCAAGGGGCTGCGTTGCCCCAGATGTAGCGCGCCGGGCGCCTGTGGATAAGGCGCCTGCGCGAACAGACCCTGTGCAGCGCTTCGCAGAAGCTGGGCTGCGACGGCCTCGCTGCCTCAGGGCACCAGCACCGCGGCCCCCTGCAACCGGCCGGCGCGCAGATCGTCGAGCGCGGCATTGGCCTGGTCCAGCGGATAGGACACGGTCTCCGTCTTCACCTGCGCCTCTGCCGCGAGCGGAAAGAACTCCTCGCCGTCGGCCCGCGTCAGATTGGCGACCGAGACGATCTCGCGTTCTTCCCAGAGATCGTCATAGGGAAAGGCCGGGATATCGCTCATGTGGATGCCGCCGCAGACCACGCGACCGCCCTTGCGCAGCGATTTCAGCGCCGCCGGCACCAGCGCGCCGACCGGGGCGAAGATGATCGCGGCATCCAGCGGTTCGGGCGAGGGGGCAGAGGAATCGCCGGCCCAGACCGCGCCCAGACGGCGGGCGAAGTCCTGCGCCGCCTGATCGCCGTCGCGGGTGAAGGCCAGCACCCGGCGGCCCTGGTGGATGGCGATCTGGCAGAGGATATGCGCCGCCGCCCCGAAGCCATAAAGCCCCAGCACCTTCGCCGCACCCGCCTTCGACAGGCTGCGATAGCCGATCAGCCCGGCGCAGAGCAGCGGCGCCAGCGCCACCGGGTCGGCATCCTCGGGCAGGGGAAAGGTGAAATCGGTGTGCGCCAGGCAATATTCGGCATAGCCGCCGTCAAAGGTGTAGCCGGTGAAGAGCGGCTCGTCGCAGAGGTTTTCCCGCCCCATGTCGCAATAGGGGCAATGGCCGCAGGCATGGCCCAGCCAGGGCACGCCGACGCGCTGGCCTTCGGCAAACCCCTCGACCCCGGGGCCGAGCGCGGCGACGCGGCCGACGACCTCATGCCCCGGCACCAGCGGCAGTTTCGGATGGGTCAACTCGCCATCGACGATATGCAGGTCGGTGCGGCAGACACCGCAGGCCTCGACCCGGATCAGGATCTGTCCGGGTCCCGGCTCGGGGCGGGGAATGTCCTTGAGGGTCAGGGGCTGACCGACCCGTTCGAAAACCATCGCGCGCATTGCGGACCTCCGTTCCTCTGCGGAGCCAGCTTAGCACAGGCGGACGCAGGACACGATGTCAGTTCGATGTCGGTTTGGGGCCGGTTCGGGCGGCTTGATGTCTCAGTCCTTGGGCGCGCCCACATTGTCCGCGAAGGCCTGTTTGAAGGCCGCCTGCTTGCCGGCGTCGGCCTCGGTCTGGTTCTGCGCCTTCCAGTCGTCATAGGGCATGCCGTAGAAGATCTCGCGCGCCTCGTCCTTGGTCATCTCGACGCCGCGTGCGTTGGCGGCCTCCTGATACCAGCGGCTCAGGCAGTTGCGGCAGAAGCCCGCCATGTTCATCAGGTCGATGTTCTGCACATCCGGTCGTTTCACCATCAGATGCTCGCGCAGCGCGCGGAAGGCGGCGGCCTGAAGTTCGATCTCGGTCTGGTGGTCCATGGTTCCGGGCTCCCCTGTTGCTGACTTCCGATCTAGGCGCTCCGGGGGCCTCTGTCACCTGTCCGGCGGGCGGGGGGCGTTTTCGTGCAAAGAAAACGGTGCGGAATTTTTGCAAAATTCCGGACCCGGCGTCGCTGTCAGAGCCCGGCCTCCTCCAGCGCGCGGGTCAGGATCGGGGCCAGCCGCTCGGCCCAGTCCTGTTGACCCAGCTCATCGGCGATCAGGTCGTTGCGGATCTCGATCAGCACATTGGGCCGGCCCTGCCTGAGCGCATGCTGATCGATCGAATCGCCGGGCAGATGGCCGCCATAGGGCTGGTTCTCGCCCACCACCAGATCGGTCTCGGCCCGCAACAGCCGCAGCAGCGGCCCCGCCAGCCGGGTTTCGCCCGCGTGCAGGATGCCGATGTGCCAGGGCCGGGGATCGCGGCCGCGCAATTGCCGGGTGAAGGAATGCATCGCCAGGATCACCGTATGGGGCAGGGCGGCCAATCGGGCGACCGCGCGGTGATAGGGGCGATAGCAGAGGTCGAGCCGGCGTTCGACTTCTGCCGCATCGGCGTCGCGGTTGGCCGGGATCACCGAGCCGTCGTAAAGTTTCATCACCAGCGTCGGGTCGTCCTCGCCCCGGTTGGGGTCGATCACCAGGCGGGAGAAATTGGTGCCGATCACCGGACCGTCCAGCAGGGTGCCCAGATGCCGCGATACGCCCCAGGCGCCGACGTCATAGGCAATGTGACGCTCCATATCCGTGCGCGGCAGCCCTAGGTCGCCGCCGCCCACCTGCGGTGGCACGGTATTGGCGGCGTGATCACAAGTGATCAGCCAACGGCCGGGACGGGTTTCGCCTTCTAGGAAATAGGGGATATATGTCATTGGCCTGTCATCGCTTTGTCCCCATCTTTAGGTGAGTTGTGCCCGAATGGGAATTGGGCAAAGAGAGTAGGGCACGGGAACGCGCGGCCCGTCGTCGATGATGGCGGATCACTGCGCAAGACTGCAAGGAGAGGCAGATGAGACGGCAGCGCAACGTGAAGATCGTGGCCACCCTGGGACCGGCATCCGATACTTACGACACCATCCGCGCCCTGCATGAGGCCGGCGCCGACGTCTTCCGGCTGAACATGAGCCATGGCAGTCACGACGACATCCGGGCCAAACATTACATCATCCGCGAGGTGGAGCGCGATCTGGGCAGCCCGATCGCCATCCTGGCCGATCTGCAGGGGCCGAAGCTGCGTGTCGGCACCTTTGCCGACGGTCCCCATGCGCTGCAGGACGGCGCCGCCTTTCGCTTCGATCTGGACCCGGCCGAAGGCGACATCACCCGCGTCTGCCTGCCGCATCCAGAGATTTTCCAGGCGCTGGAGCCCGGCGCCACACTGCTGGTCAACGATGGCAAGATCCGCCTGAAGGTCGAGGCCTGCGGTGACGATTTCGCCGATTGCACGGTGATCGCGGGGGGCGAGATTTCCAATCGCAAGGGGGTGAACGTTCCGGATGTGGTGTTGCCGCTGGCGGCGCTGTCGGAAAAGGACCGGGCGGATCTGGAATTCGTCTGCGCGCTGGGCGTCGACTGGTTGGCGCTCTCCTTCGTGCAGCGGGCCGAGGATGTGGCCGAGGCGCGGGCGCTCGCCAAGGGGCGGGCGGCGATCCTCGCCAAGATCGAGAAACCCACTGCGGTGGAACGCTTCGGTGAAATCCTCGCTGTTTCCGACGGGATCATGGTGGCGCGCGGCGATCTTGGGGTGGAACTGCCGGTGCAGAAGGTGCCGCCGATCCAGAAACGCCTGATCCGCCAATGCCGCGCCGCCGCCAAGCCGGTGATCGTGGCGACCCAGATGTTGGAAAGCATGATCGAAAGCCCGATGCCCACCCGGGCCGAGGTCTCGGACGTGGCCGCCGCCATCTACGAGGGCACCGACGCCATCATGCTCAGCGCTGAATCCGCCGCCGGCCATTATCCGGTCGAGGCGGTGCAGACGATGGACAATGTCGCCACCGAGGTGGAGGCCGATCCCAATTACCCCTCGATCCTGGCCGCCTCGCGCCGGAGCGACGGGCATTCGATCGCCGATGCCATCGTCGCCGCCGCCCGCGAGATCGCCGAGACCACCGATATCAAGGCGATCTGCTGTTTCACCCAGTCGGGGGCCACCGCGCTCTTGACCGCGCGGGAACGCCCCGGCGTGCCGATCATCGCCATGACCAGCCTGCTTGGCACCGCCCGGCGGCTGTGCCTGAGCTGGGGCTGCAATTGTGTGATCACCGAAGAGTTGGAGCGATTCCGTGGCGCGGTGATCAGCGCGGTGCGCGCCACCCGCAGCGGTGGCTTTGCCACGCCTGAGGATCAGATCGTGGTCGTCGCCGGGGTTCCCTTCAACATGGCGGGCACGACGAACATTCTGCGGATCGCCCCCTGCGACGAAAGGTTGATCTATACCACCGATCCCGGCTAGGGCTTGGAGAAGCAGGGAGCGCGGCATGGACACCGATCTTATTCTCGTTCTGGGGCTGGTCGTCGTCTTCTTTGCGATACCGGCGTTGGTCTCGGCCTTCAGCGATGAGCGGCGCTTGCGCGCGCCGACGGTGGCCCTGCTGATCGGGGGCGGGGCGATGGTCTATGCCTATGTCGCCCATCCGGGCGGCTATACGCTGGAGCAACTGCCGGATGTGTTTTTCGGAGTGATCGGCAGGTATTTTCGCTGAACCGGGCCCCTGTGGTCGAGAATTGGCGAAAAACCCGATAAAACCGCGCTCCGGCCTCTTGTCAGACCGGCAGGATTTGCCTAAACGGCCCTCCTGACCGCGCGACCGGCCCAAGCGGCATGCCGAGTCGCGTTTGTAACCGACCCGAAAAATACAGGAGACGGAAATGCCCAAGATGAAGACGAAGTCGAGCGCCAAAAAGCGCTTCAAGGTGAGCGCGACCGGCAAGGTCATCACCGCTCAGGCCGGTAAGCGCCACGGGATGATCAAACGTACCAAGAAATTCATCCGCAACGCCCGCGGCACCACCGCAATGTCCGCCCCCGACGCCAAGATCGTCAAGGGCTACATGCCCTACGACCGCTAATAGGAGGTTCGAGAGATGTCCCGCGTTAAAGGTGGTACCACGACCCACGCCCGCCACAAGAAAGTCATCCAGGCTGCGAAAGGCTATTATGGCCGCCGCAAGAGCACCTATAAGGTTGCGCGTCAGGCCGTTGACAAGGCGAACCAATATGCAACCCGCGACCGGAAGGCGCGCAAGCGCAACTTCCGCGCTCTGTGGATCCAGCGCATCAACGCCGCCGTGCGTGCCTATGATGAATCGCTGACCTATTCGAGCTTCATCAACGGTCTGGCGAAAGCCGGGATCGAGGTGGACCGGAAGGTTCTGGCTGATCTGGCCGTACACGAGCCCGCCGCTTTCGGTGCGATCGTCGAGCAAGCCAAGGGTGCCCTGGCCGCCTGAGCCAGCGCCTGAGAGGTTACGGAAAGGCCGCCCTGTGGGCGGCCTTTTTCGTTTGGGCAAAGGTGTGGCGCATCAGATCGGATCGTCGCCGATCCGCCGTTGCGCCAGCGCCACCAGGGCGCCCGTGCTCAGCACTCCGGCGGCCCAGAGCAGCCCGTTGCCGATGTCGCCGGTCGCGTCCCCCAGCCAGCCCGCCGCCACCGGCCCGATGGTCTGCGACACCGCAAAGACCACGGTGTAAAGGCTGATCGCAGCGCCCCAGCTTGCCGGCGTCAGGTTCTGGCGGGTGAAGTTGGTCACCGCCCCGGGCGCCATGAAGACCGAGAGCCCGAAGACCACCGCCGAGACAGCCAGCCCGGGGCCGGCGGGAAACACCACCGCCAGGGCCGAACCCACGGCGATGCAGATCAGGATCAGCGCCAGCGGCACGCCGGTGGCAAACCGGGCGAAGATCGGCCGCCAGACGAAGGGCGACAGGCACAGGCACAGGCCCAAGAGCGCCCAGACCGAAGCAATCAGCCCGGCGCCCGATCCCTGTTCGGTCATCCAGGCGCTGAGGAAGGTCATATAGACGATATAGCCCATGCCGAAGGCGGCGTAGCCGGCGATCTCGGGCAGCATGCGCAGGACCGGCAGCGATGCCTTGGCCGGTCGGGTTGCTGTCTTGGGGGGCCGCAGGCTCTCTCCGGCCCAGAGCGACAGTGGCACGAAGACGACGCAGGCCAGACCGACCAGAATCCAGCCCATGGGCCAGCTCTCGGGGCCGTACCAGCCCAGCATCAGGGGCAGCGCCACCCCCGCCAGCATGATCCCGGAACCGCCGCCGAAGCCGAACAGAAAGGCGATCGCCAGCGCGTTCTTGCGCGGGTTGTCGGGAAAGAGCTGCGCCGCCAGCGCCCCGCCGGTCGAGAAGGACAGCGCGCCGAAAACCCCCGCCAGCACCCGCCACAGCGTTTGCCACCAGAGCGCCGGATCCAGCCCGGTCGCCAGCAGGGCCAGGGTGGTGGTGACCAGGCCGATGCTGAACAGCCGGGCGGCGCTGATCCGGCCGATCAGGATCATCGTCGCCACCGCGCCGGCGAGATATCCCAGCGCATTGGCGGTATTGAGCCAACCGGCCTGGGCATAGCTCCAGCCCATCTCGGCCTTCATCGCCGGCAGCAGGAGGCCATAGGCGAACCGTGCGAAGCCGTTGGTGATGCAAAGCCCGAGCGCCAACCCCAGCAAGACCAGCCAGGGGTGACGCTCGGCCGCGCTGCTGCGTCGCTCAGTGGCCGGCATAGACCGCCCGTTCGAAGGCCTCGTAGGTCGCGGCCATCGCCGGATCGAGGAAGGGCAGGGATTGCGTCATCAGCACCGCGCAAGTGTCGCGGGCCGGGTCGATCCAGTAATGGGTGTTGCAGACTCCCGCCCAGGATAGCGAACCGGCGCTGCGGCGGCCGGGGATATCGGCCTCGTTGCGCAGGAAGGCCATCGAATGGGTTACCCTGGTGTCGGGGAAAAGATCGACATCGGCGCTGACCGGCGGCGCCGCCGTGGTCATCCTCTCGAAGCTCAGCCCTCGCATCTGGTCCTGCATCATCAGCGCCATGGTCTCGGGCGACAGGAGGCGGGCGCCGTCCAGCTCTCCGCCGTTCAGAACCATGCGCAGAAAGCGCATGTAGTCGGGCGCGGTGGAATAGAGCGCGTGGCCCATGCCATAGACCTCGGGCTGCGCCGGCGGCGACAGGCGGGTGGGGCGGAAGGCGCCGTCCTCGGTGCGCATCTTCACGTCGGCAAGCCGATGCTCGCGCCCTTCGGGTTCGAAAACCGTGTCGGTCATGCCGAGCGGCTCGAAAATCTCCTCGCGGCAGAAGGTGTCGATGCGGCGGCCGTCGGCGGCCTCGACCATGCGGCCCAGCCAGTCGATGGACAGCCCATAGCCCCAGCGGGTGCCGGGATCGGAGGTCAGCGGATAACGCAGCCCGTCCGCGAGCCCAGACAGGGCCGGCGGCCGGTCGCGGGTGGCGAGGTAATTCGCCACATCGGCGTTCCAGAATTCGTATTCGATGCCACTGGTATGGGTTGCCAGATGCCTGAGCGTTGCGACGCTGCGCTGTGGCCGCAGGATCGGCTCGTCGCCATCCCAGCCGTCCAGCACCGGCAGATCGGCCCAGTCGGGCAGCAGATCGGCCACCGGGGTTTCGGGGCTCAGCACACCACGGTCGATCAGGATCAGCGCGGCAAGCGATCCGATCGCCTTCGACATCGAGAAGATGCGGAAGACGGTATCCTCGGCTGCCGGGCGGCCCTCGGTGGCCTCGCCTGCGCTGGTGCTGAGGGTGATCCCGTTCGAGCTGCCGACCATCGCCACCGCAAAGGGCAGCGCGCCCGCCTCTACCGCGTGACGTAACACGCGTTTTGCCTCTTCCATGCGCTCCTCCTTCGCATTCCCTTGTGGCGGACCCTATGCGCTGGACCTGCCCGCTGTCCATGGGGGCGTCGCGTGACTTGCATTCGCGGGGCGGCGGGGCTAGCAGGGCGTAAGCAAGCAGCAGAGGGCGCCATGGACGATCTTAAGGCAAATTATCTGACGCAGATTGCCGCGGCCGGCGATGAGGCCGCGCTTGAGGCGATCCGTCTCGCCGCCGTCGGCAAGAAGGGTGAGATCAGCCTGAAGATGCGCGAGCTGGGCAAGATGACGCCGGAGGAACGGCAGATCGCGGGCCCGGCGCTGAACGCGCTGAAGGACGAGATCAACAGCGCGCTTGCCGCCAAGAAGGCGGGGCTGGCCGATAAGGCGCTGGACGAACGTCTGCGCAGCGAATGGCTGGATGTTACCCTGCCGTCGCGGCCGCGGCGTCAGGGCACGCTTCACCCGGTCAGTCAGGTCACCGAAGAGGTCACCGCGATCTTCGCCGAAATGGGCTTTGCCGTCGCCGAAGGCCCGCGGGTGGAAACCGACTGGCACAATTTCGATGCGCTGAACATTCCCGGCCATCACCCCGCGCGGGCCGAGATGGACACCTTCTACATGCACCGCGCGCCGGGCGACAACCGGCCGCCGCATGTGCTGCGTACCCATACCTCTCCGGTGCAGATCCGGTCGATGGAGGCGCAGGGTGCGCCGCTGCGGATCATCTGCCCGGGCGGCGTCTATCGCGCCGACTATGACCAGACCCATACGCCGATGTTCCATCAGGTCGAGGGGCTGGCGATCGACACCGATATCTCCATGGCCAACCTCAAGTGGGTGCTGGAGGAATTCGTGAAGGCCTTCTTCGAGGTCGACGATGTGGAGCTGCGGTTCCGCGCCTCGCACTTCCCCTTCACCGAACCCTCGGCCGAGGTCGATATCCGCTGCTCCTGGGAGGGCGGCACGCTGAAGGTGGGCGAGGGAGACGACTGGCTGGAAATCCTCGGTTCCGGCATGGTGCACCCGAAGGTTCTGCAGGCCGGCGGCATCGACCCCGAGCGCTATCAGGGCTTTGCCTTCGGCATGGGGATCGACCGCATCGCGATGCTGAAATACGGCATCCCCGATCTGCGCGCCTTCTTCGACAGCGATCTGCGCTGGCTGCGGCACTATGGCTTTGCCAGCCTCGATGTGCCGACGCTGCACGGCGGTCTCAGCCGCTGAGGCAAATGAAAACCCCCTCCCGGCGAGCCGGAAGGGGGCGAAATCTCAAGCTTGCGAGGCGAGGGCCTCGACGGCTTACACCAGTTCCAGGTTGATCGCGGATTCGCGGCCGTCACGGCCGGATTGCAGATCGTAGGTGACCTTCTGGTTGTCGGCGAGGCCGGTCAGGCCAGAACGTTCAACAGCCGAGATGTGCACGAACACGTCTTTGCCGCCATCGTCGGGCGCAATAAAGCCGTAGCCTTTGGTGGAATTGAACCATTTGACGGTGCCGTTGGCCATCGTCGTTTCTCCTGTTTTACAAGTCTGCCCGCGGGATGCGGCAGCTAGGCTCGGTCGTAGCAAGATCGAAGACTGAGCCTGTTTGTAGCAGCAGCAGAGTCGATAGCGTAACGTTGCGGGAGATTAAATGGAACGACCTCGGCCACTTGGCAAGAGGGCAAAATATTGAATTTTTCTGACGTGCTCATTCCGCCGCAGTGCCGCCAGGTCCTGACCGGAGGGGCTTGGACGACCGGTCACAGCACGGTTACCATCGTGCCCAACGGCACCCGATCGTAAAGGTCGATGACGTTGTCGTTCAGCATCCGGATACAGCCGTTCGACCAGCTTTGACCGATGCTGGCGGGCTGGTTGGTGCCGTGAATGCGGAAATAGGTGTCAACGCCGTTCTGGTAGAGATAGAGCGCCCGGGCCCCCAGCGGGTTGTCGGGGCCGCCGGGCTGGACATAGCTGTTGCCCTTGAAGCGGGCGAAGGTGCCGGGGCTGCGGGTGATCATCTCGTTGGTGGGGCGCCAGCTCGGCCATTTCTGCTTGCGGTCGATGGTGGCCGCGCCGGTGAATTCCAGCCCGGCCTTGCCGACGCCGACGCCATAGCGGATCGCCTGTTTCGGTTCGGTCACCCAATAGAGGTAATAGGCGCGCGGCACGATCAGCATCTGCCCGGGCAGGAACTCTCGGCGGACAGAGACATATTGCGGGGTGGGATCGTATGTCTGTTCCTGGGCCGGGGCGGTTTCGGGCCAGAGCAAGGCGCTGCCCGCCGTGGCGGCGGAGGAGGCGAGAAAGGAGCGGCGTGTCAGCATGTGAACCATCGCGAATAGGGGCAGTTCCTCCATTTTGGCCTCCAGGTGCGAGAGGTCAATGGGGGAAGCGGGGCCTGCGTTCACAATCGAGGGGGGCGTTGTTTCGGGATGGCTTGTCGCGCGGGCGGCGCTTTCCTATATCGTTTCCTGAATGTGATTTCTTCTGAAAGGAATGAATGATGGCCGGCAAGAAACTGACCTGTCTGGAATGCGGCCAGCTGAACCGGGTGCCCGAGGACAAGCTGATGGCGGGCGCCAAATGCGGCACCTGCGGCGCAGCCCTGTTGCCCTCGAAACCTGTTGAGGTCGATCCCGCGATGCTTGCCAAGGCGGCGCAGAATGACGATCTGCCGCTGGTGGCGGATTTCTGGGCGCCGTGGTGCGGCCCGTGCCGGATGATGGCACCGGAATTCACCAAGGCGGCGGCGACGCTGCAGGGCAAGGTGCGGCTGGTGAAGCTGAACACCGAGGACCACCAGGCGGCGGGGATGAAATACGGCATCCGTGGCATCCCGACGATGGTGGAATTCTCGGGCGGGCGCGAGGTCAAGCGCCAGTCGGGCGCCATGCAGGAACGCCAGATCCTGAGCTGGATCGGGGCCTAAGCGCCTTTTCCTTCTCTTCCCGATCGGCGGCTGCGCGGTCTCGGCCGGGGGAGGGGATCAGAAGCTGAGGGTGGTGATGATCCGCGCGGGCGCCAGCGGCGCCCCCTTGGCATCGGTCATCGCCCGCAGCTGACGCTGACCCGCGCCGGGGATCGCGGCCTCGGCCTGGGCGCGATGCGCCGCGGTCACCTGATCGGCGGGGCAGGCGCCCTTCACCGTCCAGCGATTGTAGGAGATCGGCCCGGCCACGGCGCCCGAGATCACCTGTGGCGCCACGTCGTTCGTGGCCACCTGGCCCGAGGCGATCAGCGCCTTGATCGCCTCGCCGATGATCTCGGCGCTTTCGTGGAAATCCATGTCCTTGATAGCGAGCTTCGCCTCGGAGAGTGGAATGCCGGGATCGGTCGCGGCATCGGTCAGGCAATGGTGCGCCACGAACAGCCAGTCGTGGATCATATAGGCCGGCGCATAGCCCCAGGGCGAGAACCCCTTGAACATTTGCCCAGGTTTCGGGATCGAGCCACCGTCGGTATAGATCATCTCGGGCCGGATCTCGGCCGGGGTCGCGCCCTCGCCCCGCTCCAGCCGCAGGGGATCGCGCGGATTGGGGACATAGACGAATTTCCCCGCCCCCTCGGTCGATGACCCTTCGCCCACCCACATGACGAAGACGGTTCCCTTGATCCTGCCCTCGGGCAGGGCGTCGTAATCCACCCAGCCGCAGGCGGCGAGGAGGAGGGGGAGAAGGAGGGCGAGGCGCGGCATGGGATCACTCGTTTGCGGGCGTGGAACGAGTGTGGCCGATCGAGGTGGGTTTGTGAAGGTTTGCCGCGTGAGGTTCTGTTTCTGTCGGTTTTCTTTATTTCACAGAATCTTAGTGGCGGTCGATGTGCAATTTTGGAATGCAGCCAGGGATTAGGCTGCGGATGTCATTAAGTTTTTGGACGACCTTCGGTGCGTCCATGGATTGGCTTGAAGTACTTATTATCATTAGCTGTTCGTGAAGTTCTTCAAGCAAATAAAGAAGCTTGGTTTCATAGTTATAAGCGGAAGGATCTAAGCCTGAACGTCGATATGCGTGGTCAAGTTCTTGTCTGATATGGCGGGAGTACTGAGAGTTGCTGAGGCTGTGAAGAATTCTCGTGACAATATCAATTCGTACGGGTTGGCCATTTTTTAGTTTAGCGAAAGTCGTTGGGCTTATTTGAACAAGCTCACAAAAGCGCCGCCCTGTTAGGCCCGTGCCGACTTGTAGGGATGAGATGTCGAGGGTGCGGTTGTCATACTGAGTCATGCATGAACGGTTATCGCAAATTTATGACGCTAATCAGCGTCAACTTTGGCGCGATTATGGCAAAAATTTTTGAATTTCATGTTCATAGTTGTTCGCGGGGATTTGAGTGGCCTAGCCTCATCGGGCATACTTTGTAGTGCTTAATCTAACAAAGGACCGCACAGGATGACGCTAGACCACATGGTAGTCTTGCTGATGATCCTCCAAATCGCAATAGCGATTTGCTGGAGAAAATAGTGAGTAAGGGGCCTTCGAGGCCCCTTACTTTACCGCGTAAACTTCTTGTACTTCAGCCGCTTGGGTTCCAGCGCATCCGGTCCCAGGCGGCGCTTCTTGTCCTCTTCGTAAGAGGTGAAGTCGCCTTCGAACCATTCCACATGGGCCTCGCCCTCGAAGGCGAGGATATGGGTACAGATGCGGTCGAGGAAGAAGCGGTCGTGCGAGATCACCACGGCGCAGCCGGCGAAATCGACCAGCGCGTCTTCCAGCGCCCGCAGGGTTTCGACGTCGAGGTCGTTGGTCGGTTCGTCGAGCAGCAGGACGTTGCCGCCCTCTTTCAGCAGCCGCGCCATATGGACCCGGTTGCGTTCACCGCCCGACAGCAGGCCCACCTTCTTCTGCTGGTCGCCGCCCTTGAAGTTGAAGGCCGAGCAATAGGCGCGGGAGTTCATCTGGGCGTCGCCCAGCTGGATCACCTCGGCGCCGCCGGTGATCGCCTCCCAGACGTTGTCGTCGGGGTTCAGATCGTCGCGCGACTGGTCGACATAGGACAGTTGCACGGTGTCGCCATATTCGATGTTGCCGGCATCGGGGGCCAACTGGCCGGTCAGCATGCGGAACAGCGTCGATTTCCCGGCGCCGTTGGGGCCGATGACGCCGACGATGCCGCCGGGCGGCAGGCTGAAGCTCAGATCCTCGATCAGTTGCTTGTCGCCCATGTGCTTCGACAGATGTTCGACCTCGATCACCTTCGACCCCAGGCGCGGGCCGTTCGGGATGACGATCTGGGCACGGGCGATCTTTTCGCGTTCGGACTGGCCGGCCATCTCGTTATAGGCCTGGATCCGCGCCTTGGATTTCGCCTGCCGGGCCTTGGCGCCCTGCCGCATCCATTCGAGTTCGCGCTCAAGCGTCTTCTGCCGCGCCTTGTCTTCCTTGGCCTCATGCGCCAGCCGCTTGGTCTTCTGTTCCAGCCAGGCGGAATAGTTGCCCTCGTAGGGGATGCCGCGACCACGGTCGAGTTCGAGGATCCAGCCGGTGATATCGTCAAGGAAGTAGCGGTCGTGGGTGACGATCAGGATGGTGCCCTTGTAGTCGATCAGGTGCTGCTGCAGCCAGGCGATGGTCTCGGCGTCGAGGTGGTTGGTCGGTTCGTCGAGGAGCAGCATCTCCGGCGCTTCGAGCAGCAGCTTGCAGAGCGCGACGCGGCGACGTTCGCCGCCCGAGAGGGTGGTGACATCGGCATCGTCCGGCGGGCAGCGCAGCGCCTCGAGCGAGACATCGACCTGGCTGTCCAGATCCCAGAGGTTCTGGCTGTCGATCTCGTCCTGCAGCCGGGCCATCTCGTCCGCGGTCTCGTCCGAGTAGTTCATGGCGAGTTCGTTGTAGCGGTCGAGGATGTCCTTCTTGGCCTTTACCCCCAGCATGACGTTCTCGCGCACGGTCAGCGTCGGGTCGAGCTGCGGCTCCTGCGGCAGATAGCCGACCTTGGCGCCCTCGGCGACCCAGGCCTCGCCGGTGAAATCCTTGTCGATACCGGCCATGATCCGCATCAGGGTGGACTTACCGGCGCCGTTGACGCCGACCACACCGATCTTCACCCCGGGCAGGAAGTTGAGATTGATGTTCTCAAAGCACTTCTTGCCCCCGGGGTAGGTCTTGGAGACACCCTGCATGTGATAGACGTATTGATAGGCGGCCATTCTGGTCAGCTCCGGCTTAGGGACATCGGCGTCGGGTTGACCTAGGTCTGTAGCCAAGCCGGGCCGCGAGGGCAATATCGCAAGGGCATTATCGGCGGATCCGCGGTGGATCCCGGGGCGATGTGGTGGTCGGGGCAGGGGGCCCTCTGCCTCCTCTTGACCTGCGGCCCATTCACCCCGGAGAGGATCCCGGCAGGGAAGAGCGGCGTCATGGCGCATTTTGGCGCAGGTCGGGGAAGGCTGGGGTTCTCCCTTGTATCTTGAGTGAAATAATCGGAAATAAAGGGCGGCACCGTCGCAGAGAAGGAGACCGTGATGTCCGCAACGCCCCTGCCGCCCATTCTCGATCTGAAGCGTCCGGCGCAGCGGCGCCCGGGCGCGCGCGTGGTGACGGTGATCGCCAAGCGCCGGATCAGCCCCAACATGATCCGTCTGACGGTGACCGCACCGGAACTGGCCAATGTTCCGGCGGGCTGTGAGGGGGCCAATTGCAAGATCCTCCTGCCGGAGCGCGGTGAATCCCGGGATGCCTTCGCGGCGCGGCTGAGCGCGGGGCAACGGCCGGTGACGCGGACCTATACGGTGCGGCATTGGCGGCCCGAGGTGCTGGAGATGGATGTCGACTTTGTCGATCATGGCGACGGCGGCCCGGCAAGCGCCTTTGCCCTGCGCGCAGAGCCGGGCGATTTCTGCGGCCTGGCGGGGCCGGGCCCGGTGAAGATGAGCGATTTCTATGCCGACTGGTATCTGGTGGCGGCCGATATGTCGGCGCTGCCGGTGGCGGCGGCGGCGCTGGAGGCGATGCCGCGCGATGCGAAGGGCGTCGCGATCTTCGAGGTGACCGAGCCCGGGGATCGGCAGGAGATCGACGCGCCCGAGGGGATCGAGCAGCATTGGCTGATCCAGCCCGATCCGCATCAGCCCTCGACCGCGCAAGAGGCGCTGATCCGGTCTCTGCCCTGGCCCGAGGGGCGGGTGCAGACCTGCATCGCCGGCGAAAGCGGGGTGATCAAGGCGCTCCGGGCCTTCCTGCATCAGGAAAAGGGGCTGGATCGGGGTGATACCTATATCTCCGGCTATTGGAAGATCGGCATGGTCGAGGATGAACACCAGCAGATGAAGCGGCGCGAGAACGCCTGAGGCGAGGCCGCCCGTTTCGGCTGGACCCTGTCGAGCGGCGGCCTTAGGGTCGCGCGCCAGAGGAGTTGGGGCATGAGATGCGGATTTCCCCCCGCCGGGCGCGGGCAGTCTGTCGGCTTGTTGGGGGGATCTTTCGATCCGCCCCATGAGGGACATGTGCATATCACGCTGGAGGCGTTGAAGCGGTTCGGGTTGGATCGCGTCTGGTGGCTGGTCAGCCCCGGCAATCCGTTGAAGACGCGCGGGCCGGCGCCCTTGCCCGAGCGGATGGCGCGGGCCAAGGCGATCATGCGGCACCCGCGCGTCAGCATCACCGATATCGAGGCGCGGCTCGGCACCCGGGCGACGGCGGACACCCTGGCGGCGCTGAGGGCGCGCTATCCGGGCGTGCGCTTTGTCTGGTTGATGGGGGCGGACAATCTGGCGCAGTTGCACCGCTGGCAGAATTGGCGCGACATCGCCGATACGGTGCCCGTGGGGGTATTGGCGCGGCCGGGCGATCGGATTTCGGCGCGGATGTCGCCGGCTGCGCGGATTTACCGGCATTATCGAGTCCCGGGAGGGGCGAGCCATCTTCTGGGGCTGGCGCAGCCGCCGGCCTGGTGTTTCGTCAATGTGCCCATGGTCGACATCAGTTCGACCCAGCTTCGCGCCGGCGAGGAGTGAATTCGGCATCCCGGCGCCGGAAGGATTGCGGATTCGCAAATCTCCGGCTTGTCTGCGGCGGGGAGCTGCGATTTTATGCAGCCGTGGGGAACCGATTTTACGATGTGATGTGAAATGACCAAGGGACTGTCGCGGCGCTGGGTTCTGGGGACACTGGCGGGGGTGATCGGTGCGCCGGGCGCCGCTTTGGCCGGGGCGCCGGCGGTGTCGATCCGGCCGCATCTGCGCGGGGTCGCCGCGACGAAGGGCGCGGTCGCGGCCGTTACCGATGGTGGTGCGCAGGGGCTGATCGCCCGCTTCGGTCTGCCGGGCGAGGTGGTCTGTGCGGTGGCCGATGTGAAATCGGGCCGACCGCTGGAGGCGGTGCAGGATCAGGAAGGTCTGCCGCCGGCGAGTGTGGCGAAGGTCATGACCACGCTCTATGCGCTGGACCGGTTGGGGCCGGGGTATCGGTTCCGCACCCGGTTGATCGGGACCGGATCGTTGGAGGGCGGAGTCCTCAAGGGCGATCTGGTGCTGGCGGGGGGCGGTGATCCGACGCTGGAGACGAATGATCTGGCGGCGCTGGCGGCCGAGCTGAAACAGAAGGGCGTGCGCGAGGTGCGCGGGCGGTTCCTGGTCTATGACGGGGCCTTGCCCTATGTCCGCAGCATCGACGAGGCACAGCACGAACATCTGGGCTATAGCCCGGCGGTGTCGGGCATCGCGTTGAACTTCAACCGGGTGCACTTCCAGTGGACACGTGGAGCCAACGGCTATGCCGTGGCGATGGATGCGCGCAGCGATCGCTATCGTCCCGATGTGACGATGGCGCGGATGCGGGTGGTGAACCGTGAGGTGCCGATCTTTACCTATTCCGACCGCAAGGGCGTCGACGACTGGACGGTGGCGAGCGGGGCGCTGGGCAAGGACGGCTCGCGCTGGTTGCCGGTGCGCCGGCCGGCGGATTATGCCGGTGATGTCTTCCGCACCATGGCCGCCGCCTATGGCATCGCGCTGAAGCCGGCCGAGGCGACCCGCAGTCTGCCGGGCGGCACGGTTCTGGTCAGCCATGACAGCGAGCCGCTGCAGGAGGTCCTGCACGACATGCTGAAGTTCTCGAACAACCTGACCGCCGAGATGGTGGGGATGACCGCCACGGCGAGCAGCGGGCAGATGCCGGGAAGCCTGCGCGAGTCCGCCGCGGCGATGAACGGCTGGGCGGCGGCGCGGCTGGGGATGGGGCATACCCGGATGGTGGACCATTCCGGGTTGGGCGATGCCTCGCGCATGACGGCGGGGGATCTGGTGACCGCGCTGGTGCAGGCGCGGCAGAACGGGGCGCTGCGGCCGCTGCTGAAACCCTTTCCGATGCGCGATGCCAAGGGCCGCGTGGTCAAGGATCACCCGATCAAGGTCGATGCCAAGACCGGCACGCTGAACTTCGTCTCCGGGCTGGGTGGGTTCCTGACGGCGCCCAACGGCAAGGAACTGGCATTTGCCATCTTCGCCACCGATCCGGGCAAGCGGGAACGTTCCAAGGGGGTCGAGGGGGATATTCCCGAAGGGGCGCGCGCCTGGAACCGCAAGGCCAAGCAATTGCAGCAGAAGCTGATCGAACATTGGGGCGCGGTCTATAGCTGAGACCGCGCCGCGATTGTCAGGTCAGGTGACGGGCGCGGGCGCCGCGTTCGATGGCGGCGGCGTGCAGCCGGTCGATATTCAACTCATAGCGGATTTCTTCCAGCAATCGCAGTTCGGGCTCGGCCAGGGTGCCATCGGCGGCGGCCACGTCGCAGGCCAGCGCATAGGCGGTCTCAAACAGCCGTTCCGGCAGGTCACCGCGGATCAGGCCGAACAGCGCATCCAGCCCGTCCTCCTGTTCGAACAGGTCGAACACGGTTTGTGAAATATGCTTGATCCGGTCGATGTCGTAATCGGCGAAGATCGGCAGGTGGTTCACGGCGGATTGAATCTTGACCAGTTCCACGGTGCGGATGTTCTCGTCCGAGGCGGAAACGGCGACCATCAGCGCAACCAGGCAGTCCTGGGCGCTGAGCACATGCTGTTCGGGGGTGGGCACTGGCGGTTCCTCAGGTTTTTAAGGCGTAGAAGCTCAAAATATTGACGCCGCAGCGTGAGCACAATAGGTAGCGGCCTCAGGCCGCGCGGGGTGCGCGTCCTTTCTTTCTCGGAGTTTGAAATGTCCCATCTGCGCGAAGCCGCCCTGGAGTCGAAAGCCTGGCCTTTTGAAGAAGCGCGCCGGGTCCTCAAACGCTATGAAAAGAAGCCGCCGGAGAAGGGATATGTGCTGTTCGAGACCGGCTATGGCCCCTCGGGTCTGCCGCATATCGGCACCTTTGGCGAAGTTCTGCGCACCACGATGATCCGCCGCGCCTTCGAGGTGATTTCGGACATTCCGACCCGGCTGATCTGCTTTTCCGACGATATGGACGGGATGCGCAAGGTGCCGGGCAATGTGCCCAATCAGGAGATGCTGCGCGAGCATCTGCAAAAGCCGCTGACCAGCGTGCCCGATCCCTTCGGCGAATTCGACAGCTTCGGCCATCACAACAACGCCATGCTGCGCCGGTTCCTCGACACCTTCGGGTTCGAGTATGAATTCTATTCGGCCACCGAGTTCTACAAGTCGGGCCAGTTCGACCAGACGCTGCTGCTGGCGGCCGAACGCTATGACGAACTGATGAAGATCATGCTGCAGTCGCTGCGCGAGGAGCGTCAGAAGACCTATTCGATCTTCCTGCCCATCCATCCCGAGACCGGCCGGGTGCTTTATGTCCCGATGAAGGAGGTGAACGCCAAGGACGGCACCATCACCTTCGACGACGATGACGGCAAGGAATGGACGCTGCCGGTGACCGGCGGTCAGGTCAAGCTGCAGTGGAAGCCCGACTTCGGTGCCCGCTGGGCGGCGCTGGGCGTCGATTTCGAGATGTACGGCAAGGACCATTCGACCAATACGCCGATCTATGACGGCATCTGCCGCGCGCTCAGCGCGCCGGCGCCGGAGCATTTCACCTATGAGCTGTTCCTCGACGACAAGGGCCAGAAGATCTCGAAATCCTCGGGCAACGGGATTTCGATCGACGAATGGCTGACCTATGCGTCCACCGAGTCGTTGTCCTATTTCATGTATCTCAAGCCGAAGACCGCCAAGCGGCTGTATTTCGACGTGATCCCCAAGGCGGTGGACGAATATCACCAGCAGCTGCGTGCCTATCCGACCCAGGATTTGAAGACGCAGTTGAACAACCCGGTCTATCATATCCACAACGGGAATGTGCCGGTTTCGACCCTGGTGGTGCCTTTCGCGATGCTGCTCAACCTCGCCTCGGTCTCCGGGGCGGAGGACAAGGCGCAGCTTTGGGGCTTCATCAACCGCTATGCGCCCGAGGCCTCGGCCGAAACCCATCCCGACCTGGATCAGGCGGCGGGCTTCGCGGTGCGCTACTTCAACGACTTCGTCAAACCGCACCGGGTCTATCGTGCCCCGACCGAGGCCGAGCGCGAGGCGCTGGTGCTGCTGCGCGACGCGCTGGCCAGCTATGACGGCCCGATCGAAGACGAGGCGCTGCAGGCGGTGGTCTATGATGTGGGCCGCGACCGCTTCGATCCGCTGCGCGACTGGTTCAAGGCGCTTTACGAAGTGCTGCTGGGCGCCAGCCAGGGGCCGCGCTTCGGCGGCTTCATCGCGCTCTATGGCGTGCAGGAGACCATCGCGCTGATCGACAAGGCGCTGGCGGGCGAGCTGGCCTGAGGTCAGCCGGAAATCCGCGACATTGGCGCGCGTCGGCTGAAGGGCCGGCGCGCGTTTTTCTTTGCGGTGCCTTTTGTCTCGCGGGCGGAAATCCCCTTCGTTAACCCCAACGCGCGCTGGTCTGAGCCGCTGTTAACCCGGCCTGCCTATCCCTTTCGCCGGCGTTCGGGCGGCGATCCCGGACATTGACGGATCTGGGAAAGGGATTTCGATGAACGTGGCAATCACCGAGGGTCTGGTTCTGATGCCGACCCCTTTCGCCGAGGGGCTGGATGTCTGGTCGAGTGGCGACGGCACGGCAGGCTCGGACAGCTACGACGGGGCGCTCAATGCGGTCTATGTGGCGGCGGATCAGGACTTTGGCGGCTGCCTGGAGCTGCAGAAGACCGATGCCACGCAGAAGCTGCGGTACATGGGCAAGACGCCGGTTGAACCCGGCGTCTATCTGCAAATCTCCGTGCGGATCAAGGCGATCAGCGGCAACCTGCCCAAGGTGCGGATTGCCGGCTGGGCCGGCTATAGCAGCGACACCCATGTCAGCGGGCTGACCGAGGTGGCGGCCGAGACCGCACTGACCACCTATGGCGAGATCGTCGAGCTGACCGCCATCGTCGGCACCGGCAATCGTGGCGGCGTCGACATGGTCTGGGGGATGCAGCCGACCTTTGGCCATTTCGGCATCGACCTGACCGGCGCCAATGGCGGCGTGGTGCGCATCGACGATATCGAGATCGTCGATATCACCGGTGTTTTCCTGCGCGACATGCTGGGGCAGGTGGACGTGCGCGACTATGGGGCGGTGGGGGATGGCACCACCGACGACAGTGCCGCCTTCGATGCCGCTGATGCTGCCGCCGACGGTCGCCGCGTTTTCGTGCCGGAGGGCAGCTATTACCTGGGCGACAGCGTGACGATGGAGTCCGAGGTGTTGTTCGAAGGCACCGTCAGCATGCCGGTCGACAAGATGCTGGTGCTGACCAAGGGGTTCGACCTGCCGCATTACATCGAGGCTTTCGGCGACGAGGCGCTGGCCTTCCGCAAGGCGTTTCAGGCGCTGCTGAACAACGCCGATCACGAAAGCCTCGATCTGGGCGGGCGCAAGATTACCGTCGTCGGGCCGATCGACATGGCGGCGGCAGTGCCCAACAAGACCAGCTATTCCACCCGGCGGGTGATCCGCAACGGCCAGTTCGAGGCGGTCGACGGCGCCGCCTGGGAGACCGAGGTGGTAACCTCTCAGGCGACCTATAGCACCAGTTCGCCCAAGAAGCTGACCAATGTCGCCAATGTGGCCAATATCCCGATCGGCGCCCTGGTCGAACGGAATGGCGTCGGTCGCGAGGTCTATGTGACCGACAAGAAGATCGGCGCCCAGGAGCTGACGCTGAGCGGCGCGCTTTACGATGCCGCCGGCACCCACGGCTTCACCTTCCGCAGCTTCAAGTACATGCTGGATTTCAGCGGTTTCGAGAGCTTCAGCAAATTCGCCATCTCGGACGTCGAGTTCCAGTGCGGGGGGGTGTGCAGCGGCATCCGGCTGGCGCCGAGCGGGTCGATTTTCCAGTTGCGCGACTGTTTCATCACACGCCCCAAGGATCGCGGCATCACCTCGATCGGCAACGGTTGTCAGGGGATGCTGATCGACCGCTGTCAGTTCCTCTCCTCCGAGGCGCCGCTGAGTGTCGAGGATCGCAGTTCCATCGTGCTGAACGCCAATGCCAACGATGTGAAACTGCGCAACAACCGGGCCGAGAAGTTTCGCCATTTCGCCTTTCTCGCCGGCAACAACAGCATGGTGATCGGCAACCACTTCTTTCAGGGCGACAGCGAGACCAAGGGCGTGCGCTCGGCCGGGATCATCTTCGCCCAGAGCTATTGCAGCGCGACGGTGACCGGGAATTACATCGACAATTGCCATATCGAATGGACCAACGAGCTGGACCCGGTGCCGGACTACAGCAGCGGGTTCTCGTTCAGCGCGATGAGCATCACCAACAACATCTTCCTGTCGGGCAATGTTGCCGATTGGGTCAGCTATATCGTGGTGAAACCCTATGGCAGCGGCCACTACCTGAACGGGGTGACGGTGACCGGCAATGTGTTCCGCACCATCAACGGCACCATCGACCGGGTGGATCGGGTGGACACCACCTTTGCCGAACTCGATTTCAGCAAGACCAAGAACGTGACCTTCCTGGGCAATACCTATCATTCGGTGACCGCGCAGGTGATGAATCCGCTCAGGGTGCGGCACAATCAGTCGACCTTCGCAAGCACCTGGACGGTCGATCCGGCGGGAGAGCTGCCCTTCGGCGCCCAGGCGCGCGGGGTCGACGGGATCGTGGCGCTGGATCACATCCGGGCCACCGGCGGGGTGGAGGTGTTCGAAATGCCTTATGTGCTGGTGCAGCAGGGCAGCGGGCAGGGCAAGGTCAAGCTCTTGTGGTCGCAGGAGATGCGCGGCGAGGTGGCGGTGAGCATCCGCATCGACACCTAGACCGGAAGGCCCATGTCGGCGGGCGTCAGCCGGAAGGCGCGACCGAAGCCACCGTTCAACAGGCCTTGGCTGACGGAGAAGCGGGCGAAGCTGAAGTCGGCGAAGCCGATATAGAGTTTGGCCTTGGGGTGGTCGCGCAGGTAATGCGCGGCCATTTTTTCATAATCTGGGTGATCATGGGCGATGAAGCTGGCCTGCGCCAGCAGGGTCAGGCGCGGATGGGTCAGCGGATCGCCCTTCGCCCCGGGCTCGCCCACCAGCAGCGACGCGGCGGGATTGGCCTGGAGCGCCGTGGTATGGGCGGCGAGGCTTGATATCAGCGTCAGCGGCGCCCGCTCGGGCGAGAGGCCGAAGGCCACCCGCGTCACCATCGGCCCGCCCTCAGGCAGGATCACCGCAAGCGCGGCCGAACGGGCGCTTGCCAGCAGATCGCGGGCGAGCGCGCGGGCCTGGTCATCGGTGGGGCGGATCGGGTCGGGCTTTGCGGTCATGGGCTATGTCTAACGTCGGCGGTGACGGGGGGCCAGCCCCCCGAGCCCCCCGGGATATTTGCAGCTAGAAAAAGGCAGGGTGGGGGCTTCGGGGGGGGTCGTCAGTGATCGCCCTCGGCAGGGGAGCCGGCGCGGGGCCTAGAACCGCAGCCAGAGGCCGAGCTTGAGGCCGAGGGTGTCGCGGCTGGCCGATTTGCGTTCGAGACCGAGATGCCAGGTGCGGTTGTGGCCCCCCTCGATCAACAGGCCGGGGGTTACCGTCCAGAAGACCGGCTGCCCCGGGCTATAGGCGGTCTCGATCTGCAGGATCGGGCGCAGGCGCGCAGGACCGGAGAGGCCGATGGTTCCGTCGAGCTTGTAGGCGGGATCGGTATCGCCCAGCCGGCGTTCATAGCTGGCATCGAGCGCGATCCAGCCATGCGCCCCTTTGCGCGTGGTGAACCCGCGTCCGGCAGAGAAGGTGACGCGGTACATCGGCGACCAGTCGCCCATCCAGTGATGGCCGCCGAGCGCGGTCTCGAGCGCGAATTTACTGCGGGCCTCGGGCGCGCTGAGGGGCAGGCGGGCGAACAGGAGGGCGTGGCCGGAGACCCCTGGACGTTGGTTGACGTCGACGCCGAGCGTCAGCCGGGGCGAGAGCCCATAGTCGCCGTAGAGCGAGAGTTCGCGCGCCGCCTGCGGATCGCCCTGGCGCAGGATCGCCCCCGTCGACAGAAAGCCGGTGCCCTCGTCACGCATCCAGGCGCCGGCACCGGCGGGGCGGGCGGGACAGATCGCAAACCAGACCATCATCAACCAAACCAGGCAGCGCATCGCGGACTCCTTCCTGCGAAGCGTGGCGGTGAGTGGTTAATGAATAGTTTACTATCTTGCGGGGCCGGCGATTTTCCCGGCGGTCGATTTCCGTTGCGCTCGCAGGGCAGCCGACTAAGCTTTGGCCGGTATCATCGCGGGGACCAGCATGGGTTATGTGATCACTGTCGCGCAGCAGAAGGGCGGCTCGGGCAAGACCACGTTGGCGGTCAATCTGGCGGTGGGCTTCGCCAAGGCCGGCAAGTCGGTGGCGCTGATGGACACCGATCCGCAGGGCAGCGCCGGGCGCTGGTTCATGGCGCGGCTGGAGGCCGAGGGCGGCATGTCCGATATCGACTTTTCCACCGCCTCGGCCTGGGGGGTGACCTATGAGGTGCGCAAGCTGGCCGATGCCCATGACATCGTGATCATCGACACGCCGCCCAAGGCCGACAGCGATCTGCGCCCGGCGCTGCGGGCGTCCGATCTGGTGCTGGTGCCGGTGGCGACCTCGCATCTCGATCTCTGGGCGGTGGAGGTGGTGCTCTATCTGGCCGGACGGGAACGCAAACCGGCGCTGATCGTGATGACCCGCAATCGCCCCGGCACCCGGCTGGCGGCGGAAGTGGCGGAGAAGGCGTCTGAGCTGGAGGCGGAGGTGGCCGCGGGATCATTGGCGAACCGCGTCGTCTATGCCGAGACCCTGGGGCAGGGGCGCGCGGCGCTCGAGGCGCCGAAGGGCCCGGCCCATGCCGAGGTGAAGGCACTGGTCGATGAAGTGCAGGCGCTGCTCGACCGGCTGTGATAGGCTGAAGGTGATCCGCTTCAGGAGGAGGAGCCGATGCCGAGGATTGCCAAGGAGAGCGGCCTGCAGACCGTTCTGACCACTTTCGAGACCACGCCGGGCACCTGTCAGGATTTGCTGGAGGCGCTGACCGAGGCCTATGCCGAGTTCATCTCGAAACAGCCCGGATTCATCGCGGCGGGGTTGCATGTCAATGACGCCCAGACCCGGATCGCCAACTATTCGCAATGGGCGCGGCGGGAGGATTTCCAGGCGATGCTGCGCACGCCGGAAATGCGGCGGCGCAACCGGGCGATCAATGATCTGTGCAAGAGTTTCGAGCCGGTGATGTACGAGGTCGCTGCCACCTTCGGCTAGGGTCGTGGCCGGGCGACGGAGCTGCAGGGGCCTGTGCCTCCGGCGGGAATATTCGGGCGGAGAAGACGGGCGGGGGCGCAGGCGGCCCGGGAAAAGGCCGTTTCCTTTTGGTGGCGGCAGGATAAGCTGCGATCGCCCGAGCAGATCGGGCTGATATGGATCAAGGCCGCCGCCGCGAGCGGCGCGGCAAAGTGGCGAGATGATCAAGAGGAGGGTTCCGATGTATCACAATATTCTCATCCCCATCGCCTTTGATGCGGAGCGCGATATCACCGCGCCGCTGAAGCTGGCGGAAATTCTGGGCACACCCGGCGGCAAGGTGACGCTCTTGCACGTGATGGAGCATGTGCCCTCCTATGCGATTTCCTACATGCCGACCGATTATCTGATCGCCGCGCGCCAGGCGATCCAGGGCGAGCTGGATGATATGGCGGCGAAGCTGCCCAATGCCACCGGCGTGGTGATCGAGGGGCATTCCGGGCGATCGATCCTCGACTGGGCCGAGACCAACAAGCCCGATCTGATCATCATCGCCTCGCACCGGCCGGGGATGCAGGATCTGCTGTTGGGCTCGACCGCGGCACAGGTGGTGCGCCATGCCCGCTGCGCGGTGCATGTGGTGCGCTGAGGCAAGTAAAAGGGGCGCGCATCGCAGCGCGCCCCCCGGTTCCCGAAGCACTTGTGGAGGGGATTCCGTGCCTCAGAAGAACCCCAGCTTGTTGGGGTTGTAGCTGACCAGCATGTTCTTGGTCTGCTGGTAGTGGTCGAGCATCATCTTGTGGGTTTCGCGCCCGATGCCGGACTGCTTGTAGCCGCCGAAGGCCGCGTGGGCCGGATAGGCGTGGTAGTTGTTGATCCAGACGCGGCCGGCCTCGATGTTGCGGCCGAAGCGATAGGCGCGGGTGCCGTCACGGGTCCAGACCCCGGCGCCGAGCCCGTACATGGTGTCATTGGCGATCGCCAGCGCCTCGGCTTCGTCCTTGAAGGTGGTGACCGAGACCACCGGGCCGAAGATCTCCTCCTGGAAGACACGCATCTTGTTGTGTCCCTTCAGGATCGTCGGCTGGATGTAGAAGCCGTTCGCGATGTCGCCGTTGAACCGGGCCGCATCGCCGCCGACCAGCACTTCCGCGCCTTCTTCGACGCCGATGGTCAGATAGGACATGATCTTGTCCTGCTGTTCCTGGCTGGCCTGGGCGCCGACCATGGTCTCGATGTCGCGCGGGTCGCCCTGCTTGATCGCCTTCACCCGGGCGATGCAACGTTCGATGAACTCCTCATAGATGTCTTCCTGGATCAGCGCGCGCGACGGGCAGGTGCAGACCTCGCCCTGGTTGAAGGCGAAGAGCACAAAGCCCTCGACCGCCTTGTCGAGGAAGGCGTCGTCCTCGGCCATCACGTCCGAGAAGAAGATGTTCGGCGACTTGCCCCCCAGTTCCAGCGTGACCGGGATCAGGTTCACGGTCGCCGCTTCCATGATCTTGCGTCCGGTCGCGGTGGAGCCGGTGAAGGCGATCTTGGCGATGCGGGGCGAGCGGGCCAGCGGCGCGCCCACCTCGGCGCCATAACCGTTGACGATGTTCAGAACGCCTGCCGGCAGCAGATCGGCGATGCATTCCATCAGCACCATGATCGCCGCAGGGGTCTGTTCGGCGGGCTTCAGCACGATGCAGTTGCCGGCGGCCAGTGCCGGGGCCAGCTTCCAGGCCGCCATCAGGATCGAGAAGTTCCAGGGAATGATCTGGCCGACCACGCCGAGGGGCTCGTGGAAGTGATAGGCGACGGTGTCGGCGTCGATCTCCGACATGGTGCCTTCCTGGCTGCGCAGGACGCCCGCGAAATAGCGGAAGTGATCGACGGAAAGGGGGATGTCGGCGGCCATCGTCTCGCGGATCGGCTTGCCGTTGTCCCAGGTTTCGGCCTGGGCGATCAGTGCGAGGTTTTCCTCGATCCGGTCGGCGATCTTCAGCAGGATGTTCGACCGTTCGGCGGCCGAGGTCTTGCCCCAGGCGTCCTTGGCGGCATGGGCGGCGTCGAGCGCCAGCTCGATATCGGCGGCGTCGGAACGGGCCACCTCGCAGACCTTGGCGCCGGTGATCGGGGTGATGTTGTCGAAATAGCGACCGTTCACCGGGGCGACGAAGGTGCCGCCGATGAAGTTGTCATAGCGGGTCTTGAAGGGAGAGGCATAGCGGCCATCCACCTGGGTCATCTGGTTCATAGAAATGTCCTCCTGTGCGCCCACATCCTCCATGCGGGCGTCTGTCGGAAAGACTGGTCCGTGCGAGGGAACTTGTCAGCCAGGGGGAAGGGCAGGGGGAGGCGATGCTGTCTCAGGGATGAGACAGTCGCCCGGCCTATTCGCCGATGCCGAGCCGTTTCATCCGGCGATAGAGCGTGGCGCGGCCGATTCCCAGCGCGCGGGCGGCTTTCGACACATTGCCCTCGGCCCGTGCCAGGGCTCGCAGCACGGCGGCGCGTTCCGCCTTTTCGAACCCGGTCGGCCCATCTTCGCGCCCGAAGAGATCCGAGGCGGGGCGGGGTTTCAGATCACCGCTCGCCTCCAGTCCGAAGGCGCGGCGGGCGGCGCGGGTGGCGCCGATCACGATGTCATGGGAATCGATCGCCAGCAGCAGCGAGGCCTCGCTCTCCTCCGCCTCGGCCACGACGATGCGGGCCTTGGGAAAATGGGCGCGGAACACCTCGGACTCGATGGCGCGGGCGGTCTGGGCGACTGTTGCGGCGATCAGCCGGTTGAACCCCTCGGTCTGGTCGGCCCGCGCCGAAGAGACGTCGAGCGCGCCGATCAGGCTGCCCTCGGGGCCGAAGATCGGCGCGTCCATGCAGCTCATCCCGATATTGCGCAGAAAGAAATGCTCATCCCGGTGGATGGTGACCTGGCGGCGTTCGGTCAGGCAGGTGCCGATACCATTGGTGCCCTCGGCCGCCTCGCTCCAGTCGGCGCCAGCCCAGAGACCCCAGGCCCGGAACACCGCCGCATCGGCCGCGGCGCAGCGCTGGTTCAGGATCAGCCCGTTGGCATCGGTCAGCGCCACGCCGCAGCCCGAGGCGCCGACCAGGCCGAACAATTGGTCGATCTTCGGTTCGGCAATGCGCAGGAGCTGCTCCAGCGCACCGCGCCGGTGGCCGAGCGCGATCTCGTCGAGCCGTTCGCCCGGGCGGGTCTCGGCAGGATCAAGCCCATGGCGTTCCATCGACCGCCGCCAGGAGGCCGCCAGGGGCGAGCGCGCCGCAGCGGACGGCGATTGCGCCGTCTCGATCACCCGGTCGATATGCTGATGTTTGTGAATGTCCGGTCCTCCCGGGAGCAGAGCTTAGCGAGGGCGGGGAAGGCTGGCAAATCAAGATTACGCTGCGGCAAGGTGACGCCAATGCTGCAATCTTGCCAATGGGCCCAGTTGCGCAAATCCTGTGAGGGATTCGTCCCGTGAATCCAGCGTGATAGCCGGGAGGCATGAGCAGACCGACAAGGCCAATCCACAAGACCAGGAACTGGCCCGCCTGTGACGAAGCGCGCAAATGCCATGACGCCATTGCCGAGGTCGCAGGATAAGTCGGTCCGGGGGGAGGTTCGGCGGTCAGCCAGTTTGTGCAACAGAGGCGGCGCCGCAGGCCCATACTGTAGTGGGCCGATGGCCAGACCGTGGTCAAGCGCAGGGCAAGTGCGGCTTAGGCCCCCGGACCAGACCAGTTTTCCGGGGTTCATGATGTCATCCGGGTCGACCGCGGCCTTGAGGCGGCGCATCAGGGCCCACGCGCCACCGTGCTCCGCGTCCATGTACTTTCGCTTGCCGGTGCCGATGCCATGTTCGCCGGTGACCGTGCCGCCAAGCGACAGGGCAATCTTGTTGATGGCGGCTGCCAGGTCGCGCGCGTTGTCCATATCTTCGGCGCTGTCGGGATCGACGAGGATCACGAGGTGGAAGTTTCCGTCTTCCACATGCCCGACCAGCGGAGCGGTCAGACCGCTGAGCTCGATGGCCTGCCTCGCGCGCCCGATGCAGTCGGCGAGGGACGAGATCGGCACGCAGCAATCGGTGATGACCCCGTTTGCGCCGGGTCGCAGCGCCTTGGCCGCGAAGTAGGCCTCGTGGCGGGCGGCCCAGAGGCGGTTGCGGTCCTCCATCTTGGTGGCTGCTGCGAAATCCTGCCCGTCGTAATCCTCTGCGATCGCACGGAAGGTCTCGACCTGCTCCGCGACACTTGCGGCAGAGCCGTGGAACTCGAGGAACAGATGCGGGATCTCGGGCAGGCCGAGGTCGGGGTGCAGCACGTTCATGCCCTGCATCTGGACCTCGTCCAGAAGCTCGATCCGCGCCATGGGCAGACCCGACTGGATGGCGAGGATCACCGTGTCGACCGCCGCCGAAACGCTCGGAAAGGCGCAGGTCGCCGACAGGATGCTTTCCGGCTGGCCGTGCAGCTTCCCGTCAGCTCGGTGATGACGCCAAGCGTGCTCTCCGCACCGATGAAGAGATGCGTAAGGTCATAGCCCGAGGCCGACTTGCGCGCGCGGCTGCCGGTGCGGATGATCTCGCCGTCCGGCAGCACCACCTCGAGCGCCAGCACGTTCTTGTGGATCGTGCCGTAGCGGATCGTGTTGGTGCCAGAGGCGCGGGTCGAGGCCATGCCACCCATACTGGCATCCGCGCCGGGATCGACGGTGAACATCAGGCCGGTGGCGCGCAGGTCCTCGTTCAGCTGCTTGCGGGTGACGCCGGGCTGCACCACCGCGTCGAGATCCTTTTGGTTGACCCGCAGCACCCGGTTCATCCGGCTCATGTCGAGGCTGATGCCACCGACGGTCGGCACGATCTGCCCTTCGAGCGAGGTGCCGGTGCCGTAGGGGATCACCGGACAGCGATGGCGGGTACAGATCCGCATGATTTGCGAGACTTCCGCCGTGCTTTCCGGGAAGGCCACCGCCTCGGGACGCTGGGGCGGTGTATAGGCCTCGTCCTGGCCGTGATCGTCGAGGATCGACGGGCCGGTGCAGAGGCGGTCTCCCAACAGGGTGCGCAACTCGTCCAGAGCGGCACCGTGGCCGTTGCGGATCGTCTCGTTCATGACGTGGTCCTTCAAGCTTTGGGCTCAGACTTCGGGGGGCGGCGTCGCGGCGGGGGCGCCCATGTTCATGGCGACCTCGATGCCGCCATAGCCTTCGATCATCGCGTCCTGGTCGGCGAAGGCGAGATCGTTCATCGCCGCCGGGTCGCAGATCTTGCGCAACTCGTTTTCGAGATCGGCAAGCGCCTCGGCCGCCGCCGGGTCGTCGGCGCGGTTCACCGTCTCTTCGGGGTCTTCCCGCAGGTTGAACAGCTCGGGGGCGAAGCCGTGGTAATGGATCAGCTTCCAGTCGCCCTTGCGCAGCATGTAGGCGGCAGAGACCGCGCCGACCGCATGGTATTCACTGAAGATCACCCGATCCGGGTCCTCGGCCTCGGCCGCGATCTCGTAAAGCGAGCGCCCCGGTCGATCGCCCTCGAGCGTCGCGCCGAAGTGGTCGATGACGGTCTGCGAGACGTCCAGCAGGCTGACCGGCGTGGCGCAAGTGCCGGTGGGGCCACCAGGTTCGGCCAGGATCATCGGTACGGCAACCGATTCCTCGTACATGTTCGACTTGCCCCAGAGCCCGCGCGCGCCGACGTTGTCGCCGTGGTCCGAGGTATAGATCACGGTGGTGTCGTCCAACTGTTCGGTATCTTCGAGGCCCTGCATGATCTTGCCGATATTGTCGTCGAGGAAGGTGCAGAGCGCAAAGTAGCACGATGCGGCCAGCCTGCGCTCCGCGTCGCTTTCAAACCCGTCATCGCCCGCCAGGGCTTCGTTCTGCTTCCTCACCCAGGGGTGGTTCACGAAGCCGTCCTTGGTGTGCAGCTTGAACTCCGGCAGGCTCTCGGGCGGGTACATGTCGAGGTATTCCTGCGGCACGATCAGTGGGAAATGCGGTGCCACCAGACCGACGTAGAGGCACCAGGGCGCGCCGTTCTCGGCGGCGTCCTTGAGCCATTCGTTCGTGCGCCCGGTCACGGCGGTGTCGTATTTCGTGTACTTGCTCTCGCCGGGCCCGATGTATGGCCCGAGCATCCGGCCTTCCTTGCGCACACGCTCGTCCTCGCGGCGGATCGAGCCCCAGACCATGCCGACGCCGTCCACCACCTGCATCGGGATGTGTTCGACGTCGAACCCCGCCGGGTCTTCCTCGTGGCGGTAATGCAGCTTGCCGATGCTTTCGACGCGCACGCCCTTGTCCTGCAACGCATGGCCCCAGCCGCGCGGCTTGCCGGTATAGGGCATGGCGTTATCCCAGAGCCGGATGTCATGCACATAGCGCCCCGAGGCAAAGGCTGCGCGCGCAGGCACGCAGATCGGCGACGGCGTATAGGCATCTGTAAAGCGGACACCGCGTGCAGCCAGGCGGTCGAGGTTCGGTGTCTTCACGAACGGATGCCCCGCACAGGACAGCGCCCGCGACTGGTGTTCGTCCGACATGATGACGAGAAGGTTCTTCGAGCGGGTCATGCTGTGATCTTGTTCTGTGGTACGGGAATATCGGGAAATTCGGTCGCCTCGGCGGCGGCGTAGAGTTTTTCCCGGATTGGGCCAATCAGGCGCTGTTCTTCGGGTGTCAGGGCCGAGGCTAGGTGCGCTTGTCTGCGGTCCAGTTCCGGTGCGAGCCGCGCCAGAGCCGCAAGGCCCTTTTCTGTCAGTGTCGGGATGAACTGTCGCTTGTCCAATGGATGCGGTTCGGTGCGGATGTAGTCCTGATCGACGAGCGCCGTGATGGTCTTGGAGAATTGGCTCTTGTCGAACCCGAGTGCCTTGCGGTGCCCCGTTGATCCCTGCGACGGGTCAAGCCCGATCAGCCGGATGATGCGCCACTGCGGCAATGTCAGGTCGCCGTGGCGGGCGACGACAGCTCGCGCCTGTGCAGCAAGGCGCAGGTTCAGCAGATGTACCTGGAAAGAGATCGGAAACGCCTGCTTCGGCGTGGTATCCACATTGTCTGTCACCTGTTCCTCCATGATCGCGTGAAATGGGAGGATTTCACATGACTTTTCTGAAACTGCTTTGGGCGGCGGCTGCGCTATGTGCTGCGCCTATCGTGACGCTGGCCGACGAATGGACCCCGTCGGGGCCGATCACCATGTATATCGGTTTTGCCGCCGGGGGCGGGGCCGATACGCAGGCCAGGCTCATCGCGCAGGGTCTTGAAGAGAAATTCGGCTGGTCGGTGTTTCCGCAGCAGGCGACGGGCAATTCCGGCCTGAACCTAGCACAGGAGCTGCGCGACGCGCCGAAGGACGGTACCGCCATCGGCATGGTCGTATCCGAGACATTGACCTACAACGCCGCCGTGGTCGGTGATCCGAATCTTCAACTCGAGAACTTTACTGCGCTTGCAACCACCGCAGAGTTCCAGCTGGGCCTTGTCGCCATGCAGTGCGGCGATTTCGACAGCTGGGACAAGGTGAAGGCCGCCGCAGAGGTCGGCACGCCGATCCGTTTCGCCACTGCCACCGACCGGCAGGGCGACATGGCCTGGCACCTTGGCCAGAAGGCCGGGATCGACTTCAACATCGTGTCGGTCAAGGGGGGCGCGGACGTCATGAACGGCCTGCGCGGCGGCGACGTGGACATTGGCTGGGTTGCCGGCGCACAGTCCAAGCCGGTGCAGCAGGGCGAGATGGTGAACATCGCGCGTGGCATCAAGACGCCGTTGGCCGACAGCCCGAACGCGCCCAGCATCATCGAACTTGGCAGCGAGTTCTACCTTGACGGCTACTTCATGTTCATCGGGCCCGAAGGCATGGACACAGCTGCCCGCGACGCGCTTGGGGCAGCCATCAGGGACGTGCTCGAAGACGGTTCGACCGAGGCCAATGCGCTCGTCACCAAGGCCTTTGGAGGACCCTCCGTCATGACCGGCGAAGACCTCGATGCCTACATGCAACAGTCCAAGGCAGATGCCGAGGCCCTGCTGATATCTGTCAGCCAGTAATCAAGGCCCGACCGGAAGGAGGCAGCCGGTGAAGGCTCCGAAGCAGACGGTCCTGCTGGCCGCATTCATCCTGATCCTCGCCGCCCTCGCGCTGCTGCTCTGGGTGCCGAACGACACTGTGTCGGGCTACATCCAGGCGCGGCGGGGGCGGGTCTCCATCGGCGACGCGATGGCACCCGGGCTGGCGTTCGGGCTGATGGCGCTGTCTGGGCTGCTGATCCTGCTGAAGGCGCGCGAGCCGGAGACGGCCCGGCTCACGCGACACGACGTGATCTTCGTTGCGGCACTGATCCTGCTGGTTGCGGTCTTCTTTGCACTCATGCGCTACACAGGCCCGCTGCTGGCGGCGCTCTTCACCGAGGCCGGCGACTACCGCGTGCTGCGCGATACCGTACCCTGGAAACACGCGGGCTTTGTCCTTGGTGGCGGTGGCCTGGTGGCCGCGCTGATCTCATGGATGGAAGGGCGCATCAGCCTCAAGGCTGCGCTGATCGGACTGGTCACCACGCTCGTGCTCATCGGTGTCTTCGACCTCGCCTTCGACGACCTCCTTCTGCCCCCCCCAAAGGTGATGTATGATTGAGACCCTGGACTACATCTGGCTGGGCATCCTCGCGGTGCTCGATGGGCCGGAGCTGTTCTCGCTCTTCGGGCTGGCAATCCCTGCGGCACCGGTGATGCTGTTCCTCGGCGTGCTGGCCGGCATCGCCGTGGGCGCGACGCCGGGTCTGGCCGGGCCCATGGCCATGGCGATTTCCCTGCCGATCCTGATCTCGATCTTCGGCTTTACCCCGGACGCGCTGCTGCCGGTCTTCGGCTTCCTCATCGGTATCATGAAGGGCACGACCCTCGGAGGGGCGGTCCCCGCGATCCTGTTCAACCTGCCCGGCACGCCGGACGCGATGATGACCACGCTTGACGGCCATCCCATGGCGCAGGCGGGCGCGCCGCGCCGCGCCTTGCGCGGCTCTCTTCCGTCGCAGGGGACGGCTTTTCCGACCTCGTGCTCTTTGTCCGTGCGCCCTTCCTGGCCATCATGGTCGAACAATGGCTCGACCTGCCGGAGAAGACCGCGCTTCTGATCCTGTCGATCTCCTTCGTGGCGGCGGTGATGGGGTCTTCGCCCGGCAAGGGCATCTTTGCGGTGAGCCTCGGACTGATCGTCGCCTTCATCGCCTCCGGAGAGGACTTGAGTCCCCGCCTGACCCTCGGCATCCCGGCGCTGCGTGACGGTTTCCCGATGCTCTCGGCGGTGCTCGGCATCCTGATTGTGGGCGAGATCTTCGTGGCGATCGACAATGAGCGGCGGGGGCTGTCCCAACGCCGTGACCGCGCCGCGCAAACGTCCGATCATGATGGTCTGCGGCCCGGAGACCTGCGCCGCATCCGGCCCTACATCACGCAGGGTACCATCATCGGGACGATCGTCGGCGCACTGCCAGGGGTCGGCTCCACCCTCGCGGCGACGCTGTCCTACTCGCTCGCGAGCCGGAAGCACCGCAAGACGGCTGCACCGGGTGACGCGGCCTTTGGCCAGGGCGCGCCCGAGGGCATTGCCGCGACCGAGGCCGCCAATTCCGCCGTGTCCGGAGCGAACCTGATACCGGTGCTGTCGCTTGGCATTCCGGGTAATGCCGCGGCGGTCTTCCTGATCCTCGCCGCCGACAGCATCGGCGGCTTCAATCCCGGCCCGGCCGTGTTCCGGTTCACATCCCAGACCAACCCCGAGCTGGTCATCGTCTTCGGCATCTTTTTCCTGATGGTGCTGGGCAACCTGGTGAACTGGACGCTGGGCGGCTCGTTCATGCGCTCCATGGGCGTTCTGGCGCGGGTGCCGGTGAAATACCTGTTGCCGGTCGTCCTGCTGGTGACGCTGACGGCGATCTACGTGCAGGAGACATCGATGTTTGCGCTCTGGACAACCGTGGGCTTCGGCGTGCTGGGCTACCTGTTCCGGCGGATCGATGTCCCGGTGCTGCCCTTCGTGATCGCCTATATCCTGGCCAGCCCGATAGAACGCTCTGCCCGAGAGGCGTTCTCGGCCTCCGGCGCCGACCCTTGGTTCCTGTTCAAGAGCCCGATCGCTTGCGCGTTCCTCGTTCTGTCGGTTGCTGCATTGGCCTTCTTTTCACATCAGCCAAAAAAACCTGATCCTGAGCATTGAGCCGTGCAAATGGCATTGTCGCCTGTTGCACGGCAATGCAGGCACAATGGGGGGCTTCCGGATCTCAGCTGCGCGAGGCCCGATCGTCCTGTGTGGATGACTTCCGCGTCCCGGCTCCCCGTCAGCTTGTCGGGCTGTTACGCCCCGGACCTTCGGCGGGTTCTCCCGGGGAGCGGCTGCGCCTGAGCAAGGCGCTGTGGAAGCAATGGTCTGGCCATCACGTCCGAAGTCGGGGTGAGGCGCAGATGAACCGCCTCAGGTCCTTCGGCGAGCGGATCATGCCGCGAGATCTCGACCGCCAGACTGCCGAGTTCCATATCCGCATCGCCGTCATAAACCGCGCCTCGGCCCTCGGACGGGCCGAGATCGAAGCCCTCGCCTGACGCCGATGGAGAAAAGCGGCGGATTAGCCTGTAGGCTCATTTGCGCAACATCGCCTGCTGTGCGGCCCCTGGGGGCGGGGCCCAGGGTGGAGCATTTCCGATACAAGGATTGCAAACTTTTGACTTATTAATAATATCTTTTGGTTGTATTTAAAAATCTTTGTGTTGTATCCTTGACTATATTGAAGCTCGATCATCCCCCGTGAAGAGGGGCGAGAGTTTTGCTTTGTACCAAGTGACGCGCTTTTTTCTCTTCTTATCGTTTCGGCATATTTCGCGACGGGGCCCGCAGATTTGGCGTCAGGTGTGCAGCGGAAAAGTGTGTGAAAAACGCCAAAGCAATATGTGCCGCGCTCCTGGGTGAAGCGGGGTGGAGAGCTTGTTGAAGATTAATAAGAAATAGAAGCTTCATGAGAAGTATTAAGCCCACCCCCAGCGGGCAGGGCTGGGAGAGATGACGATGTCGACACCATTGCCGTCAGAGGCCGCTGCAGGCTGCCATGACACTTCGACCTCAGGTGGGCTGTCAGAGAATATCCGTTATCTGGTTTCTCTTCTGCCATCCATTGCCGTGGCCTCGAGGCAGATGGCCATCAACCGGCAGCAATTGAACAAATACCTGAACGGCAGCTGCGCGCCGTCACTGCGGACCATGCGCAAGATGGCGGCGGTTTTCGATCTCCCGACAGAGGCGCTGATGCTGTCGCCGCGGGAGCTCCGGCGCTGCATGGCACGCAGCCACGGCACGGAGCCTGGCTTTGCCCCTCCGGAGCAGATGAGCCGGGAGGCTGCGCTAATTCGCAAGGTCGCGGCCGAGCATGAAAACTCTGCCGAAGCGCTTGCGCCCTACTGCGGGCGGTATTTCCGCTACTCCTGTGTTCCCGAAATGCCGACATTTGCTCTGCGGACCTACGTGATCGTCTTTCAGCGCAACGGCATGACCTATGCGCGGGTTCTGGAACGGTTCGCTCCCTCCGGCAGCCCCTGGAGCCGCGAGGGGGTTCGCAAAACGCTGCATCTGCTGAGTTACGTTCAGGACCGGATCCAGTTCATCGACTGTGGGACCTCAGAGGGGGAGGTGACGCCAGAATTCTCCCTCTTCTATCCTGCCTACACCTCTGGAGTGCAGCATCTGAGCGGCGTTCTGCTGGGAAGTTTCAGCTTCGGTGCGTGTCCGATCTTCACCTCCAGCATTGTCATGTGGCGGCGTCCGACCGGGGCGAGCCTGCGCGACGATCTGCGGTTCTGCGGCCTCGTCGCGTTCGATGATCCGGCGCTTGGGGCGGAGGTGCGCCACGGTCTGTGCCGCGCTGACGGCGCCCCGGCGATGTATCTCGCAGGGTGAGCGGAGCATCAGATGCATAGAAAATTCCCCGCCAATCTGCGTCGGCTTGTACGTTCTTATCCGAGCACCTCCCGTGCGGCCGAGGCGCTTGGCCTCAACCGTCAACAGCTGAACAAATACCTGAACGGGCTCAACATGCCGTCGCTGGCGACGTTGCGGAGCATCGCCGCACATTTCGATCTGGAGCCAGACGACCTGCTGCTGCCGGCCGACCGGTTTGCGGCGCGCTGGCACCCACCGATGCGGATCGAGGGCCTTCCGCCCCGGATGCAGCAGGCGTTCGCCGCCTTGCTGGAAAACATGGCGCAGACCCGCGGGGCCCTGTCGCGGTCCTGTGGCTGCTATCAGGTCTGCACCCCGCTGCGCAGCAATCCCGACAGAATCGGGCGAGCCTATACGGTGATTTCGCAGGAAGGCGATCTCACCCTGGTCAAGACGATCATGTATGCGACGTCACGGGGAGGGCGTCCGGGAAGCCGGCAGCCAATCAAGATCGATGGCTTCGCGCAGTGGCTGGGGGGGCGCATCTATATCACCGATGTGCAGAACGTCGGCCGCCCCAATGCGCGGCTGCGGTCGATCGCGCTTTTCCCCCCGGCGCTGCCCTCCATGCCATTCCTCACCGGCCTGCTGATGACAACGAACAATGCTCTCACGCGCCCGATCTATTCGACGCCGATCGTGTTCAAGCGGCTGCCCGGAAGAATCCCGCAGAAGAGGGACCTCGCGGCCTGCGGTGTCTTTTATAGGGATGATCCGCGGCTGGATCCGGCGGTGATGGCCCTGCTCGACGCCGGGGCTTCGCCGCGCTAGGTGTTTGATCCCTCGGTTTGATGGTGCGATCCATTCGCAGGAATGGAAGGATGCCCTATGGGACAAGTTCGTCACGGCAGCGCCACGACCACGCAGGCCGTCCGAGCAGCAATAGAGCGATCCATTGGCCGGCAGGCGATTGCGCAGCAATCTGCCGAGAGGCGCAAGCTTCGCTC